>NZ_JAYDZY010000001.1:0-884901 GCF_035607575.1 Georgenia sp. H159 | reverse complement strand
AGGCACTCACGGGAGACCACATCACCCGCCAGCTCACGCCCATCGAAGTACTCCGCAGCCCACTCACCCGGAGCACACGCCGGTGTGGCGGGCGGAACCTCGACGGTCACCTGGGCGGCCGCGGGGGTTGAGCCCCCTGCGCCGACGGCAACGACGAGGTAGTGGTACGTCGTTCCAGGCTCCACATCGCTGTCGACAAGGGCTGTCGTCGTGATGAGCGTCGAACCGTTGATCGGTTCGTTAGTGGCCTGCGCCGGAGCGCCGATGCCGCGGTACACGTTGTAGCCATCGGCACCCGCGGACGCGTCCCAGGTCAGCGAGATCGTACCGTCGGACTGCACGGTGCCGGTGACACCGACGGGGGCGGCCGGTGCCTGCGGCTCGTCGGCCGGCACGGCGACCTCGACCACGGAGGCCGAGGAGTCCCCTGTCTCGTTCACGGCGACGACGGCGTAGAAGTAGGTCGTCCCCGCCTCGACGGTCTCGTCGACGTAGGTCGCCTCGGTGACCGTGGCGAGGGGGTCACCGTCGGTGACGGTGCCCTCGTCCGCGGAACGGTAGACGTCGTAGCTCGTCGCGCCCTCGGACGCGGTCCAGGAGAGCTCGACCCCGGTGCCGGTGGCCGCTCCGGCCAGATCGGCCGGCGCAGCGGGTGCGGTCGGGGCCGCCGGGATCTCCACGGAGACCGACTCGGACGCCGGCGACGGGCCGCTGCCGTTCGTGGCGACCACCGCGTAGACGTAGGTCTCGCCGGCCTCGACGGACTCGTCGAGGTACTCGGTGCCGGTCACCGGCTCGGCGTTGATCGGGGTCGCCGTGGCGAGCGCCTCGGCATCCGCCGCGCGCAGCACGTCGTAGCCGTCCGCGCCCTCACTGGCCGTCCACTCGACGAGAACACCAGTGCCGTCGACGACGGCGGCGGCGACGTCGGTGGGTGCCGCGGGAACCGCGACCACCTCGTCCTCGGCGTAGATCTCGACGTACGCGAGCTTGGTGTTCTCCCCGCCCACCTGGTCGATGGTGAGCACGCCGTCGGTCACCTCAACGGTGCCGACCGCTTCGTCGAACTGGCGTGCGGAGCTCCCGACGAACCCGTCGACGATGGGTGTGCCCTCGGCGCGGACGACGTGGGTGCTGTCAACGTTCGCCCCGTCACCGACCGCTGCAACCACCGTGTAGGTGCCGTTGGCCAGCTCGTACTCCCAGACAACCTCCTCGATGGTGCCGTTCGGGATGTCCATGTGGGTGATCGTCGCCAGACGCAGGTCGGACGTGATGCCTGCTCCGGTGCGCAGACGAGCATTGCCCGTGTTGTCGAGGGGTGCGCCGTCATCGGCTGCGATCCAGCCGAAACCGCGCTCCGCTGCGTAGGCGAGACCCGTGTCAGCGGTGTAGCCGGCCGGCGGTTCGATCTCGTCGGTCTGGAAGTTGATCTTGGCGACCGGCTCACCGTCGACGGCGGGGACCGTCGCCTCGACCTCGGCGGGCGCCGAAGGGTTACCAGTGTCGTCGACGGCGACGACGGCGTAGTGGTAGGTCTGGCCGATGAAGCCGGTGGTGTCGGTGAACTCCGGCGTGGTGAGGCTGGCGGCACCGCTCAGGCCGTTGCCGCTGGTCGCGACCGGGCTCGACGTGCCGCGGTAGACGCGGTAGCCCGCGACGTCGGACGACACGTCCGAGGCGTCCCAGGTCAGGTCGACCGCCGAGGGGCTGCCCACTGCCTGCAGGCCGGTGGGCGCCTCAGGGGGCGTCGTGTCGAACTCGCTCACCTCGAAGTTCTCGAAGGAGTAGCTCAGCGGCGCCGAGACGGTCATGTTGCGCTTCGTGGTGAAGAGCCCACCGAAGGACGTGACGTCCGGAATCGGCGTGCTACTCGCAAGGAGGCTGCCGTCGACGAGGGAGTCCGGTAGCGGCAGCGTGCCCACCGACTGGATCTCCCCGTCGCCGACCTGGTAGGAGCCGGTGATCGTCTGCGCGACGCTGTTGATGTCGAGGGAGAGAGTCACGGGGCCCGCGCCGAGCGCTGCCTGGGTCGTGTTCACAGTGCGCTGCTCAGCCGTGGGGCTGGGGACCGCGCCGTTCATCTCTCGGGAAAGCTGAACCTGCCGGGGCGAGGTGTTGGTGGCGCTGCCGCTGCCGATGACAGCAAGCTTGACGTAGTTGTCGTCGTCGGCGCCGAACCACAGGCCGCCCTGGGCGAAGCCGAACGCGCCCGCGGGGCTGTCGAAGGTTGTCGTCAGGTGCAGGCCACCGTCGGCGGCGTCCAGGCCGACGCCGAGGGTGTTGTCCTGCTTGTTGACGTCGCCGGTCGCAAGACCGGCCTTCGCGTGCGCGATCCCGGGAGTCGGGGTGATCGTGAGTGCGCCGTCGGCGACGGTGAGGTTCTCCGGCACGTAGTAGGTCGCGTCAGCGCTCGAGGGCTGCACCATGGTGAAGCCGGTGTCGACGTCGCCGGCGGCGTGGAGCCCGCCCTGCGTGCCGTCGAAGTCGAGCGCGAGCGTGTTGCCCGGAGCCGCGATCGCAGCCGGCTCGAGGGGCGAGTACGGGGACGTCGCCCACGCGGTGGTGTCTGCGGGGACCTCGTCGAGCGGCATGGCGAGGGCGGACATCGCCCCCGCGGACGTGGTCAGCACCATCGCCAGAGCGGCCGTCGACGCGACCATCCCGTTCCTGCGGCGGATGCTCCGCTGCTTCCGTGATGTTTCAGCTCGGGGGGACATCAACGTTCCTCTCAACTCGCGGCGTTCGTGATGACCGCGAGCAGAGCGCGGCGTGCCCCACTCGAGGCGCGGGATGGTGAAGGGCTGCCGTCATGGCTGCGGCGAAGGCGCGCAGGACCACGTGGCGTGGAGGTGGCGTGCATAGCGGGTCCGTCTCTTTGTCCTGGAGGGGTGCCGGACCGCTTCGCCGCCCGGCTGCGCAGCGTCTTTGCGACGCATCACAAGACAAACATCGCCATCGTCGTCACCAACCTGTGACCCGAGATGAGCCGGGATGGAGCGCTGCACGCACGTGGGGTGAGACGGCGATCACCCTCGGGTGACCAAGGGTGAAATTGGCGAAACGGTGGCGAACCACTCTCGGTAGGCGCCCCAGGAAACGTGGGAGCGAGCGTTCAGCCGATCTCGCCGGACAACCAGTTGCCGGGTGCACTGACGTCTGCGTAAGGTTCGCAACGCCTCTGGCGTGCTTTCGAGAATCGCCGGCAGACGACATACGGCGGTGAACCCGGTGACCGGAATGGCCCGGGACGCGTCCAGGGCCGGAATCACGACGGTTCGGCCCACTGGCTCCACCCTCCGACCTGGCCGGTTGCGAGGACGACAGCAGGGTGACCCTGGGAGCGACGCAGGGTGACCGGCCGTGGGCTCACGGGGGTGAGCCGGGGTGAGGTGCCGCTGTCACGAGCCGCGCACGTGGTGCTCGACCCGAGAATGCGGCGTTACAGCGCAGATCAGGCCGACGTCCACGAACAGTCCTAGGGAAGGGTTCACCTCCACTTCTCAGCGGCCTCGGGCGACGCGTTGGTCCCCGTCGTGCCTCGCGCGACCCGATCCGCGCACCACGTCTCACCCTCGACGAGGACGTGCCACGGAGCGGCGGGTGCTCCATACCGGCTACCGCCCGCGGGCTCCGTACGCCCGGACCTTATGCTCCAGTCGGCGGGGCCTCCGGGCACAGATCCTCGCCACTCAGGCGCCGGAGCCAACGGAGGGAGGTTCGCTGTGACTCGCAAAACCCTGACTCGTCGAAGCCTCATAGTGCTGTCGGCCTGCGCCGCCTGGTACGCCGACCGGACAAAGCGGAATGACGTCGAACGGCTCGGCATCGGCGATGTACTGGGCCGTGACCCGCTGGACACCGACGTCGCAGGGATCGCGGACTACCTTTCCGGGAAGCGGATTCTCGTCACCGGCGCGGGCGGTTCGATCGGCTCGGAGGTGGCCCGCCAGGTGAACCGCTTCGCGCCGGCCGAGCTCGTCCTCCTGGACCGTGACGAGTCAGCACTCCACGGAGTTCAGCTGTCCTTGTACGGGACCGCCCTGCTGGATACTCCCGACATCGTTCTGGCGTGCATCCGGGACAAGGAGGCGTTGCGTCAAGTCTTCGAGCGGCATCGCCCCCAGGTCGTCTTTCACGCGGCCGCGCTCAAGCATCTCCCCCTCCTCGAGCAGTACCCCGACGAGGGGTGGAAGACCAACGTCATCGGGACGCACAACCTCCTCGAGCTCTCCGCCGAGTGGGGCGTCGAGAAGTTCGTCAACGTCTCGACCGACAAGGCTGCCAACCCCACGAGCGTTCTCGGCAAGACCAAGAGACTGGGCGAGCAGCTCACGGCCTGGTACGGCGACAACGCCACAGGGACGTACCTGTCCGTACGTTTCGGGAACGTCCTTGGCTCCCGCGGCTCCGTGCTCCACACATTCCGCCAGCAGATCGCGCGGGGTGGACCCGTCACCGTGACCCATCCAGAGGTCACCCGGTACTTCATGACGATTCCGGAGGCGTGCGAGCTCGTCATCCAGGCAGGCGCCATCGGGAGCGACAGAGAGGTCCTCGTCCTCGACATGGGCGAGCCGGTGCGGATCCTCTCGGTGGCTCGTCGGCTCATCGCACGCTCCGGACGGGACATCGACGTCATCTTCACCGGGCTGCGCCCCAACGAAAAGTTGCACGAAGAGCTGTTCACCGCCGATGAGCAGGGCGTCCGCACGCACCATCCCCTGATCTCCCATGTCATCGTGCCCTCGTTCGAACCGCAGGAGCTTGAGCGACTGCTACGTTCGGGCGAGGTGTCACATCACGACGTCCGGCCGCATCGTCGCGAGCCGGCCTTCCAGATGGAAGAAACTCTATGATCACCGCACCAGCACTAGTCTCGGCGAGGTTCGCGCCCCGCGCCGCAGCGGGGAGCGCTACGCGAACAGCCTGCCTCGTCATCACCCAGTGGTACCCGCCGGAGCCCGCGAGGACTGGACAGAGAATCGCGCACTCGCTGCGGGACTCCGGCCTTGGTGTCGAGGTTCTCACCGGCATGCCGCACTACCCCGTGGGTCGCGTGATGACCGGGTACCGGGCCAGCCGGCCGACCCGCGAGGTGCGCGACGGCATTTCCATTCTCCGCACCCCGGAGTACCCGAACCACTCCACCTCGGTGCTCGGACGGATGGCTAACTACCTGAGCTGGGCAGTTTCCTCCGCCCTGCTCGGCCAGCGGGCCCTGCGGTCCGCTGACGTGGCGCTTGTCTACTCGTCGCCCGCGACTGCTGGCCTACCGGCACTCGTCGGCCGATTCCTCCACGGCACGCCGTACGTCCTGCTCATCCAGGATCTCTGGCCCGACTCCGTGTTCGCGACCGGCTACGGCAACGCCCTCATCACGCGTGCCAGGGGCTTGCTCGACCTCATGTGCCGGGCGCTCTACCGGCACGCGTCACACATCTGTGTGATCTCGCCCGGCATGGTTGACGTGCTCGTCGACCGCGGCGTTCCACGCGACAAGCTCACCCTCGTCTACAACTGGCAGGACGAAGCCGATGCGCCGGCCCCCCTACGCTCCGACGACGACCACACAGGGCCGGTCCGCGTGCTCTACGCCGGCAACCACGGTCCGGCGCAGGGCCTCGAGTCCCTGATCCGCGCCGCTGCGGCCTGCCCTACCGTGGAGCTGAGCCTCATCGGTGACGGAACGGACAAGCCACGGCTCCGCGAGCTGGCGCAGGCGATCGACGCAACCAACGTCCACTTCCTCGGCCGGGTGGACAAGGAGCAGCTTGACGACCTTCAACGGCGGTTCGACGTCCAGGTTGCGTCCCTCGGGACGGATCCCCTCTTCTCCTACACGATGCCGAGCAAGGTCCAAGGGATCCTCGTCGCTGGCATGCCGCTCCTGGCGATCGCGTCCGGAGACGTCGCGCGCGTTGCTGAGGAGTCCGGCAGCGGCTGGGCGGCACCTCCCGGGGATGTCGCCGCGATACAGGAGGCGCTGGAACGCGTCGGCGCAACGTCGAGAGCAGAGCTGGCACAGCGTGGAGCCAAGGCTCGCCAGCACTACGACGAGCACATGGGCCGGGAGCGCAACCTCGCTCGCCTTCGCGAGGTTCTCGAGTCGGCCCGTCACAACCGGCGAGGAGTGCGACGATGACGGGGCTCAGCGGTTCCACGGTGGTCATCACCGGCGGGACAGGATCGTTCGGCTCGACGATGGTCAAGGACCTGCTGGGGAAGGACGTCGCCACGATCCACGTGCTCAGCCGCGACGAGGCGAAGCAGGACGACATGCGCCGCCGCATCGACGACCCTCGACTCCGGTTCTTCCTCGGCGATGTCCGTGACTCCCAGAGCGTCGAGCGCGCGATGACCGGAGCGGACTTCGTCTTCCACGCCGCCGCACTGAAGCAGGTGCCTTCGTGTGAGTTCTTCCCGGAGCAGGCCGTGAAGACCAACGTCCAGGGCAGCTACAACGTGATCGAGGCAGCGGCCCGAGCAGGCGCCCGCTCCGTCGTGTGCCTGAGCACGGACAAGGCCGTGTACCCGGTCAATGCCATGGGCATGTCCAAGGCGCTCATGGAGAAGACGGCGCAGGCGTTCGCCCGCAACAACCCGAAGTCGCGGACCGTCGTCTCGGTCACTCGGTACGGGAACGTCATGTACTCCCGGGGATCGGTCATCCCGCTCTTCGTCCAGCAGGCACGGGAGGGCCGTGCGCTGAGCGTCACCGAACCACGGATGACCCGCTTCCTCATGTCCCTCGACCAGTCGGTCGACCTGGTCCACCACGCGTTCCTCCACGCCGAGCCCGGTGACCTCTTCGTCCGCAAGGCGCCGGCCAGCACCGTCGAGACGATCGCGCGCGCCGCCGCGGCGATCATGGGCAACGACCACCCCGAGCTCCAGATCATCGGCACGCGTCACGGCGAGAAGCTCCACGAGACGCTGCTCACCAGGGAGGAGATCGTTGGCGCTTACGACCAGGGCGAGTACTTCCGGGTCCCGCTGGACGCCCGCTCGCTCAACTACGAGCTCTACTTCGACCAGGGCGAGCGTGCGACCGCTCGGCTCGACGACTACACCTCGGAGAACACCGAGCGACTGTCGCTCGCGCAGACGATCGACCTCATCCGCACTCTCCCGGAGATTCGCGCACTCCTCGGGACTCACGCACTGCCGACGCTCCGGACGGTCGCCGCGAAGGCGCTCGCTTGATGCGGATTGTCGTCACCGGTGCCGACGGCTTCCTCGGCTGGCACACCCGAGCGCGCCTGCGGGCCCGCACGCCACACGCCGTCGTCCCGGTCGGCCGAGCGGGATGGTCGGACCTGCCCGGACTCGTGCGGGACGCCGACGTCATCCTTCACCTCGCCGGGGTCAACCGGGGGACGGACCGCGAGGTGCTGGACGGCAACGTCCGGCTCGCCGAGGACGTCGCTGCCGCGGTCCGTGGTAGCCAGCACCGGCCGGCAATCGTCTTCGCCAACTCCGTCAGGGCTGGCGAGAGCACCTCATACGGCGCAGGCAAGCACGGTGCCGCCGCGATCCTCGCCCAGGCGGCGTCAGACACAGGCTCCCGCTTTGCCGACGTCGCGCTGCCCAACCTCTTCGGAGAGCACGGAAAACCGGCCTACAACTCCTTCGTCGCCACCTTCGTCGCATCGGTCATCCGAGGCGAGACGCCCGACATCGCGGACCGGGAGATCGAGCTTCTCCACGCCCAGGACGCGGCACAGTCGATCATCAACGCTGCGATGGGAACGACCGAGACGGTGCGGCCCCGCGGGACGCTCACCACCGTGGGCGATGTCCTGGGCACACTCCACGCGCAGCACACCCGGTACCGCACCGGGGACATCCCACCGCTCGGCAACCCGCTGGAGACGGACCTCTTCAACACCCTCCGCGCCGCGATGGCCTCCGACAACCTCCCCATCCCGCTGGTGCGACGGGCCGATGCGCGCGGAGCGCTTGTCGAGACCGTCCGCGCGCACGGCAGTGAGGGCCAGAGCTTCTTCTCGACGACGCGCCCGGGGGTGACGCGCGGTCAGCACCTTCACCTCCGTAAGATCGAGCGGTTCGTCGTCGTCTCGGGAAAGGCCCGAATCTCCCTGCGTCGAGTGCTCACCGACAAGGTGCTGCATGTCGATGTGACGGGGGAGGAACCCGTCGCCGTCGACATGCCGACACTGTGGGCGCACAGCATCACCAACACCGGCGACGGTGAGCTCACGACGATCTTCTGGGCGAACGAGCTCTTCGACCCGGACGACCCCGACACCTATCCCGAGGACGTGTGATGGCTGGCCGCCTGAAGATCATGACGGTCGTTGGGACGCGGCCGGAGATCATTCGGCTCTCCCGGGTCATCGCTGCGTTCGAGTCGCACGCGGACCACGTCCTCGTTCACACCGGACAGAACTACGACTACACCCTGAACGGAATCTTCTTCGACGACCTGGGCATCCGGCGGCCCGACCACGTGCTCGACGCGGACACCTCATCCCTGGGAGCGGTCCTCGGAGACGTCCTCCGCGGCACCGAACGGGTGCTCCTCGCGGAGCGTCCCGACGCGATGGTCGTCCTCGGAGACACCAACAGCTGCATCTCTGCGCTGATGGCACGCCGCCTCAAGGTCCCGGTCTACCACCTGGAGGCCGGCAACCGGTCCTTCGACCCGAACGTGCCGGAGGAGATCAACCGTCACGTCGTGGACCACGTGGCCGACTACAACCTCGTGTACACCGAGCACTCGCGCCGCAACCTGCTGGCCGAGGGCCTCCACCCGTCTCGGGTCATGCTCATGGGCTCGCCGATGAGGGAGGTGCTCGAGCACTATGCACAACGGTCCGCCGAGAGCGGCGCCCTCGGGCGTCTAGGCCTTCGCGCCGGCGAGTACGTTCTCGCGAGCGCACACCGCGAGGAGAACGTCGACACGTCGGACCGGCTCCGGGGAGTGCTGGACTCGCTCAGCGCTGTCGGCCGCGCGCTGGACGTCCCGGTCCTCGTCTCGACCCACCCTCGGACCCGGAAGCGCATCGAGGAGCACCGGCTGGAGCTCGGGGAGCACATCCGGCTCCATGAGCCCCTGGGCTTTCATGACTACATCGCGCTCCAGCAGAGCGCCCGCTGCGTCGTCTCGGACTCAGGCACGATCGCCGAGGAGTCGGCGATCCTCGGCTTCCCCGCCGTCACGATCCGTGACGCCATCGAACGTCCCGAGGCTCTCGACACCGGTGCCATCATTGCCACCGGGCTCAACCCCTCCGACGTCGTCGACGCCGTCCAGCTGGTACTCGACCAGTTCGCCGGCGCGGGCCATCCCGCTGCGCCGGCCGAGTACGACGTCGCTGACAGTTCGCGCCGCGTCGTCAACTTCATCCGCTCGACCGTGGCCACGCACCATCAACGGTCAGGCACCCGTCGGTAGGCGCGCGGATGCGGAAACAGGGCGACGTGAGAACCACAGGACGGTCGGGCCACGCACTGACGTCAGCGGCAGCCGTAACGTCCGCGCGCCTCACAGCGCTGGTCGCAGCTGCCGTCCAGCTCCCGATCCTCACCCGCCTGCTCGAACCCGGCGACTACGGCAAGCTCGCCGTCGCGATCGCCGTCGCCACGTACTTCAACGTGTTCACCGACGTCCACACGCTGGCGCTCCAACGGTTCCCGGGTAACCCTGGCGACCGGTCGAACTACGCCTACGCGGCCAAACGGACCTACGGCACCGTCGCCGTCATCGCCGGCGTCCTCATCGTCGGCGGTTACCTGTTCGGCGGCAGCTGGCAGTACGCGCTCGCCATCGCCGGTTGGGGCTTCGGTGTGACGGCGAGCCGGTTCGTTGCCACCGCGTGGCTCGGTTGGCTAAAACCGTGGTCCTATGCCGGCTCACTCACGACGAGCACTGTCGTGCGAACAGCGGTGCTCGTCGCGCTGGTCGCCACGACCGGCGACGCCGACGTGTCTCTGGCGGTGGCCGGCGCGGCCTGCGGTGTCGCTGCACTCCTCACCGGCCCACGGCTCATCCCGCGGCGCACAGCTCCAGGGCAACGCCCATGGCGGTTGGGCTTCGGCATCCAGCTGGCCGTCACCTCAGCCGCTGTCACCCTCATGGGCACCGCGGTGCTCCTCGTTCTGCCCGTCATCGAGGCGCCCGACGCCGTCGGCCGCTTCGCCGCGACGTTCCAGCTGGCCGCTCTCACGAGCGGCTCCGCCCTGGGACTCCTCACCACTGTCGCCTACCCTCGTCTGCGACACGCCTGGGACGCCGGCAGGCAGGAGGACGTCCATACCGCGCTGGTCGACACAGCACTGCTCATCGTCACGACGTGCGCCGCTGTCCTAGCGGTCACGAGTGCCGGCGACTACTGGCTCGCGCGGCTGGCGGTGGCTGAAGGGCTGCGCGACTTCCGGCTGCTGCCCGTGCTGATCGTCGCGACGGCGGTCGCGTCGCTGGCGACCACAACCAGCTGGGAGCATCAGTTCCGGCTCGAGGTCGCCTCGCTCTCCCGCCGCACCCTCGCCGCCGCCGTCGTCGGCACGGCACTCATGGCCTACCTCGCCCTCCAGTTCGGGCTAACGGGAGCGGCTGCCGGCGTGGTGGTGCTCCGCGGAACGTACGCACTTCTCGTCGCCCCCGGCACGAGGCGCCCTCTGCGCGTCGTTGTGACGACCGTCGCTCTGGGAGCCGTCGGCATCGCTGCGCTGGTCGTCGAGCCTTCCTCCTTCGTCGTGACTGCCGTCGGCACCGTCGGCGCCGCGGTCGCTGGAGCGGTGCTGTTGAGGAGGCTCCATGCGCGAAAGGTATGACCTCACATTCTGGCAGAACTCGGCGTCGATCCATCAGGCACCGCTCATGGCCGCGCTGGCTGCCGACGGGCTCCGGGTCAGGGTGGTGGTTCCCAATGCGTCCAACCCCGCACGCCGCATCATGGGCTGGCAGCCACCGGACTACGGCGCCGCAACGATCTGCGTCACGGACGACCTCAGCTCCATCCGGTCCCTGGCCGAGACGGCGAGGTTGGACCACGCGCACGTCTTCACCGGACTCGGGTCGAACCAAGGGGTCAGCACTGCCTTTCGTACGTTGGCATCCGGACCTCGCGGTCACCTCTCGGTCATGACTGAGTCCTGGGACCCCCGCGGTGCCCGGGGCACCTTGCGTCGCGTGCGTTTCACGGGGCGAGCACTGCGGTGGAGGCGGCACGTCGACAGCGTCCTCGCCATGGGTCGGCTTGCGGCGTCCCAGTTCACCTCGGCCGGGATCCCAGCCGAGCGGGTCGCACAGTTCATCTACTCCGTGTCGGAATACGACGGACCGACGGGCCCGGAGGCAACGGACATCCGCGAGGTCGCGTTCGTGGGCAGTCTGGAGGAGCACAAGAACCCGCTCCTCCTTCTCCAGGCGATGTCATCGCTCGACGCCGTCCGCCTCACCCTGGTGGGGTCGGGCAGGCTTCGGAGCGAGGTACTCCAGGCTGCTTCTCAGCTCGGCATGGCTGACTGCGTACGCGTCATCGACCGCCTCGAGAACACCGCCGTCCGCGAGCTGGTCGCCCGATCCGACCTGCTCGTCCTGCCGAGCCGGTACGACGGGTGGGGTGCCGTGACAAATGAGGCCCTCATGGTGGGCACGCCGGCGGTCGTGAGCGACGGCGCCGGCTCCTCCCTGCTCGTCGCGGACTCGGACAGGGGACGGGTCTTCCGCTCCGGGGACGTCTCGTCGCTGACGATGGCAGTCAATGAGGAGCTGACCGTCGAACCGGCGTCCACCGATCGGCGTCGCCGGATCAGGGACTGGTCGCGTGCCAGCATCTCTCCGCAGGCGGTCGCGTCATACTTGCGGCGGTTTCTGCTGGACGGGGTTCGCACGAACCCACCCTGGCTCGTGGACAAGGTGATCGGATGACCAGCTTCTACCCCGTGGTCGCCGTCGTGGCTGCCGCGGTCTGGGCGGCGCTCCTGTTCAACCACCCACGGACCCGGGTGCCGCTGCTGTATGGACTGGGGGCTGTTCTCATCGCATCCTCGGCCGGTGTCCTCGCCGGTCCGTTGACCGGCGTCGCCGCCCGCCCCGCGGGTGTCGCACTTATCGCGCTCGCTGCGCTGACCACACCACTCACAGAGGGGACAGGGTCGCCAAGGCTCGCCGGGCGCTTGGCCCTGTCGATCTGCGCTCCGCTGGCCGTGTACGTGCTCGTCGCGACGGCCCCGCATGGCCAGTGGCCTGAGTTCGCCCTATACCTCGCCGCTCTTGGCCTGCCGGTCATCCTCATCGTCTCCACGGGCGGACACCTCGCACCGCCCGACCTCCAGCGCGGCCTCTTCCTCGGTTTGTCCCTCACCGTCGGCGGCTCCCTCGTCTTCGGTCTCCTGCGCCCGGACCTCGGCATCGAGGGGGAACGGCTGCGCGGGTTGCTCGAGAACGCGAACAGCCTCGGCTTCATCGCCTTCCTGCTCGGTGCGACTGCCATCCTCGTCCCGAGCCGCTGGTCGCGCCCGTGCCTCGCACTATCGGCGATCGCGCTCATCTGGACCGCGAGCCGCGCAAGCGCACTTGCTCTCGTCCTCGTCGGGCTGTTCGAGTTGCTGCGGCGCAAGCGGTACGGCCTGGTGGGAGCGCTGGGCGCCGCAGTCGTGCTCGCCGCGATCCTGCTCACACGGCTTGATGTTCCGGGCGTTCCACTCGAGGGACTGTTGCGAACGACCGATTCGCGGTCGAACTCTCTCGACGCCGCCCTGGACGACTTCCGATCAAGCCCACTGTGGGGGATCGGACTCGGCAACGAGTCCGCGATCATCGCCTCGTCGCCGTTCCGGGCCCTCAGCAACGGTGGCCTCCTCGGATTCCTGTGCGTCGCTCTTCAAGGAGTCCTCATCTTCCGGGCAAGCCTCGTCAACGGACGGGCTACCGTGTTCGCCGCGGCAGCGTTGGTCCACAGTGTCTTCGAGGGGTGGCTGCTCTCTCCGTCCAGCCCCTTCCTCCTCCTCTTCGCAGGAACCTGGCTGCTGATCGCTCGGACTGCACCCGAGCCAACCGGCACCCGCCCGCGGGCCAGTACGCGCGAGCTACGCCGCCCTTCGACCGAGGTCCGGGCGCAGTGAGGGTCGGGATCATCGCTCCGGGATATCCGCCGGCCTACCTGGGGGGTGGCCCCATCCGGACGGTGTATGCCCTCAGCCGGGCTGCGTCGAAGCGGCACGAGGTGCTGGTCCTCACCAGCAACCGCGACCTCGGCCAGCCCACGACGCTGGCGGTGCCGCACGACGAGTGGGCAACGGACGAGTCCGTTGACGTCTACTACGCCACCGTCGGCCGCGGTCGGGCCTACTGGTCAGCCCTGCAAGCACTGAGACGTCGCAAACCCGACGTCGTTTACCTCAACTCGTACTTCAGTCTCACGTTCTCCCTTGTCCCTCGCCTCCTCCATCGCTTGAAGTGGTGGGGCGCGGTTCCCCTTATCGTTGCGCCCCGCGGCGAGCTCAGTCCGGGAGCGCTGCAGTTCAAGGCTCGCAAGAAGCGCATCTTCCTGGCGGTCGCCCGTCTTATGAAGTTCGATGCAGCGACTGTCTGGCATGCCTCAAGCGAGCTGGAGGCGAGCGAGATCCGGCAGGCAATTCCAAGCGCCGGCCTCGTCCTGGTCCGTCCGAACGAGACGGATCTTCCACGTGAAGCGGGCGATCCCGAACCCTCCGTTCACCCGACTCCTCGCTTCACCTTCGTCTCGCGCATCGTGCCGAAGAAGGGGCTCGACGTCGCGCTGCGGGCCCTGGCGGCCGTGGTGGAACCGTTGGACTTCGATGTGTATGGCTCCGAGGAAGATCCCGAGTACGTCGCGATGTGCAGTGCACTCGCCCGACAGTTGCCTGAGCACATCCGCGTCCGCTTTCTCGGGCCTATCCGGCCGGAGGCTGTTCGACCCACGCTGGGCGCGTATGACGCCTTCGTCCTACCAACTCACGGCGAGAACTTCGGGCACGTCATCGCGGAGGCCTTATCCACGTCTTGCCCGGTCCTCACGTCGGCCGCAACCCCGTGGACCGACGTGCTGGATGCAGGGGGCGGGGTCGTCGTCGCTCCATCGACGACCCAAGCCTGGACACGAGCCCTCGACGCCTACGCGCGGCGAGTGCGCGCAGATTCCGGAGCACTACGCACCGCCGCCGGGGCGGCATACGAGGCGTGGCGGGCAGCGCAGGACGGTCCAACCGTGTTCGACCTATACCGGGACCACACCACCCAGCGTCGGAACGCGCGCCGCTAACAAAGATCGACTGCGCGCCGACAGACAGGTCCGAGAATCGTGCAGGCTGTGGGAAGATTCGCCGACGGGCGATCAGGAAGAACTGGGGCAGAGATGTTACTGGCGGACTACTTCAACGCTCTGCGCCGCCGATGGCTCACGGTCGTCGTGATCGCGCTCACCACGATTGCGGCCGGCGCCACCATCACACTGCTCGCCACCCCCCAGTACACGGCGACGACGCAGACCTTCTTCGCGGTTCAGGGCGGTGAGTCCGTCAGCGACCTCGCCCAGGGGTCGACGTTCACCGAGAAACAGATGGCGTCCTACGCACGAATAGCCGAGTCGCCACTCGTTCTCGACCCCATCGCCGAGACGTTGGGAGAAGGAACAGACGCCCGCGACCTCGCCGAATCCATCACGGTCACGGTTGCCGAGGACACGACGATCCTTGTCATCTCCGCAACTGACCCCGCACCGGAAAGGGCTCGCGACATCGCGAATGCCGTCGCCGACGGCCTTGCTGCGTCAGTCGGCGGGCTCTCGCCCGAACGCCCCGACGGCACGGAGTCCGTGCGCGCCACGACGTTCGACGCGGCCGAGGTGCCCGAGTCCCCGTCCTCCCCCAACCTCCTCCTGAACCTTGCGCTCGGCCTGGTGCTCGGCGCCGTGCTCGGTGTGGGTATCGCCCTCCTCCGCGAGGTCCTCGAGACGAAGATCCGCACCGAGGCAGACATCACCGCCGTCACGACCGCGACTCGCCTTGCCACGGTGCCGATGGACGAGTCGGCCAGCGACCACCCCGTCTTCATGCACGACGACTCGATGAGCCATCGCGCGGAGGCGATCCGGCGGCTCCGGACCAACCTTCAGTTCGTCAACCTCGGTGACCGCAGCAGGTCGATCGTCGTCACCTCATCGGTCGCCGGGGAAGGCAAGACGACGACGGCGATCAACCTCGCCGTGTCCCTCGCCGACGCGGGGTCGCGCGTCGTCCTCGTGGATGCCGACCTGCGCCTTCCTAGCGTCGCCGACTACCTCGGGTTCGAAGGTGGCGTCGGTCTCACCACGGTGCTCATCGGGCGCGTCGAGGTGGCCGACGCCGTCCAGCCATGGCGGGACACCCGCCTCGACATCCTCGCTTCCGGAAGCATCCCTCCGAACCCCAGCGAGCTCCTCGGTTCCGACGCGATGTCTCGACTGCTGGCCGAGCTCGCCGCCGCGTACGACGTCATCATCCTCGACAGCCCTCCCCTGCTCCCGGTGACGGACGCCGCGATCCTCAGCCGGATGGCCGACGGCACTCTCGTGGTCGCCGGTGCGGACAGGCTGCACAAGCAGCAGCTCCGCGCGTCGCTCGACGCCCTCGAGACGGTTGACGCACACGTGCTCGGCGTCGTTCTCAACAAGGCTCAGCGCAAGGAACGCGACCGCTACTCCTACGAGTACCGCAGCAGCGACACGTCTGGCCGGTCCCCCGCCCCGTCGCTGGGGAGGCATTCCGTCGGGAGGAGCACACCAACCCCGCCGGCAGGTCGGTCCGACCGGCGGCTTCCAGCCTCCCGTCTGTGACACCGAGTACGCAAAGCGTTACCCGGAGGTGAGTCGGGACGCCAGCCGAGCCGGTCGCTCTTGTGCACGAGCGATCGTCCCGTAGTTCCTGTAACACTGGTCACGGTCGGGCGGCTCGGCAACGCGTGTCGCGTATGCTTTTCCGGGACCTGGTACCACCGCCTTGAGTCCCATGCCGCCAGATGGCACTAGGGCATGCCAGGAGGAGGATCGCTTTGTCCGGGGGAACCACTCTGGTTCGACGAAGCCTGATCGGGCTGTGGGACTGCGCTGCATGGTGCATCGCCGTCGGCCTGATCGTCGGGACTCGGTACGAGTTCTACCTCAGCGTTGAGCAGTGGAACACCGTGTTCCTCTACATGGGACTAGCGTGCCTCACTCAGCTCGTCATCGGTGCGCTGCTCAAGATCTACCGCGGCAAGTACCGCGTCGGGAGCTTCGAGGAGAGCCTCGGCCTGCTGCTCTCGATGGTGGTGGTCGCCCTAGCACTCCTCGTCGCTTTCGTCCTCATCCGCGGGCTCGCGGAGTTCCCGCGGGGCATTGCCTTCCTCGCCCCTCCCTTTGCGCTCATCATCATGGCCGCGGGCCGGTGGGCTTATCGCGCGTGGACTACGTCGAAGCGCCCTTCGAGTGACGATGCCGAGAACGTCCTTATCTATGGCGCGGGCGACGCCGGGTATCAACTGCTTCGCCTTGTCGACATGGATACGTCTTCGCCGTACCGAGTCGTCGGTCTGCTCGACGACGACCCGCGGAAGCGGCACCTCAGTCTGCTCGGCCGTCAGGTACTCGGCGGGCGTGAAGACCTTGTCCGCCGCGCGCATGAGCGCGACGTCACCACGGTGATCCTCGCGATCTCTGCGGCGAGCAAGTCGATGATCGCCGAGGTCGCTGATGTCGTCGAGAGAGCGGGGATGAAGTTCCTGCTACTCCCGCCGCTCAACCAGATTCTCGGTGGGCGCGTCAAACTCAGCGACGTCAAGGAAGTCGACATCGCCGACATTCTCGGGCGCCGCCAGGTCAACACCGACATCGGCTCCATCGCCTCCTACCTCACCGACAAGCGCGTCCTCGTTACGGGGGCCGGCGGATCGATCGGCTCCGAGCTTGCACGCCAGGTCCACAAGTTCGGGCCCGCGGAGCTCATCCTGCTCGACCGCGACGAGTCCGCCCTCCACGGTGTCCAACTGTCCATTTACGGCAAGGCACTGCTCGACACTCCGGACATGGTGCTCGCGAGCATCCGCGACAAGGAAGCGCTGCGGGAGGTCTTCGAGCGGCACCAGCCCCAGGTCGTCTTCCACGCCGCAGCACTCAAGCACCTGCCGATGCTCGAGCAGTACCCCGACGAGGGGTGGAAGACAAACGTCGTCGGCACCCAGAACCTGCTCGAACTCTCCGCGGAGTTCGAGGTGGAGAAGTTCGTCAACATCTCCACCGACAAAGCAGCGAACCCCACCAGCGTGCTCGGTAAGACGAAGCGGCTCGCCGAGCAGCTCACCGCCTGGTTCGGACAGCACGCGAGTGGCACCTATCTCTCCGTGCGCTTCGGCAATGTGCTCGGCTCCCGCGGTTCGATGCTCCACACCTTCCGGCAGCAGATCGACCGGGGCGGCCCCGTCACGGTCACCCACCCTGATGTCACCCGCTACTTCATGACCATTCCCGAGGCCAGCGAACTTGTCATACAGGCCGGCGCTATCGGCAGCGACGGCGAAGTACTCGTCCTCGATATGGGTGAGCCAGTCAAGATCCTCGACGTCGCCCGCCGCCTTGTCACCCATTCAGGTCAGAACATCGAGATCGTCTTCACTGGACTGCGCCCAAACGAGAAACTCCACGAGGACCTGTTCAGCGAGCACGAAGACGGCGTCCGGCCACATCACCCCCTCGTCTCACACGTGTCTGTTCCCCCGATCGATCCGAGCCACGTAGAACGAACTGTGGAGACCAGCTCGCTGCGACACACGTACGCCGCCGCCGATGAGAGGAGTGGGGAAGCATGACCGCGCGGATCTACCTCTCACCTCCCGACATCGGTCCCGCCGAAGAGGCCGCGGTGCTGCGGGCGCTTCGCTCCGGTTGGGTAGCTCCCCTCGGCCCCGAAGTTGATGCTTTCGAGCGAGAGGTTGCTGAATACACCGGCCGCTCCCACGCGGTAGCTCTATCTTCCGGAACCGCGGCGCTTCACCTTGCACTGCTCGCATGGGGCGTGGGACCAGGCGATATCGTCATCACTGCCTCCATGACCTTCGCCGCGACTGCGAACGCCATCGCTTACACCGGGGCAGAGCCCGTTTTCGTCGACTGCGACCGAACCGGCAACATCGACGTCGAACTGCTCGCGCAGGCTCTCTCCGACCAGCGCACCCGCGGCAGACGAGTGGCTGCGATCATCCCGGTCGACCTCCTCGGGAAGGTCGCCAATTACGAAGCAATCGCCAGTCTCGCGCGAGAGCAAGGGGTGCCCGTTCTCTCCGACGCCGCAGAATCCCTGGGTGCCCGCCGCCATGGACGACCAGCGGGGAGCTTTGGCGAGGCTGCAATTGTGTCCTTCAACGGAAACAAGGTTATGACCACGTCGGGCGGAGGGATGCTGTTGACGGACGACGGTGCTCTCGCCGCGCGTGCTCGGTACCTCGCTACGCAAGCACGGCAGCCGGTAATTCACTACGAGCACACCGACGTCGGCTACAACTATCGGCTCTCCAACCTACTTGCGGCACTCGGCCGCGCCCAGCTCGGGCGTCTCGATGCCATGATCGAGCTTCGGAGAGCGACAAGACGGCGTTACCGAGACCTGTTCGCGACGACCCCGGGAGTTACGATCTTTGGAGCGCCCGACGGCGCGGACAGCGACGGTCCTACGCGAGACAACTTTTGGCTCACCTCGATTTTGGTCGACTCGGAGGCGGCTGGCTGGTCGTCCGCCAATCTACAGCAATACTTGGCAATACACGGGATTGAAGCCCGCCCCCTGTGGAAACCCATGCACCTGCAGCCAGTTTTTGCCGGTGCGGTCGCCTATACGAACGGCACGGGCAGCGACCTGTTCGCCCGCGGGTTATCACTGCCTAGTGGATCCGTACACAATGACGCCACCTTCGCGCGTATTGCCGACTGCATCGGGGACTTCCTACATAGGCGAACCGAAGCTAAGGGGGCACAGTGATGAGTCTGCCGCGCTATGACGGCATAAAGCGTGGTGTCGACGTCATTCTGTCCAGTGTCGGCCTCGTCCTCACCGCGCCGCTTCAGATCGGCGTCGCCGTGCTCGTGCGGGTGAAGCTGGGCGCGCCGGTAATATTTCGCCAGCAGAGGCCAGGCGCGAATGCCAAGGTGTTCACGCTCTATAAATTCCGCACCATGTTGCCCCCAGACCCTGAGCGCGGCCGGGTTTCTGATGCTGCGCGCCTTACCCCGCTCGGCGCCTTCCTTCGGTCCACAAGTCTCGACGAACTACCTTCACTGTGGAATGTTCTTCGTGGGGACATGAGTCTCGTTGGCCCGCGACCGCTGCGCACCTACTATCTGCCTCTCTATACACCCGAGCAAGCTCGCCGACATGAGGTTCGGCCTGGAATAACCGGCTTAGCACAGGTCACGGGCCGCAACGAACTTCCCTGGGAAGACCGGTTCCGGCTGGATGTGACGTACGTAGACAACCGATCCATCACTCTCGACCTGTCAATCCTCCTACAAACCGTATTTCGAGTGCTTCGGCGCTCGGGCACAACGGCGCCCGGTCACGTTACGATGCCCCCATTCACGGGATCTGCTGGGACAGACAATGACTAAGCCAGTACTCGCGATTATTGGGGCCTCCGGAGCGGGCCGTAGGGTAGCCGACATCGCTTTAGATATCATCGAAGCGTCCGTCACGCGACCATTCGAGTCGCTAATCATTCTCGACGATGCACCAAGCTCGCTTAATCTTTCCCGGCTGCGGACTCTTGGTTTGGAGTACGGAGGCACACGTAAGGACTGGCTGCGGCACGGGCCACGGTCATACTACTCGATCGGCGTCGGCGACTCGAGGATTCGCGAGTCTTTGGACCGCGCCTTCGACAACCGGGGACACACTGCTGCCATTCTCGTGGCCCCTACCGCACGGGTCAGCCGCAGTGCCCACATTGGTCCAGGCTGCGTAATCTCACCGGGTGCTGACCTCTCGACGAACACCCGCATTGGCCGATTCGTTCACGTCATGGCGAACGCTGCCGTGAGCCACGACGTCGTTCTCAAAGACTATGTCAATGTCAATCCCGGAGCCGTCATCGCCGGTGAGTCTCGCATCGGAGAAAAGTCGATGATTGGGGCAGGTGCAGTCGTGCTGCAGGGATTGACTGTGGGAGCTAATGCCACCATAGGCGCCGGAGCGGTTGTTACCCGCGACGTCCCTGATGGCGCCGTCGTCAGAGGTGTGCCAGCCCGATGAAAATGGCGATGCTGCTGTCACACCCCAACCCTGTGCGGCCGCCAAGTGGTGCGCCCTACCCACTTTGTGCATGCTGGCGTGGGTCGCCCAACGTCTTCGCCGCGGCGCGCGCCGCAGTCACTAGCACTGACCATATTCCAATCAGCCATGGAACACACGAATGACCCCAGGACGAGAATCGGAACCCTTTACGTTGCACACTTCGCCCCAAGCGCCACCCGCACAGAGCCCAAGTGTTCTGGCTTTCTACCTACCCCAGTACCATCCCATTCCCGAGAATGACGAGTGGTGGGGATCAGGCTTTACGGAGTGGCGAAACGTAGCGAGAGCCAAGCCTCTTTACCGCGGACACCGCCAGCCGAAACTGCCGGGCGACCTAAGCTTTTACGACCTTAGGGTGCCCGAGGTACGTCAGGCTCAAGCCGATTTGGCACGACGGTCAGGCGTGACAGGATTCGTTTACTGGCACTATTGGTTCGGCGACGGTCGCCGTCTACTCGAACGACCCTTCAACGAAGTGCTGCGGAGCGGTGAACCAGACTTTCCTTTTGCGCTGGCATGGGCCAACGAGAGCTGGTCGCGCCGCTGGTACGGCGACGAACGGACGATCCTTATGGAGCAACGCTACCCGGGCATCGCAGACTACGAAGCGCATTTCCGCAGCCTCGTGCCCGCGTTTAGCGATACACGCTACATTCGCGTAGACGGCAAGCCACTGTTCTATGTTTATCGTCCGCGCGATCTCCCCAGCCCGCTTGAGTTCACGGACACGTTCAGACGATGCGCTGAACGCGCTGGTTTTGGCGACCTCTATCTGGTCGCGGGCGATTCCACCATGGATCCAGCAAACTATGGATTCGACGCCAGTTACGCTCAGCCCAATCTACTGTCGCGTCGCGCACTAGCCAGTAACCCCCGATCAGTCCTAGCGGCGGCGTCACGGATGACAGTTGAACGTGGCGGTCCTGTCCGAATCTCATACCGGAGGCTAATGCGTGAGTTCGAGTCGCGAGAGACTCGGCCGTGGACCGAACATCGTGCGGTTATGCCGAACTGGGATAACACTCCCCGTCGTTTCCGGGGTGGCATCGTTTTGACGGGATCAAGTCCGAGCGCCTTCAAGTCGCACATCCGTTCCGTTGTCAGGTATACGCATGGCCTACCTGCTCCACGACGCCTACTCTTCCTGAAGAGCTGGAACGAGTGGGCTGAGGGGAATTACGTCGAGCCCGATGAGGAGTACGGCCATGGATGGCTCGACTCACTGAGGGAGGTTCTCGTTGGTGCCCCACCGGAGAACTAAGCGAACAGCGAATAGCGTGGTTTTTGCAACCACCATCGAACGGTCTTCCAGAATATTCGCCCCTTTGTACCGAGCGCTTGTGAGCCAGGGGATATCGGTAACTCTCATATCGGGTGCAGACCCTTCTGAGACACTCCCGATTGCCAAGCCTCGAGGTCTCCGCACTATCCGCGTCAGCCTCACGAGAGACATCAATCTGCGGGCAGACGGACGCGCCCTCTTTCAGATCATCAGGCACCTCCGGCGTGAACGGCCATCGCAAGTCGTTTATGGGACACCTAAAGCATCGGCAATCGTGTCGATCGCGGCCTGGATCACCGGCGTTCCCAACCGCATATTCGTGCTCCACGGGTTACGATACGAAACCATGTCCAAACCCACGCGATACGTACTCTGGGCGACCGACGCTATAGCCGCAAGGCTGTCTACAACAACGGTATGCGTGAGCAGAAGTCTGCAGGACGTCGCCATTAGATCTAAGATCGCTCCGGCGAGTAAGACACTAGTTATGGGACATGGAAGCGCGCTAGGCATCGACCAATCGCGATTTCGGCCGGGTACTCCAGCAGATCGTCTAGCGGCGCGCTCCAATCTTGGTCTTAGCATCGATGCAGTCGCCGTTGGCTACGTGGGCCGCTTGACGAACGACAAGGGGATTACCGAACTTGCAACGGCGTTCAACTCCATACTGGACGAGTTTCCCAACTGTGTTCTGATTGTCGCAGGACCTCGCGATTCCACCGACGCTCTGCCGGCATGGGTTACCACTTGGCTGGATACGCACCCGAACGTTAAGTACGTGGGGCCCACCAACGCACCCGAGACGCTCTACCACGCTATCGACGTTCTCGTACTACCCACGAAGCGGGAAGGCCTCGGTCTTGTAGCGCTCGAGGCGTCGGCTAGCGGGGTCCCGGTGATCACAACGACTGCGACGGGGGCACGCGATGCCGTTGTACCTTTCGTTACCGGATTGGCTGTAGCCCCGGGAGATCCGATCGCTCTCGAAACAGCGCTCGCGTTTCTCATCCGCAACGCTGACCTGCGCAGCGAGCTGGGCCGTATGGGCCCCTCGACAATTGCTGGTAGGTTCTCAGAGCCAGCTCGTATCGACGATTGGATGGACCTCCTCCGAGTTCATGGAAAGGTCCGCTAGGTGCCTGAAACTGCCGCACGCAACCGCAAGCGCTTTTGGCTCGTAGTACTCGCGACTTGCATAGCGGTAGGAGGGATCGCCACAACAAGTTGGGGTCCGGCTCTACTCGTCCTCATCGTTGGCATATTTTCCGTTCAACGTGCATCGCGAATGCTGCGCCTGCCGCGCCGAGTCGGAACTTTGGCCATAGCATACAGTATTATAGCTTGCGTCATCGGGGCTACTTTGTGGCTCAATTCGCCCGGAGTCGACGCGTTAGCGTACGTGAAGGCTGGCGAGGGGCTAGCTGCGAACGGATTGGCTTCCGACAATGGCGTCTCGCGCACGGTCCTGGTGCCAGGCAAACAGGGCTACGCCTACCTTCTGGGCGGGCTCTTTCTCGTCCTAGGCACTAGTGGACTAGCAGCCGTTGCTCTGAACGCCTCTCTACTCGGCCTGACAATTGTGTTGACTTCCGCCACGGTGCAACTAATCGATGAGCGGGCGGTCAAGTACGCTCCGCTCCTCTTTGCTTCTTTCCCAGGCCTTCTCCTCTGGGCGGCCACGCCCCTTCGAGAAGCGTCGGTTCTTTCGCTTACGAGTCTCTTGCTCTATAGTTCCATTCGGTTGCAAACGCAGAGAGTTGCCGCAACGTCCGTAATAGTCGGCTTGTTCGCTATGACCGCTTTAGCCCTATTTCGTGGCCCGACAGCTATTGCTCTGGGTCCAGCACTTCTGATACTCGGCGCTGCCACTCGGCGCGGCCGGGGTCGGACTTTCAATCTAATATTGTTGGGCGGCGGACTCGCACTCGCTGCAGCCCTCGTTCTTCCATCGATATCTGGCATCCTCACGCGCTTCGATACCGAGAGAATCTCCGTTTCTCAATCGGAACTCGCTGGCGCATCCTCGGGCTTTGTCGTTGGCGGCGAAGGCGGCATAGGCACTCTATACTCACTCGGCCGAGTCATGTTAGGTCCCTATCCCTGGGAAGCCGCGGCGGCAGGAATCGGTCTGGCGAGCGCACCGATCTGGTGTTATGCCGTATTTCTGTCAGGCGTCGCGGTCCATCGCTATCGGATGCGCACCCTTGTGGCCCTTGCTGGTATTGCAATCCTCGGGGTCGCGCTCGCGATCTCCAGCGGCAACTACGGCACCTTACTCCGTGTCCGATTGCAGATTGTGCCCTTCCTCGTTGTCGCCGGGAGCCTCGGAGCCTCGGCCATCTCTAAACGGCGCTTTCGTCGGCGTGAGTTGGCGAAGGGCGGATTGAATTGATGAGACCACAGCGGGTCCCTCAAAGCCGTCGAGGAGGAAAGGTCTGGGCGGCCGCGATTGGCGCGACAGTCGTCGGGTATGCGGCTGGACAAGGTCTCAACCTCCTGGCACAAACGTTTCGTGTACCGGTTGTCGTTCGCGAACTTGGACTTGCGGGCTACGGAACCTTAGTCCTCTTAACCACTCTGAGCGTCTTTTTTACTGTTCTGGGCCTTGGGATTACGGATCACGCCCGTCTTGAACTCTTGGCCGACAGTGATCACGGTCGGCCGACTTTCCCTCGGACACGTAGGCTGTGCCGAGCATTTACCGGCATCATTCTCGCACTCATGCTCGTATGGTTGTTGGTTCGCCTTGTAATGTTATATGCGTCCAGTCGTCCTTTGGGAGACTTTGTCGCAGCAGAGGGGGTTGTCCTATTCCTCGTCCTTGTCGGATCCCTGAGCCTGTGGCTCTCGCCGAACCTTGCGGTTCTCGAAGTAGATGGCAGCACCGGGTTAAGCAATTTTCTTAAGGGCCTCGGCGCGCCGATCGGTCTCCTTCTAACGGTCGTTGCGTTCGGACTGTCAAGTTCCGTCGGGGTAGCGGCGATTGCATGGGCTATAGGCCTCGCTTGTCCGTATGCGATCGCGCTTGCGCTAGTTCGGGTGCGATATCGGACCATTTATTACGAGAACTTCGATGACGAAGGCACGCGCGACATTCGAAGGTCGACGGAGCGCCCTAGTTACGGTCTTGCGCTCGTTCCTTTGGTGGCGTTCTTGGCGACTGGGCTCGACCCTTTTATTGTGAACGGATTGATGTCAGCGGAGGACGTCTCGGCATACTCAGTGGCGAACAGGCTTGGAGCTCTCATCCTGGTTCTATCCGCTGCGATGCGGCCCTTGATCTGGACCTGGATGGGCCGCGAGAGATTGCATGCCTCGCCGCAGCTTGCGCGAAGAAATCTACTAATGGCTCTAGGTGCAATGACGGTAGGAACCGCCCCAGTCGCCGCAGCGCTCGTGGTCGTTGGGCCCGTCGTGGCACGATTGCTCGCTGGGGCCGAAATCTCAGCACCAAGGTCCTTATACCTCGGCTTTGCCATTTCGGGACTATTTGCCGCGCTGTTCTCAGTTTGCCAAGCCTCATTGAGCGGCAGTACTGGACGACGAACGCTCTTCTGGCTTTCGATTTTTGTAGCGCTCTTCAATATTGGACTATCCGTAATCTTGTGTCTTCGGACCGGGCTCGCTGGTCCTGCATGGGCGGGCGCGATAGCGAACTCCGTCGCTGTATTGTTCTGCTTAGTTCTCGCTTGGCATAAGCCCGAGCGACTGGCCGACGCTAAGCCCCGGACGGTTGGGCAGCACGAGTCAGCAGACGAGTAGCCCGCGAGGTGGGTTCCTCAGGATCCTGTCGCGTCATCCCGTCAGACACGTCGTGCCCGGGTTGGCGCGTTCGCCCTGGTTTGATTACCGGTCGGTTGACTTTAGGGCAGCGTATAAGCGCGAGAGTGCCTTCGACTTGGAACGATGAATCGCCCTGGGTCTGATGGAGACTCGGATTATTGGATCGCGACCAGGGTTTGGTCACTCCGGTTGGCAGCGTAGTACCCCTGCTCGTACTCGATGGGCGGGAGGTCGTTGAGGTAGCCGTGCAGACGCTGGGTGTTGTGCCAGTGCACCCAGCCGAGGGTGGCGAGCTCGACGTCCTCCACGCTCTTCCACGGCCCGCGCTCGGTGCGCACCGGTCCGCGGATAAGCTCGGCCTTGTAGTAGCCGTTGACGGTCTCCGCCAGTGCGTTGTCATACGGGTCGCCCACCGTCCCGATGGAGGGAACGGCGCCGATCTCGGCCAGGCGTTCGCCGTAGCGCAGCGAGGTGAACTGCGATCCTGCGTCGCTGTGGCAGCGCAGCCCCGGCAGCTTCGCGCCGCGGGACCAGCGGGCCATCTCGATGGCGTCCAGCACCATCTGGGTGCGCATGTTGGACGCCACGCGCCAGCCCACGATCGCCCTGGAGAACGCGTCGATGATGAAGCAGACGTAGGCGATCCCGGCCCAGGTGGGCACGTACGTCAGGTCGGTCACCCACAGCTGGTTCGGCGCCGACGCGGTGAAGTCCCTGTCCACGAGGTCGGGGTGGCGGGCCGCGGCCAGATCCGGACGCGTGGTGCGTACCCGGGCAGTGCGCACCACCCCGGAGATCCCCTCGGCGCGCATCAAGCGCGCTACCTGGTCACGGCCGACTTTCAGTCCCTCGCGACGAGCGGCCTTCCACAGCTTCCTGGCGCCGTAGACGCGATAGTTGACCTCCCACAGCTCGCACAGCCGGGGCGCCAGCTCGGCATCACGCACTGCCCTGGCCGACGGCGGCCGGGACTTTGCGGCGTAGTAGGTGCTCGGAGCGATCTGCAGTCCGTGCTCGCGCAGCACGCGACAGATCGGCTCGACTCCGAGCCGGCGACCATCGACGACGTCCTGGCAGTTGTCGTCGATGAACGCCACGATCACTTGTACTGACGGTCGAGCTCCGCCCCAAAGAAAGACGCGGCCCGCTTGAGGATCTCGTTCGCGCGCCGCAGCTCGCGGTTCTCCTGTTCCAGGGCCTTGATCCGAGCCGATTCCTCCGTACTCACCCCGGGGACCTCACCGTCATCGATCTCGGCCTGCTTGACCCACAGCCGCACCGACTCCGGCCCGTAGCCCAGCTGGTCCGCCACGCGCTTGATCGTTCCCTGCGAGGTCCCCAGCTCGGCCCGCAGCGCCCGAACCATCCGCACCGCGGCCGCCTTCTCCTCCTCGCTGTACCGCCGCGTCGACGGCCTCCCAGCGCTCTGTCCTGATGCCATGACTCCATCCTCGTTTCCAAGCTCAGGAGTCTCCACCGAACCCAGGGCGATTCAGACACAGGTGTGGACCTGGGTGCCGTAGTGCCGCCCCGCCGCAACGATCTGGGGGTGGCGCACCGCGACGCCTGCGACGTGGTCGATGCTCACCGTCCTGGCGTTGTCGGTCAGCACGTAGGTCGGCGCCCCGCCGATCCGCCGCAGCGTGGCGTCCAGGCAGGCGATCAGCGTCGGCAGCGTCTGGTCCCACACCGGGATCACCACCCGGAAGCGTGACCAGGCCAGCCATGCGCAGAACAGCAGCGTGCGCCGCAGCGTCCCGTCCGGACCCGGCACCCGGGGTCCTTCGCCCCAGTCGAACTGCAGCCACAACCCCGGCTCGGTGATCCACGGCCGATAGGTGCGCCGATGCCCGACGCGCCAGGCCGCCTTGGCCTCCGCGACGGCTCGGCGGGTGGTGCGCTCGGTGCCGGTGAACCCCATCGCCACCAGGCGGCCGTGGATGACGTCGGCGCGGACCTTGCCCTGACTGCGCTCGACCCACTCCTCGATCTTCGGCATGTGCTCGTCGATCATCCGCGGACGCCGCGACGCCCCTGTCACCGGACGGCCCTGGTCGCGCGCTGCGGCGTAGCGGCGCACCGTCTTCGGGTCGACCCCGGCCAGCTGCGCCGCCGAGTGCGCGCTACCGGTGGCGTCATACGCCTCAAGAATCTCCATGATCTCCCTGTCACACTTCTTCATGCGTCCCTCCGGTGGAACTGCTCAAGGTGGTCGAAGACCTCGAGCAAACCCCGGAGGGACGCCCACGACGGGACCGACACGGGCCCGGCCCCATGGCCACAGACAGGGAGATCAACTGTCCGTCAGCAGGGAAGTCCGCGTCCGCCTATAGGGCGGTTGGCATGTCCGCTAGCAGTGCCGGCACCGACTCTGGACCACCACGATTGCTTGGCTAGGAGCATGTCCCCCGGGAAATTGCCGATCTGGTGTGGCTCATTACGGGCCTGCCTCGTCGTGACTTCTAAACCTTGGCCGACGCCGACAGCTGTCGACGGCGCTTGAAGACTGAGCAGTAACGGCGCTCGAAAGGTGAGCACTCTCCCGACGATTGGAGTGTGATCACCATGGAGGACTGGGCGCTGATCAGGAGGCTGGCCGCCGAGGGTGCACCGAAGGCCGCGATCGCCAGAAGGCTGGGTGTCTCGAGGAACACGGTCATCAAGGCCGTGGCGTCGAACGGCCCGCCGAAGTACGACGCAGGCCGGGCCCTTCGTCGTTCACGCCGTATGAGGCGCGGGTCCGTCAGCTGCTGGTAGAGACGCCGGATATGCCAGCGACGGTGCTGGCCGAACGGGTCGGGTGGACGGGGTCGATTCGCTGGTTCCGGGACAACGTCAACTGGCTGCGGGCCGACCATCGCCCGATCGACCCGGCCGACCGGCTAACGTGGACGGCCGGGGACGTGGCCCAGTGTGACCTGTGGTTCCCGCCGCGAAAGATCCTGCTTGAGGACGGCTCGCGGGCACTGCTGCCGGTGCTGGTCATGACGTGTGGCTACTCCCGCTTCACCCTCGGGAGGATGCTCCCGACCCGTAAGACCCCCGACCTGCTGCTCGGGACGTGAGCGCTGCTGTCCCAGCTGGGGCGGGTGCCGCGCCGGCTGATCTGGGACAACGAGTCCGGCATCGGACGAGGGAAGGCGACCGAGCCGGTCGCGGTGTTCGCCGGGACGCTGGCGACGAAGGTGGTGCTGCTGCCACCGCGGGATCCGGAGTCAAAGGGCCTGGTCGAGCGCCGCAACCAGTTCTTCAAGACCTCCTTCATGCCCGGTCGGCACTTTGAGTCCCCGGCCGACTTCAACGCCCAGTTCACCCACTGGCTGACCACGGGTCGTGCGCACGATCAAGGCTCGTCCGGTGGACCTGCTCGCGGCGGACCAAGAAGCGATGCTGGCCTTGCCACCGGCCGTGCTGCATCTGGGCTGGCGTAACCACGTGCGGCCTTGGCCGGGACTACTACGTACGCATCGACACCAGCGACTACTCCGTAGACCCCCGCGCGATCGGAGCCCGGGTAGACGTGGCCGCCGACCTCGTCGTCGTCCAGGTCCGCAGCGGCGGGCGACTGGTGGTCGAGCACCCACGCCGGTGGGCGTGCGCGATGACCATCACCGACCCCGCCCACATCACCACCGCCGCAGCACTGCGACACGATGGGTGTGACAGCCTGAAGTGGCCCCAGCTGGGGGCGTAGTGCTGGCTTGACTTGGCCCATTCTAGACCGAGACGTGCGCGGGCTTCTGCAACGGGTCGGCGGCCTGAGTCGCCGCCATGGAAGCCCGACGGGTTGAGCGAGTGATGGCCCACAGCACCTTCGTTCTCCGCCACGGGCGCGTTAACCGAGGGCAGATACGTGGTCGCTGGGAACCTGTGGGAGGATGCTTCGGCACGAGCATCCGGCTACCGGGGGTATCAATTGGAACTGGGCGACTACCTTAGTGTGCTGCGAAGTCGGTGGATCACTGTTGCGGTGGTCACTCTCGCCACTCTAGCCGCAACGGCGTTAGCGACGCTGTTGGCGACCCCGCAGTACACCTCGTCCACGCGAATCTTCTTTGCGGTACAGGCCGGGGAGTCGGTATCGGATCTCGCGCAAGGCTCGACCTTCACCGAGAAGCAGATGGCTTCGTATGCGGAGGTGGCGAAATCTCCCATCGTCCTCAAGCCTGTCGACGAGTCGCTGAATCTGAATGCTGATCCCCGTGTATTGGGTGACGCACTGGCCGTCTCTGTCGCCGCCGACACGACGATTCTCGTCATCTCCGCGACAGATGAAGATCCGGTCCTCGCTCGCGATATTGCCAACGCTGTCGCCGACCAGCTCGCTGACACGGTAGGCGGGCTCTCGCCGGAACGTCAGGACGGTACTGAGGCGGTTCGCGCCACGATGCTGAGCGAGGCACAGGTTCCAGACTCACCGTCGTCCCCCAACACGACACGAAACCTCGCTCTCGGACTCGTTCTCGGAGCGGTGCTCGGTGTCAGCGTCGCGCTATTGCGAGCGGTCCTAGACACCAAGGTCCGAGACGAGGCTGATATCTCGGCCATTTCCGATATCACCCCGCTGGCGGCCGTCCCGCTCGACGAGTCGTCAAGCGGTCACCCTGTGTTCATGCACGACGATTCAATGAGTCTTCGCGCCGAAGCGATCCGTCGCCTTCGCACCAATCTTCAGTTCGTCGACTTCGGGGATCGCCCGAGCTCAATCGTTGTGACCTCATCGGTACCTGGCGAAGGCAAGACGACGACGTCGATCAACCTCGCCGCCTCCTTGGCCGACGCTGGCGCTCGCGTCATCCTCGTCGATGCGGATCTCCGCCGACCGAGCGTGGCGAAGTACATGGGCTACGAGGGGCGGGTCGGTCTCACCACGGTGCTCATCGGCCGCGCGAACGTCGAGGACGTCGCCCAGCCCTGGCAGGGCACCTCCCTGGACGTCCTTCCCTCCGGACAGGTTCCTCCCAACCCCAGCGAGCTGCTCGGCTCGCGGGCGATGTCGCGACTCCTCACCGATCTCGCGTCCACCTACGACGTCATCGTCATCGACAGTCCTCCGCTGCTGCCCGTCACAGACGCGGCGATCCTGAGCAAGATGACCGGCGGCACGCTCGTCGTCGCAGGAGCGGACCGGCTCCACAAGCAGCAGCTGCGCTCCTCGCTCGAGTCGCTCGAGCAGGTCGGTGCGCACGTGCTCGGCATCGTGCTCAACAAGGCGCAGCGCAAGGAGCGCGACCGCTACGCCTACGAGTACTACAGCAGCGAGGACCCCGCCCTCACGGGGACCAGGGCGTCGCGCAACGGTCGAGGTAGCCGCAAGGCCGCGCAGGCCGCGGCGACCCACGCCAAGCGGTCGACGTGGCCCGGTGAGCGGATGTCCGTCACGCGGCGCTGATCACCAGTCGGTGGCGACGACAACGTGGTCGTCCAGCCACAGCCACATCGCTCCTGCGCTGGCGGAGACGGCGATCTGCGTGACGTCGGCGCCCTCGTCGGTGCATACCGGCTCGGCAGCACCGTCGATGCTCATGGTGGCGACGGCGAGACGGTCTCCGCACGAGTCGTCCGCGCCGGCGATTGCGTAGGCGTCAGCGGCTACACCCACGGCCTCGACGTCCATCCCGGGCTCGCTCCCGGACCACGAGGCGCCGCCGTCCTGCGTCAAGGCGAGGCTCGCGTCGGCGCACAGCACCGCGGCATTGACGGCGTTCAGGGCGGCCAGCTCGACCACCTCGCACGGAGCGTCGACCTCACCCACCGGAGTCGACAGTACGTCGCGGTCGTCCGGCAGCTGGTACCAGGAGCCGCTGAGGTACTCATCATGCGTGGACCACGATGCGCCGGCGTTCGCGGACGAGACGTACGTCGGCTCGCAGTCCGCTCCCCCGCCGATGGCAAAGAGGCTCTCTGCGCCAAGCACGCGAAGCCTGCTGACCGGGGCGAGCTCCAGTGGTCGCGCCTGCCATGTCCGGCCACCGTCAACGGTGTGCTCGAGCGCGCCCGGGTGCGCGCAGTCACCAACCGTCGCGCGCCACGCCGTGGTGGCGTCAAGGTTGACCAGCAGGCGCTGAGCCTGCGGGAGACTCTCGACGCCCTCGGCCGGAGCCAGCTCTCCCGGGTCCTGCTTCGCGCGCCGCGAGCCGCTCTCGTCGATCTCCTGCTGTGGCCCCTCCGCCGTCGCGCCTGCGGCCTCGCTCCGCTCGTCCACCGACGGGGCGGTGGGACGGAGCACGAGCAGCGCGATCAGCACGACGTTCACGACGACGAGACCGCCGACAGCAGCGAACGACCACCAGCGGGGACGAGAAGCCATGGGTTCACCTTCGAGTGGTCTGGGGGCCTGGGGCGCCGTCAGGGCCCCTGCAACCGGGCAGGAGGGCGGTAGCCACGCCGACCCACGAGTACGCCTCTCACGGGCCCTCCTGTGCGGTTCTGGCGCGCCATGCCCCTTCCGGCGTTCGAAAGGCCCCCGCGACCGAAGTCGCGGGGGCCGTCCGAACGGTCTTGACCTTGGGGTGTCAGGCAGTGACCTTGCCGCGGCGAGCGAAGAAGAGAGCCGCAGCGCCGACCAGCAGCAGCAGCGCGCCGCCGATGATCAGCGGGGTGGCGGTCGCGCCGGTCTCCGGCAGAGCCGGGCCGGCAGCCTCATCACCGTCGCCAGCGCCGGGAGCAGCGGCGCCGCCGTCGCCCACGACGATCTGGATGGTGTCGCGGACGTTACCGTCACCGTCGGTCGCGATGATCTGGTAGGTCCCCTCCTCGGAGAGGGTCAGGTTGAAGGTGGCCACGCCGGCGACCGCGGTCACGGGACCGTAGGTCTCGATGTCCGCCTCGTCGCCGCCGACAAGGCCCACGGTGAGGGTGATGTCGGTGCCGGTCGGAGCGGTGACGTTCACGGTGAAGGTCTCACCGGGAGCCGGGTTGGTGGTGGACACGGCAATGTCGAAGTCGTCGTCCGAGTATTCCGGAGCGGCGAACGCCGCGCTCGGAGCGAGGACGAGCAGAGCCGCGGCAAAGAGCCCGGCCAGAACGCGTCGAATCATAAGTAAAGCCCCCAATGGGTCGTCGAGACCGCGGGTAGGTGTGATCGGTCGGGTCAAGGTTATCGGCTACTGTCGACATGTCAACGTCGATGAGGTGAACCTCTCACCACCCGGACCGGGCGTCATGCGAAGTATCGGATCGTGAGCGTATCCCGGACCAGTCGTGATGTCGATCACCGTCGTCACCGACTCGCCCTCGGCCAGCACCACACGACGTCCTGCGACCACCTGTCCTTCGTGCACCTGCGGGAACGCCTCGACCTCGCCCTCGGGGTCACGCACGTCAGTGATGCGCCCTCCCGTCGGCGCGTAGACGAGGAGGTTGGAGCGCATTGACCCCTTGGGCACCGCACCACCGCCACCCACAAGAGACTCCGGAAGCGTAGCGGCGCCCTCCGGCACGTCGGAGGAGAGCGTGACGGTCACGGTGAGGTCCTGTGCCCCGTTCGCGTGGCACTGCGTGGACTCGAGGGTGACGTCCATGTGCTGGTAGTAGGCGATCTTCGCGGCGCTGAGGTCGTTGACGTAGACGCCGACGACGGGGGCACCGTCACCGTTGTCCCCGCGGAGCTCACCGCTGAGGACCGTCCCGCTGAGCAGCTCCTGCTCACCCGCGTGGGCAGACCACGCGAGCAGCCGGCCCTCGTCCGCGGCCTGCGCCAGCGCAGCCACCGTGGCCGTCGGCTCGGCTCCACCGTTCATCACGCGGGAGAAGATCTCGGCCGCGGCGAGCTGGAAGAAGTCGTCCTGGTCCTCGGGGTCCGCGATCTGCCGGTAGACACCGTTGAGCATGACGTCCGCGGCGTTGTCGGCGGTGAGCTGGGAGCCGTTACCGAGTAGGTCGCTCGGCGCACCCACCGCCCACAGCTCCTCCTGGGAGATCTCGATCGGTCCCGTGGCCTCGAGCAGCGAGCCCAGGGCCACCGGGTCGAGTGAGAACACGCCGTCGACCTGCCCGCCCATCTCCTGCTCCCACATCGCCGTGATGATCTCGGCGCTCCGCGGGAAGTGCGGTGTGGCGGTGACGTTGCCGGGGTAGCGGGCGAGCTGGGTGCCGAAGAGGGCGACCTCGGTGTCGGTGAGCTCCACAGCGTGCTGGGGGAAGTAGCCCACGCTGCCGGCGGACCGCACGGAGTCGAGCTCGATCGCGCCGTCCTCCGCCCGCAGGTGGAGGAACGCGCCGGTGAGGCCGCCGGTGGCCCGCGGCTCGGAGTTGTTCTGCACCATGAGGACGTACTCGCGCGGCTCCTCGGCGCCGAGCATCGGCGGGATGAGCTGCACCGCACGGGAGGCGGTGGCCGTGACTCCGGCGACGTCGTCGAGCTGGGCCTCGAGGTCGGTGAGCGGACCACGCAGCACCTCGAAGATCTGGTCCAGGTTGATGTCCGCCAGCCGCTCCTGGGCGCGGCCGATGGCCTCGTCCGCCGCAATCACGCGAGGTGCGGCCTCCTCGAAGGGGGCGAGGTCGATGCGACCGTCCTGCGGGGCGAGGCGGGCCGGGTCGACGATCTCGGTGGCGGCCACGAGGTCGGGCAGGACCTCGACGGCGAGGTCGTCCACCACCTCGGTCGCTGTACGCGCCGCAGCGACGTTCGGGCCGATGTACGGCACGTTGGCGGCGACCGACCAGTGCGGCCCGGAGAGCGACTCGCGCGCCTCGCCCGTGTGGTCGTGGAGCTGCGCGGCCGTCGCCGCCGCGGTGTCGCTCTCACCGTTGAGCACCTGCTGCCGGAGGTCGGTGACCAGCGGCATCGCGGCACGCAGCTCGGTCTGGGCCGCGCGGGCCTGGAGCGCGAAGACGACGACCAGCGTGACGAGCGCCAGCAGGATGACGGTGACGACGAGCGCAAGCACAGTCCGACGGCGGCGCTGCTGGCGGCGACGACGCGAGCGGGCGCCGTCGTCGTCGCTACGGGGTGCAGGACCGTCGTCCTCGAGCCAACCAGGAAGGGTGTCCGTCACGGGGCCATTTCATCACGTGTGCCTGGGGACGTGGAGCGGCGGCCCGCACGACGGACGTCGCGCGGGCCGCCTGCCCGTGCTCAGCGCGGGTTGTAGGTCTCCACCACCGTCGAGTGCGAGAACCCGGCCGTCACCCCTCCCCCGGCGACGACGATCCGGTTCCCCACCAGGAGCGGGAAGATCCCGTGCCGCGCCGTCGGCATCGGCGTCCCCAGCCGCCACGAGTTCGTGGCCGGGTTGTAGATGTCGACGCGGTTGTAGACGCGGTTCGCCGTGGCCCCGGCACCGTTCTGCGTCTCGCCACCGATGACGTACATCTCGCCGTCGTACCAGACCGCCTTGCCCATCCCGCCCCGCGCCTGCGGGAGCGGAGCGAGCCCGGAGCCGGACGACGCGCTCGAGCGCCACGTGTTCGTCGCGGGGTCGTACACCTGGAGGGTGTCGAACCCGTTGGCGACGACGTTCGCGTCACCGCTGCCCGGGCCGCGACCGCCCGCCACGTAGAGCTTGGAGCCGTCCGTGGTCGACGCCGCGTGGTTGCGCCCCTGCGGCATGGGCGCGATCTCGGTCCACGAGTTCGTCGCCGGGTTGTAGACGGCACTGCGCGTGGTCGTCGTCGAGCCGATGATCCCGCCGGCGGCGTAGATCTTGCCGTTGATCACTGCCGTCGAGATCGACCCTGCCGCGAACGGCATGTCCGCACCCAGTGTCCAGGCGTTCGTCGCCGGGTTGTAGATCTGCACCTTCCCGGCCGAGCCGCCGCCCAGCCCGCCGATGAGGAACAGCCGGTCCCCCACCACCTCCGCGGCGTGGTGGTGGCCGCGGTACGGCCGCATCGCGAGGCCGGACTTCCAGCTGCCGGTCGAGACGTCGAACGCCACGGTCGAGCTGTTGCTCTCACCGATCATGTACATGCTCTTGCCGATGATCCCGCCGGCGACCTCCCCGATCGACACCGGCATCGACGGGCTGGACTCCCACCGGTCGGCGAACCGGCCCGCCCAGTTCGTCACCGCGTGGCTTCCGGTGGTCAGGTAGAGGACGTCCCCGACCATCGCGGCCACCGGCGTCTTCCGGCCACCGGGCAGCTGGGGCAGGTTCGTCCAGACGTCCTCCCTGGGGTGGTACGCCGTGACGTAGCGGCTGGCGATGTTGCCCGGGTTCGTCCCGCCGAGGACGACGATGGAGCCGTTGCGGACGACGACGGCGGCGTGGCTCCGGGCGACCGGCAGGCTCGCCACCTTCGTCCACGCGTTGGTGGCCGGGTCGTAGCGGTGGACGTCCGACTGCAGGCCGGTGTTCTCGTTCTCGTTGTGCTGACCGCCGATGGCGTAGACCTTGCCACCGAGCGTCGCACCGACGAGGTGGTTGCGGGGGTTGGGCATGGGCGCCCGGGCCTGCCACGTCGTCCCGCCGTCGAGGTTGAGGACCCAGTGGTCGGGCTCGTCGGGGTCGGCGGTGGAGCCGGCCACCCGGCTGGTCCCTCCGAAGAAGTGGAGGGTGCGCCCGACGATGGTCGCCGCACCGGCGCCGCGTGCCTCGGGCAGCGGCGGGCCGGCGGACCACGTCAGGGTCTCCGTGTCGAACTTCCACACGTTGCGCGTCGACCCACCGGGGTGGTTGCCGTCGTACCCGCCGACGAGCCAGATCGTCTTGCCGTCCGCGACGGCCGGGGAGTGCGTCAGCTGCTGCGGCATGTCGGGCAGGCGCGACCACGAGTTGGTCACGGTGTCGTAGACGTCGCTGCGGGCCGTCGTCTTGGTGCCGGTCTGGAAGCCACCGAAGGCGTACACCTTCGTGCCGACGGCGGTGCCCTGGGCCTCCGAGCGGCCGATGGGCGAGTCGGCCTTGCTGTCCCAGGAGAACAGCGAGGGGTCCTGCGGTGAGGTCGGCGGCTCCTCCTCGTCCGGTGGCGGCGGCTCCTCCTCGTCCGGCGGTGGGGTGCTGCCGTCGGGGAAGACGACCTCGATCGCGGAGACCTTCGGCTGGTTGACCGAGGCGGTGAAGGTGAGGTCGAGCGTGCCGTCGGTGACGGTCGGGGTGAAGGACCGCACCACGGCGGCGTTCGCGCCGACGGCGGCGTGGATGTCGTAGTCGTCGACCTCGACGGGGCCGCCCTCGATGTTGACGTCGAAGATCCGCTTCCCGTTGGCCGTGAAGTAAATCTCGGCGAAGTGCAGCCGCACGGTGTACGTGCCGGCATCCGGCGCCGGGATGGCGTAGGAGAAGCCGGTGAGGTCGGCGGTGGCGCTCCGCTCGGTGCGGTAGAGGACGTCGTCGGTCGTCCCGCTGATCGCGGTGGAGGACGACGTCGACCAGGACTTGCCGCCGACGACGTAGCTGTCCGCCTGCCAGGCGACGCCTCCGGTCGTGACCGCCGGTCCGCCGGCGTTGATCCGCAGCGTGGTGCCGTCAGCGGGCGGGTCGGTCGGGTCCGGGTCGGGCGTGGGCTCCGGGTCGGGGTCGGGCGTGGGCTCCGGGTCGGGGTCCGGGGTGGATCCGGGCGATACGACCTCGATGGCGGAGATCTTCGGCTGGTTGACCGACGCGGTGAAGGCGAGGTCGAGGGAGCCGTCGGTGACCGTCGTCGTGAAGGTCTTCACCTCGGCGGCCATGGCGCCGACGGCGGCGTAGATGTCGTAGTTGTCGACCTCCACCGCACCGCCCTCGATGTTGACGTCGAAGACGCGCTTGCCCGACCCGCCCGCTCCGCCGCCGGTAGCGCCGAAGTAGATCTCGGCGAAGTGCAGCCGGACGGTGTACTCCCCGTCCGCGGGGGCGGGGATCGCGTAGGAGAACCCGCCGAGGTTCTTCGTCGCGCTGCGCTCCGTCAGGTACAGGACGTCATCGGTGGTGCCGCTGATCGCCGAGACCTTCGAGTTGGAGTAGGACTTCCCGCCCGAGAAGTAGGTGTCGGCCTGCCACGTGACACCTCCGGTCGTCACCGCGGGGCCACCGGCGTTGATGCGCAGGGTGGCGCCCTCCGCCGGCGGTTCCTCACCGGGGGGCTCCTCGACCGGCGGCTCCTCGTCCGGCGGGGGCGCGGCCGGCTCCCCGACGGTGAAGTTCACCTCGAGGACCTCCACGTGGCCGTCCGTCGCGGTGATGCGGGCGGCGATCGAGTGCGGCCCGTCCGCCACGGTGGCCGTGTTGAACGCGTTGGCCTTCGTCACCGAGCCACCGGCGAAGTCGTACGGCCCCTCGCGCTCCACCTGGCGCGGTGAGCCGCTCATGTCGGGGTTGTCGAGCCAGAACTCGACCTTCGCGATGGCGGGGTCGGTGGGGAGGTAGATGTAGGCGTTCCCGTCGATGGCGGCGCCACTCAGCCCGATCGAGCCGCTCCGGTCGGCGCTCCCACTCACCCACAGGTCGAGGTCGGCCGCGTGCCCGAGGGCGGGGAGCTGCGGCAGCAGCGCCACCACCATGAACGTGGCCAGGGCCGTCCATACCGAGCGGCGACGGCGCCTCCGTCCGGGCCGGTCACGCTCCGAGCGATGAGAGAGCGCCGAACGAGTCAGGGCTGACATCCAAGCCTCCATTGCCGTCGTCATGTCCGCCCGAGGATTGCCTGAAACTACCGGTTCGGCGCCGCCGAGCGGGACGGATTGGAGGGTGATTCGAGCTGTCGGTGGGGGTGGTTCTCCTGCACGCGTCGCGGCGAGCGCCGCCTCCAGGGCCCCGTCTCGGTGCCCGTCACCCCGCGCAGTCACCCGGAGTGATCGGGCGGCACTCGCCGCTCTCCACCCCTAATCGTCCTCCGGGGACCGCCGCGTGGCGGGAGACCGCGATTAGCGTCCGACCCGGAAAGACGGACAAAGGGGACCACGATGGCCTACCGCTCAGGAGAGCAGTTCACGATCCTCGTCGTGTGTATCGGCAACGTGTGCCGGTCCCCCGCGGTCGAGCACCTCCTCCGGTCCGCGCTGCACGGCGACAGCGGCGTCGCCGTGCACAGCGCGGGCACCCGGGCACTCGTGGGCCAGCCGGCAGCGGCCCCGATGGCCCGTCTGCTCGGGCAGCAGGGTGCCGACGTCGCCGGGTTCACGGCCCGCGGGATCACCGCACCGATGCTCACGGGCGCCGACCTCGTGCTCACCGCCACCCGTGAGCTGCGCGGCGACGTCGTCGAGATCGTGCCCTCCGTCGTCCGCCGCACCTTCACCGTGCGGGAGTTCGCCAGGCTCGCCGGGCAGGTCACGCCGTCGGACCTCGACGACGCCGCAGGCCCGGACGCCGGCACCGCAGAGCGGCTCGCCGCACTCGTCCCGCTCGCCGCTGCGCGACGCGCGGGGATCCCGATCGAGCTCGACGAGATCGTCGATCCCTACCTGCAGAGCGACGAGGTGTACCAACAGTCCTTCGCCCAGATCGTCGCGGCGGTCGAGGCGATCGGGCGGGTGGTGCTGGAGCCCAGTCCGGCACTCGTCTGACCGGCGACCCGGCGACAACCGGCGTTACCCGGCGAGCGCGCGGAAGCCTCGCGTCTGCCACGCCGCGTAGTCCTCCTCCGCCTCGGCGAGCACCCGCTGGTTGATGCGCGCCAGCGGGTTGATCTGCGCGATGAGCGGCTCGCAGTCCGGTCCACGGCCGCGGACCTCACCTGCAACAAGCCACGGCTCGGCGCCCGCGTGCGCGAGGTGTGCGCGACGGGCGAGCTGGCGGGCGATCCACACCCGAGCCCCGGCGCCCCACCACGACTCCGGGCACAGCGGCCACGCCGGCACCCCCGGGAGCAGGTTGCCGCTCTCGCGCTCACGCCGTGCCGCCACGTCCCGGTCGTCCGGGGTGTAGCTGAACCGCACGTAGAGGTCGGTCCGGGTCCCGCAGAGCTCGACGACCTGCCCGATGGTGTGCAGGACGGGTAGCTCGTACCCGCCACGAAGGACGTCGTAGACCTGCCTGGTGCCTGTCGGGTCGATGAGCGTCATCGTCTGCTCCCCACGCGCCGTCGTCGTGGCTCCGATACGCCGCCCGCGCGAGCCGTTGTCCCTGACGATTCTGCGCCCGATTCGTCCCACCCGCCACAGGACCAACGTCCCAAGACGTCGGAGCGGCGGCCTGCGCACGGGTAGGCTCGAAGACCACGCCCACCACGGAAGGGGACGGCCATGGCGTACCGCTCGGGCGAGGACTTCACGCTCCTCATCGTGTGCACCGGCAACATCTGCCGCTCCCCCGCGATCGAGCGCCTCTTCCGCTCCGCCTTCGTCGAGGGCAGCGGGATCACCGTGCACTCCGCCGGCACCGGGGCCCTGGTCGGCGAGCCGATCCAGCCGCCGATGGTCCGCCTCCTCGAGCAGTACGGCGTCCCGGCGGACGGCTTCGCCGCGCGGCGCGTCACCGAGCCGATCGTCGCCGGTGCCGACCTCATCCTCACCGCCACGCGCCAGCACCGCGCCGACGTCGTCGACGACGTCCCGGCGGCCGTCCGCCGGACCTTCACGGTGCGCGAGTTCGCGCGGCTCGCCTCCGCCGTCGACCCGGCCGAGCTCGACGCCGCCGCCGGCCCCGACGCACGTCCCGCGGAGCGCCTCGCGGCGCTCCTCCCGCTCGCCTCACGGGAGCGGGAGCAGGTGCCGGCCGAGCTGGACGACATCGTGGACCCCTACCGCCGGTCCGACGAGGTGTACGAGGAGTCGTTCAGCCAGCTCATCGAGGCGGTGCGGACCATCGCGCAGGTCGTCCTCGGGGTGCGGGCCGGCTGAGCCGGAGAACGGAAGCCACACAGGCGGACGTGTCTCAGGGCTGGAAGCCGGCCGGCGGGCTCATCGGGTCGGCCAGGGTGCCGGGGACGGTGCGGCCGTCCACGAAGGTCGCGACGGCGTCACCCACCTCCCGCGGCTTGTCGACGTGGACGTCGTGCCCGGCGCCAGGGAGGTAGAGCAGCCGATGATCGGGGAACGCCTCCAGGTAGTCGGTGGCGGATGCCCAGTCGAGGTAGTCGCACTGACCCTTGATGACGAGGATCGGGACGCGGGGGTGTCCGAGCTGGGCGGCAAGGCTGGCGCCGGAGGCGTGGTTCCAGGGCACCGCGTTGGCGTAGAAGCCCAGCCCGTGCAGGGCCGGACCGGTGCGGCCCGGGCAGTGCAGCGCGGGCAGGGTGCGGGCGTAGACCCGGTCCTGGCGGGCATCGACCTCCGGGTCGTCCGCCAGGGCGTGCGCCGCGGCCGGGTCGACCATGACGAGGGCGTACGTGATGAGGGCCCGTGGCGAGACCATCAGCCGATAGACCCGCAGCTGCTCGGCGGTGGTGAGCCGGTCCTGGGGGCTGCCGCCCCCGTCGTCGAGTCCACCCGGGGACAGGAACACCGCCCGCTCGACCCGGCCCGGGTGCTCGGCGATGTAGCCGGCAGCGAGGGAGGCGCCGTTGGAGTGCCCGACGAGGATCACGCGGTCGGAGCCGATGCGCTCGATCACCCGCTCGAGATCGGCGAGCGCCAGGCTGTGGGTGTAGCCACTGGGGTCGGTCAGCCGTGACGAGCGACCGGCGCCCCGCTGGTCGTAGGCCCACACGTCGTGCCCCGCCTCGGCGAGGTGCCCGAACGCGTCGAGCAGGCCGGCGGTGTCGGGGACGCCGGGCCCGCCGTGCAGCACGATGACGGGAGCGGCGTCGGCGGCCTCGTCGGCGGCGCGGACGACCCCGAAGGCCACCGTCCCACCGTCCGGCAGGCGCCACGAGCCCGCGCCCGGCGGAACCACGGGCGGCACGGGCTCGTCACCCAGCGGGACGAGCATCGCCCCGAACGCGGCGACCACGAGCACCGCCCCGAGAGCGGCCACCGGCCAGGGACGAAGCGTCTCCGAGCGCCTGACGACGGTCCGCTGGATGACGATCCAGCCGGCGAGCGCGGTGGTGACGCCGGCGGCCATGAACAGGGCCGGTGTGGGCGTCACGGCGGCCAGCGTGAGCAGTGCGACGATCCCGGCCAGCACGGCGACGGTCACGCCGCCGACCAGGAGGGCGATGCGCCCGAGCCACACGAGTCCCGCCACGGGGATGGACCGTCCCCTGGTGGTGGCCACGCCTTCGACGGCCGGTGACCTCATCGGAGTGCTCCTCGATCGGTACGCCGCCGGTAGTAGGCGTACGTCGCCAGGGCGAGCGCGGGTCCCCACACCGGAGCCGGGATGGCGGCGGCGAGCCAGCTCGCGCCGTCTCGGGTCGACATCAGCACCAGGCTGACGGCGGAGGCGCAGAGCACGACCGCGACGATCGAGGCGGGCACGACGGCCGCCCACACCGGGACGGGGCGTCCCCGGAGAGCGGGGAGCCACGCGGGGAACACCTCACCCCAGCGGTAGATGAGGCCGAGGGTGAGGGCGGCGCCGCCAAGAGCGGCGAGTCCGAGGAGGATCCCGAAGACCCGCACGCCGGGACCGATGGCGTCCGGCCCACCCGGGGCGCCCTGGGGCCACGGGGTGAGCCAGGTCAGGCGGATCAGCGCGTACGGCATCGGGCTGGCCGCCGCGACCCAGGTGGCTGCCCGGCCCCAGCGGTCCAGCCGCGCCCGCGCCTCGGGTGTCAGGTGCTGGCTGCTGCCGCGACGTGCGGCAGCGACGGTGAGGGCGGCGAACAGCACGCCCCCGGCGGCCATGACGACCAGGACCGCAGGTCGCACCCCGACCCGGCGGACGCCGTCACGGATCTCGCGGAGCATGTCGAGCGTCGGTCCGCCGATCTCGCCGGTCACCACCCCGAGGGCGACGGCGCCACCGATCAGGGCGAGGAGCAGCAGGTTGCGTGGGTGCCGCCGTGCCCCGACGGCGAGCATGACCACGACGACGATCGGCCCGATGAGGGCCGTCGCGTAGCCGAGGAACGCGAGGAGCTGCACGTCGGGTACGAGCAGGCCGAAGACGGCGGCGTACCCCGCCCCCGCGAGGAGCAACGCCCGCCGGCCGGGTGTGTGGACGTCCGTGCGGCCGAGGAGGGTCGCCAGACCCGTCCCTGCCAGGCCGAGGACGAGGACGGTCCGGGCGGCCACGCCGGGCGGGACGCTCTCCATCAGCCCCATCGGCGCGTCCGCTTCATAGAGTGGGTAGGCCTCCGGAGCGAGCACCCACCACAGGCCCAGGCCGGCGCACAGTGCGGACCAGAGCACGGCAAGTGCCGTCAGCGACCCGTCGCGGCGACGGACGGTCCCCCCGCGTGCCGCCGTCACGGTGCCACGCGGCTGCCGTGCCGGCGGCGTCGATGCATCCTTGCTCGAGCGGACCGCTGAGGCCGATCGCTCGTCGATCCCGGTGTTCATGTCGTCGGTGTCCATGCCATGAGAGTTGCGCTGTCACATCCGGCTGGAATCGTGCTGCGGGATCGACAGCCCGCACCCCCGGGATGACGGTCGCGATACCGGGGACTCGACAAGGGCGTACGGCGTGACGACGTCGTGGCGCGCTCGAGCGATGCCGGTCCTCGTACTCGGGGGGCGCGGCGACGTCGTTGGCGCGGTGATGCCCAGCACCAGCTCACCGCTCACGCCCGAGCCCTGTCGATCGCGGTGGTGCTCCGCGCCCGCCAGCCGACGCCCAGCGCGGTGGCCGTCCGGGCGAGCGCGTGCGAGGCACGCGAGGGCAGGGCGTGCGGATCCGGAAGTGCCACCGGGCGGACCCGCCCGTTGTGCAGGGCGGCGATCCGCCACCCCTCATCGTTCCGGACCGCCACGATCGTCTGGCGCGACAGCCGCCGCCGCGGGAGCCGGTCGCGCCACGGCATGAGGACCGACCCGGTGGCATGAACGATGGCGACGTCGTCACCGAGGTAGGTGGTCGACTCCACCTCTCCGACGAGCGTCGAGCCGGCCAGCACCCCGCGGAAGAGGGTGTCGTGGTTGGCGGCCATCGCGTCTCGACCGAGGGCGAGCGTGCCGTCGAAGGAGACGTAGGTGCTGTCCCGGGTGAACAGCGCCGCATACCGGCGGGCGTCGCCCGAGCCCCATGCCGCGCAGAGCTCGTCGAAGAGGTCGGCGAGCGCCGCGTCGTCGGCGGTTCGACGCGTGGTCGGTCGGGTCATGGTGGTGTCCTTCCTCGAGTGCGTGAGCCGGGTGGTCCGGCGCCATGAGGATCGACGTCGCACGGTGCGCGAGGCATCGGACCGTCGGATCGGCGAGGTGCGACCGTGGGATGACGACGGCGCGACCACGGACGGGTGCGCCGTCGGGAGCGGCCTCGTACGGTCAGTCCCGTGGCCGGTGACGAGCGACGGAGCGGACTGGACCGGGTCGACGCCTGGGTCGGTCGGCGATCCTGGCTCGCCGACCCGGTGCTCGCGGTCGCCCTCGCGGTCCTGTTCGCGCCCGGCTCCATCAGGCTCATCCGCGAGGGCGGGCTCGGCTCCGGCTGGACCGACGTCCTCATCGCCGCCGTCGTCGTGCTGCACGCGGCGGTGGTGTTCCGCCGCCGCGCACCACGGGCGGTGTTCGTGACCGTTGCGGCTGCCGAGCTCGTCCTTGCGGTGGCGCCGGGCCTTGCGGACCCGCAGGGAGGCTCGTTCTCCGCGGTCCTGCTGCCGTCCAGCCTGTCCTACCTCGTCGGCGCGTACACCGTCAGTGCCCGGACGGAACGGCCGTGGCCGCTGGTGTCGCTGCTCGTCGGCCTCGTGGGCGCGGCTGTCGCCACCGTCCGGATCGCCTCGACCGGCGCGGCGGGCGACGGGTCGGGGCCACCGAGCGAGCTGCTGTCGCTCCCCTCCGCGTTCCTGGCCGCCGTCGTGGCCGCGTGGGCGTTGGGCCGCTTCCGGCGGTTGCGCACCGATCAGGTTGCCGCTCTCGCCGCGCGCGCCAGGGCCGCGGAGGCCGATCGGGAGCAGCGCGACAGGCAAGCCGCAGCCGACGAGCGTGCTCGCATTGCGCGGGAGCTCCACGACGTCGTTGCCCACTCGGTCTCGGTCATGGTCCGCCAGGCGGAGGCCGGCCGGTACGTCTCCCGGAAGGACCCGGCCGCGGCCGCGACCGCGCTGGCTACCATCGCCGACATCGGCCGCGAGGCCCTGACCGACATGCGTGCGCTGCTCGGCGTCCTCCGCCCCGAGGGCGGGTCCCCCACGGGCCCGCAGCCCACCCTCGACGACCTCCCTGATCTGCTCGACCGGGTTCGGGCCTCGGGTCTGCCGGTCGGTCTGCACGTCGACGGTCGACCACGGCCGCTGGACCGGGCAGCCCACCTCGCCGCCTACCGCCTCGTCCAGGAGGCGCTCACCAACGTGGTCAAGCACGCCGGCGCGGGAGCTCAGGCGGAGGTCACCCTGTCGTGGAGCGGCCGCTGGCTGCGGCTGCGGGTCAGCGACACCGGATCTGCGGCGCTCCCGCCCGCCCAGGACTCACCCGGCGGCGGCCTGCTCGGAATGCGGGAACGCGTCCAGCTGGCCGGTGGACGCCTTCGCGCGGGCCCCACCGGGGACGCGGGGTTCGCCGTCGAGGCCGAGCTTCCGGTGACGGACGATCGGGCGCCGTCATGACCGATGACATCCGCGTCGTGCTCGTCGACGACCAGGCTCTCGTGCGCACCGGGCTCGCCATGATCATCGACGCCCAGGACGACATGCGGGTCGTGGCACAGGCTGCCGATGGCCGCGAGGCGCTCGACGTGGTCGCTGCCACCCGGTGCGACGTCGTGCTGATGGACGTCCGCATGCCGCGGCTCGACGGCGTCGCGGCGACCCGGCAGCTCCTCGCACGCCACCCGGACGGCCCGCGGATCCTCGTGCTCACCACCTTCGACCTCGACGAGCACGCCTTCGCCGCGCTGCAGGCCGGGGCGAGCGGGTTCCTCCTCAAGGACGCACCCGCCGAGGACGTCCTCGCCGCGATCCGCACCGTGCACGCGGGGGACGCGGTCATCGCCCCCTCCACCACCCGGCGGCTGCTCCAGCACATCGCCGCCGAACTGCCGACGTCCACGGGGGACGATCCACTCGCCGCACTCACCGACCGCGAGCGGGACATCATGGTCCACATCGCCCATGGTGAGACGAACGCGGAGATCGCCGCCCGGCTCTACCTGGCCGAACCGACGGTCAAGACCTACGTCGGGCGGATCCTGGCCAAGCTCGATCTCCGCGATCGCGTCCACATCGTCATCCGTGCCTACGAGAGCGGCCTCGTCAGACGCGGCCATCCGTGACGCGTCCGACCGCGAACCATCCGCCGCCCGCTCACACCCGGACCGGCAGCGAGGCGTAGAACTCGGTGACGTCCCGGACGAGCACGTCCGGGGCCTGGTGCGCCGTGTAGTGCCCCGGGGTGTCGTAGACGTTCCACCGCACGATGTTGCCGTGGTCCCGCTCGGCGAAGCGCCGGATCGACAGGAAGTCGTTCGTGGACGCGGCGAGCGCGGTCGGCACCGTCGTCGGGCCGTCGGGACGCTCGTCGGCCTTGGCCATCTCGTAGTAGAAGCGCACGGCCGACCCCGCGGTCCTGGTGAGCCAGTAGACCGCGACGTTGGAGACGACGAACTCTTCGTCCGTACCGACGAGCAGCTGGCCGTTCCAGCCGAGCAGACCCGTGGGTGAGTCCGCGAGCGCGTGCGCCAGCGTCTGGGGTGCCTGGGACTGCAGCACGTTGAACGCACCGAGGTTCTCCCAGAACCAGCTGAGCCGCTCGAGGCCCGCCTGCTCGTCGGGGGTGAGGTCCTCCATCTCCGCGGGGTCCCCCGACGGGAAGCTGAAGAGCTGGGTGACGTGCACGCCGACGACGTGCTCGGGGTCCAGCCGCCCGACCTCCGGCGAGATCATCGACCCGCCGTCGTTGCCCACGGCCCCGTAGCGGCCGTAGTCGAGTCGCCGCATGAGCTCGACCCACGCGCGAGCGGTGCGCTGCACTCCCCAGCCCCGCTCCGTCGTCGGGCCCGAGAACCCGAAGCCCGGGATCGAGGGGAGGACGACGTCGAAGCCCGCCTCGACGAGCGGGTCGATGACGTCGAGGTACTCCACGACGCTGCCCGGCCAGCCGTGGGTGAGGAGCAGCGGCAGCGCGTCCTCCCGGCCCGAGCGCACGTGGAAGAAGTGGATCTGCTGGCCGTCGATCTCGGTGAGGAACTGCGGGTAGACGTTGAGCCGTGCCTCGAGCGCGCGCCAGTCGAACCGGGTGGTCCAGTGCTCGTGCCACGCCCTGACCTGCTCGACGCTCACCCCGTACGCGGAGCCGGCGCCGTCGATCTCGTCGGTCCACCGGGTGCGCGCGAGGCGGTCGGCGAGGTCGTCGAGGTCCGCCTGCGGGATGTCGATGCGGGTGGGGCGGATGGTCGCGTCCATGGGGGTGCTCCTTCTCGTGCGGGCTGGTGCTGCGACGGAACGGAATGGTTCGTTCCGCAACATCCCACAGTAGCGGAGCGGAACGTTCCGTTCAAGAGGTATGGTGGCGACATGTCCTCCCCTCTGAGCGGCCGCCGGGGCCAGGCGGCACGGAACGACGAAGCGATCCTCGACGCCGCGCGCCGGGTCTTCCTGCGCGACCCGGCAGCGCCGGTCTCGGCCGTCGCACGGGAGGCGGACGTCGGCATGAGTGCCATCTACCGGCGCTTCGCCGGCAAGGAGCAGCTGCTCCAGCGGATCTGCGCCGACGGGCTGCGCCAGTTCATTGCCGTCGCCGACGAGGCGCTCGCACTCGACGATCCCTGGGAGGCGTTCACCCGGTTCCTCGGCGGGGTCGTCGACGCGGACGTCCACTCCCTCACCGTGCGTCTCGCCGGCACCTTCGACCCCGACGACGAGCTCGCCCGGCTCTCCCAGGAGGCCGAGCGCAAGCAGGTGGCACTTCTCGGTGCCGCGCAGGACGCGGGCGTGGTGCGCCCCGACGTCGAGCTCAACGACCTCGCGATGCTCCTCGAGCAGCTCTCGGCCGTGCGCCTCGCGGGACCGGATCGCACCCGAGACCTGCGCCGTCGCTACCTCGCGCTCCACCTCGACGCCCTGCGGCCGGCCGCCGCGACGGCACCGCTGCCCGGCGACGCGCCCACCGGCGCCGAGCTCGGGGCGCGGTGGCAGCGGCGGGGCTGACGCGCCTCAGCGCAGCGCCGACGCGAGGAACAGCGCGACCGCGACGAGCGTGACCACCACCTGGACCACCGCGACCCCCCGGATCGCGGTGCTGCCACGGGCAAGCACGTAGGCAACCATCGGCGCGAGAAGTCCCACGCCGGCGCCGAGCACGACGAGCCGGGTCGCCTGCGCCTGGTCCGCCTCCGTGGGGAGCTCACCGAAGAACGGCGCGACGGTGATGAGTGCGACGTACCCGAGCACCGGCCAGGCGAACCACGCGGCCAGGAGGAGGAGCGCGACGACGGTGCGCACGGCCGCGGCCGCGCTCGGCGGCGGGGGAACCGGGTCCGCGACCCCGGGCTGCGTCATCGGCTGACGTTCCGCAGGAAGCGCTCGACGGCGTCACCGGCGGCGCCGGCACCGTGGCCACCGCCGTGGACGAGGGCGGCGACGGCGAGGTCGCCCCGGTGGGCGATCATCCAGGAGTCCACCCGGTAGCTGTCCCCCTCCCCCACCTCGGCCGAGCCCGTCTTGGCGTGGACGGGCTCACCGGGGACGTCGGACAGCAGGACGCCCGTGCCCTCGTCGACGACGGCGCGCATGTACCTGGTCAGCACGTCCGCCTCCTCCGGGGTGAGTGGGTGCGGCGGGTCGTCCGCGGCTGCGTGCGGGGCGTCGGCGAGCTCGTCCGGGGCGAGCACGAGGCGCGGGGTGACGACCTCGCCCGCCCGGACGGACGCCGCGACCGTGGCCATCGCGAGCGGCGAGGCGAGGACGTCGCCCTGCCCGATGAGCGAGGCGGCGAGCTCGGTGTCGGTCATCTCGGTCGGGACCGAGCCGGTGAAGCCTCCCCAGTCGACGCGGAGCGGCTGCCCGATGCCCAGGCTCGCGGCGGCGTCGGCGAGGTCCTGCGGGGTGAGGCGGTCGCGGGCGTGGATGAGCGCGGAGTTGCACGACTGTGCGATGGCGTCGGTCATGGTGATGTCGCCGAGGTAGGACGGCGGGTAGTCCGGGTAGTTCGCGATGCTGTACCCGGAGACGGTCGCCTCCGGCGTGCACGAGACGACGTCGTCGGGGCCCACGCCCGCCCGGAGCAGGGCGAGCGCGGTGACCACCTTGAAGCTCGAGCCGGGCGCGAGGGTGGCGAGCATGGCGATGTTCTGCCCCTCGGTGCCCGCGCTGTTGGCCACGGCGAGGACCTCACCGGTCGAGGGCCGCAGCGCGAGGAGCCCGGCCGGCGCCTCGACACCCTCGAGCGCCTGCTCGGCGGCGGTCTGCACGGCGGCGTCGAGCGAGAGCTGGAGGTCCTCACCGTCGACGGGTGGCTCCTCGAAGACGACGTGGCTGTCGCCGCCGTAATCGAGGGTGACCGCGAGGCCGGGGGTGCCGCGCAGGTGCGCGTCGTAGGTGCGCTGGAGGCCCGAGAGCCCGACGACGTCGCCCGGCCCGATCTCGCCGTCGGACTCCTCGATGATCTCGGCCGTCGCCTCACCGGCGCGTCCGAGCAACGGGCGCGCCCACGTCGTCGTCGGTGCCAGCGGCAGCTCGTCGGGCAGGGCCACCGCCCCCGGGACGTCGTCGAGCTCGGCGACCGCGACGTCCTCGGAGCCCTCACGCACGGTGATGGCCTCGACGAAGGCACGCGGCCCGGCGGCCATGACGCGTTCCGCGTAGGCGACAGGGTCGTCGAACCCGATGGCCTCCGCGACGGCGATCGCCGCCGCGTGGATCTCCTCGTCCGTGGCACCGTCGGGGAACCGGGTCTTGTCGACGCCGACGCGGCGGACGGGGCGGTCGGTGACGACGGCGGTGCCGTCTCCCCCGAGGACCTCGCCCCGCCCGGCCGCCGGGCGGCTGAGGCGCAGGGTGGCACCGTCACCCAGCCCTGGGGCGAGCACGGTCTCCTCGTACGCGGCCGCCCAGTTCCCGTCGCTGTCCTCGGTGATGCGGGCCTCGGTGGTGTAGGTCCAGTCCTCGGTGCCGTCCTCGTCGAGGTCCCAGTCCCAGCGGAGGGAGACGTCGGCGGCGCGGGGCCCGTCGGCGGCGATCATCCGCGGCTCACCGACCTCGACGACGCTCACCTGCCTCGGCAGCCCGGCGAGGTTGGTCAGGGGCACGCTGAGGTCCGCGTTCGTCCAGAGGTTCTCGGTCCCCCCGCTCTCCAGCGTGGCAGCGAGCTGCTCGGCGGTCCGGTCGATCTCGGGGCCGGGGTCGCTGCTGCACGCGACGACGCCGGAGGTGGCGAGGAGGACGAGTGCTGTCGGTACGGCGGCTCGGCGGTGACGCGTCATGGGTGCAGTGTTCTGATCTCCGCCGCACATGTCGAAGACAAATACGTCTTTGCGGGAGCAGGTCGGGGCGGAGCCGTACGCCCGCGCTCTCGGTCGTCAGCGGAACCGAAACGTGCTATAGCACTTGCTATAATTCCGGAATGAATCTGGCCGATGTTGCGCGCCAAACCGACGAGGCGACCGCGCGTGCCCGCGCGGAACTGGTTTCCGCAGTCCGTCGTGCCGCCGCCTCGGGAATGACCCAGGCACAGATTGCGGAGCAGATCGGCCGCAGCCAGCCGGAGGTGTCGCGCCTCCTCCGTTTTCACGGAACGTCACCACTGGCACGGCGCCTTCGCCGCCACTCGGCGGACGTTCGGCGGATCGTGGCCGAGTACGGGGGAAGCAACGTCCGCGTGTTCGGGTCAGTCGCCACGGGAGATGACCGACCGAACTCAGATGTTGACCTCGTCTTCACGATGGGCCGGCCCCTGAGCCTCCTCGAACTAGGCCGCCTGGAACAGCGACTGACCGCCGTCCTGGAAGTCGAAGTCGACGCAGTCCCCGACAGCACGCTCCGGCCGGAGCTCAAGGAGCGGATCCTGGCCGAGGCGATCACGTTATGACTCGCTCAGCGAGAGAACTACTGATCGAGGCGCTGGCTCGAAGCGGACAGCCTTGACACCGGAGGACCGCCCGGACAGACTCGGGATCGTATACGACTTCGCCCGCAACGCTGAGGAGCAAGGACGCCGTGACCTCCGACCCGATCACCACCGAGCTGGGCCATCGTCCGGGCAAGGTCATCGCCGTCCACCTGAGCTACGCCTCGCGCGCCGCCCAGCGCGGCCGCACCCCGAAGCACCCCTCCTACTTCCTCAAGACCTCCTCCTCCCTCACCGGCTCGGGCGACGTCGCCCGCCCCGCCGGGACCGAGCTGCTCGGGTTCGAGGGTGAGGTCGCCGTCGTCATCGGCACGCCCGCCCGCAACGTCTCCCCCGACGACGCGTGGTCGCACGTCGGCTGGGTGACGGCCGCCAACGACCTCGGCCTGCACGACCTGCGCTACGCCGACAAGGGCTCCAACGTCCGCTCCAAGGGCGGCGACGGCTTCACCCCGGTCGGCCCGCGGCTCATCCCGGCCGCCGACGTCGACCCGGCCCGCCTCGCCGTCCGAACCTGGCTCGACGACGAGCTCGTCCAGGACGACACCACCGAGGGCCTGCTCTTCCCCTTCGCGCTCATCATCGCCGACCTCTCCCGCGTCATGACCCTCGAGCGCGGCGACGTCATCCTCACCGGCACCCCGGCCGGTGCGTCCGTCGCGCTGCCCGGCCAGCGGGTCGCCGTCGAGGTCTCCGCCCTGGACGACCCCGCCGTGACGACGGGACGGCTGGAGACCGTCGTCGTCGAGGGTCCCGCCCTGGCCGGGTGGGGCAACCCGCCCAAGGTCGACGACGCGCAGCGCGCCGACGCGTGGGGCCATGCCCCCGAGCCTGCTGAGCAGCCCTTCGAGCTGACCGCCGAGCTGCGTGAGCGGCTGGCCAAGGTCGCGGTCGCCACGCTGTCGGTCCAGCTGCGCAAGCGCGGCTTCGACACCGTCTCCATCGACGGCGTGCGCCCGCTCGTGCCTGGCCGCGGCATGGTCGGCACCGCCCGCACGCTGCGCTACGTGCCCTACCGCAAGGACCTCTTCGCCGCGCACGGCGGTGGGTTCAACGCCCAGAAGCAGGCCGTCGAGTCGGTCACCGAGGGCGACGTCATCGTCATGGAGGCCCGCGGCGACTCCACCGCCGGCACCCTCGGGGACATCCTCGCGCTGCGTGCCCAGGTCCGCGGCGCAGCGGGCATCATCACCGACGGCGCGGTCCGCGACGCCGTCCCGGTCGCCGAGCTCGGCCTGCCCGTCTACTCCTCCGGCAAGCACCCCGCCGTGCTCGGCCGCCGCCACGTGCCGTGGGAGACTGACGTGACCATCTCCTGCGGCGGCGCCACGGTCCAGCCCGGTGACGTCGTCGTCGCCGACGACGACGGTGCGATCGTCATCCCGCCGGCTCTCGTCCGCGAGGTCCTCGAGGCCGCCGAGGCCCACGAGGAGGAGGACGCCTTCGTCTTCGAGATGGTCGGCAAGGGCGAGTCCGTCGACGGCCTCTTCCCGATGAACGCCCAGTGGCGAGCGAAGTACGAGGCGTGGCAAGCCGACCGCCGCAGCTGACCAGCGGGAGAGCCCCCCCCCGTCTCTCGCCGAGACCCCCCTCTCTCTCGCCGAGAGCGGAGTTGTTGCACCCTGTTGTGGCTTGCGTCGTTATATGGCGGGGTTCTATCGGAGTTGTGTGGCGGCCGGGTCAGCTGACGCCGATGGCGAGGGTGCTCGCGGTGCTACCGGGCCCGGCCCAGGTGCTTCACATACGCAACCGGTCAACCCGCGTCAGGCGTTGTGAGGCTGGATGACGATCTTGCCGGTGGCGTGGCCGCTCTCGACCGCAGCAATGGCTTCGCCCGCGTCCTCCAGCGGGTAGAGGGCCGAGACGTTGGGGTCGACGAGGTTGTATTCGATGACGCCGGTGATCTTCTCCAGTGCCTCGGTGGTGCGCTTCAGGGGACTGCCGCCGAGCTCGGTGACGGTGTCGGGGTCGGCGGCGGAGATGATCCTGGCCGGGTCGGTGACGAGTCCGGCGACCTGACGCAGGGCATCGCCACCGACGAGGTCCAGGATCAGGTCTACCCCCTCGGGGGCGATCTGGCGCACCTGGTCGGCGACATTTGCACCGGAGGGGATGAACGTTGCTCCGGTGGCTTGAACGATCTCGCGCTTGGCCTGCGAGGCGATGCCGATGACGGTGAACTGGTGGACCTTGCCGATCTGGGCGGCCATGAGTCCGACACCGCCGCCGGCCCCGAGGATGAGGAGCTGCTGGCCGGGCTCGAGCTCGATCTGGTGGGTGGCGTCGTAGGCGGTGGCCCCGGCGACGGGGATGGTGGCCGCGTCGGCGAAGGCGATCTCGTCCGGCTTGGCCACGGCATCGGTAGCGCGCACGAGGGTGTCCTCGGCGAAGGCGCCGTAGTCCGGGACCACAGGGCCGAGGATCTCGTCGCCCACGGCGAAGCTTTCGACTCCCTCACCGAGGGCGGTGACGACACCGGAGACCTCCTGACCCATGGGGGCCGGCAACGGCTGGTCCCGACGGTAGCGGCCGGCGCGGGTCTTGTAGTCGACGGGGTTGACACCGGCGGCGCGGACCCGGACGGCGAGCTCACCGGGGCCGGGCTGCGGCGCTGGACGGTCGATGAGTGCCTGGGTCTCGGGGCCGCCGAAGTCGGTGAATACGTACACCTTGGACATGGGGTTCTTCTCCTTCTGCTGTGTGTTCGAAGCGGGTGAGACAGGTGCGGCCAACAGCCGCTGAGTTCGCTGCGCGGGGATGGCCGGTCAGGCGGCGGTGGGAGGTTCGTCCTGGCCAGCGGCCTCGGCGGCGTCGGCTTCTTCCTTGGTGGGGTAGGCGCCGTCGGCCGCGTGCTCGGGCGGGGAGTAGATGGTGTAGAGCACGAGCGGCTCGTCACCGGTGTTGCGGAAGTTGTGCCGGGCGCCGGCGGGGACGGCGCACTGGTCACCGGCCTCGATCGGGTGGGTATGGCCGTTGAGGTCGGCCTGACCGGCCCCGCTGACGAAGGTCAGGATCTGGTCGGTGTGCTCGTGGACCTCCTCACCGATCTCGCCACCGGCGGGGATCGTCATGATGACGATCTGGGCGTGCTGGCCGGTCCACAGCACCCGGCGGAAGTCGGGATTGTCCTGGGCGACCCGCGCGATGGTGAAGTGCTCGACGTTGCCCTCGATGGTGAAGTGTTCTTCGTTACTCATGATTCCTCCTGTTGTGGTTGTGCCGGGCTTACCCGGCGGTGATACATCCGCGCCTGGCCGGGACGGTGGATGAGGCGTCCCGGCCGGGGTAGAGGGTCAGGACCGGACCGCAGCTGGGATCGGTGCGGCGGTAACTGGCGCGGAAGGTGTCGCCGTGGTGCTGGTGGTGTCCTGGTGGCGGCGCAGCAAGCGCATGGCGTTGACGATCACGACCAGGACCGAGGCTTCGTGGACGAGCATCCCGATGGACATGGTCACTCCGCCGAGCAGCACTCCGGCCAACAGCACGGCCACGGTGATCAGGGCGATGGTGATGTTCTGGCGCATGTTGTTCACGGTGCGCCGGGCCAGGCCGATCGCTTCGGGGAGCTTGAGCAGGTTGTCGCCCATGAGGGCGATGTCGGCGGTCTCTACGGCCACGGCCGAGCCGGCCGCACCCATGGCTACGCCGATATCGGCGGTGGCCAGGGCCGGGGCGTCGTTGACGCCGTCACCGACCATGGCCACGACGTGACCCTGACGCTGCAGGTCGGCCACCGCGTCGAGCTTGTCCTCGGGCAGCAGACCCGCCCGGATCTCATCGACCCCGATCGCCCGGCCGACGGCGTCGGCCACGAGCGGGGCATCGCCGGTGAGCATGACCACCTTCTTCACCCCGGCCTCGTGCAGGCGGGCGACCATCTCCGCGGCGTCGGCGCGCACCTCATCGGCGACGGCGACCACACCGGCCACCGTCTCGTCGAGCGCCACGATCATCGCGGTGCGCCCGGCGGCCGCGAGCTCATCAGCCACCTGCCCGGCGCCGACGGTGTCGGCGATGCCGTACTGCTCGAGCAGGGCCAGGTTGCCGATCAGGACCCGGTGTCCGCCGGTGGTGGCGGTGATGCCCTTGCCGGGCACGGGCTCGGTGACCTCGGGCAGGCCCGGGGTGGCCACCCCCTCTGCGGCTGCGGCGTCCAGGATGGGACGGGCGAGGGGGTGTTCGGAGCCGGCCTCGGCCCGGGCGGCCCAGGTCAGCACCTGACTGCGGTCCATGGTCGGGTCCAGGACGACGACGTCGGTCAGGTGGGGGCGGCCTTTGGTCAGGGTGCCGGTCTTGTCGACTGCGACGGCGGTGATCTTGCCGGAGGTTTCCAGGTACTCCCCGCCCTTGATCAGGATGCCGTCCTTGGCGGCCCGGCCGATGCCGGCGACGATGGAGACGGGGATGGAGATGACCAGCGCGCCGGGGCAGCCGATAACCAGCAGGGTCAGCCCGAGGACGACGTCACCGGTGAGCAGGCCCACCACGAGGGCCAGGACCATGATGGCCGGGGTGTACCAGGCGGAGAACCGGTCCATGAACTGGGCGGTCTTGGCCTTGGCGTCCTGGGCGTCCTCCACGCGGTGGATGATGCGGGCCAGGGTGGTGTCGGCGCCGATTCCGGTGGCCAGCACCTGGAGAAACCCGCCCTTGGCGACGGTGCCGGCGAAGACGTGGTCGCCCTTGGACTTCTCCACGGGGATGGACTCTCCGGTGATGGAGGCCTCGTCCAGGGCGCCGGTGCCGGCGACGACCTCGCCGTCGACGGGGACCTTGGCGCCGTTCTTGACCAGGACGATCTCGCCCATGGCCACCGAGGCGGCAGGGACTTCGACCTGCTCACCGTCACGCATGACCACGGCGACGTCGGGGGCGACGGCGACCAGCTCGGCTAGCGCCGAGCGGGTCTTGTTGAGTGTGGCTGACTCAAGGGCGTGGCCGATGGCGAAGAGGAAGGTCACCGCGGCGGCCTCCCAGTACTCCCCGATGATGACCGCACCGATCGCGGCGACGGAGACCAGCAGGTCGATGCCGATGACCCGGGCCATCAGCGCGCGGGCGGCCTTGGTCACGATCGGGGTACCTGCGACCACGGCGGCGGCCACCATGAAGGAGTTGCTCCAGGCATCGGACCCCAGGACGCGGGCCACAAAGAAGGAGATGAGGATCAACGTGCCCGAGAGGACCGGGATCGTCCACCTGCCGTACCACCACTGCTGCAGCTTGTTCATTGCTGTTCGACCTTCCTATAACTGTCCAACCCCAGTTCGAGGTGCTGACAACGACGTTACGAAGATCGGCACCGGGCAACCATGACCGGCGTCAATCAACCGCAGACCCGTCCGTGTACCGCCGCCGGGACTGCTCCAGCGTGCTGGCGCGACGCTCAGCTGGTCTGGCTCAGAATGCGGCCGGACGAGCCACGTAGCCTTGGCCCGCGGGCGCCCATGACCACACCCCACTCCACGGGACCCGTGGGGCCGGGTGTCATACGCATGGCGGGACGGCTCCGTCAGGTTCGCCTGGTTGCCAGTTCCTCCACCATCAGGCCCAGACCGCTACCGAGCATGAAGACGTCCCGAGCAATCCCCATGCCAGCCGGCGCTGGACGGATTCCGTCATCACGGGTGAAGCCTGGCGTCTTGAGGTACACGGCCATCAATGCGGCCGAGAAACCACTCAGGCCGGCCGCGGCCACCCGGGTGGGTACCACCGGGGCTAGCAGCGCCGTGCCCAGAGCGATCTCGAAGGTCGACAACGCCTTCCCGAAGCGGACCGGGTCCATCTTCTTCAAGAACGGGAACGCGTTGGCGGCTTGGTCCCGCAACCCCGTTGCCCCTTCGAGGTCCAATGACCGCTTCGTGATTCCGGTGTTCAAGATGAAGGCCCCGCTCGCCAGGCGCGGCGGGACATGGTGAAGCTTGACGATCATAGCGACCTCCTGAGTTTCGGACGGGGGAATACCAGCGGCTCGAACTCCACAAAGCAGCGGGCAGGCTCCCCCTGATTCATTGATGGAGCCCGTGACCGGTTCGGGCACCGATTGGCGGCGGGGGCCGTCCGGCCAGTTTGGGCTCTCGCTTGCGGTCTGGGCACGGGTCGACGTCCCCGCTTGTCCCAGTGGAGGCGGTTCTACCTGTCCTCCGAGACAACGCTTGCGGTAACGCCGGCACCGCCGACGGTCACCAGGATGTCCTCGACGTCCAAGCGTTGAGGGTCGTAGTCGACGTCGACCCGGCGGGAGCCGAGATCGACGTGCACGGCTTGCACACCCGCAAGACGCTTCAGGTGCCGGTTGATGTCGGTGGCGCACGAGGGGCAGAACAACTCCCCCAGGCGCAACTGCAGGTGCGCCGCCTGCGCCATCACGCTCACTGTCCTTCTCCTTGGCGCGGCGGGCGTCAGAATGCGGCGGGCTTGGCGACGTACCCGGCCTTGGCAACGGCGGCGATCAGGTCCTCGACGCTGGCCTTCGCCGGGTCGTGGTCGACCTCGATGCGCGCGGAGGCGAACTGGACCTTCACGGCGCTGACGCCGTCCAGGCGCCCGACACGCTTCTCGATCTTCGCCACGCAGGAGGGGCAGGAGAAGCCCTCGGCGCGCAGGATGGTGTGGGTGGTGGTGGGAGCGGTGGTGCTCATAGTGTGTCCCTTCCATTTCTGACGAGGTCTCACCCTTCTTGGGTGCTGGCTACGACGTTACGGGCGGGGGCAGGAACCGAACCATGATCTACGTCAATCAACCGCAACAGACATCAGCAAGTCCTCGGCCCTCAGGCACTGGCCGCCACGGTGGCGAGCAGACGGCCGCGGTCCAGGATGGCGGTCCATCTGCGTCCGGAGTCGATGATGCCGTCCTTGCGGAGCTGGCTCATCACCCGGGAGACGGACTCCGGTGTCGAACCGGCCATGCCGGCCAGGTCGGTGCGAGACAGCGGCAGCTGGATCAAGGTGCCACCACAGGCACTGTCCTGCCCGAACTTCCCGGCCAGGCGCAACAACGTGGTCGCTACCCGCTGGGCGACGGTGGCGGTGGACTGCGCGGTTACGTCCGCACGCGCTTGCGCTAGCAGCGCGGTGACGTCGTCTAGCACTGTCCGCGCCACACTAAGCCGCCCACCTATCCCGGGCATCTACGGGCTACGTCGATGCCAGTCCGCTGCCATCGGATCCCCGTGCCGGCCTTCCACGGTCAGCTGCGGCGGGAGCCCTGGATGGAGTCCCGCATCACGTTGACAGTGCGGCTCTGATTGCCGCATTCCATTCTTGGCAGCCACGGCGCACCACTGGCAGTCTGCTGTACGCAAACGTTCGTTATCTAGAGTCCGCGGGTGGGAAGCGGGGTCTGGCCTGGCGCTTCATGTCCTGGACGTGTCCACACCAGAAGCCTGGCGCCAGTAGCGCACGAATGTCCCGTCTCAGTCTGAGGGGCGACGGTAGTCGAGGCGGTGGATGGCGTAGGCGCGGATGGCGGCTGCCAGCCATGGGGCAAGGTGGCGATCTTCGGCCCCCACGACGCCTCGCTGCTGGGGGTCGCTCTCGATCAGGTCAGCGAGAGCGTGGTAGGCCGCGGGATCGACGGGCCACATGGCATGGACGGCTTCGTAGTGCTCCGCAACGATGTCGAGCGCTTGTGGTGAGGCGGGGTCGACGCCGGACTGACGTGTGCGGGATAGGCGGCCGTAGAGCTCCCGGCCGTCGGCCGCTGCCTGGTCGTAGTCGCTCCTGGTCCAATGTGCCGTGCGAGCGGCCGCGATCTGCAGGGTGCTGGCGGCAGCGTCTCCGAATCGTTCCTGAAGGGTGGCGGCAAGTTGTGCTCGTTCCTCGTCCAGTCCCCGGAAGAACTCCTCATCAGGCAGGCGGTCCTCGCCTTCGAGGTCGTCCAGGGTACGGACGATCGTGGCAGCGATCCGGTCGAGGCGGTCTCGCTCAGCGGTAACGAGCATCAGGTGGCGACGCAGCGCGGAGGCTTCGCCGTCATCTCCCGCGAGAATGGCGTTGATCTGCGGAAGCGAGACGTCGAGATCGCGCAGCAGCAAGATGCGCTGTAACCGGCGCAGCTGGCTCCGGCCGTACCAGCGGTAGCCGTTGGAGGAAACCGCTGCCGGGGCGAGCAGACCGATCTCGTCGTAGTGCCGCAGGGTCCGGGCTGAGACGCCGGCCATCTTGGCGACTTGGCTGATCGAGTACTGCACAACCCAACGGTAGCGGCTTGACCCTCTCGCTACGGCAACTTCTAACGTCGCCTGTATGAGTGCAGCACAACCCTTCGTCATCAAGGCAGACCGCATCTTCGATGGGACGGCAGTTCTTACTGGAACGCACGTGCGTGTTGATCGGGGTCTGGTCGACGCGGTCGGCGAGCAGGAGATCATTCGAGCGGGAGATGTGGTCATCGACGGCGAGGGCGGGACGCTGCTGCCCGGTCTCATTGACGCGCACGTGCATCTGGCGCCGGAGTGCACCGTGCTCGCCGCTCAGTTCGGCGTGACGACTCTCGTCGACCAGTTCTCCAAGCCGGACCTCATCGCGGCTGAACGCACGGCGGTGCTCACCTCTCGCCGCGGCGACGGACCTGCGCGCGCGGACTTCGTGACCTCGAGCATCGGCGCAACCGCCCCGGGAGGACACCCCACAATGGCGTACTCGCCCTTTCCCTATGTCACGGGCCCGGGCGATGCAGAGCCCTTCGTGGCTGGCCGGGTGGCCGAGGGCGCAACGCACCTGAAGGTAATCTACGACGACGGGTCTGGGGCGATGCTGGACATCCCGGCCCTAGACGAGGCGACGATCCTCGCCCTTGTCCAGAGCGCGCATACCGCCGGGCTGCCGGTCGTCGCTCACGTCTCGACGGGCGAGGGAGCAGCACTGGTCGCCCGGTGCGGGGTGGACATGCTCGCGCACGTGCCGTTCGTCCCCATGAGCCAGACGCAGCTGGACGAGGTGGCCACGGCCGGCCTCGCTGTCATCGCGACCTTGACGATCTCGGACGGCTTCCCCGTGCGCGCAGGGATCATGCCGCTGCGCGAGGACGTCCCGCTCGATACCCAGCTGACACCGGCCTGGCGCGAGATGCTCGACACCCAAGCCCGGCGGTGGATGCCACCCACCGGACCGAACCTGGGTGCGGCCTCTACCAACGTCCGTGAACTGGCACGGCGCGGCTGTGCGATCCTCGCCGGAACGGACGTCCCGAACCCCGGCCTGATCTACGGCGCCAGCCTCCACCGGGAGATTCACCACCTGGCTACAGCAGCCGGCCTCGGTCCCGCCGACGCCTTGCGCGCCGCAACCTCCGTGCCGGCGCGCCTATTCGGCCTGCACGACCGCGGAACCCTGAGCCCAGGCAAGAGGGCAGACCTCGTGCTCGTGGACGGCAATCCCCTCGACGTCATCGCTGACACCGCCCGCGTGCGCCGGACATGGGTCGAGGGACGCGCCGTGGACCTCGCGGGCTACGAAGGCGGCCCCAGTGAGTCCGCGACCATCACGTGGCTGTCCGACTCCCAGGCGAAGATCCTTGCGGCCATCACGGAGATGTGGCCAGAGTTCGCCGCTGCCGCAGGCCTGGGCGAGCCGATTGAGCCCACCGGCAACCCACAGGTCGACGATGCTCTCCACGGGCTCACGAACCCCGACCGGGATGTGCGTCAGACCGCGGCCCTCGACCTCGGCACGTTGGCCGACCCTGCTGCCGCTCCGGTGCTTGTGGCACGGTTGTGGTCCGAGCAGGACTTCTTCGTCCGCGACACGCTCTCTTGGGCGGTCACCCGCGTCGCGGAGGCAGCCACACCCCTTCTGCTGGACGCCCTGGCCGGGGCCGATACTGCTTCGCGCGTGCAAGCGCTGCACGTCCTCAGCAAGATCGCGGACCCAGCGACCACAAACACCATCGTGCCGCTGGTAACCGACGACGACCCCGGCGTGGCGGCCAAGGCCAGGTGGGCACTCACCCGCATCGGCGACCCCCGAGCCATCCCGACCCTGGCAGCGCATCTGGGAACCGGCGACAGCACCAGTCAAAACGGACTCACCCGCGACCTCGCATCCTTCGGCGGAACGGCTGTGCCATTCCTCGTCACGTCACTGACCAGCGACGAGGCACCAGTGCGGCGCCACGCCGCCGAAGTCCTCGGCTTCATCGGCACGGGTGCCGAAGGTGCCACCGATGCCCTGGCCCAGGCGCTGCAGGACACCGACGAAGAGGTTCGCCTCTCGGCGGCCATGGCCCTGTACGAACTGCGCACTCCGACAGCTCAGGTGGTCCTCTCCCGCCACACTGAGGCGGACGATCCGCGACTCCGTGCCATCGCGAACCGCGCGCAGTCCAGAACGGAACGCACGAGATGACCACGCCACCACGTCCAGGACGGGCGGGCAGGGGCCTCGACGCTCGCACCGGCGAGATCACGCGTCTGGCAGCAATCCTCGCAACGCACGCTGAAAAGAGTCCAGGCATCCTCCGGCGCTACATCACGTTGCTGCCCGACGGTGTAACAGCTCTGGAGCTCCTATGGAATGACCTCGCGCGCTGTCCCACGACGCCCACCCGTGGATGGCGCACCGGCTGGAACGAACCCCTCGCAGACGAGGAGATTCGCCACCTCCTCTATCTCCTCGTCCAGTTCGGAGGATGGCACCGGGTCAAGGCGTGCAGCATCAGTCACTGTGGCCGCCCGTTCCTGGACGCCAGCAACGCCAACAATCGCCGCGCATGCTCCCGCCACATCCGTGGCGCAGCGAAGCGAGGCCAGCGGAGCGTTTCCAGCGTCACATGAGAGACCTATTTGTCCAGCGGGTGCTATCGCCGGTCGATGCCGTGGAGTCATGGACGGTGCTGGACGGTTACGGTGCCCCGGTGACTCCGATCGAGCGGTACCTCGCGTACTTGACTCAGATCGAGCGGTCTCCGAACACGGTCAAAGCCTACGCCCACGACCTGAAGGACTGGTTCGTGTTCCTCGGTGCCCAGAACCTGGACTGGCGTGAGGTGCGATTGGAGAACGTCGCCGAGTTCGTCGCCTGGCTACGCCGACCGCCGCAGCTGCGCGACGGGACGGTCCCGATCCTGCCGTCGGTGGAGCATCACTGCACTGAGTCCACGGTCAACCGGAAACTCTCCGCGCTCAGCGCTTTCTACCAGCACGCGGCGCGCCACGGCGTCGACCTCGGGGAGTTGCTCAGGACGTGGCAGCCGGCCGGAGGTCGTGGCTCGGGGTGGAAGCCGTTCTTGCACCACATCAGCAAGGGCAAACCGCAGGCTCGGCGGGCCATCGTGCTGAGCGCGCAGAGCAAGCTCCCGCGCGTGCTCTCCGCCGCCGAGGTGCAGACGATCCTCGATGCCTGTGACCATCTGCGGGACCGGTTCTTGTTCGCGGTGCTGTTCGACACCGGGATGCGGATCGGTGAGGCGCTGGGGCTGCGGCATGAGGACATTGCCGCTGCCGAGTCCCAGATCACGGTCCAGCGCCGGGTCAATGACAACGGTGCCCGCTCCAAGTCATGCGCACCGCGGACGGTGCCGGTCAGCGCGGAGCTGGTCCGGCTCTACGCCGACTACCTTCACCTGGAGTACGACGATCTAGACTCCGACTACGTCTTCGTCAACCTCTGGGGCCGACCCCACGGTCACCCGCTGACCTACACGGCCGTCTACGACCTGGTCAAGCGTCTGCGGCGGCGCACCGGGATCGACTTCGACCCGCACTGGTACCGCCACACCGCCGCGACCCGGATGCTGCGCGACGGTGTGCCGATCGAGGTGGTCTCCAAGCTCCTCGGCCACGCCGACATCACCACCACCGCCGCCGTCTACGGGCACCTGAGCGCCGAGGACGCTCGCAAGGCGCTGGAGGAAGCGGGTTGGTTCACCGGCCGAGAGGTGCGACTGTGAGTGCGCCGAGCCCGCTGGCGCCCGAACAGCCATCAAGGGCCGGGCGTGAGCGGCGCCGAACGTCCCTTCAGACCAACAGCTGGGATGCTGAGTACGGCAAGGACGTCTGGCGGCTGCGTGAACTTGGCATCAAGGACAGACGGCTGGCCCGGATCACCTTCGAGGACATCCCGCAGCCCTGGCTCAAAGCCTTGGCCCAACGCTGGGCCCGCTGGCGCCTGGCCACGGGCCTCGGGGTGGTCAGCGTCTCCTCGGGCACGCGGGCGATCGCGCACTTCGGGCAGTTCCTCGCGGACGTGGCACCCTCCGTCCAGGGGCTGGCAGACCTGGACCGGGACCTGCTGGAGCGCTACCTCGCGCACCTGCACGCCCGGTTCTCGGGCACCGTGAAGCACCGCATGTTGATCGGCCAGCTGAACCTGTTCTTCACCACCATCCGGCAGCACGGCTGGGACGATTCCCTGCCTTCGACGGTGATGTTCTTCAGCGAGGACTTCCCCAAGGAGGCCATCCGGCAACCGCGCGCGCTGAGCGAAACCGTGATGGCTCAGCTGGAGAACCCGGACAACCTCGCCAAGTGGAACAACGCCGCCTATGAGCTGATCACGCTGATCCTGATGGGCTGCGGGCTGCGCATCACCGACACCGTCCGTCTGCCGACCGACTGCATCGTCTACGACGGCGAGGGAGCGCCCTACCTGCGCTACCTCAACCACAAGATGAAACGCGAAGCCCTGGTGCCCATCGACGCCGACCTCGCCGAAGCCATCACTGCGCAGCGTCGCCGTGTGCACGAGCGGTGGCCGGGCGGGGAGCCGGTGCTCTTCCCGCGAGTCACGGACAACGACGACGGCCGCGAGTCGGTCGGGGACGGGGTCTACCGCAAGGCGCTGCACAGCTGGCTCAAGCGCTGCGACGTCCGTGATGAGCACGGCCAGCCCGTTCGCGTCGTCCCGCACAGTTTCCGGCACACCCTGGGTACGAGACTGATCAACCGAGACGTCCCCCAAGAAGTGGTCCGGCGGATTCTCGACCACGACTCCCACGTCATGACCGCCCACTATGCCCGGCTCAGTGACACCACGATCCGCCGGCACTGGGAAGCTGCACGGAAGGTCAACATCAAGGGCGAGACCGTCACCCTCGACCCGGACGGCCCCTTGGCCGAGGCGGCCTGGGCCAAGCAGCGCGTCGGGCGGGCCACCCAGGCCCTGCCCAACGGCTTCTGCGGACTGCCGGTCCAGCAATCCTGCCCGCACGCGAACGCGTGCCTGAGCTGCCCAATGTTCATCACCACCTCCGAGTTCCTGCCCGAGCACCGCCAGCATCGTCAACAGGTCGTGCAGATCATCACCGCTGCCGAAGCCCGCGGCCAGCAACGACTGATCGAGATGAACCAGCAGGTCCTGGGAAACCTCGATCAGATCATCACCTCGTTGGAGGACGACCAGGACGACGAGGCAAGTACCTGATGCATGCCGATAACAGCCACCACTTGATCGCCGCCGCCCAGCGGCGCCACGAGACCGCCCGTGCCAAAGCCACCCAGGCTCTTCGCGACCTCGACCGCGAGGGAGGAGCAGTCACCTTCCAGATCGTCGCGCAGAAGGCACACGTCTCGCGGTCCTGGCTCTACACCCAGGACGACATCTGCGCCGAGGTCCGCCGGCTCCGCGGCCTCCAGCAGGGTGCCGTCGGCGCACCACTGCCCGCGTCTCAACGTTCCACCGATGCATCCCTGATACGCCGCCTCGAAGTTGCCAACGCGCGCGCCCGCGACCTCACCGCCGAGAACCAGCGACTCCGGAAACAACTGGAACACGCCCTCGGGCGACTACGGGCGTCGAACCCGGAGCGGTGACTGGGGCCGAGCAGCTTGAAGGACGACCCCAGATAACCACGTCCACAAGGAAGACCTCCGATCCGCTGAGTCTTGTGCTGGACGTCACGGCCACGTCTGACCAGACTCCAGATAACGAACGATTCCGCTACAGCGACGACGAGGGCTCGTCGCCCTCTTCAGGATGCTTGACGGTTCGCGGTTCTCGGCCCACGCCATTTGTGTGGCTTGCGCCACCCTGTCCGTCGGGGCCGGACATGGGCCAGCTCCCGGCGAGGAGGCCATCGCTCGCCGGGAGCTGGGTCGTCAGGTCTAGGTGTCCGGACCGAGACGCGAAGCGAAGGTTGGTCTATCCCTCCCCTCGATGAGTAGCCGGGGCCGGAAGGTTCTCATCAGGCACTGACACGGGCGGTGTCGCGGCCCTCCTCCACGGTGTGGGTGCCGGCCGTGAACGGCGTCGGGCGCAGTACCCGGTACACCGCGCCCGTGCCGGTCACCTCTGTCTCGACGACCTCGAAGCCGCTCGGCGCGGCGCCCTCGTGGAAGAGCCGCTTGCCGGTGCCGACGACGACCGGGAACTCGATCACCCGGTACTCGTCGACCAGCCCGGCGTTGTGCAGAGTCTGGACCAGCTGCCACGAGCCGTGGACCTGGAGCTCGTCCCCGGGCTTGTCCTTGAGGGCGCGGACGGCGGGGACGACGTCGTGGGCGATGATGCTGGCGGTGTTGTGCCACTGCGGGTCGGTGAGCGTGGTGGAGACGATGTGCTTGGGGCAGGCGTTGAGGGTGGCGGCGACGGCGTCCTCCGGGTCGGTGACCTCGGGCCAGTACGCGGCCATGACCTCGTAGGTGGTGCGGCCGTAGAGCAGCTCGGTCGTCCGCTCGAACCAGCCGTCGACGATGCGGCCGAACACCTCGTCGGCGAACGGGACGACCCAGCCTCCACGGTCGAACCCGCCCGTGGTGTCCTCGTCTGGGCCGCCGGGGCCCTGCATGACGCCGTCGAGCGTGACGAAGGTGTGGACGGTGAGCCTCATGGGTTGGTCCTTTCGGGTTCGTGACTGACCTGCCTATGGACCGGCGACCGCGGCAGAACTCATCGGCCGGTCCACCGGCACGGAGCGAGGTGCCGGGCCCTGACGGCGGCCCCATGAAGAGTCGATGAAGATTCCCCCCGGGCACCCCTCCCGCCCGGCCTCACGCAGCCGGGGTGCCTACTCTCCACGTGTCCACCGGCGCCATCGCCGATCACACAGCACACCCACCTTGGAGACACGCCATGACGCTCAAGACCCGACTCACGGCCGTAGGTGGTGGCCTCGTCCTCGCGCTGACGCTCGCGGCGTGCGGCGACGCCGAGGACACGCCGCCTCCCCAGCCGGGCGAGACGATGACCACCGAGAGCACGACCACCCCTGCGGCACAGGCCGAGGGGGCGCACAACGACGCCGACACCCAGTTCGCCCAGATGATGATCGTCCACCACGAGGGAGCGATCGAGATGGCGGACGCTGCCGTCGAGATGGCGGAGACCGACGAGGTGCGCGCCCTCGCCGAGCGCATCTCAGCGGCGCAGGGGCCGGAGATCGAGCAGATGACCTCGTGGCTGGAGGGCTGGGGTGAGGAGACGGCCCCGATGGACCACGGCGGGATGGACCACGGCGGCATGGACATGGACGGGATGAGCCAGGAGGAGGCGATGGAGCACCTGGGCGCCCAGTCCGGCTCCGACTTCGACCGGACCTTCCTCGAGCTCATGATCGCGCACCACCGCGGTGCCGTGGAGATGGCGCAGAGCGAGCTCGACGCCGGCGAGAACGCCGAGGCGCTCGAGCTCGCCGAGAAGATCATCGCGGACCAGGAGGCGGAGATCGCGGAGATGGAGGGGCTGCTCGAGGGCCAGTGACGCGGAGGCCGGCGGGTGGACCGTCGTCCACCCGCCGACCGCCCCCTCCGCCGCCCTGCCGCGGCCGCGGCCCGCCCGGTCCGCGGCCCCGCCCGATCACCCCAGCCGGGAGAGCGCCTCGTCGAGCAGCTCCTTCGGCTCGAGCCACATCGAGGGGTAGGCGCCCTGCCAGAGCTGCCTGCCGTCCGCGTCGATGAGGACGAACCCGTGGCCGGGCAGGCCCGCGTGCATGCCGGTGTCCAGGGTGCCGTAGGCCTCGGACACCGTCCCGTCGTCGAGCAGGTAGGGGGTGGTGGCCCCGTACCGCTGCATGTCCGGCAGGATCTGCTCGGCGGTGTTCATGACGATGGGCAGGACGGTGATCCCGGCGTCCGCGAAGCCCGGCTCCTTCTCGATCGCGGCCTGCTGGACGGTGCACGACGCGCAGCCGGCGCCCTCGTTGAAGTAGAGGATGACCGGGCTGCCGCGCAGGTCGGACAGCGTCACCGACCCACCGTCCGTGGTCGGCAGGGTGAAGTCCGGTGCGACCCGCACGTCCTCGGAGCTGCTCGTCCCGGAGGTGAGGAGCGCGTAGGCCACGGCGACGACCACCACGAGGAGGCCGGCGATTCCGACGGACCGGTGGCGGCGTGCCCGGCGTGCGGCGGCTTCCGCCTCGGCCTTCTCCGCCGCGTGCTTCTGGCGGACTGCTTCCTTGGCGCTGACCTGGACCGTGGTCATCGGGCTGCTCCATCCGTCTCGTGCGTGTCGTGGCAGGCCTGCGGCGCGTCGGCGGCCTCCGGTGCCCCGTCGGGCACGCGGCGGTCACGCAGCGTCCCGACGACGAACACGGCGGCCAGGGCGAGCAGGCCCACGCCCAGCGCCGGCTCGGGCACGGGGCTGAGCCAGCCCTGGAGCCGGCCGAGGGTCGTCGCCAGCCAGTCCCCCACCGCCGTCTGGACCTGTGTGCCTCCGGTCATGTCGGGGCTCCCGGCGAGGGTGATGACCCACACGCCCATGACCGCGAACGCGACGGCGACAGCGACGTTGACGGTGTTGGTCACCAGGGTCCGCGAGCCGAGCCGGACCTTGACGAGCCTGGCGCGGAAGAGCCGTCGTTCGCCCAGTCGCGCCCTGTCCCACACGAGGGCCATGACGAACAGGGGGAAGACCATCCCGAAGACGTAGGCGAGCCCCAGCGCGACACCGCCGACGGCGGAGCCGGAGAGCACGGACAGGGTCATGACCCCGGCGAGGACCGGGGCGCAGCAGCTGGACGCGACGCCGGAGAACACCCCCAGGGCGAAGAAGCTGCCGCTGTCACCGCGCATGGTGTCGGGCGCCCGCAGGAACCGCGGCAGGGACCACATCGTCCCCGACAGCGAGAGCCCCGCGAGGGCGATCATGAGCAGCCCTCCGGCCCAGTACAGCACGCCGTGGTACTGGTTGACCGCTCCCGAGACCATGCTGACGCCCAGCGTGATCGGCACCAGGACAAGTGCCAGGCCGGCGGCGAAGACGAAGGTCAGGGGCAGGATCCGCCACCGGCGGTTCTTCACCGCACCGGCCAGGTAGCTCGGCGCGAGGAAGACGATGCAGCAGGGCGCGAACAGCGCGACCCCACCGGCGAAGAAGGCCGCCAGGACGCTGCCGGTGGTGAGCAGCTCGTTGCCCATCAGTGACCGACCATGGCCGGTGCCGCGCGGAGGTGGAGGAGCTTCTCGAGGCGACGCCGGTGGAGGCGTCCGCTGCTGAAGTACTCGCCGTCCACGAGGACGAGCGGGGCCATGGTGGCCCGGTGGCGGATGATGAGACGCCGTCCCTCGATGGTGTCGCGCCCGAGCGTCCGCACCTCCAGGGCGAACCGTCCGGCGAGGTCCGCGAGCACCTGCGCCGCATCCTCGCAGAAGTGGCAGGCCGGCGCCTGGACGACGGTCACGACGGTCGTGGTGCTCTGTGTGGTCACGTTCTTCTCCCGGTCCGGTGTCTGGTCACCACCCAGAGCATCGGCCGCCCCACCCGGCCGAACGATCACCCTTCGCTGAAGAAACGATGAAGGTTCGTGCCGCCGGCGAGCGGGAGGGGAACGGGCCGGTCAGGCCGGGTCCCGCTCCTGGGAGACCGGCAGCACGACGGTGAAGACGGCTCCTTCGCCGACGCCGGGGCTCGCCGCCGTGACGGTGCCGCCGTGCGCGTGGACGATGGACCGGACGATGGCCAGACCGATCCCGGAGCCGCCGTGCGCACGGTCCCGCGCGGCGTCGGCCCGGTAGAAGCGTTCGAAGACGTGCGTGAGGTGCTCCTGGGCGATCCCGGAACCGGTGTCCTCGACCCGCAGGTAGACCCTGTCCTGCTCCAGGTGCGCACCCACCTCCACCCGACCGCCGCGCGGGGTGTGCCGCAGCGCGTTGTCGAGGAGGTTCGTCAGCACCTGCCCGAGACGGTCGCGGTCCGCGGTCAGCACGGCTCGCCGCACCTGGCCCGGTGCGACGAGCCGGAGGTCGACGCCCGTGTCGGCGAACCTGCTGCCGGCCTCGGCGAGCGCGCCGTCGAGGACCTCCCCCACCCGTACCGGCCGGAGGTGCATGCTCAGCCGGCCCTCGCCGGCCGCGGTCACGAGCCCGATGTCCTCCGCCAGGCGCGCCAGCCGACCGACCTGCTCCCGGAGCATCCCCACGGTCCGCTCGTCCGCCCGCACCACGCCGTCGGACATGCCCTCGAGGTAACCGTCCAGGGTGGCCACGGGGGTGCGCATCTCGTGGGCGAGGTCAGCGAGCATGCGGGTGCGTGCCCCCTCGATCTCGCCGAGCTCGGCGGCCATGGTGTTGAACGCGCCGGCGAGGTCGTCGAACTCCGAGCCCATGTGGACCTCGGGGACGCGGGCCGCGTAGTCCCCGCTCGCGACCCTCGTGGCCGCCTGCCGCAACCGGTGCAGCAGGCGCGTGATGCGTCGGGCGAGCACGACGCTCATGACCACCGACGTCGCCAGGCCGGCGAGCAGGGCGAGCGCCAGGGACAGCGTCCACGCGGCGGTGAACGCCTCCTCGGCGTGGGCGACGACGTCCGAGGTCGCGGGCTGGGCCATGAGGATGTGGTCGTGGAAGATCGCCGGTCCGACCACCGAGGCGACGATCCACGCGGTCGCACCGGCGACGAGGACCACGGCGACGATGGCCGCGAGCAGCCGGGCGCCGAGACCTCGACGGCGCCGGGCCCGGACGCTCACTTTCCCGGCCCCATCCGGTACCCCACGCCGCGCACCGTTCGGATGAACCGCGGTGCGGACGCGTCGTCGCCGAGCTTGCGGCGCAGGTGCGCGACGTGGACGTCGACGAGGTGCTCGTCCCCCACCCAGCCGGGCCCCCACACCGCCTCGATGAGCTGGCGGCGCGAGAACGCCACGTGCGGACGGGCCGCCAGGGCGGCGAGCACGTCGAACTCGGTCCGGGTGAGCTCGACCGCCTCGCCGTCGAGCGTCACGTCCCGGCCGACGACGTCGACCGTGAGCGGCCCGAACCTCACGCCGGGCTGATGGCTGCCATCGGGGTCCTGGCGGGGGCGCCGCAGCATCGCGCGGACCCGCGCCACGAGCTCGCGCGGGCTGAACGGCTTGGTGAGGTAGTCGTCCGCACCCACCGAGAGCCCGACGATCTTGTCGACCTCCTCCACGCGGGCGGTGAGCATGATGACGTAGCAGTCGGAGAACGTCCGCACGGTGCGGCACACCTCGACGCCGTCGACGTTCGGCAGACCGAGGTCGAGCACGATGACGCCGGGCCGCCAGCTCCTGGCCCGCTCGATCGCGTCCTGGCCGTCACCCGTCACCTCGACCGCGAAGCCCTCCCGCTCGAGGTAGCTCGCGACCAGCCGTGCCAGCGGCGCCTCGTCGTCGACGACGAGGACGCGGGGCGCGGTGTCTCGCGGAGAAGGGATGGTCATCGCCCCATAGTGGAGCACAGCGGTTCGTCCTCACGCACGTAGCTGCACGCCTGCGCGACGGCACGCGTGAGGGAGGGGCCCCTCCGTCCCCTCCCTCGGGTGCGCGCGGGCCGCGGCGCCGGTACGGGTAGCCATCCCGGTCCTGCGGCGCGGCGAACCGCTGTGCTGCTAGGCCATACGCCCCGCCCCCTTCCGTGCGGTCCGGCCGAGCACCACGACCACGACCGTGCCGACGGCGATGTGCATGGCGACGAGGACGGCCGCCGCGGAGACCGTGGTCGCCTGGGCGAGCGGCCCGGCGAGCGAGAGCACGAGCACGGTGACGGCGGTGACGGTCCACGCGACGCGCGGCCGCCCGGCGAACCGTTCGAGCAGCGCCAGCAGACCCCAGCCGCCGAGGCCGGCGACGAGTCCCGCGAGCACGACGGACGGCGGCCCGACGACGAGCTCCCCGCCCCCGCTCCGGGCCGTCAGCTCGACGCCCAGCACGGGGACGGCGACGACCCAGGTCGCGAGACCGGCCGCGACGGCGCCGCCGACGGCTGCGGCCCGTTGCGGACGGGCACGGACGCGCGGGGCGGTGGACGGTGCGGTGCTGGCTGTGGTGGTCATGGTTCCTCCTCCTGGTCGGGTGTCACCACGCTCCCGTCGGCTCGGCCCCGCCGTCATCGGCCGCCCGGCCACGGGTGCTAGCCACCCGGACCTGACGGATCGACCTTCGGCGGTTCCGCCCCGACCGTGGCCTCCGTACGCTCGGTGGGATGTCGGCCGACCCGCGCACCGTGCTCATGCGGAGGTGGCGTCTCTCGGGCTGGACGGTCGGCGCCACCATGGGGGCGATGGCCGTGCTGAGCGCGTGGACGCTGGTCGGTGAGCACAACTCACCGGGCACCACGACGCCGCCGCTTGCCCTCGACGTCGCGGTCGGCCTGGCCGCCGTGGCGCTCGTCCCGTTCCTGTTCCGGCGCCCTGTGGCCGCCGCCGTCGTCCTCGCCGCACTGGCCGCCGTCGCACCGACAGCCACCCCGCCGTCGACTGCCGGGACCTACGTCGTCGGCCGCACCCGTCGCCTCCCCACGGCCGCCGTCGTCGCCGTCGTCGGTTTCGCGGCGCACGTGGTGAGTGGGCTGTGGCGTCCGGTGCACGGGCTGTCGTTCGGGTGGTGGACGGTGCTCGTGCTCGTGGCCCACGCCGCGCTGCTCGCCGCGGGGGCACTGGCCCAGGCCCGTGGCGCGCTGCTCGTCGGGCTGGCCGAGCGGGCCAGGAACGCCGAGGCGGACCGCGACCGGCAGGTCGCCGAGGCGGTCGCGGCCGAGCGGACGCGGATCGCGCGCGAGATGCACGACGTCCTCGCGCACCGGCTCTCCCTCCTCGCCACCTACGCGGGCGCGCTCGAGTACCGGCCGGACGCGTCGCCCGAGCGGTTGGCGCAGGCCGCGGGGGTGGTGCGGGCAGGCGTCCACCAGGCACTCGAGGAGGTACGCGACGTCGTCGGCGTGCTGCGCGACGATCCGGCCGCGGACGGCGTGCCACCTCCGTCGCCGGACCTCGGCCAGCTGGACGGCCTCGTCGCTGAGGCACGAGCGGCGGGTGGCGACGTCGACGTCGTCGTGGAGCTCGACGGCGACCCGCCCGGGATGGTCGGTCGCACGGTCTACCGCCTCGTCCAGGAAGGCCTGACGAACGCCCGCAAGCACGCGCCGACCGAGCCCGTGCGGGTGCGGGTCGGCGGCCGGCCCGGGGCCGGCGTCGAGGTCACCGTGACCAACCCCCTGCGGCCGGTGCGGACCGGCATCCCCGGGTCCGGCACTGGGCTGGTCGGGCTCACGGAGCGGGTGCGGATCGTGGGCGGTCGCCTCGAGCACGGCCCCGACGGCGCCGAGTTCCGCCTGTCCGCGTGGCTACCATGGCCGCCGTGAGCATCCGGGTCCTCGTCGTCGACGACGACGCGCTGGTCCGGTCCGCCCTCGTGATGATGCTCGACGGCGCGGAGGGCATCGCCGTCGTCGCCGAGGCCGCGGACGGTGCGGAGGTGCCCGCGGTGCTGGACCGCCACCCCGTCGACGTCGTGCTCATGGACCTGCGCATGCCGCGGGTCGACGGCGTCACGGCCACCGCCCGGCTCCGCGCCCGCCCCGGCGCGCCCGAGGTGCTGGTTCTCACGACGTTCGACACCGACGAGGAGATCCTCGGGGCGCTGCGCGCCGGCGCCTCGGGCTACCTCCTCAAGGACACCCCGCCACCGCGGATCGCCGAGGCGGTGCGCCGGGCCGCGGCCGGGGAGGCGACGCTGTCCTCGGCGGTCACCCGGCGCCTGGTGGAGCACGCCGTCGACCGCGCCGACGTGGCCGACGGCGCCCGGTCCCGTCTCGCCTCGTTGACCAACCGGGAACGGGACGTCGTCGCCGCCATCGGCCGCGGGCGGACCAACGCGGAGATCGCCGCGGAGCTCCACGTGTCGGTCGCCACCGTCAAGGCTCAGGTCTCCCACGTGCTCGCCGCGCTCGACGTCGGGAACCGCACCCAGGTCGCGCTTCTGGCGCACGACGCGGGGCTGGTCTAGTAGCCGTACGGAGGTGTGTCCAACATCGCACGGAACGGGGCCTTTGGACCCCTTATCCGGCGGGCCCGGCGAGCGTATATATGGGGTGTAACCCCCACTCTCCCCGGAGCCCCACCGTGACCGCAGCGCCCATCCTCCACGAGACCCACGTCGCCACCCAGGACCACGCCGAGCGCCTCCTCTCGGCGCTGCACCACGACGACGTCGCCCGACACCTCCTGGGCGACCAGGCCGCCCCCACTCCTCGCCAGGTCGCGACGACCTTGCGCGCGCTGGCGGACTTCCCGCTGTGCATCCGCATCCTCCCGCAGAGCCCTCGCCGCCACCGCGCCGGGGACACGGTCAGCGGGCTCGCGTTCTACCTGGCGGACTTCGCCGACCACCTCGCTCACCACGACGTGCGCACCCCGTACGACCCGCGCTACTGGATCCTCGGCGAGCCGGTCACCCTCCGGCTGCTGCGGCTCGTGTCGACCGGCACCGCCGTCGACGACGCTGCCCGGCCGACCGCGCAGCAGAGCGCGGCGACGCTCCTCGCGCTGGCCGACACGCAGGCCATGGAGCTGCCGCGCCGGATCGTGGAGGTCGCCGGCGACGGTGACCTGCCGTGGAACGGGGCGACGGGCATCGGCCAGTTCTTCCGGGAGCTCGCCGACCTCGTCTCCTGAGGCGACCGGGCTGGTACCGGACGACGACGGCGACCGGCTGGTCCGCCGTCGTCGTCGGCGCTGCGGGGGACATCGCGTTGCCGGGACGTCAGGATGACTCGCCTGGCGAGTCAGTCTGACGTCCCGGCACGCGCAGCCCCTCTCCCCCGTCAGTCGACCGGGATGCCCACGTACACCGTCTCGAGGAACTCCTCGATGCCCTCGACGCCGCCCTCGCGGCCCAGGCCGGAGTGCTTGACCCCGCCGAACGGGGCGGCGGCGTTGGAGATCAGGCCGGTGTTGACGCCGATCATGCCGACCTCGAGCCTGTCCGCGAGGCGCAGGATGCGGGACATGTCCCTGGTGAAGACGTACCCGGCCAGGCCGACCTCGCTGGCGTTGGCCGCGGCCAGTGCCTCCTCCTCGGTGGAGAACGTGGCGACCGGCGCGACGGGGCCGAAGATCTCGTTCGTCATGATCGGGCTGTCGGTCGCGACGTCCGTCAGCACGGTGGGGGCGTAGAAGAAGCCCGGGCCCTCCGCGGGCCGGCCGCCGGTAAGGACCCGCGCACCGCGGTCGCACGCGGCGGTGACGAGCTCGTGGACGGTGGCGCGCTGGTCGGCGGAGACGAGCGGGCCGATGTCGGTGCCCTCCTGCAGGCCGTGGCCGAGCCGGAGGCCGGAGAACTCCTCGGCCAGCCGGCGGGAGAACTCCTCGGCGACCGACTCGTGGACGAGGAAGCTGTTGGCGGCGGTGCACGCCTCCCCCATGTTCCGCAGCTTGGCCTGGCGGGCACCCAGGAGTGCGGCGTCGAGGTCGGCGTCCTCGAAGACGATGAACGGGGCGCAGCCGCCCAGCTCCATCGACGTGCGCAGCACGTTGTCGGCGGCCTCCTTGAGCAGCGCGCGGCCCACCTCGGTGGAACCGGTGAACGAGAGCTTGCGCAGGCGGCGGTCCTGGATGAGCGGGCCGGTGACCGGGCGCGCCTTGGACGTCGGGACGATGCTGACGACTCCCTCGGGCACGCCGGCGTCGATGAGGATCTGCCCGAAGGCCAGCGCGGTGAGCGGGGTGAGCGTCGCCGGCTTGAGGATCACCGTGCACCCGGCGGCCAGCGCCGGGGCGATCTTGCGGGTGGCCATCGCCAGCGGGAAGTTCCACGGCGTGATGAACAGGCACGGCCCCACCGGGCGCTTGGTGGCCAGGATCCGCAACGTGCCCTCGGGCGCCGTCTGGTAGCGGCCGTTGACATGGGCGGCCTCCTCGGAGAACCAGCGGAGGAACTCCGAGCCGTAGGTGACCTCACCGCGCGCCTCGGCCAGCGGCTTTCCCATCTCCAGGCTCATGAGCGCAGCGAGATCCTCGGCACGCTCGATGCTCAGCTCCCAGGCCCGGCGCAAGATCTCCGCGCGCTCACGAGCCGGGGTGGCACCCCAGGACTCCTGCGCACCGGCAGCGGCGTCCATCGCGGCCGCACCGTCCCGCTCCGTGGCATCGGCGACCCGCGCGATGACCCCACCCGTGGCCGGGTCATGGACGTCGAAGACACCCCCACCCGACGCGTCGCGCCACTGCCCACCGATGAGCAGCTGGGTGGGGGTGGTCTGCAGGACCGGGTGGGTGGTCTGCGCTGTCGTCATGGTGGCAACCTCGTCATCGGTGTCGAGCCGGCGGCTCGCCGTGGTCCAGCTTCGAGCCGCATTGCGCGATGATCATATATGATGACGCCAGGACGTGCCGCGTGATCGATTGTGCCGTGTGTCAGCGCCAGCGGAGCCGCAACAGGAAGAAGAGACCATGACCGAGGCCACGCGCATCTCGAAGTCGGAGATGGTCTACCGGCGCCTGCACGAGCAGATCATCACCGGACGGTACGGCGCCGGCTATCGGCTCGTGCTCGACAAGATCGCCCGTGACCTCGACGTCAGCCCGGTGCCGGTGCGCGAGGCCGTGCGGCGGCTGGAGGCCGAGGGCCTGGTGACGTTCACCCGGAACGTCGGAGCGGAGGTCACCGGGGTCAACGCGCGCGACTACGCCAACGCGATGCAGACCCTCGCCTACCTCGAGGGTGCCGCGACGGCGCTGGCCGTCCCCCACCTGTCCGCGAACGACCTGGCCGAGGCCGCGGCGACCAACGACGAGATGCGCGCCCTGCACCAGGGCGACTTCGACCCGGTGCGTTTCACCGCACTCAACGAACGGTTCCACCGCATCCTGTGCGGCGCGTGCCCCAACGACCACCTGCTCGACCTCGTCCACCGCGAGTGGCAGCGGATGTCGATGATCCGGCGCACGAGCTTCAACCGGCTCCCCTCCCGGCCCGCGACGTCGATCGCCGAGCACGACGCGCTGCTCGCGCTGATGAACGACGGTGGTTCGGCCGACCAGATCGAGCAGGCGGCGCGGGCGCACAAGCTGCGGACGATGAACGAGTTCCTCGCCAGCGAGGCGGCGATGGCGGAGGCCTGAGCCGGCCTCCAGCGAGTCCTCCCCGCACCGCCGCGGACGTGCGCGCTCGTGCCGCGCTGTCACCGGTCACCGACCGGTGCGCCGGTAGCTGCTGACCACCACCCCGGACGTCAACGCACGCGTCTGCACCAGTGCGAACCTCGAGGGCTGGAAACCGTCGGAGAAGAGCTTCTTGCCCGTGCCGAGCACGAGCGGATAGACCGCCAACCGGTACTCGTCGACGAGGTCGTGCTCGGCCAGCGTCCTGATCAGGACGGTGCTCCCCCACACCCGGATCTCCCCGCCCCGCTGTGCCCGGAGCCTCCGCACGTCAGCGGGCACGTCGGGACCGAGGAGGTGGGAGTTGCGCCAGGGGAGCTCGGTGAGCGTGCGCGACGCGACGTACTTCGGGACCCGGTTGTAGCGCCTGGTCAGCTCCCCGTCCAGGCCGCCGGCGCCCTCGTCCCACACGCCCCAGGCGCCCGCCCAGATGTCGTAGGTCTTGCGGCCCAGGAGCAGCGCCTCGGTCCGGGTCTCCCACTCTGCGACGACCGCGTTGATCTCATCGGCACCGTGCTCGGCGTCGTAGTCGGCAGCCCAGCCGGCGTGCCCGAAGTCGCCCTCGGGATCCTCGGCCGGGCCGCCGCCCGCCTGGACGACGCCGTCGAGGGTCGTGAACGCCTGCACCACCACGGAACTCACGTGTGCACTCTCCTTGCCTGGTGTCGGAGCCGCGGTCGGGCCGCGGCGAGGGCGCGCGGTCCTCACGTCCGGTACATGGGTCGACCAGCGCCGACGGCAAAGGTCATCGGGCACGGGTCACGCCGAGGTCGTCGCGCGCGCCTCCACCATCTCCAGATAGTGCGGGTTGTGCATGACCCCGATGACGTTGCCGAAGGGGTCGACGACGGACGCCGTGACGAACCCTGCGGACCGCGGGGTCACCGGCTCGTACTCGGTGGCGCCCATGGCGAGCAGCCGCTCGACGGTGCCGGCGAGGTCGTCGACGTGCCAGAACGTCACCGCGCCCCCGGCGGCGTTCGACGCTCCGGGCGGTGCGTACCTGCGGTCGATGAGGCCGAGCTCGTCCTGGTCGTCGCCGATCCGGAACTCCAGGTAGGCCGGCGGCGCGGGCGGCTCGGGGAATGCGAAGTACGGCTCGACGCCGAGCAGCTCGGTGTACCACTCGCGCGCAGCGGCGAGGTCGTCGGCGTAGTAGCTGATCGTGGCGAATCCTCGGAACATGGCTCCTCCTTCGGGCTCCGCGGCGGCATCTCCGCCGCGGCAGAACCATGATGCGCGGGTGAAGTGCTCATCTTCTGAGCACTTTTTCTGGCAGTCTTCGTGGCATGCGCGCGGACCGGTTGGTGTCCACGCTCCTGCTCATGCAGGCGCGCGGTCGGGTGACGGCCGCCGAGGTGGCCGCTGTGCTGGAGGTGTCCGTTGCGACCGCCCGCCGTGACCTCGAAGCGCTCTCGACAGCGGGCGTCCCGGTCTACTCCCGGCCGGGTCGCGGTGGCGGGTGGTCGCTCGTCGGCGGTGCCCGCACCGACCTCACCGGCCTCACCGCGGACGAGGCCCGTGCTCTCTTCCTCCTCGCCGGCCCCGCGGCGACCCTCGCCCCGCCGGTCAGGTCCGCGCTGCGCAAGCTCATGCTCGCTCTCCCGGCCACCTTCCGGGCCGAGGCCGAAGCCGCGGCGGACGCCGTCGTCGTCGATCCGGCGCGGTGGGGCGAGCGGGAGCGGACCCGCCCGGTGCTCGTGGACACGCTCCAAGGCGCCGTCGTCCGTCGACGGAAGGTCTCGCTGCGGTACGAGAACCGGGCGCGTCAACGCACCGAACGCCTCGTCGACCCGTGGGGCCTCATCGACAAGGACGACGTCTGGTACCTCGTCGCCGGGACCACCGCAGGACGGCGGACCTTCCGCGTCGACCGGATCAGCGAGGTCACCGTCACCGACCTCGACGCCGACCGGCCCGCCGACCTCGACCTCTCTCGCGAGTGGGAGCGCGTGGTCGACGACGTGGAGCAGCGCCGCTCGGGCATCTCCGCCACCGTGCTGGTCACCGAGCGTCTGGTCCCGATCCTGAGCAGGCACTTCGGGCGGTACTTCAGCGTGGTCGGGACCGACGACGACGGTCGGGTGCGGGCGCGCGTGTCGGCGCACATGGCACTGTCGGTGGCCGAGCAGCTGGCGGGTTTCGGGGCGGGGGTGGAGGTGGTGGAGCCCGAGGCGGTACGTGCCGAGCTCGCGCGTCTGGGGGCGGAGCTCGGCGAGCTGTACGGGCGGTGAGTGGCCGGGGGGTCGTCGGGCCGGCCGTCCCGGGCCGGCGTGGCGCCAGGGTCAGGATCGGGCCGCGGTGATCCAATAGAGCGCCCGCTCGGGCAGCACCCGCGTGAGCGCGGCCGTGATCCTGGCGTCGCGCCCCACGAGCACCCGGGCGCTGGGCCGGCGGGCCGTCACGGCTGCGGTGATCGCCCGGGCCACGAGATCAGCGGGCGCACCGTGCGTGGCGTTGCGAGCTGCCGAGAGGCGAGCGCGCTCGACCTGTCGGGCGTAGCGTCCGACGCCGTCGGGCAGGCCCGCCGTGAGGTCGTCCCCCGAGGTGAGCCCTCGCTCCCAGATCGGGGTGGCGATGATGCCGGGCTCGACGAGGACGACGCGGACACCGAAGGGCGCGAGCTCGGCCCGGAGCGCACCCGTGAGACCCACGAGGCCGAACTTGGCCGCGTGGTACGGCCCCAGCACCGGCCCGGCGATGCGCCCACCGATCGAGCCCACCATGACGATGCGCGGCCGGTCGCCCTGGTCGCGCGCCTGCCAGAGGGCGGGCATCACCGCCTGCGTCACGGCGAGCTGCCCCACGAGGTTGACGTCGAGCTGGCGTCTGAGCACGTCGACGGGGACCAGCTCGAGCGGTCCGGGCAGCGCGACTCCCGCGTTGTTGACGACGGCGTGCAGCGCACCGGCCCGGCACACCTCCGCGCCCATGGCACGCACGGAGTCGTCGTCGAGGAGGTCCAGGTGCACGGTCCGGACCTTCCCGGGGTGCTCCTCCCGCAGCCGCTGGGCGTCCCCGTCCCGGCGCGTCGTCGCCCAGACCCGGAACCCCGCACGCACGAGGCGTGTGACGGTGGCACGACCGATCCCCGTCGAGGCACCCGTGAGGAGAACTGTCCGCTCACCCGCTGGGGTCATCGCCCCAGTCTGCTCCTTGCGGGTGGCGCGCGGAAGGACCCCGCCACTCTTGAGGAGCGCGGAATACCGGCGCGCGGCCGACGTTGACCCGGCCATGAAGAACATCGGCTTCCTGTCCTTCGGCCACTGGGCCGCCTCGCCGCAGTCGCGGGTGAAGTCCGCGTCGGACGCGCTGCTCCAGTCCATCGACCTCGCCGTCGCCGCGGAGGAGCTGGGAGCCGACGGCGCGTACTTCCGCGTCCACCACTTCGCCCGGCAGCTCGCCTCACCGTTCCCGCTGCTGGCAGCGGTCGGTGCGCGCACGAGCCGCATCGAGATCGGCACCGGCGTCATCGACATGCGCTACGAGAACCCGCTGTACATGGCGGAAGATGCGGGGTCCGCGGACCTCATCGCGGGCGGCCGGCTCCAGCTCGGGATCAGCCGCGGCTCACCGGAGCAGGTGATCCGTGGGTACGAGTACTTCGGGCACGTCCCCGCCGACGGCCAGTCCGACGCCGACATGGCCCGCGACCACACGCAGCGCCTCCTCGAGGTGCTCGAGGGTGAGGGCTTCGCCGAGCCCAACCCGCGACCGATGTTCCCCAACCCGCCCGGGCTGCTGCGCATCGAGCCCCACTCCCCCGGCCTGCGCCGTCGGATCTGGTGGGGCGCCGGATCGCGTGCCACCGCCGAGTGGACGGCCCAGCAGGGCATGAACCTCATGAGCTCCACGCTGCTCACCGAGGACACCGGCGTCCCCTTCCATCAGCTCCAGGCCGAGCAGATCCAGCGCTACCGCGACGCGTGGCGCGACGCCGGGCACGACTGGGAGCCGCGGGTCTCGGTGAGCCGGTCGATCTTCCCGCTCGTCACCGACCTCGACCGGCAACTCTTCTGGCGCGACACCCAGTCCACCGACCAGGTGGGTCACCTCGAGGGAGGGCTGGCCCGTTTCGGCAAGTCCTACGCGGGTGAGCCGGACAAGCTGGCCGAGGAGCTGGCAGGGGACGAGGCCGTCGCCGCCGCGGACACCGTCCTCCTCACCGTCCCGAACATGCTCGGCGTCGACTACAACGCCCACGTCATCGAGAGCGTCCTCACCCACGTCGCCCCGGCGCTGGGCTGGCGGTAGCGCGACGCTCGGCGACGAGCACTCCGACGGGGCGCGCGCCCGGGTCGGTGCGCGTCCGGACCTCGACGACCGTGAGCCCAACCTCGCCCACACGCTGCCCGAGCCCGTCGACGGACCAGGTGTACGCCGTCGTGATGGCGTGGTCGAAGGGCTCGTGGTCGGGGCCGACGAAGAAGCCGAGCACGAGTGTCCCTCCCGCGCGCAGGCAACGGGCGAACTCCGCGAGCGGGACACCGAGGAGGCGCGGCTCGGTGTGGATGAGGGAGAACCAGGCGAGGATCCCGCCGACGCTTCCGTCCGCCACACCGAGGTCCTCCGCGTACCCGGTGCGGTAGCGGGCGGACGGGTAGCGGGTGCGCGCGTCCGCGATGAAGGCGTCCACGGGGTCGAGGCCCTCGACGTCGATGCCCTCGTGGTGGAGGAAGCTCGTCCACTGGCCCGGGCCGCAGCCGACGTCGAGGACCGGGCCCTCGACACCGCGCGCCCACGCGAGCAGGTGGTCCCGGTCGTGCCGGGCAGCGTGCTCGATGCTCCCGACGGCGTCCCGGTAGTCGTCGGCACGCGCGGAGTACGCCTCACGGACTCGGTCGACCGACACGGGTGGCACGGTACGCGACACCAACGGTCCACAACCGCACTCAACCGCGTCAATCGCCGTCATCTGCCCGATGTCAGTGGTCACTGAGAGGATGTGACCAGAAGCACATCAGAGCTTCGAAGGGGGTGAGGGCAGTGGCCGCGGAGATCGTCGACGGGGGCGCGTCCTCCCCCAACCACCTGACTGTCGCGGACCCGGTCGACGAGCTCAACGCGATCCTCGAGGCGGTCGCGAGCCTGTCAGGGAGGAGCTGGCACGAGGTCAACGGCCACCGGGTCCACGAGGCGTTGGGCGTGCTCGAGCAGCTGGACCGGCGGCTGTCCGGCCTGCGCTCGACGGTCCTGAGCACCATCGAGGCCAACGGACTGTGGGCACTCGGTGGTCAGCGCACGGTCCAGGCGTGGGTGAGGGTGCAGACGGACACCACCGCGGGTGCCGCGTCCCGCCAGGTGAGGCACGCGAGGGCGCTGCGCGACCACCTCCCGCTGGCCCGGGAGGCACTCGACGCAGGCAGGATCAGCGCCGAGCACGTGGCGATCCTCGTCCGTGAGGCGCTCGCCACGGACCGGCTCCGCGCGCAGCTCGCGGACGAGGACCTCGGCGAGGCCTTCCTCGTGGAGCAGGCGCACTCGATGGACGCCGGCACGTTCGGGAAGCTGGTGAGGAGCTGGGCGATCGCCGCCGACCCGGAGGCCGCCGACCGCGCCTGGCGGGACGCCGGGACCAAGGAGCAGTTCACGCTCTCCCGCACGCTCGACGGCTACCACCTGGCCGGCTGGCTCGACGAGGTCTCCGGGCAGACGGTCGCCACCGCCCTTCGTGCCCACATGGGCCGCAAGGCCAAGGACGACCAGCGCACCCCCGCTCAGCGGCGAGCGGCGGCCCTCACGTCCCTCGCCCGGCAGTCCCTGGACGCCGGAGACCAGGGAGCACACTCGCGAATCCGTCCGCACCTCACCGTGACGACGTCGCTCGAGACGCTCCGCGCGCTCGCCGCGGCGACCGGCTCGCCCGTAGTCCCGGAGCGCTCCGACGGCGCCCCACACGTCCCGGGAGCCGCCTTCGGCTTCTACACCGACTCCACCTTCACCCAGGTCGGCGGCCCCAGGGACCCGGGACGCCAGGAGGACCTGTTCGAGCTCTCGCCCGAGGCCCGGCGGTGGTTCGAGGAGTGGAAGCCCGGCGACGACCACGTCATCTCGGCGGCGATCGACCCCAGGGCCATGATCGGCGTCGAGCCGGCCACTCTCGAGGACGGCACCCCGATCCCTCCGGCCCTGCTGGCCCGCCTCGCCTGCGGCTCCGCACTGTCCCGAGTGGTGTTCGGGCCCGACTCCACCGTTCTGGACGTGGGACGCGAGCAGCGGATCTTCCCGGCACACATGGTCAAGGCCATCATCGCCCGGGACAAGCACTGCCAGGTCCCCGACTGCGACGAACCACCGGGCTTCGGCGAGATCCACCACTCGCTCCAGTGGTACCGCGACACCGGGCCGACGTGCGTCGAGCACGGGCTCCTCGTCTGCTGGCACCACCACGACTGGATCCACGCCAACTCGATCACGATCGTCCGGTGCAAGGGCCGATGGTACTTCTACGACCGCCACGGGCACCTCATCACCGGTCGGCACGACGACGAACCTGCCTAGACCGACCAGGGGACAGGTCTGCCCACCAAGCCCTCGATACCCTGAGGCGATGCCGACCGCGTTCACCCCGCCGCCCAGCTTCACCACACGGCCCACGCTCCAGGGCACCTTCGGGATGTCCGCCTCGACCCACTGGATCGCGACCGCCACCGCCCAGTCCGTGCTCGAGCGCGGCGGCAACGCGTTCGACGCCGCCACGGCGGCGGGCTTCGTGCTGCACGTCGTCGAGCCGCACCTCAACGGCCCGGGCGGTGACATGCCGGCGATCTTCGTGACCGCCGACGCCCCCGGCGACCCGGTCGTGCTCATGGGCCAGGGTCCCGCGCCTGCAGGCGCCACCCGGGAGCACTACCGCAGGCTCGGGCTCGACCTCGTCCCCGGCGCCGGCGCACTCGCCGCAGCGGTACCCGGCGCCGTCGACGCCTGGCTCCTCCTGCTGCGCGACCACGGCACGTGGGACCTCACCGACGTCCTCGCCCCCGCCATCGGCTACGCCCGCGACGGCCACCCGATCCTCCCGGCCGTCTGTCGCACGATCGGCCAGGTCCGCGACCTCTTCGCCGAGCACTGGCCCACCTCCGCCGCCCAGTGGCTCCCGGACGGGCGGCTGCCCCAGCCCGGTGAGCTCGTCCGCAACGAGTCCTATGCGCGCACCCTGGAGCGGCTCGCCGAGGCCGGCTCCGGGGACCGCGTCACCCGCATCGAGGCCGCCCGCACCGCCTGGCGGGAGGGTTTCGTCGCCGAGGCTGCCGCAGCGTTCGCCGCGCAGCCGCACCGGCACTCCGACGGCGGCACCTACGCCGGCGTCATCACAGCCAGGGACTTCGCCGCCTTCACCGCCGGGTACGAGCCAGCCGTCACGGCCGAGTTCCGCGGCTACACCGTCGCCAAGACCGGCCCGTGGGGGCAGGGCCCGGCACTGCTGCAGATGCTCACCGTTCTCGACGGGCTCGACGACGCACGCCTCGACCCGTCGACCGCCGTCGGCGCGCACACCGTCCTCGAGGTCCTCAAGCTCGCCCTCGCCGACCGCGACGCCTACTACGGCGACGACGACGCAGCCCGGGCCGCGCTCGACCATCTCCTCTCCCCGGGGTACGCGATGGAGCGGCGCGCCCTCATCGGCGAGACCGCGAGCGCCGAGCTCCGTCCCGGCCGCGTCCCGGGACGACAGCCCTTCGCCCCTCCACTGCGCGAGACCTACACGGCTGCGGCCACCGCGGGTGTCGGCGAGCCGACCGTCTCCCCCACCGGGACGCAGCGCGGGGACACCTGCCACGTCGACGTCGTCGACCGGTGGGGCAACATGATCTCGGCGACGCCCTCGGGCGGCTGGCTGCAGTCCTCCCCCACCATCCCCGAGCTCGGCTTCTGCCTGGGCACCCGGCTGCAGATGATGTGGCTGGAAGAGGGGGCGTCGTCGTCGCTCGAGCCGGGCCGGCGACCACGGACCACGCTGACACCCACCCTCGTGCTCCGCGACGGCCAGGCCGTGACGGCGCTCGGCTCACCGGGAGGTGACCAGCAGGACCAGTGGCAGCTGCTCTACCTGCTCCGCACCATCGTCGGCGGCTACACGCCACAGCAGGCGATCGACGCCCCGACCTTCCACACCCGCTCGATGCCCGACTCCTTCTGGCCGCGCACCTGGGACCCCGCCCGGGCGGTCGTCGAGGACCGGTTGGGCGAGGAGGTCATCACCGACCTCGAACGCCGTGGCCACCGTGTCACTCGCGCCGGGGACTGGTCGCTCGGGCGACTCTCGGCCGTCACCCGGGACCCCGCGTCCGGCCTGCTCGGTGCCGCCGCCAACCCGCGAGGCATGCAGGGCTACGCCGCCGGCCGGTGACTCCCCCGACCACGGGCCCACCGACCGCGCGCCCACCCCACCCCGGGCCCACCCCACCCAACGCCGACAGCGGAGTTGTGTCCGCCCACGGGCTCACCCCACCCAACGCCGACAGCGGACTTGTGTCCGCCCACGGGCCAACCTCCCCACCGCCGACAGCGGACTTGTGTCCGCCCACGGGCCAACCTCCCCACCGCCGACAGCGGGATTGTGTCCGTCGACGGGTCAGCGCCCCTCCCACGCCGAGGACCGCGACGCTAAACTGCACGCGAGCGCATGCTCGCCTCGCCCGCACCGTCGTGGGCTCGCACGGCAGCGCAGGTGCGACTCCGTGGGGGAGGTGGAGCCGGTGGGCGAAGCCGTCCGGCAGCGCGACCTAAGCATCGAGTTCGAGTGCCCGCGGTGCGGCGGCAGGCACGTGGCCGACGCGTCGATATCCGTGGAGCCACAGCCGCTCCTGTTCGGCGGCAGCGGCGCATCGTCCGCTGCGCTCTGGTCCGCGCAACTCCGCTGCCCGGACACGGGGGAAGAGGGGAAGGTTGCCCTCCGCGTCCCCGTCGAGGCCGGCGAGCGCCTGGTCGGGCTCACCGCGACTGTCCGCGCACTTGGGTCAGCGCAGGAGGTGAGGGACGTCGACCAGGGGCCCGGCAGCCCCACGGCAGATCGCCCACCGGCGGACCGAACACCTGCGGACCGCCCACCGGCGGATCGCTCGTGGCTCGTCGAGGAGCTCACGACCGTCCGTCAGAACTCCATCGCCACCCTCCGCACCTTCTCCACCACGATGCTGACCGTCAGCACCGGTGGCATTGCGGTGTACTACACCGTCCTGGAGTACCTCGACCCGGAAGGGCTCGCGCCGGAGTTCCGCTGGATCGCTCTGCTGCCACCACTGCTGCTCGTGCTGGCAGCAACCGCCTACGTCTGGAGCCTGCGGCCGACGCTCGACTCCCCCGACGAGGCGGGCTACGCCGACTCCCGCCGGAGCTACCTGCTGCGCACCCAACGTCGGGTCACCGTGGCGACCGGGTTGCTGCTGGCCGCAACGGCCGCCAGCACCGCACTGTGGGGGGTGCTCCTGTGGACGTGATCGTGGACCTGGGCTCGGGACCGTGCGGCCCGGGCGGCCGCACGCTGGCCGACCTCGTCATGGAGTGGGAGCGCGAGACGGGGGCCGCGGCCGCGGTGCTCGTCGCCGACGACGCCACCGGTCGCGCGCGCATGGGGGATCGCACCGTCGAGCTGTGGACCGCGGTGCAGATCCTCCAGTGGCTGACGCGAACCGATGTCGGCAGGCATCCCGCCAGACCCCTTCTCCTGCTTCGCGCGAACACTGGGCCGATGGTGGCAAGGCACGTGGCCGTGGACGACGCGACCGGTCGCATCGACCTCGACGACTCCGCCGAGTCCGCCGAGCCGGACGGCCGCGGCCGGTCGACCACGCTGGGCGACCTGGCGACGATTCTCGTCGCCGCCGTACTCCCGCGTGCGGTCGCACCCGACGACTACGGCAGGGAGAAACCACGCGCGCCACAGGAGGCGATGCCGTGGAACATCTACGACCCGAGAATCCTCGAGTATGCGGCACCGCCCGGACTTCCGGTCGAGGTCCTCTGGCGTCAGCTCTTCGACCAGACGATGACGCCGTGGATGTGCCTGCTCAACGCCGACGCACTGGAGGACGTCACCCGCATCCCCTACCGGCAGTCCCTTGCCCCGCCGCAGCTGCTCGAGGCGGTGCGGACGGTCCTTCGCGCCGGCGGAGGTTTCATCGACGGCAAGAGCCGTCCGGCCGCCCTGTCGCTGGGCGTGGACACGGGTCGTGGCGGGCACGTCGTCAGCGCTCTGTTCTCCTACGACGGCCGCGTCGGCTTCATCGACCCCTGGGGCGGTCGGTCGCTGCTGTGCGAGGAGAACAACACCCTCGGGATCAAGGCGGCGCGGGACCACGACATCACGCATCCTGGGTACTGGACCATCACCGAGGAGGAGTTCCTCCGGGTGGCACGGTTCGCGATGGTGCCGTCCTTCGCATGGGCCAGAGCCAACGGGATCGAGCAGCACGTCGGCCTGGCCGACGCGCTGCGCGCGTTCGGCACGACCACGGCGGAGCTGCCACCCGAACCGTTCCGCGAGGACGCCACCCTCCGTGGCTTCACGATCACCGGCCGGACGGGGGACGCACAGCTTCGGTGCATCACGGACTCATCGGGCCTGGTGAGATGGACAGACCTCCGGCTGAGCACCCGGCTGCTCTCCCCGTCGCACTCGGTGGACGGCGGACTGCTCGTTGCGAACCTCCTCGAGGCCTTCACCCCGCCGGCCGACCGGACGGAGATGCACCCGTTGAGCCAGGCGCTGGCGATCACCTCCGCGGCCGCTGCGGCGACGGGGCCAACGCCCGCGGCCGCCGACGCGGGCCGCCGGACACTGGCCGAGGGAGCGCCGCACCTCACCGGCATGCTCGCGAACGGGTTCGACGCCATCCTCGGCTCGAGCCCCGGAGCACTCGTCCCGCTCTTCCTCACCAGTCTCATCGTCTCGCGCGAGTCGGCCGAGGACCTCGTCGTCGTCGAGCTCCTCACCGGGTTCGGACGCCTGGAACCACAGAGGTGGCGGCTACCGCCCCGAGCCGAGGCTGCCCGCTGAGCGTCGGCGAGCAGGCTCGCTCCACCGCGGCATCCGAGACCCTCATGCGGCGCGCGAGACCGTCGCGGTTCACACGACCGTCGCGCGGCACCCGAAACCCTCGCGTAGCACCCGAAACCCTCGCGCGGTCCGCAAGATTCTCACGGTGCCCGCGGCCGAACGGGGCTCTGCACCCAGGCGCAGAGCCCCGTTCCATCACTCGCGCACGGAGCCGGTCGGCCCCGAGCCACGCAGCAGCGGTCAGAGGTTCGCGGGACCCGCGACCTCCGCGGACTGCTCCGCCTTGCCGAGCCGCTCGGTGCGCAGCTGCTCGAGCACGTCGCGCTCGGCGTCCGCCTCACCGTCCGGCTGCGCCTCGAGCATCCGCATCATGCGCTGCTCGGCCTGCTCGGCGAACTGCCCCTGGAGCTCGCCGCGCACCCGGTTCTCGCCGACGGCGACGGACTCGTTGCCGGTCCCCGCGAGGTTGCCGCGGATGATGTTGTCCGACACCTCGGCGAGGCCGGTGGTCCCGGAGATCAGGACGTTGCCGCCCCAGACGCTCGTGCCGTACTCGCACTCCGAGAGCGCGCCGCCGGCCCCGAGCTGGACGCCGACGCCGTTGCTCGCGAAGGTCGCGTGCCCGTCGACCTCGCTGCCGCACACCGTCGCGCCGAACTCGGCGCCGGTGACGGTCAGGGTCCCGGCGACGACCGAGTCGACGACGTCGGTGTAGAGCGTGTCGGTCGTCTGCACGAACCGCTGCGCGACCGTGCTGTCGAACAGCACGGAGCCACCGGTTGCCGCGACGCGCCCGTTGAACGTCGCCCCCTCGGTCCACAGGAACGTCTCGGGGTTGACGTCGGCAGTGGCGGTGTAGGCGTTGACGTCGGTGTAGTCGAGGTAGACGCCGAAGGCGCCACGGTTGACGACGTTCCCGGCGACGGTGGACTCCACGAGGTCGAGGTAGCCCTCGCTCTGGACGGCGACGTTGCCGTTGACGGTCAGCCCGCTCGCGACGAGGTCCGCTCCGGCGGCGACGCGCACGTTGCCGGTGACGACGACGTCGTCCAGGGAGCACGCCTTCCCTGCCGGGACGAGGAGGTCACCGGGCACGGTCACGCCGGCGGCCTCACCCACGCAGTGGGTGGTCAGGGCGGCCTGTGCGGGGCCGATCGCCCCGAAACCCGCGAGCGCCAGTCCTCCGATCAGGACGCTGGTCAGTCTCTTTCGCATCGTTTTCTCCTAGTGCTGAGACGAGATACCCGGGCAGGACGCAGCGGCGACCGGTGCGCTGGGCGGTGGACGGTGGGAGTGGCACCGTGGACTCGTCTGGCTCCGCGGAGACGGGCCTGGCGCTGCCGGTACCTCACCGGCAGCGCACCTCGAGCGCGTGACTGTTGACCTCATCGGCACTTCTGCCCCGTTGACGACATCGCTGTCGGGGCACCCCCGACGGAGAGTCAACAACCAAATACGAAAATCGGCAACCCCCTTTGATCGCCGAGTACGCAGAAGCGCCACTTGACGGAACAACAGAACACCCACCATTGACATCCGATGACCTGCTTTTGCTTGACGTTCATCAGAAGTGGCTCTACGGTCGGGGTGTTTTGGTGAATGCCTCAGAGCCTCGGTAGTCGCAGCGACGCGCGCCATCGCACGTCGTCGTCGGGGGAACCTACCGACGGGGTGCGCGACCGAGGTGTCTGCCAAGCCGGGGGAGCTCAATGACTGACACCGCACACCGACCCGCCGAGGGCGGGTTCTCGCGACGCGCCATGCTCACGGGCGCCGCCGCCGCCCTGTTCGTGCCGGCGACCACCGCCGCACTCGGACCGTCCGCCGTCGCCGCCGTCCCGCCGTCGAGCGCACGGCTCGCCGCGAACGGCCCACCGGGGACGGTCCACCGCAAGACGATGTACGTCGAGGACCTCGGCGGCGGCCAGGTGGGCTACGGGCTCGAGCCCGGCAAGGCCACCATCCCGGGCCCCGTCCTGGAGATGTACGAGGGCGACACGATGGAGATCACGCTCGTCAACACGACGGACCGTGACGTCTCCATCCACCCCCACGGGGTGCTGTACGAGACCACCTCCGACGGCTCGCCCATGAACAACTCCTACAACCGGCCGGGTGAGACGCGCACGTACGTCTGGCGCACCACCGGCGAGAAGTCCCTCGGCCGGTTCAGCCGTCCCGGGACGGCGGGGTACTGGCACTACCACGACCACGCCATGGGCACACCGCACGGCACCGGCGGGCTGCAGGCCGGCCTGTACGGGGGGCTCGTCGTGCGCCGTCGGGGCGACATCCTCCCCGACAGGCAGTTCACCGTGGTCTTCAACGGGATGCTCATCAACAACAAGACCGCGCCGAACACCCCGATGTTCGAGGCGAACCACGGCGAGACCGTGGAGTTCATCTGCATCGGCCACGGCGACATGTTCCACACGTTCCACCTCCACGCGCACCGCTGGGCCAACAACCGCACGGGCTACCTCGAGGGCCCGCGCGACCCCAGCCAGATCATCGACAACAAGGACCTCAACCCGGGCGAGTCCTTCGGGTTCCAGGTGATCGCCGGCGAGGACGTCGGCCCCGGCGCGTGGATGTACCACTGCCACGTCCAGTTCCACTCCGACGGCGGCATGGCCGGCATCTTCCTCGTCCGCAACGCGGACGGGAGCATGCCCGCCGGCGCCCAGGAGTCCATCGACTGGTTCCACCACCACGAGGGGGGAGGCCACCGCTAGCACGTCAGGTCATCGGCAACACCGCCGACGATGTTGTACTCCAAAGGGGGAGATTTGAGCACGACACGAAGAGACCTACCCGGTAGCCGCCGAGCTGCCCGGACCCGCCGTCTCAGACGCGCGGGAGTACTCACCGCGAGCGCCGGCCTCATGCTCAGCATGACGGCGGCGCCCGCCCTCGCCGGACCAGGAAGCCCGGACACGGCGACGAGCCTCGCCAAGGTCCGCGGCGACGTCGGCGCCCAGCAGGAGGCCGACGCACAGGGCGTCAACGTCCTCGTCTTCCACGGTGACCCGGCCGAGCAGGACGACCCCGTCGTCGAGGCGGCCGACACCATCGCGGCCCTCGGCGCGGAGAACGGCTTCGCCGTCACCACCTCGAGCGACCCGGCGGACTTCACCGAGGAGAACCTCGCCAACTACCGCGGCGTCGTCTTCCTCTCCGCCGAGGGACGCGACCTCGACGGCGCGCAGGAGGCCGCGCTCCAGGACTTCGTCAACGACGGCGGAGGCTTCCTGGGGATCCGTGACGCCGCCAACGCGCAGGACACCTCGCAGTGGTTCACCGGTCTCATCGGCACCCGGCCCGCGGGCACACGGCCGGTCCCGGAGGAGGTCTCCGCGATCTCCGCGACCGCCGAGAACCCGCCCAACGAGGTGGCCGTCAACCTCATCGACGACGACGAGAACACCAAGTGGCTCGCCTTCGAGCCGACGGCCACGCTCACCCTCGAGCTCGCCGAGCCCGCCGTCGTCTCCCACTACGTGCTGACGTCGGCCAACGACTTCACCGGCCGCGACCCGCAGACGTGGACGCTGCAGGCGTCCGCGGACGGTGAGACCTGGGTGGACCTGGACACCCGCAGCGACGAGTTCTCCCAGCGCTTCATGCGCAAGGAGTACGAGCTCGACAACGAGGAGGCCTACGCCCACTACCGGCTGGACATCACCGAGAACGCCGGCGACCCGCTGACCCAGCTCGCCGACTGGCTGCTGTTCACCGACGAGTCGATCGACCCGCCGGAGGTGGAGATCCCGGTGCAGGAGGCGACGGTCAACGTCGTCGACCGCCAGCACCCCGCCAACGAGGGCCTGCCGCTCAACTGGACCCGCTCGGACAAGTGGCACAACTGGGACCCGAACCCGATCGGTGAGGTCCACACCGTCGCCCAGGTCCAGGAGTGGGACTACGACGCGGGCGACACCGGCAACGGCGCGTTCCACCCGATCTCGTGGTGCCGCGACTACGACGGCGGACGCTCCTTCTACACCGGGATGGGCGGCACGGCCGAGAGCTACGCGGAGGACGCCTTCCGCAGCCACCTGCTCGGCGCCATCGAGTGGTCCACCGGCATGGTCCGCGGGGACTGCCAGGCCACGATCGGCTCGAACTACGAGATCGAGCGGCTCACGGAACCCAACGCCGAGGGCGAGCTCGACCAGATCGGTGAGTCTCACGGCCTCAGCGCCGCCCCGGACGGCACGATCTTCTACGTCGGCCGCGGCGCCTGCCCGAGCGGGCCGATCCCCTCGTGGGACGACCCGAACGTGGGCCTGGGCTGCGGCAGCATCCACCAGTGGGACCCGGAGACCGGTGAGGTCACCCTGCTGACCGTGCTCGACGTCTTCGGCAACCGCGGCAGCGGTGGCGAGCTGGTCAAGAGCGAGGAGGGCCTGTTCGGCATCGAGCCGGACCCCGACTTCGCGGAGAACAACTGGCTCTACGTCTACTGGATGCCCTACGACTCGATCGACACCGAGAACCAGGTGGGCATGCGCACGATCTCCCGGTTCACCTACGACCCGGAGGGCCCGGGCATCGACCAGGACACCCGGGTGGACCTGCTCGAGTGGGAGACGCAGATCCACAGCTGCTGCCACGCGGGTGGTGGCATGGACTTCGACAGCGAGGGCAACCTCTACGTCTCCACCGGTGACAGCAACTCCTCCCAGGGCTCGGACGGCTACTCCGGCAACAACTGGACCCAGGAGTTCGCCGGGATCTCCTTCCAGGACGCGCGCCGCACGTCGGGCAACACCAACGACCTCAACGGCAAGATCATCCGGATCCACCCCGAGGACGACGGCACCTACACCGTCCCCGAGGGCAACCTGTTCACGGGGCAGGAGGAGGGCGGCGGCAAGACGCTCGCCGAGATCTACGTCATGGGGCTGCGCAACCCGTCCCGGCTGCAGGTCGACCCCGACACCGACTGGGTGACCACCGCCTGGGTGGGCCCGGACGCGTTCGGCCCGGACCCGGAGCTGGGCCCGGCCAAGTACGAGACGGCGACCATCATCACCTCCGCCGGCAACCAGGGCTGGCCGTACTGCATGGGTGACCGCCAGCCGTACCGCGACCGGAGCAACGAGGACGCCAGCGTCCTCACCGACTGGTACGACTGCGACAACCTGGAGAACACCTCGCCGCGCAACACCGGCCTGGTGGACATCCCCGACGCCCGGGACAACATGATCTGGTACTCCCCCGGCGGGGGCGGCCCGATCTTCCCGCGCGACGAGAACGGCATCCCCAGCTACGAGGAGGACGAGGTCACCTACACCCAGCCCTACCTCCGTGGTGGCGGGCAGGCGATCATGTCGGGCCCCACCTACCGCACCTCGCAGGTGACGGAGGACAGCGACGTCGCGTGGCCGGAGTACTGGGAGGGCAAGTGGCTCATCGGTGACCAGACCAACCCGAACAACCGGGTCGCCGTGACGCCCAACCCGGACGGCATCGAGGAGCAGGCGCCGCCCGCGTTCGCGGAGGACCTGCGCCACATCATCCGCGGCGGCAACGGCAGCAACCAGCTGCAGAGCTGGATGGACGCGGAGTTCGGGCCCGACGGTGCGCTGTACATGCTCGACTACGGCAGCGCGTTCTTCACCCTGCACGACAACCAGAAGCTCATCCGCGTCGTCTACACCGGTGGCCCGGCGACCCCGGTGCCGACCGCGACCGCGGCGAGCGTGCAGAGCGACCCGCTGACGGTGCAGTTCAGCGGATCCCGGTCCGGTGGCGTGGCCTGGGAGTGGGACTTCGGGGACGGCACCACGTCCACCGAGGCCGACCCGCGGCACACCTACGAGCGCGTCGACAGCTACGACGTGACGCTGACGGTGACCTACGCCGACGGCACGGTGGAGACGGTGCAGACCGTCGCCGCCATCGAGTGCGCGGTGCCCGACGCCCGGGACACCGTGTGGATCGGTGACGTCGACACCGGCGTCCCGAACACCGACCTCGGTGGCTGCACCATCGCCGACCTCATCAACGACGAGGGCGAGTGGGACAACCACGGCGCGTTCGTCCGGCACGTCAACGAGCTGGTCCGCCAGCTCCGCAACGACGGCGAGCTCGCCGCGCGTGACGGCGGCCGGCTGAGCAACGCGGCGGCCCGCTCCGACGTCGGCAAGCCCGGCGACACCGGCTACCGGTGGCTGTTCGACGGCACGGCCGAGTCCCTCGAGGACTGGCGGCAGGCCCCGGGCGGGCACTTCGAGCTGCTCGACGGCGGTTCGATCCTCAGCCGGGGTGGTCTCGGGATGCTGTGGTACGAGGCCGAGGAGTTCGAGGACTTCTCCCTCAAGCTGCAGTTCCGCGACGTCTCCGAGGGTGACGCCTACGCCAACAGTGGCGTGTTCGTGCGCTTCCCGGACCCGACTGCCGAGGAGCAGCCGGAGTGCGGGGAGGGCCAGTCGGAGGCGTGGGTGGCCATCAGCTGCGGCCACGAGATCCAGCTCTACGACGGTCCCACCGGTGAGCCGCAGAAGACGGGGTCGGTGTACAACTTCGACCCGGTCGGGCTCGACGACGCCGGTGTGACCCCGAAGGGTGAGTGGAACGACTACGAGATCCGCGTCGTCGGGCAGCAGTACACGATCCTGCGCAACGGCGAGGTCATCAACGAGTTCGAGAACTCGCCCGGCCAGGAGTCGTCGCGCGCCGGCGACCCCCCGACGGATCTGCGGCAGTTCGCCAGCGGGTTCATCGGCCTGCAGAACCACGGCAACAACGACCTCATGGAGTTCCGCAACGTCCGCGTGATGGACCTGTCCTAGGTCGCCGACCGGTGCGGCGGGCGGACCTCGCCCGCCGCACCGGTCCCCCCTGTTCCTGAGCACTGAAAGGTGCACTGCTCTCATGTCCCAGCACGTCATGTCCCCCAGTACCGACCAGCCCCGAGCACAGCGTCGGGGAACCCTCCGCCGGATCGTCGTCGCCCTCCTCGCCGCGCTGACCGGCCTCACGCTCGTCCCGTCGACCGCCACCGCCGCGGACCAGGTCCTCACCTGGACCGCGGGCAACAGCGTCACCGACTACCTCACCGTCCCCGACGGCGCGGTGGCCGGGACCGCGACGGTCATCTTCGACAACAGCGTCGATGCCGGGAACACCACCGGCATGCCCCACACCCTCACCTTCGACACGTCCACGCCCGGCTACAACCACGACGTCGACCTCAACATCGTCGCCAACCCGTACGACGCGAACGGCGGGTACTACGAGGCCGAGATCACCCTGACGCCCGGTACCTACCGCTACTTCTGCGCCATCCCCGGGCACGGGATGATGGTCGGTGAGCTCGTCGTCACCGACGGCGGCGGCGGCGAGCCGGACCCCGACACCACCGCACCCGAGGTCTCCGCCGAGGTCACCGGTGAGCAGGACGCCGACGGCAACTACATCGCCACCGCCTCGGTCACCCTCACCGCCACCGACGCCGACTCCGGCGTCGACACCGTCGAGTACAGCCTCGACGGCGGCGAGTACACCACCTACGACGCACCCATCACCGTGGACACGCTCGGTGAGCACACCGTCGGCTACCGGGCCACCGACGTCGCCGGCAACACCGGCGAGGGCTCCGTCTCCTTCACCGTCGTCGAGGAAGGGGGCGGCGAGCCGGACCCCGACACCACCGCACCGGTCGTCTCCGCGGAGGTCACCGGTGAGCAGGACGCCGACGGCAACTACCTGGGCTCGGCCTCGGTGACCATCAGCGCCACGGACGCCGACTCCGGCGTCGACACTGTCGAGTACAGCCTCGACGGCGGGGAGTTCACCGCCTACTCCGCACCCGTCGTCGTCGACGAGCTCGGTGAGCACACCCTCGACTACCGCGCCACGGACGTCGCCGGCAACACCGGCGAGGGCTCGGTGACGCTGACGATCGTCGAGGAGGGGGGCGGCGAGCCGGACCCCGACACCACCGCACCGGACGTCTCCGCGCAGGTCACCGGTGAGCAGGACGCCGACGGCAACTACATCGGCTCCGCCTCTGTGAGCATCACCGCCACCGACGCAGACTCCGGCGTCGAGATGATCGAGTACGCCGTGGACGGTGGCGAGTACACGCACTACCACGCGGCGATCACGCTCTCCGAGGTCGGCGAGCACACCGTCGACTTCCGCGCCACGGACGTCGCCGGCAACATCGCCGAGGGCTCGGTGACGCTGACGATCGTCGAGGAGGGCGGCGGCGAGCCCGGCCCCGACATCACCGCACCCGAGGTCTCCGCGGAGGTCACCGGTGAGCAGGACGCCGACGGCAACTACATCGCCACCGCCTCGGTCACCCTCACCGCCACCGACGCCGACTCCGGCGTCGACACCGTCGAGTACTCCCTCGACGGCGGCGAGTTCACCGCCTACTCCGCACCCGTCGTCGTCGACGAGCTCGGTGAGCACACCCTCGACTACCGGGCCACCGACGTCGCCGGCAACACCGGCGAGGGCTCCATCGCCTTCACCGTCGTGGAGGAGGGCGGCGGCGAGCCGGACCCCGACACCACCGCACCCGAGGTCTCCGCCGAGGTCACCGGTGAGCAGGACGCCGACGGCAACTACATCGCCACCGCCTCGGTCACCCTCACCGCCACCGACGCCGACTCCGGCGTCGACACCGTCGAGTACAGCCTCGACGGCGGCGAGTACACCACCTACGACGCGCCCATCACCGTGGACACGCTCGGTGAGCACACCGTCGACTTCCGCGCCACGGACGTCGCCGGCAACACCGGCGAGGGCTCGGTGACGCTCACGATCGTCGAGGAGGCCGGCGGCGAACCGGGCGACTGCTCCGACACCCGGGCGACCGTCGTCGTCGGTGACATCGACACGGGCGTTGGCAACGCCGACATCGGTGACGGCTGCACGATCAACGACGTCATCGACGAGGACGGCGACCACGCGACCCACGGGCACTTCGTCCGGCACGTCGTCGAGGTCGTCCGCCCCCTCGCCGACGACGGCGTCATCACCCACCGGGAGGCCGGGATGATCATCCAGGTCGCCGCCCGCTCGGACGTCGGAAAGTAACTACCTGACGGTACTCCGACCCCCACCCGGGCCTCGTCGAGAGCGGGATTGTGTCCAGGACACAATCCCGCTCTCGACGCATGTGGGGCGCGGGGCGACCGGGCAACGCAACGCACGCCCCACCACCCACCGACAGCAGGATTGCAACAACCCCGCTCTCGACACATGAGGGACGCGGGGCGACCGGGCAACGCGACGCACGCCCCACCACCCACCGACAGCAGGATTGCAACAACCCCGCTCTCGACACATGAGGGACGCGGGGCGACCGGGCAACGCAACGCACGCCCCACCACCCACCGACAGCAGGATTGCAACAACCCCGCTCTCGACACATGAGGGACGCGGGGCGACCGGGCAACGCGACGCACGCCCCACCACCCACCGACAGCAGGATTGCAACAACCCCGCTCTCGACACATGAGGGGGGCGGGGGGCGGTCGGGGTCAGGCGGGGGCGTCGGGGGTGCGGAGCTGGATGCCGAAGATCGCCGGGGGCGTGGGGCGGATGGTGGACGCGGGGTAGCTGGGCGGCCGCGTGCCCTCGAGCCATGGTGGCCCCGCCCAGATCCGCCACTCGCGGCCCTCCGGCAGGGCCAGACCACTCGTGACGAGCCTGGCCTCCCCCGCGTCGGCGAGCTGCTGCCGCACGGTGGGGGCGACGTCGTCGGGGACGAACCCGACGATGAGGTTGCGCCACAGCGCGACGACGCGGCCCTCGGCGCCGGCGTCGAAGGTGAGCTCGACGGGCACCACGGCCCGGGCCGACTCGGCGCGGGTCAGCGCGCCGAGGATCGCGTGCTGCATGGCCGGCGCCTCGGTGACCCAGAACCCGCTGCCGAGGTCGGCCGCGAGCTCCGGCGTGCGCCGCCGTCGGAAGATGCTCACCGCGCCATTGTCGCCGAGCCCGCTGCCGCCGTCACGCGGCGTGCCGTCACGCGTCCTGCGTCACGCGGCCCCTCCCCCGGCGCCCGTCGACCCGCGCTCGACGATCCGGTAGGGCATCTCGAGGCGCTCCGGCGGGCGGTCCGGGTCGGCGATCCGCCCGACGAGCCGCTCCACCGCAGCCTGCGCGATGAGGCGCCGCCCGGCGTCGACGGTCGTGAGCGACGGCGTGGAGTACCGCGCCTCCTCGATGTCGTCCCAGCCGATGACGGCGACGTCGTCGGGCACCCTGATCCCGCGCACCTGCAGCTCGTGCAGCGCCCCGAGCGCGAGCGCGTCGTTGAGGGCGAGGACGGCGTCGGGACGCGCGCCGGTGTCCAGCACCTGGGCCATGGCGCGCGCACCGGTGTCGCGGTGCCAGAACGTCGCCTCGCCCTGGAGGTCGGCATCCGGCTCGAGGCCCGCGTCCGCCAGCGCCGCGAGGTAGCCCCGGAGCCGCAGCCCGGCGGAGCCCCCGACCTCCCCCGGGTGCACACCGAGCACCGCGACCCGCCGTCGTCCCTTCTCGAGCAGGAACGTCGTGGCGGCGCGGGCGGCCTGGACGTTCTGCATCGTCACGTGGTCGAAGCGCTCGGTGAAGATGCGCTCGCCCAGCAGCACGAGCGGCAGGTCCCCGGGAAGCTCCGGCTCGTGCTCCTGGGTCAGCCCGAGCGGGCTGAAGATGAGGCCGTCACCCACCCGCAGACCGTCGCGCAGGACCTCGCGCTCGCGCTGGGGATCGGCACCCGTGCGCTCGATGAGCACCCGCAGCCGCTGGTCCTCGGCGGCGTCGATGATCTCGTCGGCGAGCTCGGCGAAGTACGGCAGCGCGAGCTCCGGGAGCGCCACGCTGATGAGGCCGGTGCGGCCTCGGCGCAGGTTCCGCGCCGACGTGTTGAGCCGGTACTCGAGCTCGTCGACCGCGTGGAGCACCCGCTCCCGGGTCGCCGGCCGGATGTAGGGGTAGTCGTTGAGCACGTTGGAGACCGTCTTGACCGACACCCCGGCGAGCTCGGCGACGTCGCGCATGGTGGCCGCGCGCCTCCCCACGGCCCCCTGCCTTCGCCCGTCGGTCACACGTCGATGAGGAACATGCTCCAGGAGGCGGCCGGCAGGACCGAGCGCAGCTCGCCGTCCTCGACCGTGGCCTCGTGCGGGAGCGGGCGGACGCGGTCCGGGTCCTCCTGGGTGTTCGCTGCGGTGCGGTCGGCGTCGTGCATCGAGACGGCCCGCACGGTCCCCGCGGGCGCGAAGTCCCGGAGCGGGACACGCAGCTCGGTGGCCTCCTCGGGGTGGCGGTTGACGACGAAGACGGCGAGCGTCCCGGTGTCGGCGTCGTGGGTGGCCACGCAGTCGAGGGTCGGAACCTCGCCGTGCTTGGCCGTCGTCATGGTCGGGGCCGTGACGGTCGGACGGATGACCTCCCCCCGGGCGTGGCGGGCCATCTCCGCGAACGGGTAGAAGATCGACTGCCGCCACGCCGGGCCGCCGGGCTCGGTCCGGATCGGGCTGATCGTGTTGACGAGCTGGGCCTGGCAGGCGGCCGTCACCCGGTCGCTGTGCTGCAGCAAGGTGATGAGCAGGGAGCCGACGACGACGGCGTCGAGCACGGTGTAGGCCTCCTCGCTCAGGCGGGGGGCCACCGTCCAGTCCTCGGGGACGGCGAGCTCACGCTGGTACCAGACGTTCCACTCGTCGAAGGAGATGGTGATCTTCTTCGAGGAGTTGAGGCGCGCGCCGACGTGGTCAGCGGTGGCGACGACGTCGCGGATGAAGGTGTCCATGTTGGTCGAGGACGCGAGGAAGCTCGCGTGGTCACCGTCGACGAGCTGGTAGTAGGCGTGCGCCGAGACGTAGTCGACCACGTCGTACGCCTCCTCCAGGACGGTGGTCTCCCACGTGCCGAACGTCGGCATCTCACGGCCGGAGCTCCCGCAGGCCACGAGCTCGAGACCGGCGTCGAACTGGCGCATGGCGCGGGCCGTCTCCGCGGCCAGGCGCGCGTACTCCTCCGGGGTCTTGTGGCCGAGCTGCCACGGCCCGTCCATCTCGTTGCCGAGGCACCACATCCGGATGCCGTGCGGCTCGCGGGCTCCGTGCGAGACGCGGAGGTCGGACAGGTGGGTGCCCGAGGGGTGGTTGGCGTACTCGAGCAGGTCGACGGCCTCGGCGATGCCCCGCGTGCCGAGGTTGACCGCCATCATCGGCTCCACCCCCGCTGCCCTCGTCCAGGCCATGAACTCGTTGAGGCCGAACTCGTTCGTCTCGAGCTGGCGCCACGCGAGGTCGAGCCGCCTGGGCCGCTCGTCGACCGGGCCCACGCCGTCCTCCCAGCGGTAGCCCGAGACGAAGTTGCCACCGGGATAGCGCACCACCGTCACGCCCAGCTCCCGGACGAGCTCGAGGACGTCCTGCCGGAAGCCGTTCTCGTCAGCGCTGGGGTGGCCCGGCTCGTAGATCCCGGTATAGACGCAGCGGCCCATGTGCTCGACGAACGAGCCGAAGGTCCGCGGGTTGACGCGCGCGACGCGGAGGTCGGGGCGGACGACGACGGTGGACTCGAGCATGCTGTCCCTCTCGGAGGAGCCGGTGGTCGGAGGGGCGCGGGTGCCACCCTCACGCCGCGCCCTCGCCTCTGCACTGATGTCTACATCGATGTAGAACACCGTGTCAACGCGTCCGGTCGGCCATGTCACACGCTCCTGCGCGGCGACAAAGGCGCACCGGGTGGCACGACGATGCGGTGCCCACGGGCGTCCTCGCTCCCATTCCCCCGCCGTGCTCGACGGCGACGTCGGGGCTCAGGTGAGCGGGTCGCGGACGGTGCCGTCGGGGTGGCTCTCCAGGACGCCCGTCGGTGCCGGCGCCGGCTCCGGCGCGCTCGGGACTGCCGCGACCCACGCTGCATCAGCGGCCGTGACTGTGACCACCAGGGCAACCGCGGCGGCGACGTAGACGAGTGCGGCCGAGACGGCCGGCCCGAGCCGTGACCGCGGTTGGGCGTCCCGGTCCAGGAGGCGGGCGAGCAGCGCCGGAGCCCACCCCCAGACGACACCCCAGTGAGCGGCGCTGAGCAGCAGCGTGTCGGCGAGCGACGACGGCATCGTCCGCTCGACCAGCGCCTGGACGACCGCCACCACCACCGGCACCGCGGCCACCGCGGCGCCGGCGAGCACGCAGCACATCCAGTACGCGGCGACGGCGGTGAGCGCCGGGGCCTCTCGGCGGCGGACGCGCACCAGCGCGAGGAGCGCGGCACAGGCACCCGCAACCGCGAGCGCCGACAGCCCGGCCATCACGGCGCCCCACGGCGCCGGGGCCGTCAGCTGCGAGACGGGGACGGTCTCCGGGGCGAGGAGGTGGTCGACGACGCGGCTCACCAGGCCCGCCGACCGACGGCTCCACAGCTCGAGCCCGGCGCTGAGCAGCCACAGCACGGCGGCGAGGAGCGCGGGCGCCCAGGCCCGGAGGAGTCGCACGCGGCCGACGGTAGCGGCTCGCAACGGGCTGCGGGGAGGGAATCGTCGCGCCGCCCCACCGCCACTAGCCCATGTCAGGACCCAGGCGTACCGTCGAAGCAGGCATCAACCGAGGAGACCCCCATGGCCCGCACCTGGCACCGCTGGCTCCCTGCCGGCGCCGTCGTCGCGCTCATCGCCGGCACCGTGACGCTGACGTCGCAGGCCGGTGCGGTCGACCTGCCCGACAAGTCGCCGCAGGACGTCCTCACCATGCTCGCCGAGCACGAGGTCGAGGCCTTCTCCGGCACCTTCGAGACCACCTCCGAGCTGGGCCTGCCCATGCCGGCCGACCTCGACCTCGGTCCCGGTGGCCCCGACCTCGACGACGCGGAGCTTCCGGCCCCGTCCGGCCCGGACGGAGCCGCCGACGCGATGGCCGCGCTGGAGCTCCTCACCGGCGACAACACCGGCCGCGTGTTCGTCGGCGACGACGGTGCCCGGTTCCAGCACATCGACGGGCTCGACGAGCGCAACGTCGTCGTCACCGAGACCGACGTGTGGTTCTACGACTCCGCGACGAACGAGGGCACGCACCTCGTCCTGCCTGACCCCGCCACCCTCCCCGAGCACGACGTGCCCGAGTACGACGGCCCGCTGCCCACCCCGGAGCAGCTCGCGGCCGCCGCCGTCGCCGCACTCGAGCCCAGCACCGAGATCACCGTCGGTCAGGACGAGAGCGTCGCGGGCCGCGACGCCTACACCCTCACCCTCGTCCCGCGTGCCGAGGAGACGCTCGTCGACACCGTGTCGATCGCCGTCGACGGCGAGACCGGCTTCCCCCTCGGCATCACCGTCACCGCGCGTGGCCAGGCCGAGCCCGCCGTCCACGCGGCGTACACCGACATCGACTTCACCGCCCCGGACCCCGGCCTGTTCGACTTCGCGCCGCCCGCCGGCGCCACCGTCGAGGAGGAGGTCCTCGAGGTGCCCACGGACCTGCCCGCGGCCCCCGACCACGGCCACGGCCGCGGCATGGCGCCGGACCACACCAAGGGGATGGGGCCCGTCACGGGCGGGGAGGTGCTCGGCGAGGGCTGGGGCGCCGTCGTCGTCCTGCCGGCCGGGGACGCCGCACTGGCCCAGCAGCCGATGCTGGACATGCTGCTCGAGCCGGTCGACGGTGGGCGCATGCTCTCCACGGCGCTGCTCAGCGTCCTGCTCACCGACGACGGGCGGGTCCTCGCCGGCGCCGTCACCCCCGAGCACCTGCTGGACCTCGCGGGCCAGTGACCGACCTTGCCGTCGAGACCCACGGCCTGACCAAGCGCTTCGGACGCCAGGTCGCCGTCGACGACCTCGACCTCGCCGTCCCGCGCGGCAGCGTGTTCGGTTTCCTCGGGCCCAACGGCTCCGGCAAGACGACGACCATCCGCATCGTCCTCGGGCTCGCGGCCGCGAGCGCGGGCACCGTCCAGGTGCTCGGCCACGACATGCCCAAGGCGCTCGGCCGGGTGCTGCCCCGTGTCGGGGCGCTCGTCGAGGGACCCGCCGCCTACCCGTTCCTCTCCGGTGAGGCGAACCTGCGCCGCTTCGACGCCGCCGACCGGTACGCGCCGGGCGCGAGCCGGGCCGAGCGCGTGGCCGCCGCTCTCGAGCGGGTCGGCCTCAGCCACGCCGGGAGCAAACGGGTGCGCGCCTACTCCCTGGGCATGAAGCAGCGGCTCGGCATCGCCAGCGCACTGCTCATGCCGCGCGACCTCCTCGTCCTGGACGAGCCCACCAACGGCCTGGACCCGCAGGGCACCCGCGAGGTGCGCAACCTCGTCCGCTCCCTGGCCGACGGCGGCACGACCGTCGTCGTCTCCAGCCACCTCCTCGCCGAGATCGAGCAGATCTGCACGCACGCCGCGGTCCTGCGCAACGGCCGGCTCGTCGCGCAGGGCAGCCTCGACGAGCTCCGCAGCCTCGGCCGGTCGCGCCTGCGCGTCCTCACCCCGGACCCGGCGCAGGCACGGGCGGAGCTCGCCAGACTGGGGCTCGTCGTCCAGGACGACGACGGCGCGGCCGGACCGCGTCGCGGCGCCACCGGGCTCGGGCTGCTGACCGACGACGGCGCCGCTCCCGGCTCGTCCGGCCGGCACCACGGGTCCACCGCCGACGGCGTGACGGGCCCGTCCCGCGACGGCGTCGCCGTCGTCCGCGCCGACCTGCCCGACGACGCGCCCCTCCCGGAGACCGTCGCCGCTGCCCTCGTCGCGGCCGGGATCCGGCTGCGCGGCTTCGGCGTCGAGCAGGACACGCTCGAGGACCGCTTCGTCGCGCTCACCGGGGAGGGCTTCGATGTCGCCCAGTGAGACGACCACCCGCGGCAGCGGTCTGGCGATGCTCGGCTCGGAGCTCGCCCTGGTGCTCCGGCGCCGGCGGACCTGGGCGATGCTCATCGCCCTCGCCGCGATCCCGGTGCTCATCGCCGTCGTCGTGCGGATCGCCTCCGACCCGCCCGCGCCCGGTGAGGGCCCTCCGTTCCTCGACCGCGTCACCCAGAACGGGCTGTTCGTCTCGATCACCGGGCTCGTCGTGACGATCCCGCTGTTCCTCCCGCTCACTGTCGGCGTCGTCGCCGGGGACACCGTCGCCGGCGAGGCGAGCCTCGGGACGCTGCGCTACCTCCTGCTCGCGCCGGTCGAGCGCGGGCGGCTGCTCCTCGTGAAGTTCGCCGGAGCTGCCGTCTTCTGCCTCGCGGCGACGCTGAGCGTCGTCGTCGCCGGGTCACTCATCGGCGCGCTGCTGTTCCCTGTCGGCCCGGTCACGCTCCTGTCCGGCGACACCATCGGCGCCTGGGAGTCGCTCGGGCGCGCCCTGCTCGTCGCGCTGTACGTCACCGTGTCGCTGCTCGGGCTCACCGCCGTCGGGCTGTTCATCTCCACCCTCACCGTGGTGCCGGTGGGGGCGATGGCCGCAACCGCGGTCCTCGCCATCGTCGTCCAGGTGCTCGGCTCCCTCGACCAGCTCGCGTGGCTGCACCCGTGGCTGCTCAGCGAGTACTGGCTCGGCTTCGCCGACATCCTCCGTCAGCCGATCGTGTGGGACTCCTTCGTCGACAACGCGCTGCTCCAGGCCGGTTACGTGGCGGTGTTCGGCGCCCTCGCCTACGGCCGCTTCACCACCCGGGACGTGCTGTCCTGACGGCCTGCGAGGTGCCGGCCGCTTCCGTGTGTCCAACGCCCTGCCCAGGTCCGGCGCCCGGACTGTGGCCAGCGGTCCCCACGACATAGCATGTGCGTTCACCTGCCCGTAGACCCACGAAGGACCATGGACGAATCCTGTAGTACCAGCACCCAGACCGTCAGCCCCACCAGCAGGAGGTGGACGCGATGATCTGGGTGCTCTCCCTCCTTCTCGGGCTCGTCGTCATCCTCGCCATCACGGCGGTCACGGGGTACTTCGTGGCGCAGGAGTTCGCCTACATGGCGGTCGACCGCTCCCGGCTGGCCGCCCGCGCCGAGGGCGGCGACACCACCGCCCAGCGGGCCCTCAAGGTCACCCGCCGCACCTCGTTCATGCTCTCGGGCGCCCAGCTCGGCATCACCGTGACCGGGCTGCTCGTCGGCTACGTCGCCGAGCCGCTCGTCGGCCAGGCGCTCGGCGACGCGCTCGGTGGCGTCGGCGTCCCCACGGGGGTGGGCGTCGCCGTCGGCACGGTCCTCGCGCTGCTGCTGTCGACCTTCGTCCAGATGCTCTTCGGTGAGCTCTTCCCGAAGAACCTCGCGATCGCCCGGCCCGAGCCCGTCGCTCTGTGGCTGGCGCGCTCCACGAACATCTACCTCGCCGCGTTCGGCTGGCTCATCACGGTCTTCGACGCCGCCTCCAACGCGCTGCTGCGGCTGCTGCGCATCGAGCCCGTCCACGACGTCGAGCACTCCGCGACCGCCCGCGACCTCGAGCACATCGTCGCCGACTCCCGCGCCAGCGGTGACCTGCCGGCGGACCTGTCCGTCCTGCTCGACCGCATCCTCGACTTCCCCCGCCAGGACGTCGAGCACGCGATGATCCCCCGCGCCCGCGTCGGGGTCGTCCGCATCGACCAGCCCGTCGCCGAGATCCGCGAGCTCATGGCGACCGGCCACTCCCGCTACCCGGTGCTCGACGCGGAGGACGACGTCGTCGGGGTCGTCCACCTCGTCGACCTGCTGGGCGGGACCGTCCCGGACGACGCGACCGCCGCGTCCCTCCAGCGCCCGGCCCTCGTCCTCCCGACGACGATGGCGCTGCCCGACGCCCTGCGTGAGCTGTCCGTCAGCCGCAACGAGATGGCGTGCGTCGTCGACGAGTACGGCGGGTTCAGCGGTGTGCTGACCCTGGAGGACCTCGCCGAGGAGGTCGTCGGGGAGATCACCGACGAGCACGACGACCCCGAGCCGCCGCCCCTCACCCCGCAGGACGACGGCACGTGGGACATGGCCGGTGACGTCCACATCGACGAGGTGGAGCGCGCCATCGACCACGACCTGCCGCGCGGCGACTACGAGACCATCGCCGGGCTCGTCATCGAGGTCCACGGATCCCTTCCGGAGGTGGGTGACACCATCACCGTCGACCTCCCGTCCGACCCCGCGAACCTCGCCCTGCCCGACCCACCGCCGGACAAGCTCCTCCACGTGGAGGTCCTGGACGTCGAGCGGCACGTGCCCTCGCTTGTCCGGGTGATGCTGGCCGACCGGCCCGCGGACGAGGACGAGGAGGCGGGCCGATGAGCAACCCCTGGGTCGTCGCCGTCGCCACCGTCGCCATCATCGGCCTCAGCGCGTTCTTCGTCGCCGTGGAGTTCGCGCTCCTCGCCGCCAAGCGCCACCGCCTCGAGGACGCAGCCACCGAGAGCCGCGCCGCCCGCGCCGCGCTGCGCAGCTCCACCGAGCTCACCGTCCTGCTCGCCGGCTCCCAGCTGGGCATCACCGTGTGCACCCTGGCGCTCGGCGCCATCACCAAGCCGGCCGTCCACCACTGGATCACCCCGGTGGTCAACGACCTCGGTGCGCCGTACTGGGTGGCCGACGTCGTCGGCTTCGTCCTCGCGCTCGTCATCGTCACCTTCCTCCACCTCGTCGTCGGGGAGATGGCGCCGAAGTCTTGGGCGATCGCCCACCCGGAGAGGTCGGCGACGCTGCTCGCGCTGCCGATGCGGGCGTTCATGGTCCCCACCCGGCCGATCCTCATCGCGCTCAACAGCGCCGCGAACTGGTGCCTGCGCAGGGTCGGCGTCGAGCCGGTGGAGAGCGTCGGCACCGGACAGAACCCGGACGACCTGCGCCACCTCGTCGAGCACTCCGCGAGCGTCGGTGCGCTCGAGGTCGCCTACTCGGCGCAGCTCTCCGGGGCCCTGGACCTGCGCCGCCTCACCATGGCCGACCTCGTCTCCGGGCACTCCGCACCGGTGACCGTGCCCGACGACGCGACGGCGGGCGACGTCCGACGCCTCGCCCACGAGAGCGGGCACCTGCGGGTCCTCGTCGCCGAGCCGGGTTCGCCCGCTCCCACCGGCGTGGTCCACGTGCGCGACACGCTCCTGCTCGACGACGCCGCCCCGGTCGCCGAGCTCGTCAAGCCCGTCTTCGAGCTGGACGCGTCCACACCGCTGCACACCGCACTCACCCGGATGCGGGAGACCTCCAGCCACCTCGCGATCGTCCGCACCGCCGGAGGCGGCGGCGCCGTGGCCAGCCTGGCCGACGTGCTCGCCTACCTCTTCCCGCGGACGACGGCGAGCGCCCAGGGCGGCGCCGGCCGGCCGGTCCCCGGGGGGCGGTAGCGGGGCGCGGGCCGGGGCCGGCACCGGGACGTCGTCGCGGGCTCGTGACCCGGGGCGACGACAAACCCCGCGCCACGCACCCGGCACTGTCCGTATCGTCGTGCTCATGAGCGTGCGGTGGGCCCAGGTCTCGGACGCCCCGGTGGTGGCGCGGCTCCTGCACGACTTCAACACCGAGTTCGACACTCCCTCCCCCGGCCCCGCCGTCCTCACCGCCCGCCTCGAGGAGCTCCTTCCGGACGGGAGGACGACGGCGCTGCTCGCGGGCGACCCGGCCGTCGCCGTCGCGCTCCTCACCTCCCGCCCCAACGTCTGGTACGACGGCCCGGTGCTGCTGCTCGACGAGCTCTACGTCGTCCCCGAGCACCGTGGGCGCGGCATCGGCACGGCCCTCGTCGAGCGCCTCGTGCACGACGCACGCGCCGCCGGGGTGGCGCTCGTCGAGGTCAACGTCGACGAGGGCGACGTCGACGCCCGGCGCTTCTACGAGCGGCACGGCTTCGCCAGCGGCGACGTGGCCCCGGACGAGCGCGCCTTCTACTACTCGCGCGAGCTGCGCCCACCGCTCGGCTGAGGCCGGGGTGTCCGTGCCGTCCGCGCCGGTCCCGCCGCTACGGTGAGGCGGCACCGATCACGAGCGCAAGGACACACATGAGCCTCACCGACCTCCTCCGGGACGGGACGTGGACGACGCCACCGCCGTCCGCCGTCGTCGTCGACGACGAGCTGCACGTGACGGCCGCCGAGGGCAGCGACGCTTGGCGGCACACGTCCTACGGCTTCGTCCACGACACCGAGCACGCCCTGCTCGAGCCGCTGCCGGCGGCCGGCGCCGTCGAGGTGAGCTTCCGGCTCGACTACACGGAGCAGTTCGACCAGGCCGGGCTGTTCCTGCGCGTCTCGCCGACCGAGTGGGTCAAGGCGGGCGTCGAGGTGTCCGACGGCGTGGCCCAGGTGGGCGCCGTGGTCACCCACGGCACGTCGGACTGGTCGGTCGCCCCGGTGCCGGAGTGGGTGGGCCGGCAGGTGACGGTGCGCGCCAGCCGCTCCGGGGACGCGGTGACCGTGCGCGCTCGCGTCGACGACGAGCCCTTCCGCCTCGTCCGGGTCGCCCACCTCGATCCGGGTGCCACCGTGACCGCCGGCCTGTTCTGCTGCGCCCCCACGCGTGACGGGCTGACCGTGCGCTTCACCGACTACCGGCGCACCGAGCCGGACGCGGGGCTCCACTGATGGCGCGCCGGGCGCTCGTCCTCATGGGCCGCGGCCGCTACGAGGACCCGTGGCACGACCACGCCGCGACGTCGCACGTCGTCGCCGGCCTTCTCGGGACGCTGGGCCTCCTCGTCTCGGTGCGGTCCACGTTCCGTCAGTCCTTTCGTGACCTCGCCGACTTCGACCTCGTCGTCGTCAACGCCGGCCGCGGCCGCATCGACCCGGACTTCGACGGCGACGACGCATCCTGGGCGGCCGCGCACGACGCGGTGCGCACGTACGTGGCCGACGGCGGCGCCCTTCTGGGGCTGCACCAGGCGGCCAACACCTTCGGCGACAGCCCCCACTGGGCCGGCCTGCTCGGCGGCCGCTGGATCGACGGTGTCTCCATGCATCCGCCCCAGGAGCTGGCGACCTTCACGCCGGTCGGCGACCACCCCATCACCGCAGGGCTGGCTCCGGTGGTGGCCGACGACGAGCAGTACTGCGAGCTCGTCGTCGCGCCCACGTCCCGCGTCCTGGTCACGACGCACCACGCGGGCCGCGACCACCCGGTCGCGTGGGTCAGCGCCGCCGGACGGGTCGTGTACGACGGTCTCGGCCACGACGTCGGCTCCTACGCCTCGCCGTCCCGCGAGGAGCTGCTGCGTCGCGAGGTGGGCTGGCTCCTGGGGTAGGGCGCGCCTGTCCTGCGCCGCCCGCCTCCGGTGCGTGGCCGGTCGACGGTAACCGCTACGCCCGCGACCGATCGGTGGCGTACCGGTCGAGCTGACCGATGAAGGACTCGGCGGCCGCCAGCTTGCGGGCGAGCTTCTCGCGACGCGTCGTGGCCGCCTCCCGGATGGCGGCCAGCTGCGTGGCCAGCTGGCCGCGCCGCTCGGCAGGCGGGTCGGCCTCCAGCTGGGAGATGACGTCGAGGACGTCTCGCATCTCCTCGAGGGTGTACTCGAGCGGCTTCATCTTCTTGACGAGCTCGAGCCGTGCGACGTCCCTGTCGGTGTAGAGGCGGAAGCCGCCCTCCGTCCTGCTGGAGGGGGTGACGAGGTCGACCTCGCCGTAGTAGCGGATGGTGCGCTGGGACAGGCCGGTCCGCTCGGCGACCTCACCGATCTGCATGTGCTCCGCCATGGGCGTCCCCTCGGGTCTCGGGCGTGATGCCCCCTCGACTCTAGCGACTTGCTTGTCCCGCCTCCGCTCGCCCGGTGCACGCGGCGGTCGGCCATGTGACGCGCCGCGAGGAACGTCACACCCGCGCTACTCTTCCGTTGCGGTAGGGTTTCTCGGGAAGCGCTGAGGACACGCACGGGACGATCGTCCCGCTCGCCGCCCCTGGGTGCTTCGTCTGGCTCGATGGTGCGCCGCCCTTTTTTTGACCGCCGGGCGTGTGACGCCTTCGAGTTCGGGAGAGTTTGTGACCTCACCCTTCGCCGGCCTGCGCCGCAACGGCCGCAGTCCGATGGACCGCCGCAGGGCCCGCACCGAGGACGTCACCTCCGTCATGGGTGCGCTGCGCGACCCCCGCCGGCTGCGCACCGAGGTGCTCGCCGGCCTCGTCGTCGCCCTCGCACTCATCCCCGAGGCCATCTCCTTCTCCATCATCGCCGGGGTCGACCCGCGGGTGGGCCTGTTCGCCTCCTTCACGATGGCCGTCTCGATCGCCTTCCTCGGTGGCCGCCCGGCCATGATCTCCGCCGCGACGGGCGCCATCGCCCTGGTCATCGCACCGGTGATGCGCGAGCACGGGATGGACTACCTCATCGCCACCGTCATCCTCGCCGGCATCATCCAGGTGCTCTTCGCGGTGCTGGGCGTGGCCCGGCTCATGCGCTTCATCCCGCGCAGCGTCATGGTCGGCTTCGTCAACGCGCTGGCGATCCTCATCTTCACCGCGCAGCTGCCCTACCTGCGCGACGTCCCCGTCGCGGTCTACGTCATGGTGGCGGTGGGCCTGGCGATCATGGTCTACCTGCCCAGGCTCACGACCGCGGTGCCGGCGCCGCTGGTGGCGATCGTGGTGCTGACCACCGTGACCGTGGCCTTCGCGATCAACGTCCCGGACGTCGGGGACCAGGGCGAGCTGCCCGACTCGCTGCCCTCGCTGCTCCTGCCCAACGTGCCGCTGACGCTGGAGACGCTGCAGATCATCGGTCCCTTCGCCGTCGCGATGGCACTGGTGGGGCTGCTGGAGTCGCTCATGACGGCCAAGCTCGTCGACGACGTCACCGACACCCACTCCGACAAGACCCGCGAGGCCTGGGGCCAGGGCGCCGCCAACGTCATCACCGGCTTCTTCGGCGGCATGGGCGGCTGCGCGATGATCGGCCAGACGATGATCAACGTCAAGGCCTCCCGCGCCCGCACCCGCATCTCCACCTTCCTCGCCGGGCTGTTCCTCCTCATCCTCGTGGTCGGCTTCGGCGAGGCGATCGGCAAGATCCCGATGGCCGCGCTCGTCGCGGTGATGATCATCGTCGCGGTGTCGACCTTCGACTGGCACTCGGTCCAGCTCTCCACGCTGCGCCGGATGCCCAAGAGCGAGACCGCCGTCATGCTCTCCACCGTCGTCGTCACCGTCGTCAGCCACAACCTCGCCTACGGCGTCATCGCCGGCGTGCTGGTGGCCGCCCTCATGTTCGTCAACCGGGTCGCCCACGTCACCGAGGTCGTCGAGATCGCCCACCCCGACGAGGACACCCGCGTCTACGCCGTCGTCGGCGAGCTGCTGTGGGCCTCGTCCAACGACCTCGTCTACCAGTTCGACTACACCGGCGACCCGCAGAACGTCGTCATCGACCTGTCCCAGTCCCACATCTGGGACGCCTCGACGGTCGCCACCCTCGACGCGATCACCACGAAGTACGAGGCCAAGGGGAAGAACGTGACCATCACCGGCCTCAACGAGGCCAGCGCCGAGCGCCACGCCCGGCTCGCCGGTCACCTCGCCGGCGGCCACTAGACCGACGGCGCCCTCACCGCACGGGCCGGTCCTCCCGGCCGCGCCTTGTGAGTGTGCGCGCCAGACACCATCCTGAGAACATCCCGCCCGACCCGGTAGAAAGCTGAGCCACGCGTGCCGCCACTGAACGACCTCCGACCCCCTGCCCCGCTCGCCCCCGGGGCCCTGCGGGTCACCCCGCTGGGCGGCCTCGGGGAGGTGGGGCGCAACATGACCGTCTTCGAGCACGCCGGGAAGCTCCTCATCGTCGACTGCGGTGTGCTGTTCCCCGAGGAGACCCAGCCCGGCATCGACGTCATCCTCCCCGACTTCACCGCGATCCGGGACCGCCTCGACGACGTCGTGGCCCTCGTCCTCACCCACGGCCACGAGGACCACATCGGTGGCGTCCCCTACCTCCTCAAGGAGCGCGCCGACATCCCGGTCATCGGCTCCGAGCTCACGCTGGCCTTCCTCACCGCCAAGCTCAAGGAGCACCGGATCAAGCCGCGCACCGTGCACGTCGAGGCCGGGGACACCCATCGGGCCGGCCCCTTCGGGCTGGAATTCGTCGCCGTCAACCACTCCATCCCCGACGGCCTGGCCGTTGCCATCCGCACCGCCGCCGGGATGGTGCTGCACACCGGCGACTTCAAGATGGACCAGTTCCCCCTGGACGACCGCATCACCGACCTGCGCCACTTCGCCCGCCTCGGTGAGGAGGGCGTCGACCTGTTCCTCACCGACTCCACGAACGCCGAGGTCCCCGGGTTCACGATGTCCGAGCGGGACCTCACCCCGGCCATCGAGAACGTCTTCGCGACCGCGCCGCGCCGCGTCATCGTCTCCAGCTTCGCCAGCCACGTCCACCGCATCCAGCAGGTCCTCGACGCCGCCCACGCGGGCGGCCGCAAGGTCGCCTTCGTCGGCCGGTCGATGGTGCGGAACATGAAGATCGCGCGCGACCTCGGCTACCTCACCATCCCCCGCGGGCTGCTCGTCGACTTCAAGAAGCTCGAGTCCGTGCCGGACGACAAGGTCACCCTCATCTGCACCGGCTCGCAGGGGGAGCCGATGGCCGCACTCGCCCGGATGGCCAACGACGACCACGAGATCAAGCTCGCCGACGGGGACACCGTGCTGCTGGCCAGCTCCCTCATCCCCGGCAACGAGAACGCGATCTACAGCATCATCAACAAGCTCATCGACCTCGGCGCCCGGGTCGTCCACAAGGGCAACGCCAAGGTCCACGTCTCCGGGCACGCCAGCGCCGGTGAGCTCGTCTACTGCTACAACATCGTGAGGCCGCGCAACGTCATGCCGGTGCACGGGGAGTCCAAGCACCTGCACGCCAACGCCGACCTCGCCCGCCGCACCGGCGTGCCCGACGACCACATCGTCGTCGCCCGCGACGGTGTGGCGGTCGACCTCCTCGACGGGAAGATCACCGTCGCCGGGCAGGTCCCCGCCAGCCTCGTCTACGTCGAGGGCACGTCCGTCGGGAGGGCGACCGAGCCGATCCTCGACGAGCGCCGGACCCTGCGCGACGGCGGAGTCATCACCGTGCTGGCCATCGTCGACCCCACGACCAACACCCTCACCGAGCCGCTGGAGTTCCTCACCCGCGGGTTCGTCCACGACCCCGACACCCTCACCGGCGTGACCGACGCGGTGAACAAGGCCCTGGAGGCACCCAAGACGCGGGCCATCTCCGACCTCACCGCGCTGGAGACCGTGATCTCCGAGGCCGTCGCCCGGTACCTCCGACGCCGCTACCGGCGCCCGCCCGCCGTCATCGCCGTCGTCGTCGACGACTAGCAGCCCCGGCAGGCGCGTCCTGCCTCGGCGACCGTGTGTGGTTCGGGTCCGGTGGGGACCCGAACCACACACGGTGGCCGGGGGCAGCCGGGGCGGGTGGGCGGCGGGCAGGCGGCCGCCCACGTCGCCGGCGGGTCGCTCAGCCCGCGAGCGCCGCGCGCAGCCGCTCGGCGTACTGCTCCGGCTCACCCTCGGCGTACCGGGCGCGCGGCCAGAAGAACCCGCGCAGCCCGTCGCCCTTCGTCCGCGGGACCACGTGCGCGTGCAGGTGCGCGACGCTCTGGCTGACGACGTTGTTCATCGCGACGAACGTCCCCTGCGCCCCGAGTGCCTCGGGGATCGCCGTCGACACCCGGCGGACCTCGGTGAAGAACGGCCCGACGAGCTCATCGGGCAGCTCGGGCAGCGTCACCACGTGGGACCGGGGGACGACGAGCACGTGCCCCTTGAACACCGGGCGCACGTCGAGGAAGGCGAGGACGTCGTCGGTCGCCAGCACGACCTCGGCCGGCTCCGTCCCGGTCACGATCCGGCAGAACACGCACCCCTGTCCCCGAGCCATCCCCCGATGATGGCACCGGCGGCTGTCCGCGCAGCCCGGGACCGAGGTGGGCGTCCATCGCGACCTGTCCACCGGCACGACCCCGTCCGCGGCTCCGGAGGGCGACCGACCGCCGTCGTCGTCCTACCGCTTGACGACGTTGTTGCCGAACCTGCCGATGCCCTCGACCTCGACCTCGACCCGCTGGCCCGGTCGGACCGGCCCGACCCCGGCCGGCGTGCCCGTGAGGATGATGTCGCCGGGCAGCAGCGTGAAGATCGTGGAGGCGTAGGCGAGCAGCTCGGGCACCGTGTGCACCATCTGGGAGGTCCGGCCGTCCTGGCGCAGCTCGCCGTCGACCCACGCGCGCACCGCGAGGTCCGAGACGTCCAGCCCGACCGAGAGGAACGGACCGGTGGGGCACGAGGTGTCGAAGGCCTTGCCACGGGTCCATGTGACGTCCGCGCGCTGGGCGGCGCGTGCCGTGACGTCGTTGGCGACGGTGTAGCCGAGGACGTAGTCCGCCGCCTTGTCCGCGGGCACGTTCTTCGCCATCCGGGAGACGACGACGGCGAGCTCGGCCTCGTGCTCGACCTCGTCCGCGTAGTCGGGGACGACGATCGGGTCGTCCGGGCCGGTGACGGCGGTGTTCGGCTTGAGGAAGAGCAGCGGCAGCTCGGGCACCTCGTTGCCCATCTCGGCGGCGTGCGCGGCGTAGTTGCGGCCCACACCCACGACCTTCGAGCGCGGGATCACGGGCGATAGGAGGCGGACCGAGTCGAGGTCGACGCGCTCACCCGTCGCATTGACCGGCATGAACAGCGGGTCCCCCTTGAGCACGACGATGTCGGTGGAGCCGTCCTCGAGGATGCCGTAGCGGGGGCTGTCGCCCGTGGTGAAGCGTGCGATGCGCATGGTGCCAACCGTACTCGGCCCCGCGGCGGTCCCTCGCCGCGCTGCGTGCGCCAAGCGCCCGGGCCGTCCTGGTCCCGGCGGCCGCCGCCCGCCATCTCCACGCCGCCCGCCATCTCCACGTGCCGAGCGCGCCGCTCCCGTGTCTGACGCGCTCTACGCTGATGCGGTGAACGAACGGATCGTCGGGGTCGACATCGCTCGGGGGCTGGCGGTGCTCGGCATGTTCGCCGCCCACCTCGGCGACGACACGGAGGGCGGCCTGCACTCCCCCGCGTGGCTGGTCGTGGCCGACGGGCGTCCGTCGGCGATGTTCGCCATCCTCGCCGGGCTCTCCATCGCCCTGTTCACCGGTGCCCGGACCGTGCCGCGCGGGCCGGCGCTCGTCCACGGCTGGCTGCGGGTGGCGACGCGGGCCGTCGTCATCTTCGTCATCGGCGTCCTGCTCATGGCACTGGGGACACCGGTGGCGGTCATCCTGCCGTCCTACGCGGTCACCTTCCTGCTCCTCACGCCCTTCCTGACACTTCGGCCGGTGCTGGTCGGGCTCGCAGCGGCGCTCGCCGCGATCGTCGGTCCGACGGTCCTCGCCGCGCTCGTCATGCCGATGGACGACGGCCTCGGCTGGGCGGAGCGCACCTTCGGGAGCGAGGGCAACTTCGTCCTCGATCTCCTTCTCACCGGGTACTACCCGGCGCTCGTGTGGATCGCGTACATGCTCCTCGGGCTGTGTGTCGGCCGCCTGGACCTGCGCTCACCACACGTCCAGACCCTGCTCGGGCTCACCGGCCTGGGACTCCTCCTCGTGGGCTACGGCGGCGGCGACTACCTGCAGACCGCCGTCCCGGCCGACTCGCCGTTCACCGCCCAGCTCCTGCGCACCGACCCGCACTCGGACTCCACCTTCGAGCTGCTCGGCAACGCCGGTGTCACGCTTCTCACGCTCGCCGTCCTGCTGGCCCTCACCACGCTGCCCGCCGTCGCCCGGGTCAGCCGCGTCCTGCTCTACCCGCTCGCCGCGACCGGGGCGATGGCGCTGACCGCCTACTCGGTGCACATCGTCGCCATCGCCGTGCTGGGACGGGACGTCGTCTGGTACCCCGAGTCCAACGCCGTCCTCGGCTGGTTCGTGCTGGTGACGCTCGCCGGGTGCACCCTGTGGGTGCGGTTCCTCGGCCGCGGACCGCTGGAGTGGCTCATGCGGTCCCTCACCCTCGGCAGCTACCGGCCCGCCGAGGAGGAGCGTGCCGGCGCGCTCCGGCCCTGACGACGCGAGCAGACCGGCCGGTCGTGGCCCGGCCCGCATTCGGGACCCCGTTCTCTTGCGCACCCCATCGCGGAGCGACAGCATGACTAGAACGCCGTCGGACAACCGGAAGGACCTCCCGTGGCATCCAGCACCCTCACCGCGGACACTCGACGCTCGGCCCTGGAGGGGATGAGCGACCCTGACGGGCTGGACGTGCTCGTCGTCGGCGGTGGGGTGACGGGCGCGGGCATCGCCCTGGACGCCGCCACCCGCGGGCTGCGGGTCGGGATCGTCGAGGCGCAGGACTGGTCCTCCGGCACGTCGAGCTGGTCGAGCAAGCTCGTCCACGGCGGGCTGCGGTACCTCCAGATGCTCGACTTCCACCTCGTCCACGAGGCCCTCACCGAGCGCGACCTCCTCCTCAAGGAGCTCGCCCCCCACCTCGTCAAGCGGGTGCCCTTCCTCTACCCGCTGGAGCACCGTGTGTGGGAGCGCGCCTACGTCGGCGCCGGTGTCGCGCTGTACGACGCCCTCGCCGGCATCGCCCCCGGCCGGCGCGCGATGCCCCTCCACCGGCACCGCACGCGCACCAAGATGGAGCAGCTCTTCCCGGACTTCCGCCACGACGCCGCCATCGGCGCCGTCCAGTACTGGGACGCCAGCGTCGACGACTCGCGCCTGGTCACCACGCTCGTGCGCACCGCCGCCGCCTACGGCGCGCTGGCGGCCAGCCGCACGCAGCTCGTCGACCTCAGCAAGGACGCCTCCGGCCGGGTGGACGGTGGGCAGCTCCTCGACCTCGAGACCGGCGAGCGGGTGGACGTCAAGGCCCGGCACGTCATCAACGCGACCGGCGTGTGGACCGAGGAGACCGAGGCGCTGTCCGGCAGCGAGGGCGGCCTGCGGGTGCTCGCCTCCAAGGGCATCCACATCGTCGTGCCCCGCGAGCGCATCCGGGGCGACGTCGGGCTGATCCTGCAGACCGAGAAGAGCGTCCTGTTCATCATCCCGTGGTCGCGCTACTGGATCATCGGCACCACCGACACCCCCTACGAGCACGACCCGCGTCACCCCGTCGCCACCCGTGCGGACATCGACTACGTCATCGACCACGCCAACACCGTCCTCAAGACGCCCCTCACCCGCGACGACGTCATCGGCACGTACGCGGGCCTGCGGCCGCTGCTGCAGCCGGGGACCAAGGAGGGCACGTCGTCGGCGAAGGTCTCCCGTGAGCACACGGTCGCGTCCCCGACGCCCGGCCTCACCGTCATCGCCGGCGGCAAGCTCACCACCTACCGCGTCATGGCCAAGGACGCCGTCGACTTCGCCCTGGGTGACGAGGCCGCCAAGCTCCCGTCGATCACCGACCGCATCCCCCTGCTCGGCGCCGTCGGGCTGCAGGCGGTGCGCCGTCGGGCACAGCGCCACGCCACCCGATTCGGGTGGACCAAGGCGATGACCGACCACCTCCTCCACCGCTACGGCTCGATGCTGGAGGAGCTGGTCGCGATGGTCGAGGAGCAGCCCGACCTCGCCCGGCCACTCGAGCACGCCCCCGCGTACCTGCGCGTCGAGGTCGCCTACGCGGCCACCCACGAGTCCGTCCTCCACCTCGAGGACGTCCTGGTCCGCCGCACCCGGCTCGTCTACGAGGTCGCCGACCAGGGCCTGGCAGCGGCCCCCGAGATCGTCGACGTCATCGCCCCGATCCTCGGCTGGGGCGAGGACCGACGGCGCGAGGAGCTGGACTCCTACACCCAGCGCTGTGAGGCGGAGCAGGCCGCGGCGGAGGCACCCGACGACGACGCGGGAGAACAGGCCCGCCAGCAGGCGCCGGACATTGTTCCCATGAAGCCACTCCCCAGCGGCTGAGAGCGCGCCACACTATCCCCTGACGGTGCATTGCCGCGCCGACAGGTTTTCTATGCGAAAGAGAGGACAACGTGGACTTCTCCGCGATCTTCCTGCCCGAAGTCATGGGCACCGCGATGCTGACGCTGCTCGGTTGCGGCGTCGTCGCCAACCACCTGTTGCCGAAGTCCAAGGGACAGGGCGGTGGCTGGCTGCTCATCAACTTCGGGTGGGGCCTTGCCGTCTTCGCCGGCGTGTACGTCGCCTACTCCACGGGCGCGCACATCAACCCCGCTGTCACGGTCGGCCTGCTCGCCGGCGACCTGCCCTTCTTCGCGGGTAACGAGGAGCTCGGGCTCGCTCAGATCGACAACACGTTCGGCAACGCGCTCGTCTACTTCCTCGCCCAGTTCACCGGCGCCTTCCTCGGCGCCGTCATCATGTGGCTCGCCTACCGGCAGCACTTCAACGAGGAGGCGCCCGCCGCCGCCAAGCTCGGGGTCTTCTCCACCGGCCCCGAGATCCGCAGCTACGGCGCGAACGTCGTCACCGAGATCATCGGCACGTTCGTCCTCGTGTTCGTCATCGTCGCCTTCGGCTTCACGCCATCCGGCCTGGGCCCGCTCGCCGTCGCCCTCCTCGTCGTCGGTATCGGTGCCAGCCTCGGTGGTCCCACCGGGTACGCGATCAACCCGGCACGTGACCTCGGCCCCCGCATCGCCCACGCCGTGCTCCCGATCCGCGGCAAGGGCTCCAGCGACTGGGGCTACTCCTGGGTGCCGATCGTCGGCCCCCTCATCGGTGGCGCACTCGGCGGCTTCGCCGGCGTCCAGCTCCTCTGACCCTCCTCCTCCCCCGCCCAAACCATCCACAGTGACGTGAAAGGACCGACATGGCTGACTACGTCCTCGCCATCGACCAGGGCACGACCAGCTCCCGCGCGATCGTCTTCGACCACTCCGGCACGATCGTCTCCACCGGCCAGAAGGAGCACGAGCAGATCCTGCCTCGCGCGGGCTGGGTCGAGCACGACGCCGCCGAGATCTGGACCAACGTCCGGGAGGTCGTGGGCCTGGCACTGACCCGCGGCAACCTCACCCACCGCGACATCGCCGCCGTCGGCATCACCAACCAGCGCGAGACCACCGTCGTGTGGGACAAGACCACCGGCAAGCCCGTCTACAACGCGATCGTCTGGCAGGACACCCGCACCCAGAAGATCGTCGAGGAGCTCGGCGGTGACGAGGGCGCGGAGAAGTACAAGAAGAAGGTCGGTCTACCGCTGGCCACCTACTTCTCCGGACCCAAGATCAAGTGGATCCTCGACAACGTCGACGGCGCCCGGGACAAGGCCGAGGCCGGGGACCTGCTGTTCGGCACCACCGACTCCTGGGTGGTGTGGAACATGACCGGCGGCACCGACGGCGGGGTGCACGTCACCGACGTCACCAACGCCTCACGCACGATGCTCATGAACATCGACTCGCTCACCTGGAACGAGGAGATCGCGGGCGACATGAGCGTGCCGATGTCGATGCTCCCGGAGATCCGCTCGTCCTCCGAGGTCTACGGCAAGGGCCGCGAGGGCGGGATGGTGCCCGGCGTCCCGATCGCCGGCATCCTCGGCGACCAGCAGGCCGCGACCTTCGGCCAGGCGGCGTTCGAGGTGGGCAGCGCGAAGAACACGTACGGCACAGGCAACTTCCTGCTGCTCAACACCGGCACCGAGCTCGTCCACAGCGAGAACGGACTGCTCACCACGGTGGGCTACAAGATCGGTGACCAGCCGCAGGTGTACTGCCTCGAAGGGGCGATCGCCGTCACCGGCTCGCTCGTGCAGTGGCTGCGGGACAACCTCGGTCTCATCAAGGACGCCCCGGAGATCGAGAAGCTCGCCGAGACGGTGGACGACAACGGTGGCGCCTACTTCGTGCCGGCGTTCTCCGGCCTGTTCGCCCCGTACTGGCGGGCCGACGCCCGCGGCGCGCTCGTGGGCCTGACCCGGTACGTCAACAAGGGCCACATCGCGCGGGCGGTGCTCGAGGCGACGGCCTACCAGTCCCGTGAGGTGGTCGACGCGATGAACGCCGACTCCGGCGTCGACCTCAAGGAGCTCAAGGTCGACGGTGGCATGGTGGCCAACGAGGCCCTCATGCAGTTCCAGGCCGACATCCTCGGCGTGGACGTCGTCCGTCCGAAGGTGGCCGAGACGACGGCGCTGGGTGCGGCCTACGCGGCGGGCATCGCCGTCGGCTTCTGGGACGGCGAGCAGGACGTCATCGACAACTGGGCCGAGGACAAGCGCTGGACCCCGCAGATGGACGAGGCCGAGCGCGAGCGCCTCTACCGCAACTGGAAGAAGGCCGTGACGAAGACCTTCGACTGGGTGGACGAGGACGTCGACTAGGCACGACACCCGCGACTCCCTGGGTCGCCCCTTCCGCTCCACGGTCGCCCCTCCCGGCGCCCGACAAGGACCGGAAGGGGCGACCCACCCGTTTCTCCCGCCCCGCCCCGTGTCCCCCGTGTCCCCCTCGGGCCCCGCCCCCTTTCGCCGACAGCGGAGTTGTTGCGGCCCGCGCCGGCCAGGCGGCCACCTCCGGGCGCCGTCCCCCGTGTCCCCCTCGAGCCCCCCACTTCGCCGACAGCGGGGTTGTTGCACCCCGCGCCCGCCACCCACCCCTGGGTCCGCCCGCATCCGTCGACGGCCGGATCATGGGCAGCGTCCCGCCGCCCGTCCCACGTGGTGGGACGTCGGCACGGAGGGGGTTGGACGTTCAAACGACGTGCCGTACGGTCGATCTCGTCGGGGGCCCCTCCAGGTGCCCAAGTCGATCGCGGCGCCCGCCGCGAACTGAAGGGACATCACATGAGCATGCACATCAGTGCCAGGCCGCACCTCGCGCCGCGCACCTCGATGTGCATGCCCGGGCGCGCCGTCGCGTGCATGTGTTGTTGTCCCGCCTGAGCCGCGATCCCGGCGGGCTCTGACCCGCCCCGGCATCGTCTGCCGGACCCGCGCTGCTGACGGCACCGTTCTCGCCGTCGCGTATCGACGCCTCCTCGCGTCCCGCCCGCACGACCCGTGCCCGCGGACGCACCGGCGTCGCTGACAGCTGCGGGTCGGCCGCTCCCCCTACCCGGCGGCACTGCCGCACACCCATGCCCAGGAGTACCCATGTCCACCACCGTCCACCACCGGCCGCCGACGGCGCGCACCGACGTCGTCGGTGCGCTGGCCGAGCTCGACGCCGCCACCGCGGACGCCCGGCTCGCCAAGCCCGAGGTCGTGCACCACACCCAGCGCGCCCACGACCACCTGTTCGCCGACGCCGGCCGTCTCTCCCCCGCGCTGCGGCGCGCGCTGGCCGCCCGTGTCGCCGAGCAGCACGGTGCGCCGCTGCTCGCCGAGCACCACCGCGGGCATGACGCCGTCGACCTCGCCGTCGCCACCGCCGACCCGACCGTCGCCGCCCTCGTGCGGCACACCGACCTCCTCAGCCTGGCACCCGCCCTCGTCACGCCCCAGGACGTCGCGGCGCTCGAGCAGGCGGGCCTCGACCCGGACGGCATCGTCCTCCTCTCGCAGGTCGTCGCCGTCACCGCCTACGAGGCGCGGCTCGTCACCGGTCTGCGGCTGCTCGCCGGGCACGACGACGGCACCCCGGCCATCGCCGCCGGGCACGACGACGGCACCCCGGCCGGCAGCCCCAGCTCACCCACCGACCTCACCGGTCGCGGCAAGTACGCGCCGGAGCACGCCCCCAACGGGCTCGCCGCGCCGCGCCGCTTCACCCGGGACCAGCTCGGCTGGCTCCCCTGGGTGGACCCGATCCCGAGCGTGGAGCTGACCGACGAGCACCGCGCGGCGTTCGCCGGCAAGAGCGACGGTGCCTACTTCCGTCTGCTCGCCCGGGAGACCGGCGTGCTCGCGGCGCGGACGCAGATCGACCACGCCATCTTCCTCACCAGGGTCGGTCTGCCGCGTGCCGAGCGGGAGCTCGCCGCCGCGGTGACGAGTAAGGTCAACGACTGCATCTTCTGCGCCTCCGTCCACGCCCGGAAGGCCGCCCAGCTGAGCAAGCGTCCCGACGACGTCGACCGGCTCCTCGCCGCGGAGGTCCCCCGCGCCCCCGGCTGGGCACCGACGGACCTCGCCGCGCTGAGCGCCGGTCAGGAGGAGCGGTGGGCAGCGGTCGTCGACTTCGCCGCCGCCCTCGCCGCCTCGCCCTCGCGTGCCACCGCGGCGCAGGTCACGCGGCTGCGAGTGCTGGGACTCGAGCCGCTCGAGCTCGTCGACCTCGTCGCGTCGGTCGCGTTCTTCTCGTGGGCCAACCGCCTGATGCTCACCCTCGGCGAGCCCTTCGTCCCCGAGCCCGCTGCCAACAATCCCGCGCTCGGCGACAGCAGGGACACGATCCCGCCCACGACCACGCTCGGCACGTCCGTACCCGTCACCACCACACCCGACGCCGCACCCGGCACCACCTCGAGCTCCACAGTCCCCGCCACCACCGTCAGCGCACCCGCTGCCGCCACCACCACCGGAGAATCCCGATGAAGCGCACGATCCTCACCGCCGCCCTGCTCGCCTCCGGCCTGACGCTCGCCGCCTGCGGCCAGGTCGAGGTCGCGGGCGCCGACGACGACGGCTCCGCCCCCACCGCCGACGCCACCACCGGCGCCGCGGAGTCCGGGGAGATCACCGTCGTGGACGACCAGGACCGCGAGGTGACGATCGACGGACCTGTCGAGCGCGCCGTCGTCGCGCTGTCCTACAACAACGAGTTCGTCGAGGCGATCGGCGCGGGCGACCGAGTCGTCGGCGTCGACCGCGGCACCGTCCAGCGCGCGCCCTACCTCGGGCTCGGGGAGGACGACATCGTCGGGGAGAGCATCGGGGAGCTCAACTACGAGGCGATCGTCGCGCTCGACCCGGACGTCGCGATCATCCCCCGCAACGGTGCCTGGCAGGAGGCGTCCGAGCGGCTCGCGGAGTTCGACATCCCGGTCGTCGTCGTCAGCTCGTGGGACGTCGACGTCTTCGACGAGACGATCGACATCCTCGGCGAGGTCTTCGCCGAGCCCGAGGGCGCCCAGGCGGTCAAGGACTTCCACGAGGAGATCGTCACGACGGTCGCCGAGCGGGTCGAGGGCACCGAGCCGGTCCCGGTCTACTGGGAGACCGACCAGCCCTACATCACCGCCCTGCCCGGCTCCGGCTTCGACCAGGTCATCACCGGCGCCGGCGGCACGAACGTCTTCGGGGACATCGAGGGCGGCGACGCGCAGCACGAGATCACGATCGACCCGGCGTCCGTCGTCGAGCGCGACCCGGCCGTCATCGTGCACGAGCAGCCGCCGTCGGCGGAGCCCTACAGCGAGGCCGAGGTCGCCGAGATCGTCGCCGGGATCCCCGCCCGCCCCGGCTGGTCCGGCATCACCGCCGTCCAGGAGGGTGAGATCTACGTGACCAACGGCTGGGCGACGTCCGGCCTGTCCAAGGCGATCGGCACCGCCTACCTCGCCAAGTGGCTGCACCCGGAGGAGTTCGCCGACGTCGACCCGGCGGACTACCTCGAGCGGTGGGCCACCGAGTTCCAGGGCGTCACCGACTTCCCCGGCGAGGAGCCCTACGTCGCGCCCGGTGGTGGCCAGTGACCACCCGCACCGACCGCCCGGCGGGCAGCAACGTCCTGGTCGACGGCCCCGGCCCCGAGCAGGGGCAGGCACGCGGGGGTGGCGCCGTCCGCACGGGGGACGACGCCACCCGGACCGGCCCGACGCGTGGCGCCGCGCCGGCCGGGCTGCGCCGGGCGCTGGGCAACCACCGGCTACTCGTGCTCGCGGTCTCGGCGGTGCTCACCGTGGCCGTCGTCGCCGGGTCGACGGCGGTCGGAACCAGCGGCGTCGGCCTGGCCGACGCGCTGCGCATCCTGTGGCTGCGCGTCGCCGGCGGCACGATCGAGCCGGAGTTCGTCCAGGCCTACAGCATCGTCGGTGACCTCCGACTGCCGCGGGCGCTGCTCGCCCTCGCCGCCGGCGCGGGGCTCTCGGTGGCCGGCGCGGTCATGCAGGGTCTGCTGCGCAACCCCCTCGTCAGCCCCTTCACGCTCGGGGTCTCGCCCGCGGCGGCCTTCGGGGCCTCGCTGGCGATCCTGCTCGGCGGGGGCGGGGTGTCGTCGTCCAACCCGGTCGTCATCTTCTCCGCGCTGGTCGCCGCGGGCCTCGTCACCATGCTCGTGCTCGGCCTGGCGTCGGCGCGGAAGATGGCCGTCGCCACGCTGCTGCTCCTCGGCATCGCCGTCACCCAGCTCTTCGAGGCGCTGACCGCGGGCCTGCAGTACGTCGCCAACGAGAACACCCTCCAGGCGATCGTCCGCTGGACCCTCGGCTCGGTCAACGACGCGTCCTGGACCGAGGTGCAGGTGATGAGTGGCGTCGTCGTCGTGGTCCTACCGCTGCTGCTGTGGTTCGCCAAGGACATGAACGCCATCGCCTTCGCCGGCGACGACGCCGCCCGCTCGCTGGGCGTCAACGTCACCGTGGTCCGCGTCGGGCTCATCCTCGCCTCGGTGCTGCTCGCCTCGGTCGCGGTCTCCCTGTGCGGGGTCATCGGCTTCGTCGGACTCGTCGGGCCGCACATCGCGCGGCTCATCATCGGCGCGAACCACCAGTACCTGCTGCCGATGTCGGCGCTGTCGGGCGGCGTGCTGCTCGTCGCCGCCGACACGATCGGCCGCACCGTCGTCGCGCCGTCGGTGGTCCCCGTCGGGATCGTCGTCGCGATGCTCGGGGCGCCCGTGTTCATCTACCTCATCATGACGAGGAGGGCCTCCAAGTGAGCCTTGTCCAGACGACGACGGCGGAGCGCGCCGACCACGACGTCCACCCGCCCGCGGGGCTGAGCATCCGCGACGTCGAGTTCGCCTACGGCAAGCACCAGGTGCTGCGCGGGATCGACCTCGACGTCGCCGCCGGCACGCTGTGCGCGCTCCTCGGGCCGAACGGCTCGGGCAAGTCCACGCTGACGAAGATCCTCGCGGGCGTGCTGCGGACCAAGCAGGGCTCGGTGCGCCTCGGCGGGACCGACCTGCTGCGGATGAAGCCACGCGAGCGCGCGAAGGTCGTCGCCTACGTGCCGCAGTCGAGCGAGGTGCCCTTCGAGCTCACCGTGCGCGAGGCCGTGACCCTCGGCCGGACCCCGCACATGGGGATGCGGCCGCGCGCCGAGGACCTCGCCGTCGTCGAGAACGCCATCGAGCGCCTCGGGCTCGTGGAGCTGGCCGAGCGCCGGCTGTCGGACCTCTCGGGCGGGCAGGCGCAGCGGGTGCTCATCGCCCGCGCACTCGCGCAGCGCCCGCGTGTGCTGCTGCTTGACGAGCCGACGTCCGCGCTGGATCTGCGCTACCAGGTGGAGACGCTGCAGATCGTGCGGCAGGTCGCCCGCGAGGAGGGGGTGGCCGCGCTCATCGCGATCCACGACCTCAACCACGCCGCGACCTTCTGCCAGCAGGTCGTGCTGCTCAGCGGCGGCCGGCTGGTCGCCGACGGCCCGGCCGCCGAGGCCTACGACGCCGAGCTGCTCGGCCAGGTCTACGGCCTGCCCGTCGAGGTGCAGCACGACGACGGCCAGACCCAGGTCCGCCCCGTCCTCACGCCCGGATCCCTGGCATGAGCACTCCCCCACCCAGCGCCGACAGCAGAGTTGTTGTGGCGAGCCCCCTCCCCGCCGACAGCGGAGTTGTTGCCGACAGCGGAGTTCTCGCCGACAGCGGAGTTGTTGCCGACAGCGGAGTTGTTGCCGACAGCCCCCTCCCCGCCGACAGCGGAGTTGTTGCCGACAGCGGAGTTCTCGCCGACAGCAGCGAGCTCTCCGAGGCTGACCTCGTCATCGTCGGTGGTGGGCCGCGCGCTGTCTCGGTGATCGAGCGGCTGACCGCCCGCGCCAACCCGGACGAGCCCGTGCGCGTCGTCGTCGTCGACCGCTTCGAGGTCGGTGCCGGGGCCACCTGGCGGACCGACCAGAGCCCCGAGCTGCTCAACAACACCTACAGCGCGCACACGACCATCTACCCGGACGCGTCCACGCCTATGACCGGTCCGGTCACGCCTGGCCCGGACCTCGTCGAGTGGGCGCATGACGTCGTCGCGGGCCGTCCACGGACCATTGCGGACCCGTCCGCCGGCTGGAGCGCCGGCCCGCGTCCGGACTGGGCCGTCGAGGAGGCGGCTGCCGTCGAGCCGTGGTCCTTCCCCACCCGGCGACTCCAGGGGGTCTACTTCCGCGAGCAGCTCGAGGCGGTCCTCACCCGGGGAGGCGTTGAGCTCACCGCGGTCGTCGGGACCGTTGTGGCGATCGATACGGCGGACGGTGGGCTCGCGACAGAAGCTGATCGCTCGGCAACAACTCCGCTGTCGGCAGGGGAAGGGGCGGAAACAACTCCGCTGTCGGCGGGAGGAGGGGTGGCCGGGGACAGGGTGCGGGCGCTGCGGCTGGCGGACGGGCGGGTGGTCCGGGCGCGGGCCGTCGTGCTCGCGCAGGGGATGATCCAGGGGCGTCGCTCACCGGAGACCGAGGAGCGGGTCGCCGCGGCTGAGCGTCACGGGCTGGTCTACGTCGAGCCGGGGATGCCGGCCGAGCGGGACTGGGACGTCGTACCGGAAGGTGAGGACGTCGTCGTCGCGGGCCTGGGGGCGAACTTCTTCGACGTCGTCGCGCTCCTCACCGCCGGCCGCGGTGGTCGCTTCGTGCCCGGCGACTCCCCCTTCGACCTCACCTACCTCCCGTCCGGGCGCGAGCCGCGCCTGCTCGTCGGGTCGCGCCGCGGCCTGCCGTACCGCTCGAAGTCCTGGTACGGCGGTCTCCCGCCGCGGTACACGCCGCGCCTCGCCACCCGCGAGTGGATCGCCACCGCCGCGACCGTCCCCGACCAGGACTTCACCCGCGACGTCTGGCCCCAGCTCGCCCGCGAGCTCGTCGTCGCGCACCTCACCACGCTGGTGCGCCACCACCCCACCACCGTCCCGTCGGTCCACGACGACGACGGCGAGCTCCCCTCGGACCTGCTCGCTCGCATCGCCGCCACGGACCTGGCGGACCTCGACGGCCTGGTGCGCGACGTCGTCGTCGACCGGGAGCGGTGGCTGGACGTCGAGCGGCTGGACCGGCCCGACGTGCGCCTCCCCTCCCCGGAGGAGTGGCGTGCGTGGACCCGTCGGTGGGTGGCGGCCGAGCACGAGTCCATCACCCGGCCGCTCGCCAGCCCCCGCTCGGAGGTCAACCGGGCGATGGCGGCACTGCGCGGGCAGGTCGCCGGGCTCGTGCGGGCCGGAGCAATCCACGCCGCGTCGGCCACCCGCGACGTCAACGGCTGGTTCGGCTCGCTCGGCCTGGCACTGGCCTCCGGTCCGCCGCCGGAGCGCACCGCCCAGCTGCTCGCCCTCGTGCGGGCGGGCGTCGTCGACCTGCTGGGCGAGGGACTGGCCGTCGGCGTGGAGGACGGCGTGTTCGTCGCCCGCTCGCAGGTGGTGGGCCGCGAGCACCGCGTGCGCGTGTTCGTCGAGACGCGGATGTCCAAGGGGCACGCCGACGTCACCGACGACCCCCTGCTGCGCTCACTGCTGGACTCCGGTCGCGCGCGGCTGCACAGCCGCACCGCTCCGGACGGGGCCGTGGCACGGGCGCGGAGCCTGGACGTCACACCGGAGGGGTTCCACCTGCTCGACGCCCAGGGGCGGCCGGACCCGCAGGTCATCGTCCTCGGGATCCCGGCCGGTGACGTGCAGCCGGGCTCGGCGATCGGTGCGACGCCGGGGGTGCCGTCGCCGCTCATCGCCGGGGCGGACGCAGCGGCGGAGCAGGTGCTGCACCTGGTGCGGGAGTCCGTGCCGGTCGGGTGACCGGTGCGGGTGGCGCGGCAGCTCAGACGTCGCGCGGCGTGAGCACGCAGAACTCGTTGCCCTCCGGGTCGGCGAGCACCACCCACGGCACGTCGCCCTGGCCGACGTCGATCCGCTGCGCGCCGAGATCGACGAGGCGCTGCACCTCGGCGTCATGGTCGTCGTCCGGCTCGGGTGCGAGGTCGAGGTGCAGCCGGTTCTTCACCGTCTTGCCCTCCGGCACCGGGACGAACACGAGGCCCTGCCCGCGCTGCTGCGGCGGGACCGACGTGAAGTAGTTCTCGTCGCCGAAGTGCTGCGGGACGATGACCACCTCGTCGTCGGCCTCGTAGACGGTCCGCCAACCGAGCACCGTCTCCCACCACGCCGCCAGCGCCCGGGGATCACGGCTGTCGACGACCACGCTGTACCAGCGAAGGGTCATGGCTCTCCTCCTCGACGTCGTCCGAGCGGGCAGTGTGGCACCGGAGCGTCCGGCCCGTCACGGGAAAACTCACGACGAGCACTCCCGCACGCCGACGGGGACAGCAAGCCGATCGGCGTCCCGGCGCACGTCGTCGCGCGGTCGCCAGCCGGCCGCTCGGCACGCAGCACTGCGGACGTCGTCAGGCGTCCTGGTGCTCCAGCCTCCGCTCGAGCTGGGCGCCCTCGACGTCGACGTTCGGCAGGATCCGGTCCAGCCAGCGGGGCAGCCACCAGGCCTTCTCCCCGAGCAGGCTGAGCACCGCCGGGGTGAGGGTCATCCGGACGAGGAAGGCGTCGACGAGCACGCCGAACGCGAGACCGAAGCCGATCGGCCGGATCATCGAGAGGTGGGCGAAGATGAACCCGCCGAACACGGAGATCATGATGATCGCCGCGGCCGTGACCACCCGGGCGCTCTGGTTGAAGCCGCGCACGACGGCGGTGCGCGCGTCCTCGCCGTGGACGTGCACCTCGCGCATGCCCGAGACGAGGAACACCTGGTAGTCCATCGCGAGGCCGAAGAGCACGCCGATGAGGAGCACCGGGAGGAAGCTGAGGATCGGCCCGGGCTCGTTGACGCCGAAGATCCCCGACAGGTGACCGAGCTGGTACACCGCGACGACGGCGCCGAAGGACGCGACGACGGTGAGCAGGAAGCCGAGGGAGGCGAGCAGCGGCACCCAGATCGAGCGGAACACGAGGAGCAGGAGCACGAGCGAGAGCCCCACGACGACGAGCAGGTAGACCGGCAGCGCGTCGGCCAGCTGGTCGGAGATGTCGATGTTGGCCACCGTCTGGCCGGTGTAGCCCATCTCGACGCCGTGCGTGGCACCGAGCTCGTCCTGGCCGGCGAGCAGCTCGTCGACGAGGGCGACGGTCGACTCCTCCGAGGGGCCGTCGGCGGGCATGATCTGGAAGGCGAGGGTGTCGCCGTCCTCGCTGGTGCCGAAGGGCACGACGTACTGGACGCCCTCGACCGAGAGCAGGTCCTCGGCGACGTCGAGCTGGATATCGGTGAGGGCCGCCTCGTCCTGGGTCGGCTCGTCGAGCGTGGCGACGCCGATGATCGGGCCGTTCGCGCCGGCGCCGAAGTTGTCGCGGATGAGGTCGTAGGTGCGGTAGGCCGTGGAGTCCGCCGCCTCCTGGCCGCCGTCGGGCAGGCCGAGACGCAGCTGCGTGGCGGGGATCGCGAGGATGCCGGTGATGGCGACGACGCCGAGGATCGCCAGCCACGGGTGCCGCTGAACCCTGGCGGCCCAACCGCGGGAGTCGGCGTCGTTCTTGCGCTCGAGGCGGGCACGCTGCCGGGCGGGCAGCACCCGCGTCCCCAGGAGGGCGAGCAGCGCCGGCGTGAGGGTGACGGCGGCGAGCACGGCGACGACGACGGTCCCGGCGGCCACGTAGCCCATGACCCCGAGGAACGGGATGCCGGTGAGGCCGAGCGCGGCGAGGGCGATGACGACGGTCGCACCGGCGAAGGTGACGGCGTTCCCGGCCGTCCCGGTGGCCAGCGCGATCGAGTCCCGCACGCCCATGCCTTCGGCGAGCTGCATCCGGTGGCGGTTGAGGATGAACAGCGAGTAGTCGATGCCCACGGCCATGCCGAGCATGAGCGCCAGGGCAGGAGTCACGCTCGTCATCTCGACGACCCCGCTGAGCGCGAGCGAGCCGCCCACGCCGATCCCGACGCCGACGAGCGCGGTGAGCAGCGGCAGCCCGGCGGCGAGCAGCGAGCCGAGCAGGACGAGGAGCACGACGACGGCGACGACGACTCCCACGACCTCGGCCGGGCCGAGGATGGAGGAGATGTCCGAGACGATCTCGGCGCTGTAGTTGACCTCGATGCCCTCGTCGGCGAGCGTGTCGCCGATGCGCTGGACCTCGGCGGTGACGTCGGGGTCGAGCTGGCCACCGGAGGACTCGAAACGCACCTGCGTCATGGCGACGCTGCCGTCCTCCGAGACCTGGCGCAGGCCGTCGGTGAGCTGCGCGAGCCGCTCACCCTGGTCGAGCTGGGTCTCCCCCGCGGCGATCTCCGCCTCCGCGGCGGCGAGCTCCTCCTCACCGGCCGCGAGCTCGGCGCGGCTGGCGGCCAGCTGCTCCTCGCCGGCGGCGAGCTCGGCCTCGGCGGCGGCCAGCTGCCCCTCCGCCGCGGCGGCCATGGCCGGCGGCATCATGTCGGCCGAAGCCTCGAGCTCGGCCCGCTGGGCCTCCAGCTGCTCCCGGCCGGCGGCGAGCTCCTGCTCAGCCGCCTCGAGCTGGGTGCGACCGGCCTCCAGCTCGGCGCGACCGGCCTCGATCTCGGCCCGCCCCGCCTCGAGCTCGGCGCGACCCGCGGCGATCTCGTCCAGGCTGGAGTCGAGCTGCTCCTGGGTCGCGAAGGGGTCGGTCGACCCCACGACGCCGTCGAGCCGGGTCCACTGCTCGGTGACGTCGGCGACGGCGGCGCGCTGCTCGTCGCTGAACCCGTCCTCGGTGGAGAAGGTGACGGTGCCGATGCCGGCGGCGGCCTCCGGGATCTCCTCCTGCAGGTCGTCGAGGACCACCTGGAAGCGGCTGCCGGGGATGGAGAACTCGTCGCTCAGCGGCTCGCTGAGCGTGGCCGCGCCGGTCGTCGCGAGGGCGATGACCACGAGCCAGGTGATGACGGTGGCCCAGCGGTGCTGGGCGCTCCATCGACCGAGGCGGTGGAGAACAGAAGCCACAGGGGGTCCTTCCGGGGTGTCGTGGTTCGGCGGGTGCGTCAGTGGGCGGGCCGGCGCCAGCCGGCGTCCGCGTGGGCAAGGACCTGCAGGAGCGTGTCGTTGAAGGCGGCGACGGCCTCGTCCGGGGCGAGCTCGGGGACGGTCGGCAGCCAGGCTCGCTGGACCATCTCGAACAGCGCCATGACCGCTGCGGCGAGGGAGCGGGCGCGGAGCTCGTCGTCGTCGGCGAGGCGTTCCCGCAGCACACCGACCAGCCACTCCTCGTGGTGCTGCCAGACCCGCAGCTGCAGCTCGCGGCCGCGCAGGGTGCTGCCCGGCGTCGTCGGCAGCCAGCCGAGGAGGATCTCCGCGCCGAGCGGTTCCTCCCGCAGGGCGTGGACGATCGCGACGAGCGGCTCCTCCGCGGCGGGCCGCCGGCGCAGCGCGTCGGCCATCCGCTCCAGCGGCCCGGCCAGGCCTGCCGCGACGACGGCCTCGATCCCGGCGAAGTAGTTGAAGAACGTGCGCCGGGAGACTCCGGCGCGGTCGGCGATGTCCTCGGCGGTGACGTCCTCGAGCCCGCGTTCGCGGGCCAGCTCGCGTGCGGCGTCGACCAGCGCCTGGCGGGTGCGCGCCTTGTTCACCTCGCGGCGGCTGGTCGGTTCGGACATGGCACCGAGTCTCCGGCGCTCATGCACTCAGTGCAACTTCGCCGGGTGTGCGGTGCGGCACACGGCTGGCGGCACTCCTCGCGCCGTTCCTCTTGTTCTACTTTCCCTAGAACAATAGACTGGCCGCACCACCTCACCCCAGGAGCTCTCGATGCGCGAGTCGACCCTCACCTTCACCTCGTCCGGCCACACCCTCCAGGGCACGCTCACCCTGCCCGACGGCGACGGCCCGTTCCCCGCGGCGCTCGTCGTGCCCGGCTCCGGCCCGGTGGACCGGGACAGCAACCACAAGCAGCAGCGGCTCGACGTCACCCGCCAGCTCGCCGAGACGCTCTCACGCGCCGGCCTGGCCACGCTCCGCTACGACAAGCGCGGCGTCGGGCAGAGCACCGGCGACTTCCTCGCCACCGGGTTCCTCGACAACGCCGACGACGTCGAGGCGGCCCTGGCAGCGCTGGCCTCCTCCCCGGCCGTGGACCCCGGCAGGGTCGTCGTCGTCGGGCACAGCGAGGGCGCCCTGCTGGCGACCATCGTCGCTGCCCGCAGCGCGGTGCCGGCCGGTGTCGTCCTGCTCAGCGGATCGGCGACCCCCGGCGAGGAGCTTCTGCGGTGGCAGGCGCGCCAGATCGCCCCGACCCTCCCCGCCCTCGTACGCCTGCTCGTGCGGGTGCTCCCGGGCGATCTGGAGTCCAGGGTCGCCAAGAACCATCGGCGGATCAAGGCGACGACCACTGACGTCGCCCGGATCGGCGGCCCCCGCGTCAACGCGCGGTGGACGCGGGAGTTCATGGCCTACGACCCGCGCCCCGACCTCGCCCGCCTCACCGTTCCGGTCCTCGCCGTCACCGGTGGCAAGGACCTGCAGACCAAGCCGGAGGACCTCGCCGTCATCGCGGAGACGGTCCCGGGCCCGGTGGAGACCCACGAGGTCCCGGACGTCAGCCACCTGCTGCGGCACCAGGCCGGTCCGGCGTCGATCGCCGCGTACAAGAAGGAGATCGGCCAGCCCCTCGACACCCGCGTCCTCGCCTTCATGAGCGACTGGACCGTACGGCTACTCGCCCCGGTAGCCCCCTGACCCCCAGCCCCCTCCCCCGTCCCCCCGCGGGGGCTATCGCCGAGAGCGGAGTTGTTTCACAACAACTCCGCTCTCGGCGAGAGGGAGGGAGGGACCGGGCGGCGAGAGGGAGGGAGGGACCGGGCGGCGAGAGGGAGGGAGGGACCGGGTGGCGGGACGGCTCAGAGCGCGACGGTGCCGGCGATCGCCGTCGTCGTCCGTCCGCCCACCCACAGGTGGCCGTCGGCAGCGGCGACGTGCACCCGACCCGCCCGACCGAGGGCCGTGCCCTGCGCCGCCACGTAGGGAGCGGACAGCACGCCGGTGTCGGTGAGCCACGTCGCGAGGCCGGCGTTGAGACTGCCGGTGACCGGGTCCTCGCCGATGTCGGCGACGAACGCACGGACCTCGGCGTCGGCGCCCCCGTTGCCCGGTGCCGCCACGACACCGAGGAACAGGTCACCGAAGAGCGCGTACCGGGGAGAGACCGCAAGCACCGCCTCCGCCGAGGCGAGCCGCAGGGCCAGCCACGGCGGGCCGTTGTCCACCCACGAGGCGGCGAGGACGTCCTCGGTCGTCAGCCCGAGCGCCTCGACGGCGCGGGCGAGGGTGGCGGCGTCGGGCGTCTCGTAGCGGCGCAGGGGCGGTGCGGCGAAGGACCACCGACCCTCGCGCTGCCGCAGCTCGACCCGCCCGATCCCGCACTCCTGAACCAGCCGGGCGCGGTCCGCCGGGGTGCCGCCGGTGGCGAGCCAGGCGTGGGCCGAGCCGAGCGTGGGGTGCCCTGCGAAGGGGAGCTCCTCGCCCGGGGTGAAGATCCGCACCCGGTAGTCGGCGTCGGTGACGGTCGGTGGGAGGAGGAAGGTCGTCTCGGACAGGTTGGTCCAGGCGGCGAAGCGCTGCATCTCCTCGGTGCTCAGTCCCTCACCGTCGACGACGACGGCGACCGGGTTGCCGTCGTAGGGCTCGGCACCGAAGACGTCGACCTGGAGGAACCGCCGCTGCCGCATGCGCACACCCTAGACCCGCTCGGGGCCCGCTCGACGACGTGATCGCGCCTCGCGCCCGTGACGTCCGGCGTCGGCACCTGCCCGGGAGATTCCAGCGTCACCGCCCGGGGCACGTCGGCGCGTAGGGGACGTTGGGCAGGACGTCACGCCACTCCGCCCCGGTGAGGTCACGGCCGGCGACGGCACACGCCTGCTCGAGGAGTGCGTCCGGGAGACGGGCCACAGCTGCACGCCCTCGTCCTCCGTGAGCGTGACGACGGTCCGGCCGTCGTCGCGCGTCGCGACGGCGACGTCCGATCGCGACGGCAGTCCGCTCAGCGTCGGTGGGGACCACCGCCTGGACCCGCGGACGTCCGCCGAGATGACGTGAGACGCGACCGGCCCCGCGGTGACCGCCGCGCCTGGTGACGCGGGCACGGCGACGCGCGCGCGGTCTCTCCGCGCCTTCCGCCTGCGGTTGCGGGCCGTAGGCTCGGGCGGTGGAGATCGTGGTCGCGGAGGGCGTCGAGGGCGTCCACCTCACCGTGCTCGGCGACGGTGCGGACGCGACGTCGCTCGTGCCGGTCGCCGAGCTGCCCGCGCGGGTGCGTGCCCTCGAGGGCACGCACCGGCCGCGCTGGGTGTGGGCGGACACTGCCGCGACCTACACGCGGCCGCTCCGGGCCGGTGTCCGGGTCGAGCGCTGCTACGACCTGCGGCTGTGCCGCACGATCCTGCGCCGCGCGGTCGACGCACCACCGCCGTCGGACCTGTGGGACGGCACCGAGGAGCCGGAGGAGCGCCCCGACGCGCCGCCGACCCTTTTCGAGTCGGTGCCGCTGCCCGCCGAGGAGGTCCTCGCCGAGCGGCTGCGTCAGCGGGACGCGGTCGCGGCGAGCCGGAACCCGGGCCGGCTGGCGACCCTGCTGGCGGCGGAGTCGGCCGGTGCGCTGCTCGCGGCGGAGATGCGTCACGACGGCCTGCCCTGGAGCCGGGAGGCGCACGACCGCCTCCTCGCCGAGGTGCTCGGCCCCCGCCCGCGGCACGGCGGACGGCCGGCTGTCCTTGAGGCGCTGGCGGAGGACGTCCGCCGCGCCCTCGGCGCCCCCAAGCTCAACCCGGACTCCGGCCCCGCTCTGCTCCGGGCGTTGCACAGCGCCGGGATCACGGCGCAGACCACCCGCAAGTGGGAGCTCGAGCAGATCGACCACCCGAGCATCGCGCCGCTGCTCGAGTACAAGAAGCTCGCGCGCCTGCACAGCGCGAACGGCTGGGCCTGGGCGGACGAGTGGGTCCGGCCCGGCCCGCCCGGCAGCCGCGAGCGCTTCCACCCGGACTACGTGCCGGGCGGGGTGGTCACCGGGCGGTGGGCCACCCGCGGGGGCGGGGCGTTGCAGCTGCCCAAGCAGGTGCGCGGCGCCGTCGTCGCCGACCCCGGGTGGACGCTCGTCGTCGCCGACGTCGCCCAGCTGGAGCCGCGCGTCCTCGCCGCGATGGCCCGAGACGAGGCGATGGCGCGCGCCGCCCGCGGCCAGGACCTCTACCAGGGCCTCGTCGACCAGGGCGTCATCGACACCCGCGCCCACGCCAAGGTCGCGATGCTCGGGGCGCTGTACGGCGCCACCACCGGCCGCTCCGGTGAGCTGGTGCCGCGGCTGCTGCGGGCCTTCCCCCGGGCGACGTCCGTCGTCGAGGGGGCGGCGATGCGCGGGGAGGTCGGCAACGTCGTGCGGACGTGGCTGGGGCGGACGTCGCCGCAGCCGCCGGCGGCGTGGAAGGCCGCGCAGGACCGACAGCACGAGCCCGAGGCCACTGGCGAGGACCGGCGCGTCGCCCGCCGCCTCGCCCGCGACTGGGGCCGCTTCACCCGCAACTTCGTCGTCCAGGGAACCGCGGCGGAGTGGTCGCTGTGCTGGCTCGCCGACCTCCGCCACCGCCTGCGCGCGCTGAGCCCCGACGACGGCGCCGCCCGCGGCCCGCACCTCGTGTTCTTCCTCCACGACGAGGTCATCGTCCACACACCCGCCGAGCTCGCCGACGACGTCGCCGCCGCCGTCCGCGAGTCCGCCTCCGGCGCCGGCCGCCTCCTCTTCGGCGACTTCCCCGTCGACTTCCCCCTCGACGTCCACATCGTCGACACCTACGCCGACGCCGACTGACCGCAGAACCTCCCCCCTCCCGCCGCCGAGCGCTCCCCCCTCCCTCCCGCCGAGCGCTCCCCCCCCTCCCACCGAGAGCGGAGTTGTATCCAGCACGGGACCAGCCGCCGAGCGGGTGCTACGCCCCTTTCGGTCATCGTCCGCCCCTTCCAACACCCCGAGCTGAGCGAAAGGGACGACGCACCGGTTCGGCGCAAACGCCGAGCCCCGCTCCCTCTCACCGAGAGCTGGGCTCTGCGCCACCCCGCGGCGCTCACCCGCGCGCCGAACGCCGAAAACGCCGAGCGCCCGTGCCGGGCCGCTGCCAGAATCGGCACGTGCTCTTCGCCCGGCTCGCCGAGGTCTCCACCGCCGTCGCCGCCACGCGCTCACGGCTGGAGAAGCGCGCGCTCCTCGCCGCGGCCCTGCGCGAGGCGGGGCCGGAGGAGATCGAGGTGGTGGCGACCTACCTGTCCGGTCGGGTGCGCCAGCGCCGCACCGGCGTCGGGTGGCGCAGCCTCGCCGACCTTCCCGAGCCCGTTGCGGCACCGTCCCTCGGCCCCGTCGACATCGACGCCCGTCTCGAGGAGATCTCCGTGCTGGCGGGCGCTGGCTCCCAGGCGGGCCGGGCCACCGCCGTCGCGACCCTGTTCGGCGCACTGACCGACGCGGAGCAACGCTTCCTGCGCGGACTCATCCTCGGCGAGGTACGCCAGGGGGCGCTCGACTCCCTCCTCATCGAGGCCATCGCCGACGCCACCGAGGTCCCCGTGACCGCCGTCCGGCGGGCGGCGATGTTCAGTGCCGTCACCGGACCGGTCGCGCGTGCCGCGCTCACCGGCGGTGCCGAGGCCCTCGAGGAGTTCCGCCCGGCCGTCCTGCGGCCCGTGCGCCCGATGCTCGCCTCCGCGGCCCCGGACGTCGCTGCCGCGCTGGTCAGGCTCCGCGGCGACGACGACGCCACGCCGGTGGCCGCCGACGGCAAGATCGACGGCATCCGGGTGCAGGTCCACCGGTCCGGCGACGAGGTCGCCGTGTTCACCCGTTCCCTCGACGACATCACCGAGCGCGTCCCGGAGATCGCCGAGCTCGTCCGCTCGCTCCCCGCGGAGGAGCTCATCCTCGACGGCGAGGCGATCGCGCTCGACGACGCCGGCCGGCCCCGGCCGTTCCAGGAGACGGCCTCGCGCACCGGCAGCCACGACGACGACGGCAGCCGGACGCCGTTGACCGTCTACTTCTTCGACCTGCTCCACCGCGACGGCACCACGCTGGTCACCGCCCCGGCCAGGGAGCGCCTCGCCGCGCTCGAGGCGGTCGTGCCCACCGCCGCGCTGGTCCCCCGCCGGGTCGCCTCCGACGTCGAGGAGCTGTCCGACTTCTTCCGCGAGATCCTCACCCGGGGACACGAGGGCCTCGTGCTCAAGGACCTCACCGCCCCCTACGACGCCGGCCGCCGCGGCGCGGCGTGGGTCAAGGTCAAGCCACGGCACACCCTCGACCTCGTCGTCCTCGGCGTCGAGTGGGGCAGCGGCCGCCGCGAGGGCTGGCTGTCCAACATCCATCTCGGCGCCCGCGACGGCGACGGCTTCGTCATGCTAGGCAAGACCTTCAAGGGCATGACCGACGAGATGCTCCAGTGGCAGACCGCGCGGTTCCTCGAGCTGGAGACCGGCCGCCGCGGTCACGTCGTCGACGTCCGGCCGGAGCAGGTCGTAGAGATCGCCTTCGACGGCGTGCAGCGCTCCACCCGCTACCCCGGTGGGGTGGCGCTGCGCTTCGCGCGCGTGCTGCGCTACCGCGACGACAAGACCGCCGCGGAGGCCGACACCCTGGCGACGGTGAAGGAGATCGCGCAGCGGTAGCGGCACGCGCGAGCGGGCCGCAGGCATCGCGGGCGTGCCGCCCCCTACCCGCCTGCGATGCGGCCGCTGTCCCGGCTCGACGGCGCGCCCGCTGGGTCGGGAGCGGCGCTCGCGTCGGACCTGCGCTCACAGCTGGAGCACGGCCTTGGCGATGAAGAAGTAGATGACCAGTCCGGTGGCGTCGACGAACGTGGTGATGAAGGGGTTGGAGAAGACGGCGGGGTCCGCACGCACGACTCGCGCGAGGAGGGGCATCCCCCCTCCGACGGTCGCGGCCAGCGTGCAGATGCTCAGCAGCGTCAGCCCGACCACGGCACCGATGGGTGTGCCGTAGACCCACGAGGCGAACAGGAAGCCCGTGGCGCCCAGGAGCAGGCCCAGGCTCAGGCCCACGCGCACCTCCCGGGCCAGGACCTTGAGGATGTCTCGCGGATGGACGTCCTCCAGGGCCAGCGCGCGGGTGAGAGTCGTGGCGGCCTGGTTGCCCGCGTTGCCTCCCGTCCCGATGAGCAGCGGGATGAACAGCGACAGCGCCACCATCTGCTCGAGGGTGTCCTCGAAGATCTCCAGGACCTGCACGGTGAGCGTGGCGCCGACCGCGAGGACCAGCAGCCACACCAGGCGGGAGCGGACGATCGAGCGGACCGGGGTGGACAGGTAGGGGCGTCGCAGAGGTTCGGAGCCACCGATGCGTGCGTGGTCCTCGGACTCCGCCTCCTCCAGGATCCGCAGGGCATCGTCGACCGTGAGGATGCCGGCCAGTCGTGCCTCGGCATCGACGATCGGGAGAGCGAGCAGCTTGAGCTCCGCACAGCGCCGGGACACCGCCTCGGCGTCCTCGGTGGCGCGCGCCGAGTGTGCGTCCTGGACGAGCCGGGCGACCGGCGTGCTCGGGTCGGCCTTCATGAGGTCCCGCAGGCTCACCACACCGACCAGCCGGCGCTGGTCGTCGAGCACGGGCAAGGTGTAGACGGTCTCGGCGGAGGCAAGCCGCTGCCGCACGCGCTCCAGGCTCTGCCCAGCGGTGAGGTGCGGGTGGGTGGTGACGTACTCGGGGCTCATCCGCCGCCCGATCGAGCGGTGCGGGTATCCCAGGACCGCGGCGGTGAGCTCGCGCTCGGCGGCCGGCAGGGCGTGAAGCAGACGCGTTGCCACCGAGGCTGGGAGCTCGTCGAGCAGACTGACCCGGTCGTCGGGGTCGAGCTCGGCGAAGACCACCGCCACCTCCTCGTCCTGGAGCCCCTGCACGAGGTCACCCTGCAGCGTGGCGTCCAGGCCCTCGAAGACCTCGAGGGCCCTGGTCTTCGGCAGGAGTCGGTAGACCAACGCACGCTGCTTGAGGTTGAGGCGCTCGAGCGCAGCGGTGACCTCGCTCGTGGGCATGCCATCCAGGACGTCCACCAGACGTGGCAGGTTCTGCTCGGCCAGGGCTCGTTCGAGCTGGGTGTGGCGGGTGTCGGTCGTGACCGTCTTGTTGTCGTGCTGGCTCATCGGTGTTCCCATCGTGGGCAGCCCGGGCTCGGTCAGTGCGCGGCCGCGCGATCCCTGGTGCCGTCCTCAGCGCCCGGGGTGTGCACTGACGGAACAGGGGTCGCGCGGGCGACTACTCGGTTCGTCCATACCCGGGACCTCCTCTCCGTCCGATGGCGCCCGGCCGATGCGCCCCGGCTGAGCCGCACCTGCCTCGCTCGGCCTCGTCGGGCGAGGCCGGCCCGGTGAGCAAATGTCACAGGACCACAGTGTCTCCCGGGGACGCTGCGCGCGCTTTGCTCCGCTCTACCCCCCGATGTGCAGCTCCGCGGGACGCTCGAGCACGACGGCGCGGAGGAGCCTCCGCAGCTCGGCCGGCAGTGCGTCGAGCGGCAGTGCATCGCCGCGCTCGGTGGTCCAGCCGCCGTCGCCGGCCCGCACCGGCTGGGTCCCGAAGATCCGGGCGAAGACCTCCGGGCCGGCCTCCACCGCGATCGTGGGACCGGTGGCCGGCCCGACCGCGAAGCCCGCGTCCGCGAACCGCACCGTCACGTCGGTCACCGTGTCCTCGGCCGGCCGCCACTCCTGCTCGTTGTCGACCGTGGGTGCCGGCGCCACGCCGCCGGACGCCGAGCGCAGCACGACGAGCGCCACGACGGTCTCCGCCGCCGCCCCGCCCCCCTCGCCCGAGACGTCCCGTGCGGCCGCCACCGCCGCCGCGGCGTCGACCAGCCCGTGCCCGGTGGCGAGGTCCGGGCCCTCGCCGGCGACCTGGCCGAGCTCCGGGTGGCTCGTCCCCGTCGTCACGTCGCGGGCCGTGGCCATGAGCACGGCGCGCACCCGCCCCGGTGCCGACCCGGGCGCGACCTGTGCGAGGAGCGCACAGACGCCGGCGAGCTGGGGCGCGGCGGCGGAGGTCCCGCTGAAGGCGGCCCACCCGTCGTCGGGAGCGGTCTCGTCACCGTCCGGGTGTGCCCTCCCGGCGTTGCCCCTGTCGATGAGGCACCCCGGCGGGACCGGCAGCATGAGGTACATGGCGCCCGGCAGGAGCCCGACGAGGCCGCTGAGGTCGGGGACCTCGCGGCCCGGGTAGACCCGCGAGAGGAAGCCGCTGGCGTAGTCCGAGGCACGCAGCGACCCGTCCGGGCCCGCGTAGACGCCTCCGGCGGAGATGACGTCGGGGTGCTGACCGGGGAACCCCCACGAGCCGTTGCCCGCGGAGAACACCACGGTGACACCGTCGGCCACCGCCGCGGCCACGGCCGCGGCGAGGGCCTGGTTGGCCGCGCTCAGCGGTGGGTCGGGCTGGCTGGAGCCCCAGCTGTTGGTGATGATCTGCGGATCGAGGGCGACCGCGGCGTTGAAGGCCGCCGTCACGTTGACGAGCGCGCCCGACGCCGTGGCGGTCTTCACGGGCAGCAGCGTGGCGCCTGGGGCGGCGGCGAAGACGTTCGCGGCCTCCCCGGTGCCGTGCCCGTTCTCGTCCACCTCCGGGTCGGTGGTTCCCGGCCCGAGCACCGTCGGTTCCACGAGGTAGCCGTGCTCGGTGAAGAACGGGTGCAGCTCGAACCCGGTGTCCACCATGGCGACGCGGACGCCGTCCCCGGTCACGCCGTCGCCGTGGGGCCCGTCCGCCCGCAGCGCCGCGGCCAGCTGCCGCGGCAGGGTGAGGTGCCAGTAGTCGACTGCCGGTGGCTCCGCCGACACGGGCGCGGGAGGCTGTGCCGACGCCGGGTAGTACGGCTCCTCGATCGCGACGCCCCCGAGCACGTCCGCGAGCGCGGACCCCGCCACGTCGACCAGGCCGGGTACTTGGGTGTCCTCGCAGTCGATGAACGTGGCGGTGGCGCGGACCGCTCCGGGCTTGATGACCTGACGCTCCTCCGTGTACAGGCGGGTGGCGAACACGCGCTCGAACAGCTCGGGAGGCCCGGCGATGTTGACCATGAGCCGCGTCGTCTGGAGCACCTCGAACCCGGCGTCGGCGAGCGCGGTGGCCGCCCGGGCGACGTCGTCGTCGTCGCAGCGGAACCGGCGCACGGTCGCCGCGGTGACCAGCTGGCCCGGCTGGAACAGCGCGGCCGAGGCGGCCGGCGCGGCGACCGCGAAGACGCGGTCGGGGAAGTTGCGGCCGGTGTGCGCCCTGCCCATGGCTGCCTCCTCGCTCGGGCTCCCTCCGACGAGCGTAGGTGCGCCCACCGACATGCGCCCCGGGGGGTCAGCGGCCGGCCGCGCTCCCCGCCGGTCGGGTCGGCACTGCCACCCGCCGCCTGCCGAGCACGGTGAGCACGGCGACCGTGCCGAGGAGTCCTGCAACCGCGAAGGTGGGGCCGGCGCTGGCTGCCCCGAGCAGGGCGCCGAGCGCCGCCGAGCCGGCTGCCTGGCCGAGGGCGAGGGCGATGAACAGCACGACGGTGCCCCCGGCCGCGCGGTCGGGAAGCACGCGCACGGCCCAGACGATGAGGATGCCGGACATCGCCGTGTAGCTCGCACCGAACACGGCGACGGCGACGAAGGCGGGCGGTCCGCTCGGCACGAGCCCGAGCACCACGGTGGGGACGGTCATCGCGCCCGTCGTCACCACCCACGCCACCCGCAGGCTCCACGCCTGGACGAGCGGGCCGGCGACGGCGCCCAGCACCCCGCAGCCGCCGAGCACCATCCACGCGACGATCGAGCCGTCGTCGCCGCCCCCCGACGCCGCCATGACGGAGCGGCCGAACGTCCAGACCGCGGCACTCGAGGCGCCGGCCAGCACCGCGGCCGCGAGGGGCCGCGCCAGCCGGCCGAGGTCGTCCCTGCCCACCCGGGGCCGCTCCGCGGCGGCCCTGCTGGTCCGCGGCGCCCGGTCCGCCCGGAGGCTGGCGGCGGTCGCGAGCGCGGTGATCGCCGCGATCGCCAGCCAGCCCAGCCTCCACTGCCCGAGGGTGAGGAAGAGGATGAGGCCCGCGACGACGATCCCGGCACCGGTGCCGGCGTTGACGACCGTCTGCGCCGTCTCCTGGCGCGCGGGCGCCACGTTGCGGGCGACGAGCGAGACGAGGCCCGGCGTCGCGAACCCCGCGCCCGCTCCGGCGACGACCACGCTCACCGCGAGGACTGCCGCACCGGGTGCGGCCGCCACCCCCACGCTCCCCACCGCGGCGGTCGCGCCGGCCAACAGCACGACGAGGCGCGGGCGGGAACCGAGGCGCGAGGCGAGCAGCGCCGCGAGGCAGTAGGACAGGAAGCTGCCCGCCTGCACGGCTCCGGACACCGCCGGCGCGAGGCCGAACGCCTCGGAGAGCTGCGGCAGGAACAGGCCGTAGCCGAACCGCGCGAGCCCGTACGTCGCCGCGATGAGGGCCATGCCACTCGCCACCAGAGCGCCCACAGCTCCCCCTCCCACCGAACAGAACGCTCGTTACAGTACGGCAGAACGATCGTGACGGCGAAACGGTCGTTACAGTGGGAGGCATGCCACCCGTCCCCCGGCTCTCAGCACGTGACCGGCTCCTCGGCGCCGCCGACACCGTGCTCTTCGACCGCGGCATCCGTGCCACGCCGGTCGACGAGCTGCTGCGCCACGCCGAGGTCTCAGCCGCCACCATGTACGCGCACTTCGGCAGCAAGGACGCGCTCGTCGCCGAGGCGCTGCGGCAGCGGCTGGCGGACTGGCGGCGGGTGTGGGACGAGCACGTCGTCGCCGCGAGCGACGACCTGTCCCGACTGCTCGCGGTCTTCGACGCCCTCGCCTCCTACCGGCGCGACCGCACCCCACCGGCGCGCTGGTGCGCCTTCCTCGCCACCGCGACCGAGCACCCCGACGGCGGGGACGAGATCAGTGAGGTCCTCACCTCGGACACGGCGCTGCTCACCGACCGGCTCCTCCACCTCTCACGCCCCCTCGCCGGCGAGCGGGCGCAGGAGCTCGCCGACGACGTGCTGCTCGCCTACAACGGGACGCTGGCCGCCTTCCTGCGCGGCCACCCCGACTCGCCCGTCGACGTCGGACGGCGGGTGGCCGAGTCCGCGGCGCGGGTGCACCTGCGCGGGTGAGCGCGGGAGCACCGTCGGGGTTGAGGGCTACGGGAGCCGCTCCGCCGTCGGCGTCCTCTCCCGCGAGACCCAGATGTCTCCCGGCAGGTCGGCGGGCAGCAGCGGGTTGCCGCGGCCGAGGAAGCCCTGGAGCTCCTTCCCGCGGAACTGCTCGTAGTCGCGCAGCGCGGCCAGCGCCCACCTCCCGAGCAGGATGATCGCGACGAGGTTGACCAGCGCCATGAGCCCCATCGCGATGTCCGCGATCGTCCACACCGTCGTGAGCTCGGCCAGCGCGCCGACGAGCACGGCGAGGACCACCAGCGTGCGCAGGGCGAACGGCGCCCAGCGGCGGCGGGTGAGGAAGTCGACGTTGACCTCGGCGTAGGTGAAGTTCCCCAGGATCGAGGAGTAGGCGAAGACGAAGATGAGGACGGTCATCGGCAGGGTCGTCCACGTCCCGAGGCTGTCGGCGACGGCCAGCTGGGTGAGCGCCGCGCCCTGCTCCTCGGTGGTCTCACCCGGGGTGTAGATCGCCGGGCCCGCCATGAGGATGATGAACGCCGTCGCCGAGCACACGAGGATGGTGTCGACGAAGACGCCGAGGGACTGGATGAGCCCCTGCTGCACCGGGTGCTTGACGGTCGCCGTCGCCGCCGCGTTGGGCGCCGAGCCCATCCCGGCCTCGTTGGAGAACAGGCCGCGCCGGGCACCGTTGAGGACGGCGGCGAGCAGACCGCCACCGGTGCCGGCGAGCGCCTCGTCGAGCCCGAACGCGCCCCGGACGATCATCCCGACGACGTCCGGCAGGGCGCCGATGTTGAGGACGATGACGAGGAGCGCGAGGAGCACGTAGATCGCTGCCATGAGCGGGGCGAGGAGCTCGGCGACCCGGGCGACCCTCCGGATGCCGCCGAAGACGATCGGTGCGGTGAGCAGGAGGAGCAGCGCCGCGGAGACCCACACCGGGACGTCGTGGGCGGCGCCCAGGGTGGCGGCGATCGTGTTGGCCTGGACCATCTCGAAGGCGAAGCCGAAGACGAAGATGAGCAGGACCGCGAAGACGGCGCCCCAGGCGCGGGAGCCGAGCCCGCGCTGGATGTAGAACGCCGGACCGCCGCGGAACGTCCCGTCTCGCCACCGCACCTTGTACATCTGCGCGAGGGTCGCCTCGATGAAGGCCGTGGCCATCCCGACGACGGCGACAACCCACATCCAGAAGATCGCGCCCGGTCCCCCGAGGGTCAGCGCGAGAGCGACCCCCGCGATGTTCCCCGTGCCCACCCGCGAGCTGATCCCGATCGCGAAGGCCTGGAAGGAGCTGATCCCGCCGTGGCTGTCGCTGCGCGAGCGCGCGATGACCGAGACCATCCGGGTGAAGAGGCGCGCCTGCACGGCCCGGGTGCGCACGGTGAAGTACACGCCGGTCCCGACGAGCAGGTAGATGAGCAGGTAGCTGTACAGCCCGTTGCTGACGTCCCCCAGGACGGCGTCGAACGTCTCCACGGTCTTCCCCTCGACGGCGGTGGTCACCCGGGCGGGCGACGGTGACTGCCGCAGGGTAGCGCCGCCGTCGACGTCCGGCGCGGTGGGCGTCGCGCCGGACGACGCGCGGACCGGCGTCGCACCCCTCTGCGAGACTGGGGGTGTGACGATCACGGTGCACGAGCTCAACGCCCTGCTGGACCGCCTCGACGACGAGTCCGGCCCGGGCGGCGAGCTCGACCCCGACGCCCTCTACGAGGGTTTCACCACCTGGGCCGAGGGCACCGGCCGCGCGCTCTACCCCCACCAGGACGAGGCGCTGCTCGAGATCACCACCGGCTCCCACGTCATCGTCTCCACGCCCACCGGCTCGGGGAAGACGATGATCGCGCTCGCCGCCCACACCGTGGCCCTGGCCCGCGGGGAGCGCACGTACTACACGGCGCCGCTCAAGGCGCTGGTGAGCGAGAAGTTCTTCGACCTCGTCTCGCTGTTCGGCTCCAAGAACGTCGGGATGGTCACCGGGGACTCCGCGATCAACCCCGAGGCACCGATCATCTGCTGCACCGCGGAGATTCTCGCCAACCAGGCGTTGCGGGAAGGCGCGGACCTCGACGTCGGCGTCGTCGTCATGGACGAGTTCCACTTCTACGCCGACCCGCAGCGCGGATGGGCGTGGCAGGTCCCGCTGCTGGAGCTCACCGGGGCCCAGTTCGTCCTCATGAGCGGCACCCTGGGTGACGTCTCCTTCTTCGAGCGGGACCTGGAGCGACGGACAGGACGGGACGTCGCCGTCGTCGCCGATGCGGAACGACCCGTCCCGCTCACGTTCGACTACTCCCTCGAGCCCATCCAGGACCTCCTCGTGCGCCTGGTCCAGCAGGCCCGCTCCCCCGTGTACGTCGTCCACTTCGCCCAGCGCGACGCAGTCGAGCGTGCGCAGTCGCTCACCTCGGTGAACATCGCGCCCCGCGAGCGCCGCGACGCGATCGCCGCGGCGCTCGGCGACTTCCGTTTCGGCAAGGGCTTCGGCGCCACGCTCTCGCGCCTGCTGCGCCTGGGCATCGGTGTCCACCACGCCGGCATGCTCCCCCGCTACCGGCGGCTGGTCGAGCGGCTGACGCAGGCCGGGCTGCTCGCCGTCGTCTGCGGCACCGACACCCTGGGGGTCGGGATCAACGTGCCGATCCGCACCGTCGTGCTCACCTCGCTCACCAAGTTCGACGGCGAGCGCTCGCGCCACCTCTCCGCCCGGGAGTTCCACCAGATCGCCGGTCGCGCGGGCCGCGCCGGGTACGACACCACGGGCGAGGTCGTCGTCCAGGCGCCCGAGCACGTCATCGAGAACGCCAAGTCGCTGGCCAAGGCCGGCGACGACGAGAAGAAGCGCCGCAAGATCGTCCGGAAGAAGGCGCCCTCCGGCGTCGTCAACTGGACCGACAAGACCTTCGAGCGCCTGCGCGACGCCGACCCCGAGCCGCTGACCAGCCAGTTCCACGTCACCCACACGATGGTGCTCTCGGTCCTCGCCCGGCCCGGGGACCCGGTCCGTGCCATGTACCAGCTGCTCACGGACAACCACGAGCCGCCCACGCCGTGGAACGCGCACCTGCGCCGCGCCGTCGAGATCTACCGGTCGCTGCGCACCGCGGGGGTCGTCGAGCATGCCGACGCCGCGTGGCGCCGCGCCAACCCCGGCAAGCCCTACGTCCGGCTCACCGTGGACCTGCCGCGGGAGTTCGCGCTCAACGCGCCGCTGTCCCCGTTCGCGCTCGCGGCCATCGACCTGCTCGACGCCGAGTCGCCCGACTTCGCGCTCGACGTCGTCTCCGTCATCGAGGCCACCCTCGAGGACCCGCGCCCCCTGCTCTACGCGCAGCAGCGGCACGCCCGCGGCGAGGCGATCGGCGCGATGAAGGCCGAGGGCATGGAGTACGAGGAGCGGATGGAGGCGCTGGAGGAGATCACCTGGCCGCGCCCGCTCGCCGAGCTGCTCGAGGCCGCGCTGGCCACCTACCGCCAGACCAACCCGTGGGTCGCGGACTACGAGCTCAAGCCCAAGTCGGTGGTGCGCGAGATGGTGGAGAACGCGATGACGTTCTCCGAGCTCGTCTCCCGCTACGACGCCGGACGCAGCGAGGGCGTGGTGCTGCGCTACCTCACCGACGCCTACCGCGCGCTGCGCCAGGTGGTGCCCGACCGCGCCCGCACCGAGGAGGTCGAGGAGATCATCGACTGGCTCGGCACCCACATCCGCGCCGTCGACTCCAGCCTCCTCGACGAGTGGGAGGCCCTCAGCTCGCCCGTCGCCCCCGGTGCGCCCCCCGTCGCAGCCGACAGCGGAGTTGTTGCCGGCACCCCCCTCCCCGCCGGCACCCCCCTCCCCGCCGACAGCGGAGTTGTTGCCGGCGTCGAGCGCCGCTTCGGGGAGGGTCCCGACGGCGAACCCGTCGCCTTCACCCGCAACCGCCACGCTTTCCGGGTGGCGGTCCGCAAGGCGCTGTTCAACCGGGTCGAGCTGCTCGCCCGCGAGCACTACGAGGCGCTCGGCGCCATGCACGCCGCCGACGGCTGGGACACCGAGCGCTGGGCACGCGCGATGGAGCCCTACTGGCAGGACTACGACTGGCTCGGCACCGACGTCCAGGCCCGCTCGGCCGCGCTCAGCACCATCGACGACCGTCCCGCGCGCGAGGACCTCCTGCGTGCCGGGCTGCCCGAGGACGACGACGGCGCCCTCGCCCGGGCGGCGGACGGTCGCCTCTGGCTCGTGCGCCAGACCCTCGACGACCCCGAGGGCGACCACGACTGGGGCGTCTGGGCCGCCGTCGACCTCGACGCGAGCGACGAGGCGCAGGGCGCCGTCGTGCGGGTCCTGGACGTGGGCCCGCGGTGAGCCGGAAGGCGCCCGCGGGCACGCCCGCACTACGTGCGCTCCAGTCCGCCGGGGTCGCGCACACCGTGCGCGAGTACGAGCACGACCCGCGCTCTCAGCTCTCCTTCGGCATGGAGGCGGCACATGCGCTGGGCGTCGAGCCGGCGCGCGTGTTCAAGACCCTCCTGGCCGAGGTCGACGGCGCACTCGTCGTCGCCGTCGTCCCCGTCACCGGAGAGCTCGACCTCAAGGCGCTCGCCGCGGCCGTCGGCGGGAAGCGGGCGGCGATGGCAGAGCGAGATGCCGCCGAGCGAGCCACCGGGTACGTGGTGGGCGGGATCTCACCGCTCGGCCAGCGGAAGCGGCTAGCCGTCGTCGTCGACGTGACGGCGCTCGACCACGCGACCGTGCTGGTCAGCGCCGGGCGGCGGGGGGCGGACGTCGAGCTCGCGCCGTCGGACCTCGTCGCGCTCACCGGCGCGACGACGGCACGGATCGGGCGGTCATGACGCGCGCGCGGCGCGAGTGGACGCTCGCCGAGCCGAGTGTCCCGCCGCACCTGGAGCCGGGCGACGTCTCCACTCTCGGCGACGCGACGACGGCGGGCGTCGACCTCACCGGCGCGGTCGTCCCCGAGCTGCACGAGGCACAGGTCGAGAACAGCGACCTCGGGCGGTTGCGCGCGGGCGGCGGCCAGTGGGAGCGGGTGACGCTGGCCGACTGCCGCCTCGACGGCGCCGACCTGGCCAACCTCGTGTGGCGCGACGGCTCGCTCCTGCGGTGCTCGCTGCGGGAGGCGCGGATGACGGGCGCGCTGCTCGTCGGCGTACGGCTCCGCTCCACCCTGCTCGAGGGCGTCCAGGGCACGCTGACGAGCTGGCACGGCGCCCAGCTGCGCAGCGTCGTCCTGCGCGGCTGCGACCTGTCCGAGGCGACGTTCACCGAGACGGTGATGGAGGACGTCCTGCTCGAGGACTGCGTCCTCACCGGTGCCCAGCTCTCCGGCCTGCGCTGTCGCGGCGTGCAGCTGCGCGGCTGCCGGCTCGACGGCATCGGCGGCGTGGCGGCCCTGCGCGGCGCCCGCATCGCCGAGGAGGACGCCGTCGCGCTGCTCCCCACCCTCGCCCGCGAGATGGGCATCACCATCGGCGATTGACGGCGCCGCACGTACGTTGACCGCGCCCTCCCATGCGTTGATCGCGCCCTCCCCCCCCAATGCGCCGACAGCGGGATTGTTTACGGGAGGTGCGCCTCGAGGAGGTCGGCAGCGGCGTGGGTGCCGCCAAGCGAGCGCAGCTCCGCCCCCAGGCGGGCGGCCGTCGTCCGGTAGGTCCGGTCCGCGGCGACCGTGTCGTAGGCCGCGGCGATCGCTGCCGGGCGTGGGCGTCCGGTCCGCAGGTCGACTCCGGCGCCGTGCCAGCCGATCCGGGCGGCGACCTCCGGCTTGTCGAGGTCCCCGCCGGCGACGACGAGCGGGACGTCGTGCCGCAGCGCCTGGAGGACGCCACCGTAGCCACCGTTCGTCACGACGACGGCGGTCCGCGGCAACAGGTGCGGGTAGGGCACCATCGCCGCGACCCGCGCATTGGCGGGCAGCGGGCCGGGCAGCGGCGACGTCCGGTGCCCGAGCCCGACGACGACGAGCACCTCCCGGTCCGCGAGTGCCTCGAGGGTCGGGAGAATGAGGTCCGCGGGATCGACGTTCGCGGTGCCCTGGGTGACGTGGACGACCGGCACCTCCGCGTCGACGACGTCGGGCCACCAGTCAGGCAGCGGTCCGGCGGCTGGCGCTGCGCCGTCGTCGGTGAGGTCCCCGACGAAGCGGATGTGCGGCCCCAGGTCGGCCCGCGGGTAGTCGAGGCCGGGGGACCCGGCCGCGACGACGAGCTGCGGCGAGTACCACATGGTCGCGAACGTCTCGCCGTCCGCGGGCAGGCCGACCTGGTGACGGGTGCGCTGGTAGAGCCGTGTCAGCAGGCGGGTGCCGCCCCTGGACGCGGCCCCCAGCACGCCGTCACGGACCCGTCCGAGGATCCCGGTCGCGGGCGTGAGACCGAGCCCGGTGGGCGGGATGCCCTTGCCGGGCAGCCACACGGCGATGGGGGACACGGTGGCCCAGCGCGAGCCGAGGCGCTCGGCGATGAAGCGGGTGCCCAGCGCCATCGGGTCGCCGGCGAGCAGGTCCCACGGCTCGTCCGCGTGGGCGGCCGCGAGGTCTGCGAGCTGGGCGGGGGCGGTGCCGAGGAACAGGTCCTGCAGGTTCACCAGCACCTGGCGGAACCCCTTGCGGTCACGCATGCGCGGGAACGTCGCGGCGAAGTCCCGCTCGTCGAAGTCAGGGGCGTCTCGCCACGGCACGCCGCGGGCACCGACCTCCTCGAACTGGTCCACGTAGGACCGGCCGGTGTACACCCGCACGTCGTGGCCCCGCCGGACGAGCTCGCCCGCGACCGCCCGGATCGGGCGGGCGTGACCGGCGAACGGCATCGCGGTGAGCATGATGGCGGCCACGGGCAGATTCTCGTCCCCGGACGCGTCGCTGTCTCCCCCTCACCGAGCACTGGACCGCGTGCAGGCGCCGGACACAACCCCGCTGTCGGCGGAGAGAGGGGCTGCGGGTGCAGGTGCCCGGACACAACAACTCCGCTGTCGGCGGAGAGGGGGCGGCGGGGCGGCCGGGTGGCGGGGCGGCGGGGGCGGCGGAGTGGCGGGGGGCGGGGCGGCGTCAGGCCACCGGTTGTGCCGGTGGGCGGGCCTCGGCGCGGTCGCGGATTCCGCGCAGCATCCGCTCGGTCATGACGAAGCTCGCCACCTGGACGAGCTCCACGAGGGGCCGTGCCCACGGCCGGACGTAGGTGTACCGCTCCCGGACGAGCAGGCGCGTCGTGCCACGCGGACCCGGCCGGAGCACGAAGGCCCACGTGAAGCCGAAGGGCATGCCGATCTCCGCCGTCCTGCTCCCGCTCTCGGGGTCGCCGTGGAGGACGAGCGCGTGCCCCGGCTCGGCCAGCACCACGGCGAGCTCGACCTCGGGTGCCAGGAGCACCACGTCGCCCGGTGCGATGTCCTGCCACTCGGGCATGACGTCGTCGGCGTTGTCGATGTACAGGCCGAGCAGCGACTGGAGGCGGTCGTAGGAGTAGAACCCGCCCCGGCCCTGACCGAGCTGGGCGAGCCACGGCCACACGTCCTGCGGTGGCGCCGCGATGCTCACCGCCCGGGTGGCCATCAGGTCCGCGGCACCCAGGACGTCGTCGCCGGGGAGCCCGCCCCGGACCTCCTCGGCCGTCGCCCCCCAGGTCTGCTGGACGCGCCGCGCTGCGACGACCGCCGCGAGGACGCCTCCCAGCAGCATGATCGGTGCCGTCACACGCGCGGGTCGGTCCGTCGGTCTCATCGTCGATCACCTCCCCCTCACCCCACCGCGGACGACCGCGCCGAACAAGGGGCGAACGTCCCTCGACACCATGGGCGCGAAGGGACAGGGTGGAGCCACGGGCCCGGACGAGGGAGCAGCGATGACGCGCACGAAGAAGCAGCAGAAGACGTGGGAGGACCTGACCACCGGTCAGCGGGTCGGCGCGGTCGTCGCCGGCGCGGTCCAGCTCTCACTCGCGGTGGCAGCCTGGGTGGACCTCGCCAAGCGCCCCGCCTCGCAGGTCAACGGCCCGAAGGGCGTGTGGGCCGCGGTCATCGCGGTCAACTTTGTCGGCCCGATCAGCTACTTCGTCAAGGGCCGCCGCACCAGCTGAGACCGCACGCGGACGACGGCCGGCCGACGGGCGCTCGACGGCGCGGCCGGGTTCCGTTACGCGCGACGACGTCGCGAGGAACGCAGATCGGCACCCCGGCGCGGGCATGGAGCGAGCACTGCCGCTGCGCTACCGCTGTCCCGGCGACTGCCGTATCGTTGCGCGCCCCGAGCGCCGGACCGGACCCCGCCCGTCGGCGTTACCCAATCGAAACCCTGTCTAGGACCTTCGATGTGACATCCGGCGTCCGAAGAGGTCAGAATGTTAGCGTGAACATCAGCCGTCGGAAGCGGCACCCGCGGGGCGCAGCAGCCCCGCACGCTCGTACTACGCGGTCGAGCAACTAACAGGTCCGCCACCGGCGGGCAGCACCACCTCCACTTACCTCATCGAGGAGAGAACATGCGCACACGGAAGTTCGCAGCAGTCGCAGCGGGGCTCACCATGGCCTTCGCGCTGGCTGCCTGCGGTGGCGAGGGAGCCGGCAGCGGCAACGACAGCACCGACGCCCCGGCGGGAGGCGGCGAGACCGCGGCCGCCGGTGACCAGACCATCGGCGTGGCCATGCCCACCCAGACGTCCGAGCGTTGGATCGCCGACGGCGACGCCGTCAAGAGCCAGCTCGAGGAGGCCGGCTACACGGTCGACCTGCAGTTCGCCAACGACGACATCCCCACCCAGACCCAGCAGATCGACCAGATGATCCTGCAGGACGTCGACCTGCTCATCATCGCCTCGATCGACGGCACGGCCCTGACCAGCCAGCTCGACGCCGCCGGCGCCGCGGGCATCCCGGTCATCGCTTACGACCGCCTCATCAACGGCAGCGAGAACGTCGACTTCTACGTCACCTTCGACAACTACAACGTCGGTGTCCAGCAGGCGACCTCGCTGCTCGTCGGCCTCGGCCTCCTCAACGAGGACGGCTCGGAGAACCCGGATGCCCCCGCGGGTCCGTTCAACATCGAGGTCTTCGCCGGGTCGCCGGACGACAACAACGCCGGCTTCTTCTTCAACGGCGCGATGGACACCCTCAAGCCCTACCTCGACGACGGCACCCTCGTCGTCCCCTCCGGCCAGACCGAGTTCGACACCGTCGCCACGCTGCGCTGGAGCCAGGAGGCCGCACAGAAGCGCATGGAGGACCTGCTGACCTCCACCTACAGCGGCGGCGAGGAACTGCACGGCGTCCTGTCCCCGTTCGACGGGATCTCCCGCGGCATCATCACCGCGCTCCAGGGCGCGGGCTACGGCCCGACGCTCGAGGAGGGGCTGCCCGTCGTGTCCGGTCAGGACGCCGAAATTGCGTCCGTGGCGCTCATCGACCAGGGCGTCCAGTTCTCCACGATCTTCAAGGACACCCGCAAGCTGGCCACCGAGTCCGTGCGAGCGGCCGAGGCCTTCCTTCAGGGTGAGGAGCCCGAGGCGAACGACACCGAGACGTACGACAACGGTGTCAAGGTCGTCCCGTCCTACCTCCTCGAGTCGGACATCGTCTACGCGGACAACATCACCGAGCTCCTCGTGGACTCCGGCTACTACACCGCCGAGCAGGTCGAGCAGGGTTCCTGACCCTGACGTGCGGGGCCGGGCGGCCTGTCCGCCCGGCCCCGCACCGCTCCTGCCCGCACGACACGAGAAGTGAGGCGGTATGACCGACAACATCTTGGAGATGCGCTCCATCACCAAGACGTTCCCCGGCGTCAAGGCCCTGCAGGACGTGACGCTCGAGGTACGCCGCGGTGAGATCCACGCGATCTGCGGGGAGAACGGCGCCGGCAAGTCGACGCTCATGAAGGTGCTCTCGGGTGTCTACCCGCACGGCACCTACGAGGGTGAGATCCACTACGACGGCGCAGAGGTACGGTTCGGGTCCATCAACGACTCCGAGGCGCACGGCATCGTCATCATCCACCAGGAGCTGGCGCTGGTCCCGGACCTGTCCGTCGCCGAGAACATCTTCCTCGGCAACGAGACGCGCGGGAAGTCGGGGCTGGTCAACTGGAACGAGACCAACTCTCGCGCCGCCGAGCTGCTCGCCCGGGTGGGCCTGTCCGAGAACCCGACGACGCACGTCGGCCAGCTCGGCGTCGGCAAGCAGCAGCTGGTGGAGATCGCCAAGGCGCTGTCCAAGGACGTGCGGCTGCTCATCCTCGACGAGCCGACGGCGGCGCTGAACGACACCGACTCCGAGCACCTGCTCGGGCTGCTGCGTCAGCTCAACGAGCACGGCATCACCTGCATCATGATCTCCCACAAGCTCAACGAGATCGCCGACATCGCCGACCGCACGACGGTCATCCGCGACGGGCGGACGATCGAGACGCTCGACATGAGCACCCCGGAGGCCACGCAGGACCGGATCATCCGGAGCATGGTCGGCCGCGACCTGGAGCACCGCTACCCCGAGCGCACGCCGGACATCGGCGAAGAGGTGCTGCGGGTCGAGGACTGGACGGTCCACCACCCCACCCAGAACCGCGCCGTCGTCGACAACGCGTCCTTCAACGTGCGTGCCGGTGAGGTCGTCGGCATCGCGGGGCTCATGGGAGCCGGCCGCACCGAGCTCGCGATGAGCCTCTTCGGTCGCAGCTACGGCCGGGACATCTCCGGCCGGGTCTTCCTGCACGGCAAGGAGATCCGCATGCGCTCGGTGAGCGAGGCCATCGACCACGGCGTCGCCTACGTGAGCGAGGACCGCAAGCGCTTCGGCCTCAACCTCATCGAGAACGTGCGCCGGAACATCTCCGCCGCCGGGCTGCGTCGGCTCGCCCGCGGCGGCTGGGTCAACGCCAACGAGGAACTCAAGGTCGCGGAGGAGTACCGCACCAGCCTCAACATCAAGACCCCGACCGTCCTGGCCACCGTCGGCAACCTCTCCGGCGGGAACCAGCAGAAGGTCGCGCTGTCCAAGTGGCTCTACACCGAGCCCGAGGTGCTCATCCTCGACGAGCCGACCCGTGGCATCGACGTCGGCGCCAAGTTCGAGATCTACACCCTCATCAACCGCATGGTCGCGGCCGGTAAAGCGGTCATCGTCATCTCCTCCGAGCTGCCCGAGCTGCTCGGTATCTGCGACCGCATCTACACCCTGGCGTTCGGCCGCATCACCGGCCAGCTCCCCGTGGAGCGCGCCACCCAGGAGGAGCTCATGGCTCTCATGACCATGGAGAAGGAACTCACGAAATGACCGGCATCGGCAACATCCGGGAGCTCATGTCGCGGAACATGCGACAGAGCGGCATCCTCATCGCCCTGGTGGCGCTCGTGGTGATGTTCTCGTTCATGCACCCGAACTTCCTCAGTCCGGGCAACCTGACGAACATCGTCCTGCAGTACTCCTACATCCTCATCCTCGCGATCGGGATGGTCATCGTCATCATCGGCGGGCACATCGACCTGTCGGTCGGCTCGGTGGTCGCCCTCACCGGCGCGGTCGCCGCGGTGCTCGTGGTCAAGGAAGGCCAGCCGTGGTGGGTCGGCGTGCTGGCGGCGACGGCCGTCGGCCTCCTCGTCGGCGTGTGGCAGGGCTTCTGGGTCGCGTTCATCGGGATCCCCGCCTTCATCGTCACCCTGGCGGGCATGCTGCTCTTCCGCGGCCTGACCTACCAGGTGCTCGACAACGTCTCCCTGTCCCCCTTCGGCGGCACGTACTACCAGATCGCCAACGGGTTCCAGAACGGTCTGCTCGGCGGGTACGGCTACGACGCGCTCACCCTCATCGTGTTCGGGCTGGCCGTGGCCGGCTTCGCCTTCGTCCAGGTGCGCAACCGCCGCGCGGCCCTGCGCTACAAGCAGGCCGTCGAGGCCTTCCCGCTGTTCATCCTCAAGATCGTGGTGATCGGCGCCGTGGTCATGTGGTTCGGCTACCAGCTGGCCATCGAGCGTGGTCTGCCGAACGTCCTCATCCTGCTGGCGATCCTCATCATCATCTACACGGTGGTCACCCAGCGTTCGGTGTTCGGTCGCCACGTGTACGCGATCGGCGGCAACCTCCCGGCCGCACAGCTCTCGGGCGTCAAGGTCAAGCGGGTCAACTTCATGATCTTCGTCAACATGGGGCTGCTCTCCGCGATCGCCGGCATCGTCTACTCCTCGCGCATGAACAGCGCCCAGCCGGCGGCGGGCAACATGTTCGAGCTGGACGCGATCGCCGCCTGCTTCATCGGTGGCGCCGCCGTCACCGGTGGTGTGGGGCGCGTGACGGGCGCGATGGTCGGCGCGCTGATCATGGCGGTCATGACCAACGGCATGCAGCTCATGGGCGTGTCGACGTCGACCCAGCAGATCGTCAAGGGGCTCGTGCTGCTCCTCGCGGTCGCCTTCGACGTCTACAACAAGCGTCGCGCCGGGGCGCGCTGACGCCTCGCGAGAGAGCACCGCACGCTGAGGGGCCGGCCCGCACGGGCCGGCCCCTCACTGCGTCGCCGGCAATGTCCACCGTCCCGACCACGACGTTGTTGTGAGCGGTAACATCGACGCAGCGGAACGACCCGTACGCACGAGACCATTGGAGATCCCTGTGACTGGCTCAGCAGCCTCGAGTGCCGGCTCCCCCGGCAGCACCGACGACGGCGCCCGCGACGCCATCCTCGCCGGCCGCACCTCGCTGGGCATCGAGCTCGGCTCGACCCGCATCAAGGCCTGCCTCGTCGGCCCCGACCCGACGACGGTGCTCGCGGTGGGCTCCCACGAGTGGGAGAACGAGTTCGTCGACCGGACATGGACCTACTCCCTGGAGTCCGTCTGGGCGGGACTGCAGGAGGCCTACGCGGACCTGGTGGCCGACGTCGAGCGCCGCCACGGCGTCCAGCTCACCACCGTCGGCGCCCTGGGCGTCTCGGCGATGATGCACGGCTACCTCGCGTTCGACGCCGACGGCGAACAGCTCGTCCCCTTCCGCACGTGGCGCAACACCTCCACCGGTCCCGCCGCCGCCGAGCTGTCCGAGCTCTTCGGGGTCAACATCCCGCTGCGGTGGTCCGTCGCCCACCTGTACCAGGCGGTGCTCGACGACGAGCCGCACGTCCCGCAGATCGGCTTCGTCACCACCCTGGCGGGCTACGTCCACTGGCGGCTCACCGGCCGCACGGTGCTCGGTGTCGGCGACGCCTCGGGCATGTTCCCCATCGACTCGGCCACGGGCGGGTACGACGCCCGCATGCTCGACCAGTTCGACGCCCTCGTCGCCGACCGGACCGCAGGCCTCAAGGTCGCCGACCTCCTCCCCGAGGTCCTCGCCGCCGGGCAGCCGGCCGGCGAGCTCACCGCCGAGGGAGCCGCCCTGCTCGACCCGTCCGGCGCGCTGCAGCCCGGCGCGCCGCTGTGCCCGCCCGAGGGCGACGCCGGCACCGGCATGGTCGCCACCAACTCCGTGGCCCCACGGACGGGCAACGTCAGCGCGGGCACGAGCATCTTCGCCATGGTCGTCCTCGAGGGTCCGCTCCAGCAGCGCCACCACGAGCTCGACCTCGTCACCACCCCCGCCGGCGCCCCTGTGGCGATGGTCCACTGCAACAACGGCGCGAGCGAGTTCGCCGCCTGGGCCGGTCTGTTCGCCCGCTTCGCCGAGGCCGCGGGCACACCGGTGGACCCCGACACCGTCTTCGCGACGCTCCTGCGCGAGGGGCTCGACGGCGAGGCCGACGCCGGTGGGCTGCTCGCCTACAACTACCTCGCCGGGGAGCCGATCGGTGGTCTCACCGAGGGTCGCCCCCTCGTCGTGCGCACGCCCGACAGCCGTCTCACCCTGGCCAACTTCGTCCGCGCGCAGGTCTACGGCGTCTTCGGCACGCTCAGCCTGGGCATGCGGGTGCTCGACGGCGAGGGCGTGCGCATCGACCGGATGCTCGCCCACGGCGGCATGTTCCGCACCGCGGGAGTCGCCCAGCGCTTCCTCGCCGGGGCCCTGGGCGCGCCGGTGGCCGTCGGCGAGACGGCCTCCGAGGGCGGGGCGTGGGGCATCGCGGTGCTCGCCTCCTACCTCTCCGCAGCGGCGGAGACCGACCTGGGCGGCTACCTCGACGAGCACGTCTTCGCCGGTGCCGAGTTCCACACGGTCGACCCCGACCCCCAGGACGTCGCCGGCTACACGACCTTCCTCGAGCGCTACCGCGCCGGCCTCTCCGCCGTGGCAGCCGCCGTCGAGGCGCTCTGAGCGCAGCCCGCGCGGAGGAGGCGGGCCCACCCGGGGCCGGCCTCCTCCTCGTTCACCTCCTGCGCCGCACGGAGATGGCGCGCTGGAGGATGACGAAGCCGAGGAGCACGACCCCGATGAACACCCGGGTCCACCACGAGTCGAGCCCCTCGCGGGCGATGAGCACCTGGATCAGGCCGTAGACCAGCACTCCCACCCCGGTGCCCAGAACGAAGCCCACGCCCCCGGACAGGAGCGTGCCGCCGATGACGACGGCCGCGATCGCGTCGAGCTCCATGCCGATCCCGGTGAGGTTGAACCCGGAGCGGGTGTAGAAGGCGAAGAGGATCCCGGCGATGCCCGCGCAGGTGCCGCTGATGACGTACACGAGGATGCGCGTGCGCTCCCCCCGCAGCCCCATGAGGCGGACCGCGGACCCGTCGTCGCCGCTGCCCAGGCCGTAGACGGTGCGGCCGAAACGGGTGTAGTGCAGCAGGTAGAACGCCACGAGGAGGACGGCCGCGGCGATGAGCATGCTCGAGTTGATCCGCCAGATCCCGCTGCCCTCCCCGAACTGCAGGCCCCAGGAGGCGAGCGCCGCGAAGCCCGGGTCGTCGATCGCCAGGGACTGGACGCTGACGACGTTGGCGAGCCCGCGGGCCAGGAACATCACGGCGAGGGAGGCGATGAAGGGTTGGATGTCGAACACCTGGACCATGACGCCGATGAGCAGGCCGCACAGGGTGCCGATGAGCACGCCGACCGCCAGCACGACGGGCAGCGGCACCCCGGCGATGAACAGCTGCGCCACCGTCAGACCGACGAGCGCGACCACGGCCCCCACCGAGAGGTCGATGCCGCCGGTGAGGATGACGAAGGTCATCCCGACGGCCAGCACCAGCAGGTAGGAGTTGTCGACCAGCAGGTTGGAGATGAGCCGCATGGACACGAAGCTCGCGGCGTCGGTGCTGTACCGCGCCTGGCCGACCCCCAGCATGACCACCAGCGTGGCGACCGTGCCCACCACCGGGAGGAATCGCCGGTCCAGCCTGCCGAGGCGCGTGCGCAGCCCGCGGCCCCTGTTCTCGGCCGCGGGAGGGGTGCCTGCCCGGCCGGCCTTCACCGTGCGCACGGTGTCCGTCTGCTGTCTCACGCTGCCACCTTCGTCTCGGTGTGGACGTCTGCCCGGGCCCGCCGCAGCTGCACCCGCTCGCGCAGGATCGGCGACGCCGCGACGGTGACGGCGATGAGCACGAGCGCCTTGAACAGCGGCGTCGTCTCGGAGGGCAGCTGGAAGATGATGACGGCCCGCTCGATGGTGCTGAGGATCAGCGCACCGACGACGACGCCGCCGAGGTAGAAGCGGCCCCCGGAGAGCTTGGTGCCGCCGAGGACGACGACCATGATCGCGTCGAGCTCGCGCATGAGGCCGATGTTGTTGGCGTCCGCGGCCATCGTCGGTGCGCCGTAGACGATGCCCGCGAGGCCGGCGAGGAGCCCGGCGATGACGTAGACGAGCCACGTCGTGCTCCGGGCCTTCACGCCGGAGAGGCGGGAGGCCTCCCCGTTGATGCCGATGGACTCGAGGAACATCCCGAGCGCGGTCCGCCGGACCACCAGGCTGAGGACGACGAACACGGCCAGGGCGATGACCACCGGGGTGGGGATCCCCAGCACGAACCCCGCCCCGATGGCCTTGAACGGCGGGCTGGTCACCGTGGTGATCTGTCCCTGGGTGATGAGCATGGCGATGCCCCGCCCGGCGACCATGAGGATGAGCGTGGCGATGAACGGTTGGATCCCCAGCACGGTGACGAGGAAGCCGTTGAAGACACCGACGAGCATCCCGACGAACAGCCCGAGGGCCACGGCCGTGAGCGCGGTCGCCGCGCCGGGGTCCGCAGCGCCGTCGATGTACTCGAGCGAGACGGCCAGGGAGATCGCCATGACGGCGCCGACGGACAGGTCGATGCCGCCGGTGGCGATGACCAGGCACATGCCCAGGGCGAGCAGGAGGGGCGTCGCGCTGTTGCGCGCGATGTCGACCAGCTGGCCGAACAGGTGCCCGTCGCGGACGGTGACGTCGAGGAAGCCGGGGCTGCGCAGCCCGCAGGCGATGACGAGGAGGACGAGGGCCACGACGGGCCAGAACATGCCGTGGCTGGAGATGTCGCGGAGCAGGTTGCGCCCCGCCGGTCGGCCGGTGGACGCGGTCATGACTCCTGCGCTCCGCTCGCGATGGTCTCGAGGATGGACCCGGGGGTGACGTCGTCGTCGTTGTCGACCTCGGCGATCATGCGGCGGTCGCGCAGCACCAGGATCCGCTCGCTGAGGCGCACGACCTCCTCGAGCTCGGAGGAGATGAACACGACGGACATGCCGTCCCGGGAGAGGTCGGCGACGAGCTTCTGGATCTCGGCCTTGGCACCGATGTCGATGCCGCGTGTCGGCTCGTCGAGGACGAGCAGCCGGGGCGCGGTGGCGAGCCAGCGCGCGAGCAGCACCTTCTGCTGGTTGCCGCCGGAGAGGTTCCTGATGAGGGCGTTCGGGTTGGGCGGGTTGATGTCGAGCGCCGCGATGTACTTGGCGACGATCGCGTCCAGCTCCTTGCGTGGGATCGGCCGCCAGGTGCCGCGGCCCGCCTGGAGCGCAAGGGCGATGTTCTCCCGCACCGTGAGGTCGCCGACGATCCCCTCCTTCTTCCGGTCCTCGGTGGAGAAGGCGATGTCGTGGCTGAGCGCCACCCGCGGTGAGCTGAGGCGCACCGACTTCCCGTCGATCTCGACGGTTCCCGTGTCGGCACGGTCGACGCCGGCGAGGAGCCGCCCGGCCTCGGTGCGTCCCGAGCCGAGCAGCCCGGCCATCCCGACGATCTCGCCCTCGTGCAGCTCCAGGTCGAACGGCTCGACGGAGCCCTCCTTGCCCAGGCCGACGGCGCGGAACAGGGGCGTCCCCCCGCCGACGTCGCGGGCGGCCACCTGGCGCGCCTCCTGCTCGATGCTCGCGAAGTCGTCGCTCGCGCGCCCGATCATCTCCGAGATCAGGGTGAGGCGGGGAAGGTCCGCGGTGCGGTGCTCCCCGACGAGGCGGCCGTTGCGCAGCACGGTCATCCGGTCGGAGATCTCGTAGACCTGCTCGAGGAAGTGGGAGACGAACAGCACCGCCACCCCGCTGTCGCGCAGCTGGCGGATCACCCGGAAGAGCTCGGCGACCTCGGCCTTGTCGAGGCTGGACGTCGGCTCGTCGAGGATGAGCACCTTGGCGTCCACGACGATCGCCCGCGCGATGGCGCACAGCTGCTGCACGGCGATGGTGTGGGACGCGAGCGGCGACCGGGGGTCGACGTCGAGTCGCAGCTGCGCCAGGTGCCGGGCCGCCTCCCGGTGGGTGGCCCGCCAGTTGATGAAGGGCCCGGTCCGCACCTCGTTCCCGAGCATGACGTTCTCACCGACGGTGAGGTTGGAGCAGAGGTTGACCTCCTGGTACACGGTGCTGATCCCGGCCGCCTTCGCGGCACCGGGGTCGCTGAAACGCTGCTCGCGCCCGGCGACGACGACGCGGCCCGAGTCGACGCCGTAGACACCGGTCAGTGCCTTGATGAGGGTGGACTTCCCGGCGCCGTTCTCCCCCATGAGGGCGTGGACCTCGCCCGGGAAGAGCCGGAAGTCGACGTCGTCGAGGGCCTTGACGCCGGGGAACGTGATGGTGATCCCCGTCATCTCCACGACCGGGGTGGGTGCCGCGCTGGCGGGGTGGGACATCGCCCGACCTTCCCTGTGAGTGCGAGTGGCTGACGTGGCCCGCCGCCGGGTGGCGGCGGGCCTCCGACCGGCGCCGGGACGACTGCCCGGCGCCGGCCGCCGTCAGTACGGCCGCTCGTCCACGAACTCCTGGGTGATGGACTGGTCGAAGGCGCTCTCCTCGACGAAGGTCTGCTCGGGGACCTCCTCGCCGGCGTCCACCTTGGTGATGAGCTCGGCGAGCTGGTCGCCGAACACCGGGTTGCACTCGACGACGAAGTTGAACTTGCCGTCGACGAGGGCCTGGAGCCCGTCCTTGACGGCGTCGACGGTGACGATGGTGATGTCCTCGCCGGGGGTCATGCCGGCGGCCTCGATGGCCTCGATCGCGCCGAGCCCCATGTCGTCGTTGTGGGAGAAGATGAGGTCCATGTCCGGGTAGGCCTGCAGCGCGGCCTCGACGGCCGTGCGCCCCTCGGCGCGGGTGAAGTTGCCGCTCGCCTCGCCGATGACCTGGTCACCGACGATCTCGCGGAAGCCCTCCTGGCGGTCGACCTGGGCCCCGGAGCCCATGGTGCCCTGGAGCTCGAAGATCTGGGCGTCGGGGTGGTTCTCGGCCACCCACTCCCCCGCGGTGACACCCTCGGCGCGGAAGTCCGAGCCGATCCAGGTGACGAAGGGGTCCTCGACGGTCGTCTCGACCGTGCGGTCCACCAGCACGACGGGGATGCCCGCGTCCTTGATCTCCTGGAGCACCTGGTCCCAGCCGGTCTCGATGACCGGTGAGAAGGCGATGACGTCCATGTCCTGGGAGACGAAGTCGCGCAGGGCCCGGATCTGGTTCTCCTGTCGCTGCTGCGCGTCGACGAAGGTGAGGTCGATCCCGTTCTCCTCGCTCAGGCTCTCCTGGACCGACTCGGTGTTGGCCGTGCGCCACCCGCTCTCGGCTCCCAGCTGGGAGAACCCGACGCGGACGAGCTCGCCCCCGCCGCCTCCCCCGTCGGTGCTCGTCCCGCCACCGGCGTCGTCGCCGCCGCCACCGTCGCCGCCACCGCAGCCGGCGAGTGCCAGCATCGATGCGGCTGCCAGTGCTGCCGCCGCCCGAAGGCGTGTGCTTCTCCTGCTCACCATGTCTCCTCCTCGAGAGCATCGACCTCGATGCGTGTCACATCCACGTGCCCAAACTGTGTTAGCGCTCTCATTGTGGGCGCTAACATGAGTCCGGTCAAGGGGTTTCGTGAGGTGGGTCACGTCGGTGCGGATCGTGGACCGGCGCGCGCCACGGCACCCGCGACCAGCACCGAACCCGCTCCCGACCAGCAGGGGGAGACCCGTGAACGACCCCGTGGCCCCACGCCGGCAGCCCGTCATGGCGGACGTCGCGGCGCGTGCCGGCGTGTCCCACCAGACCGTCTCCCGCGTCCTCAACTCGCCGATGCTCGTCCGCCCGGAGACGCGCGACCGGGTGCTCAGGTCGATCGCCGAGCTGGGGTACCGGCGCAACATGTCCGCACGGGCGCTGGCGACCAACCGCAGCCAGCTCATCGGGGTGGTCACCCCCGGCGTCACGCTCTTCGGGCCGAGCCACGCGACGGCGGCCATCCAGAGTGCCGCCCGGGCCGCCGGCTACGCGAGCGTGACGGCCGCGATCGAGGATGCGACGGCGAGCCCGCACGACGTCCTCAACTTCTTCCTCGACCTCGGCGTCGACGGCATCATCGTCGTCGCGCCGACGGTCGAGACCGCCGACGCCGCACTCGGCCTGGCGGGGTCGCTGCCCGTCGTCATGATCGCCGCCGCCCTGCCCGCGCCGGGGCCGCTGCACCTGGTGACGATCGACCACCACCAGGGAGCCCGCGACGCCACCGCGCACCTCATCGGCCTCGGCCACGAGCACATCGCGCACGTCGCCGGGCCGGCCAACTGGTTCGACGCACGCGCGCGGGTCGAGGGATGGCGCGCCGAGCTCCTCGACGCCGGGCTCCGCGTCCCGGACATCGTCACCGGGGGCTGGGACGCCAGCCAGGGCTACTCGGCCGGGAGACGTCTGCTCGCCCGGCACGAGGTCCCGACGGCCGTCTTCGCCGCCAACGACCACCTGGCGCTGGGCCTCATGCGGGCCTTCGCCGAGGCGAGAGCACGCATACCGGACGACATCGCCGTCGTCGGGTACGACGACGTCGCGGGCTCCGACTTCTACGGGCCGCCGCTGACGACGGTCCGGCAGCCCTTCGCGGCCGTCGGGACCCACGCGATCGAGACGCTCGTGGCGGTGCTCGCCGGGGAGGACCCGGCGCCGACGTCGAGCAGGCCGGAGCTGGTGGTGCGCGCATCCTCCGGCCCGCACGTCCCGCGGTGAGAGCCGCGGGACGAGCCGGGGCCGCCCGCCTGGGCGGCCCCGTCTCGTTCGCGCGGGACGCTACAGCCCCTGCGCGATGCGGTAGTAGGCCTGGTTGAGGCGCAGCTCGTCGCGGAAGGCCCGCGTGGTCGTCGTCTCGTCGATGATCGCGAGCTCGACACCGGCGATGGTGGCGAGGTCGTCGAAGGCCTCGATGCCCAGGGCGGTCGACATGACGGTGTGGTGGGCGCCCCCGGCGGTGAGCCAGCACTCCGCGGACGTCTCGAGCGAGGGCCGCGGCTCCCACACCGCGCACGCGACGGGCAGGTTGGGCAGCGGCTCGTCCGGGTCGACGACGTCGACGACGTTGGCCGTGAGCCGGAACCGCTCGCGCATGTCGGCCAGCGAGACGACGACGGCGGGCCCCGGGTCGGCCGTGAACTTCAGCCGGACCGGGTCCTCGCGGTCCCCGATCCCCAGCGGGTGGATCTCCAGGGAGGGCTTGTCCTGCGTGAGGGTCGGGCACACCTCGAGCATGTGGGCGCCGAGGATCTTCTCCCGGCCCGGGGTGAGCTCGTAGGTGTAGTCCTCCATGAGCGAGGCGCCGCCGGGCAGGCCGTAGCCCATGACCTTGGCCACGCGCACGAGGATCGCGGTCTTCCAGTCGCCCTCGGCGCCGAAGCCGTAGCCGTCGGCCATCAGCCGCTGGACGGCCAGGCCGGGCAGCTGGCGCAGCCCGCCGAGGTCCTGGAAGTTCGTCGTGAAGGCGGTGAACCCACCCTCGTCCAGGAAGGCGCGCAGGGCGAGCTCCTGGCGGGCCCCGTAGCGCAGGGACTCACGCCGCTCGCCGTCGGGCCCGAGCTCGGGGACGACGGCGTACAGGGAGTCGTACTCGGCGACGACCGCGTCGATCGCCGACTCCTCGACGGCCGCGACCCGCTCGACGAGGTCGTTGACGCCCCACGTGTTGATCGAGACGCCGAGGGCGATCTCGGCCTCGGTCTTGTCGCCCTCGGTGACGGCGACGTCGCGCATGTTGTCCCCGAAGCGGGCCACCTTCATGTGCTGCAGCGCGTCCCAGCCGGCGGCGGCGCGGGCCCAGGTCCCGATGCGCTCACGCACCGGCTCGTGGCTCGCGTGCCCGACGACGGTCTTGCGGGCCACGCCCATGCGGGTGGCGAGGTAGGCGAACTCGCGGTCCCCGTGCGCCGCCTGGTTGAGGTTCATGAAGTCCATGTCGATCGTGGACCACGGCAGCGCGAGGTTGGCCTGCGTGTGCAGGTGGAGCATCGGCTTGTCCAGCGCGTCCAGGCCGACGATCCACATCTTGGCCGGGGAGAAGGTGTGCATCCAGGCGATGACGCCGAGGCAGCTCGGGTCGGCGTTGACCGCGCGTGCCGCGTCCCGGATGGCGTCGCGGTCCTTCATCGTGCCCTTGAGCACGACCCGGACGGGGATCTGGGACCCCTCGTTGAGCTGCGCCACGATCTGCGCCGACTGCCCGGCGACCTGGGCCAGGGTGTCCTCGCCGTAGAGGTCCTGGCTCCCGGTGAGGAACCAGATCTCCTTGCCCTCGAAGGGGTTGTGCATGCTAGCTCTCCTCGTTGTCGCGCTGGCCGTAGACGTTCTGGTACCGGTCGTAGAGGTGGTCGATGTCGCCCTGGTCGATGGGGATCGGCGTGCCGAGCTGGCGCGCCAGGTGCATCGTGCGGGCGACCTCCTCGACCATGACGGCGGACTTCACCGCGGCCCTGGCGTCCCGGCCGACCGTGAAGGGTCCGTGGTTCTGCATGAGGACGGCCGAGGAGCGCGAGCTGCGCAGGGTCTCGACGATGCCGCGGCCGATGGAGTCGTCACCGATGAGCGCGAAGGGGCCGATGGGGATGGGGCCGCCGAACTCGTCGGCCATCATCGTCAGCGTGCACGGCACCGGCTCACCGACGGCCGCCCAGGCGGTGGCGTAGGGCGAGTGGGTGTGCACCACTCCCCCGATCTCCGGCATGTGGCGGTAGACGTAGGCGTGCGCGGCGGTGTCGGAGGACGGCTGCAGGTGCGCGGCGGTCCCGTCGTCGATCTTCGTCCCGTCGAGCTCGCACACGACCATGACGTCGGCGGAGAGCTCGTCGTAGGAGACGCCCGAGGGCTTGATGACCATGAGGTCGGTGCCGGGGACCCGCTGGGAGATGTTGCCCGCGGTCCACACCACCAGTCCGTTGCGCGGCAGCTCGGCGTGGAGGTCGGACACGACGGCCCGCGCCGCCGCCACCGCCTGCTGCTGCTCGACCGTGAGGTCGGCGAGTGCCCTCATCGCGCGACCTCCCCGATGCCACCGGACTGCGCTGCTCGTGTCATCTCTCCGCATCCTCCTCGATTCCGTCCCGTCATGTTATCGCTAACATCGCCCGCTTGGCCACCGTGTCGCGCGGTGCGTCGCGCGCCACGGCGACCGGGCCGCCGGAGTCAGGCCTCGGGCATCCACACGCGCATCGTCGACGGCCCGCGGTTACCCCAGCGGTGGTAGGCGACCAGCGGCACGAGTTGCGGGGTCGGTCCGGCCGGCGCCGGCGAGCAGCCGGGAGGCCGGTCAGCCGTGCCGGCTGGCCGTGCGCACCTCGTCCCTGGAGGACCTGAGCGCGCAACGCGGCACGACGTATGTGACGGAGGCGGCACAATGGGCCGCGACGACGACGAAGGAGAAGTCACCGGTGGGCAACGACGCGCGGAGCACGGCGAGACGATCGCCGGTCATGGCAGACGTCGCCGCGCGCGCCGGCGTCTCCCACCAGACGGTCTCGCGCGTCCTCAACTCACCGGCGCTCGTGCGCCCCTCGACCCGCGAGCGGGTGGAGGAGGCGATCGCCGCGCTGGGCTACCGGCGCAACATGTCGGCCCGCGCGCTGGCCACCAACCGCACGCACCTCATCGGGGTGGTGACACCGGCGGTCACGCTCTTCGGCCCGAGCCACACGGCACTGGCCATCCAGGAGGCGGCCCGCGGCTTCGGCTACGCCACCATCAGCGCCGCGACGGAGACGGCGAGCACGAGCCCGACGGAGGTCCTCGACTTCTTCCTCACCCTCGGGGTCGAGGGCATCATCGTCGTCGCCCCCACGATCCAGACCGCCGACGAGGCGCACCGCCTGGCCGGGACGCTGCCGGTGGTCGCGATCGCCACCGACATGCCCGACCCGGGGCCGCTCCGCGTCGTCGCGATCGACAACGAGCAGGGCGGGCGCGACGCCACCCGGCACCTCATCGACCTGGGGCACGAGCGCATCGCGCACATCGCCGGCCCGTCGGACTGGTTCGACGCCCGGGCACGCGTCGAGGGCTGGCGCTCCGAGCTCGAGGCGGCCGGTCTCCCGGTGCCGGAGGTGCTGAACGGGGGCTGGGAGGGCACCGACGGCTACGCGGCCGCCCAGCAGATCCTCGCCCAGCCGGAGCGGCCCACCGCCGTCTTCGCGGCGAACGACTACGTCGCCCTCGGGGCGATGCGTGCCTTCCACCAGGCGGGCCTGCGCATCCCCGACGACGTCGCGATCGTGGGCTACGACGACGTGGCGGGCTGTGAGTTCTACGAGCCGCCCCTGACCACCGTGCGGCAACCGTTCGCGGACCTCGGCCGGCACGCCATCGACACGCTGCTGTCAGTGCTCGACGGCCACGCCGTCGGCACCGAGCCCAGCAGGCCCGAGCTCGTCGTCCGAGAGTCCTCCGGCGCCCGACCCGCCCGGGGCAACTGAGAAGGAGCCACCCATGTCCGTCGTGAAGATCAACGCCATCACGGTGCCCGAGGGCGCCGGGACCGAGCTCGAGGCGCGCTTCGCCGCGCGCAAGCACGCCGTCGACTCCGCCCCGGGGTTCGAGGGCTTCCAGCTGCTGCGCCCCGTGGCGGGCGAGAGCCGCTACTTCGTGGTCACGACCTGGGCCAGCGAGCAGGACTTCCAGTCCTGGCGCGACTCCCAGCAGTTCGCGCACGGCCACGCGACCGGCCGCCACGCGGACGACCGCCCGGTCGCAACGGGCACCGCCCTCCTCGAGTTCGAAGTCGTCACCCTCCCCTGACGCCACCCCCCTTCCTCCCGCCGACAGCGGAGTTGTTGCACCCGCTCCACGTGACGGCGGCCCGACCCCCTCCCTCGCCGAGAGCGGAGTTGTTTCACCCGCCACGGTTGACGGCCGCGCGCCCCCTCCCTTCGCGCCGACAGCGGAGTTGTTGCACCTACCGGACGTAACGGCGGCCCGACCCGCCTCCCTCTCGCCGACAGCGGGGTTGTTCGCACCCCACCGCACACAACGGCACCCCAAACCCCTCACGTGGCCGCCGGCAGCCGGATTGCCTGCACTGCGGATTGCCGCGTTGACATCGCCCAGCCATCGCCCTACCTTTAACGACATTCGTTGTTATCGACTATCGTAAAGGTGTGCTCTCATGGGTACGACGCAGGCACCGTCAGCCATCCGTTGCTTCCTCGATGCGTCCGACCGCGCCGGTCTGTGGATCGTGGGGGTGGGCGCCGCACTGGTCGCGTTGACACACACCGTGAGCATGGTCATCAGCGCTCAGCGGATCTTCGGACATGACCCGCTGGCGGTGGAGGGAATTCCGTTCAGTGACGACTCGGTACCGGAGTTCACCGAGCACCTCCCCGCGATCACCGAGGCCCGCTACGAGGCCGTCACCGCCGTCGTCGAGGGGGTGCCGTCGGCGGCACGGTGGCTGCTCTGGGGCGCGGAGGCGACCGGCTCGCTCGCCGCGATCGGGGTCTGCCTGGCGCTGATCTGGCTGTGCGTGCGGGTCGCGCGGCAACGGCCCTTCGGCCGCTCGGCGACCGTGGCGCTGCTGATCACCGCGGCCCTGGTGATGGTCGGCGGGGTGCTGCCGCAGATGCTCGCCGCCATGGGGCGGGCTGAGGTCGTGGACCATCTCGGCGTCGCCGAGATGGTCGCCGAGCAGGGGCGGGGCATGGTCATGTCTTTCTCCCTCGAGCTCAGCCTGGCACCGATCGGGATCGGGCTGGCACTGGGCGTCGTCGCCGCCGCGTTCGAGATCGGCGAGCGCCTCCAGCGCGACACCCAGGGCCTCGTCTGATGGCTCGCATCAAGGAGGACGACGACGCCCCCACCGGCGTCCACTGCCGCCTCGACGAGCTCCTCGCCGAGCGCGGCATGACGCTCACCCGGCTGAGCGAGCTGGTCGGGGTGAGCATCGTCAACCTCTCGGTGCTCAAGAACGACCGCGCCCGCGCGATCCGGTTCTCCACGCTCACCGCGATCTGTGAGGCGCTCGACTGCGAGATCGGTGACCTCCTCGTGCGAGCCGGCCGGGGCGACGCGCGCCCCGGCCCGGGGCGGTAACTCAGGCTCCGATCCAGCGTGCGAAGTACCGCTCAGCGTGGCTGTCGCGGCGCCGGCGCCGCAGCCGCCTGCGGGGCGTCCGGTGACCGGGCAGGGCCGGGGCTCGCGACTCGTACAGGTGGCCGGTTGGCGTGATGGTCTGCACGACGTGCCGACCCGGCGCCAACTCGCCCGCAGGACCAGCGCGAGCGGCACTTCCCAGCGCTCTCGCAGACCACCCAGGCGCCTGCTTGGCGTAGTTGCAAGCCTCGCAGTACCCCTCGAGGTTTCCTTCGACCGTCTGACCGCCCTCCGCATGGGGAACGACGTGGTCGACGTGCCGGATCGGCGCGTCGCACCACTGGGTGCGACAGATCTGGTCGCGGGTGGTGATGTAACGCGCCAGCGCAGCCGGTGCGGTGCGGCGCCGCGACTCCATCGCGACCAGCTGACCCGTCGTCGGATGGGTGAACAGGCGCCGAGCCCAGACCCTCACGCAGCCGTCGGCCGCGGAGGCGCTGAGCCTTCGGGCGACGAGCTCGCGTGCCCATTGCGCCGGGACGGTCCCGTACCCCTGGACGTGCGCCGGTTCGCCGTCGCCGCTGAGTAGAGTCCGGTCGGTCATGACGATCTGGAGCTCGACCGGCACGTCGTCCGCGGCGGCTTGACCGGTGACCCGCTCGACCAGGGTGTCGGCCATGACCTGGCCCCGGCCGCGCGGATCCCCGAGGGCGCGGGCCGTGTCTGCCACCTTCTGCAGCGCAGCCAGTACCGCCACTCCCTGGGCCATCGGCAGCAGACCGGTGAGGTAGCTCATCGTGTCCGGTGCCGGGCGAAGGCTCACGCACCGCTCGGACTCTGCCCTACGGGCGCGCCGCACAAGGGCTGCGCCGTCGAGCCGGTAAGCAACCTGCTTCGCGCGCGCCACCAGAGCCCTGTCTCCGAGGCCCTCGAGGGTGCGAGGGTCCGCGGCCATCTCTGCGTCGAACGCCGCCCGGTCCGCCACCGACAGGCACGCAGACTCCCGCACCAGCAAGGTCGCCCGCCACTCGCTGAGCGTTCCAGCCTGCAGCGCCCGGTACGTGTGCGGCATCTCGACGACGAGCGCCTTCGCCAGCCCGAGGAGCCGCCCACCGCGATGAGGCGACTCGCGCCGGGCGAGTGCAACCTGGGCGCCGATGCCCTGACCGCGCCGCTCGAGCGGCACACCGGCCGTGGCCTGCTCCTGGCGCTGCGAGGCGTCGAGGTCCACCGCGACCTGAGCCTGCGCTGCGCACGCCGCGGACTTGAGCTCCTCGAGCAGCCGCAGCTGGTCGATGCGGTCGGCGTCCGCGACGTCCCGGCTCAGGTCTGCCAGTGCGGTGCGCCAGGCAGCCAGGTCGGTCGCAGTGACCACCGCGACGTCACCGCCTGGCACCCTCTGCGCCCCTGCCCCGTCCATGTGATTCACGTTACAAGCGACCACTGACATTGGCCGAGGACCGCGGAACGCGCCCGCGGGGCACGAGCTGACGACCCGGCACAGACGACGCACGACCCAAGGGTCGCCGATCGGCCAGGTCAGCCCGACAGCAGCGCCGGGACCGCCTGCACACCGGTCGCGACGGCGACTCCGAGCAGCAGCAGCGCGAAGAGCAGGGCGAGGGTCTGCGGCCGGGCCCGGCTGGAGAACCGGCCGCCGAGCAGCCCGCCGGCCATCGAGGTGACGGCGAAGGCCGCCACCACCACCCAGTCGACCTCGAAGCTCTGCCCGATGCGGCCGAGCAGGCCGAGCGCGGTGTTGACGACGATGACGAGCAGCGAGGTCCCGAGGGCAACCCGCATGCTCACCCGCATGACGAGCAGCAGCGCGGGCACGACGACGAACCCGCCGCCGACGCCGAAAAACCCGGTGAGGAGCCCGACCACCGTGGCCGCCGAGACGGTGAGCAGTGCGTGGGGATCCGGCCCGACGGCGGCACCGGAGCGTCGTCGTCCGCGTCACCATTCCCGGCACTCGAGCGGCGCGCGATGAAGGACCGGCGCAGCATGACCGCGGCGACGACGAGCAGCAGGGCGGCGAGGAGCGCCATGAGAAGCTCGGGGTCGACGAGAGCGGCGAGGCGCGCACCGCCGATCGCGCCGACAGCGCCGAGGAGGCCGAAGGTCAGTCCCTGCCCCCAGTGGACGTTGCCGCCCCGCGCGTGCGGGATGAGCGAGACGAGCGACGTCGCCCCGACGATGACGAGCGACGCCGTCGCCGCCGAGTGTGGCGCCATACCGAGCACGTACACGAGGATCGGCAGGCTGAGGATCCCACCGCCGGCACCGAGCGTGCCGACGACGACGCCGACCATGACGCCGACGGCGGCGGCCAGGGCGATGGTCACAGTGAGGTGGTCACCCGGTCAGACCGGACGGTCAGGACTTGTTCTTCGCGGCTGCCTTGGCAGCGCGCTTGGTCTCGCGGACCTGGAGCAGGGTGTCCTCGTCGACGACGTCGGCAATCGAGCGGCGCGCGCCTTCCTCGCCGTAGCTCCCGGTGGCCTCCCGCCAACCCGGTGCCTCGAGGCCGCACTGCTTGCCGAGTAGGGCGAGGAAGATCTTGGCCTTCTGCTCCCCGAAGCCAGGCAGCTTCTTGAGACGGCGCAGGATCTCCGCACCGTCGGGCTCGCCGTCGGTCCAGATGCGGGAGGCCTCGCCGTCGTAGTCCTCGACGATGGCGGCGCTCAGCGCGACGATGCGCTTGGCCATGGAGCCCGGGTAGCGGTGGACGGCCGGGGTCTGGCGCATGACGTCGGTGAGATCGTCGGGGTCCATGGCGGCCAGCTTGGCGGCGTCGAAGCCGCCGAGACGCTCGTCCAGCTTGTGCGGGCCGGCGAAGGCGGTCTCCATGGCGATCTGCTGGTCGAGCAGCATGCCGATGAGCAGCGCGAGCGGGTCGGTGGACAGCAGACGGTCGGCGGCCTCGTCACCCGTGAAGTGCAGCTGATGGTCCATGCTCCGATCCTCTCACTCGCCGCCCTGTTGTCACCGAGAGCTGGCTTGTGCGCAGTCAGCCGGCGGTGAGGCGCGGCGTTGCGGTCACCACCTCCACCGGTTCGCTCGTCAGTGTGGTGACCGCTCGACCGGTCACCGGGATCCACGCGCTCGTTCCCTCAACGCGGAACGCGGCATCCCACTCGGTGCGGAGAGAAATCGAGACGACGCCCGCCTCCCCATAGGCGTGGGAGACGGTGTGGTTCGGCCACGGCGCGCCTGGGTCCGTGCCCGTCAGGGGCGGCGACCCGTCGCCGAAGTCCCACGTGAAGAGGACTGGGGTGACGCGGACATCGACGTCGTACCCAAGAACCTGGGTGACGAGCACGTGCTCAGCCGAATCCGTCAGCACGATCGTGTCGGTGTTGACGAGCACCCAGGGCTGGTCGGGTTGGATCTCCAGACTGCCAGGGCTGACAAGGAGCGACTGCACGTCCTCGCGGGAAACGGTGAAAACCCGACGTTGAGGGACCACCTCCGGGTCTCCCTCATCCACCTCGTTGTTGTCGAATATTGGCGTCAGTTCAGTGCCGCCAGCGGCGTCGCAGTCGGTGAGTACCTTCTTGATTACTCCGAACGTGTAGAGCGTCGGTGGGCAGTAGGGCTCCGCCGGCTCTCCTCCGGTTGAAGCCGCATACCCGCCGTGCTGCCCGGATGATTGAATCTCGGTTCTACCGTTGCTCTCCGCCCGAACCTTCACGGCATCTCCCTCGCCGTGCCCCGAAAATACCCCCGAAGAGACGATTATGAGCGCAATCGCCAGTGCGCTATTTGCGGCCATCGGAGTCACTTCCCATCGGAGTTGTGCCAACGGCGCCTCGTATGGTCCATTCGCCGTCGACCCGATCCAGTACCAAGTCAACCTCCAGGTCGGAGGTTTCGTTCTCTTCAGTCACAACGCCTGCCCGGTCGAACCGACGGGAGGTCCGCTCAGATGCTTCAATTGCCACCGAGTAGTACGCGTAGTCCTCGTCGGGCGGCATTGCTTCCATCGTCAGCACCTCGATGGCAGGGCCGTCGGCATAGCCGCCGTGGGCATACAACTCCGATACATCCTCGGCAACGCTGGTGCAGAACATGCAATCGGAGTGAGTGAACTCAGACCATTCGGAAAGATCACCCGTGGCGTACACGTAAGAGAACAATTTAAGAAAATACTCGGCCGCCGCCTTGGCTCCTTCAACGTCGTCCCTCTCCATCGCCGCGGGTCGTGTCGGCTCGGGCCACGGTGTAGGTCCGGGCGTCGGCGACGGTGCCTCCGTCACGCTTGGCTCCTCGCTCGCACCCGTCGGCGTGGGTGGCGTCGGATCCTCGCCGCTGCCGTCGTCGCTGCACCCGGTTGCCAGTAGACCGACGAGAACCACGCACGCACCAAAGCGGCGCCACGTCCTGGACGTCTTCATGAGCTCTCCCATCAGTCGGCCCTCGCCGACGACGTCACTGTGATCGCAAACCCGTCGGCCCACGGTGCGAGCACCCACGGCACCACGGCAGGCCGCGCGACGGCCGAGAGCGTCACATGCGCCATCCGGCCGTCGACGGTGCCTGTGGTCCGCCCCACCTGGAGTGCCCGGAACCGGCCCGCCGCAACGGAGTCCCCGAGGTAGCTCTCCACCGACTCCTGGACCGATGCGTTGGACAGTGGCAGTCCGTCGCGTGCAGCGTCGGGCGAGTAGTAGAGCTCGTAGTCGATCGCGTCGGCGGCGTCCGCGGCCGCCCCATCAGCGAGGGCCAGCAGCTGCTTGCGTTCGAGATACACGGACGACGCAGCCACGACGACGAGCACCAGCGTGAGTGCGAGCAGCCCGAACCCGATGGACAGCAACGTGATCTGACCTTCCTCGCCGTCGCGCCCCATGCGCATCTTCGCCGTCATGACCCACCTCCAAACTCCGGCACGACGGCAAGGTGGGTCGCCTGGACGGGCACCTCGAGAGGCAGCGAGCCCGCCAGAAACTCGGGCACGAGCGGAAGCCTCACCACGGCGGAGACCTCCACGTGGATCCGGCTGGCGGGCGCCAGACACGGCTCGTCACTGCATGTGAACGACAACGCCGCTGCGGGATCGACATCAATGCCGTGGTCGTCGAAGGCGAGATCCACCGCTGTCTGCGCCTGGGCGACCGCCGTGGGGAAGTCCTCCGCCTGGCTCAGCACCCGACCGGACTCCCGTGCGGCTGCCTCGGCCGCGAAGGCCGCTGCCTGGACCCGTCCCAGGGTGAGGATCAGGTACACGAGCGGCAGCAGCAGGACCAGCGTGACGCCGATGAACTCGACGACGGCGCTCCCGCTCTCCTCCCGCCGTGCTCGACGCCAAAGCGCGCGCAAGAACATCACTCCTGTACCGCCCGTCCACTCGCGGTGAGGGTGCCTCCGGGACCGAGCAGTCCCAGCACCGGCAAGGGCGCCCGAACGGTGACCTCCACGAGCACCAGCCCGTCGCGCTCGACGACCTCCGCGGTGACGTTCTCCCCATACCTCGGGCTCAACGCCGTCGCGACCAGCTCACTGGTGCGCGCCGCCCCGGCGGCAGGCGAGCTCTGTGCGAGCGCGCCGTACCGGGCGCCCTCCCCCGCAGCATCCACCACCGTGTTGCGGACGTGCAGCGCCAGGGTCAGCTGCAGAACCCCGAGCAGCACCGTCACCAGCAGGATCGAGACGAGGACGAACTCGACGACGGCGGACCCGTCGTCGGACGCGAACCGGCTCAGATGCCTTCGAGCACCCGCCGCATCGCCGTCTCGAACACGTTGATGAGCGCCGGTCCGGCGATCAACCAGATGGCGACGACCAGGCCTGCCGTCATCAGTGTGACGAGCACCCATCCAGGGACGTCCCCTCGCTCGTCGGCGAGGTGCGGCACACGACGCCGGAGCGATGCCAGGTAGGTGCTGAGATACAGCCGCATGTCTGTCTCCTTCGAGGTGGTGGGCGGTCGAGTTCGGGTTGGCGTTCATAGGCCCACCTGCAGCAGGACGAGCCCAGGGAAGAGAGCGAACAGAACGGTGACCGGCAGGACGAGGAAGACGACCGGGATCATCATCGCGATCTCCTTCTTCCCACCCGTCTCCATGAGCTCGCGCCGGGCGGCCTCGCGGGCGTCGTGGGCCTGCGCGCGCAGCACCTCCGCGAGCGGGGTCCCACGGTCGACGGCAACGGCGATGCCCTCGCCGAACCGCGCGACGGCGGGCTGCGACGTCCGCGTCGCGAACCGCTCCAGGGCCACCACGAGCGCCGTCCCGGCGCGGGCCTCGGCGAGCGTGGCCTCGAGCTCCGCGGTCAGGGCTCCACGCGTGGTGCGGGCCACCCGTTCGAGTGCGGCCATCGGTCCCTCACCTGCGCTGACAGCGAGCGCGAGGAGCTCGGCGACGGCCGGCAGCTCCTCGAGCATCGCGTGCTGACGCCGCGTCGCCGCGCGTGTGAGCCAGCGGTCACGTGCCACTGCGGCGATGAAGGCACTCAGGACGACGACGCCGGTACCGGCAACGACGTTGAGGCCGCGTGCGACGCCCGCGACCGTGACGAGCAGCAGTCCCGCGGTCATGCCGAGGACGCCCCACATCATCTGCTCGAGCCGGAACTGCTCCACCGTCAGTGCGGAGCCGGCGTGGACGATGCGTCGGCGCACACTCTGCGACGTGCTGCCGAGGCGCTCGAGGACGCGGCCGGCGTCGGCCATCACGGGTGCGAGGAGGCTCTCGAGGGTCGGGAACGGCGTGTGCGTGCGAGGCTCGCTGAGGAGGCCTGATGTTGCGGGCCGCTCCCGCAGGTAGGGCGCGATGCGGTCCGGCAGCCGTGGGCGCATCGCGCGCACCCGCCACACGACGAGGACGAGTCCGAGGCCGCCGAGCAGCCCCGCGAACGCGCCCCACGCCGTCGGGCTCATCGCAACACCCGGGCCTCCTCCGGAAGCCGCCCCAACCGAACCATCAACCAGTAGGCGAGCCCGGAGACCGCCGCGCCGCCGGCAAGGACGAAGACCCCCATCGCCGAGTTGAACGCCGCCGCAGTCTCGGGGCGGCCACTGAGCAGCAGGAGGACCAACCACGGGGCGGCCGTCGCCAGGCGCGCGCCGTTGACCGTCCAGCTCTGGCGGGCCTCGAGCTCGCCGCGGGTGCGCAGATCCTCTCGGAGCAGCTGGCCGAGGGTGCGCAGGAGTCGGACGAGGTCCGAGCCCCCGACCTCCCGGGTGATCCGCAGCGCCTCGACGATGCGGTCGGCGACAGGGTCGGCCAGCCGCGCCTTGAGCCGGTCGAGCGACTCGGTGAATCTCCCGGTGACCCGGTAGTCCTCCCCGAAGCGCTGGAACTCGGGACGCACCTCCACCGGACCGCGTTCACCGAGGCTGGTCAGCGCCTCGGGCAGCGACATGCCGGCTCGGATGGCGGAGATGAGGTCGTCGACCACCTCCGGCCACACCGAACGCAGCTCGATCTGCCGTCGCCTGGCCCGTGCCCTGACGAGGGCTGACGGCACACCGGCGGCAATCGCGCCGAAGCAGACGGCGATCGGCGGGGACGCCGTGAAGCCGAACGTCAGCAGCAGCACGAGAGTTGCCAGCACCACCGACGCCACGACGAGCCTGGCGGGTGTCACCGCCGGCGCACCGGCACGGACGAGGAGGTCCTGGGTGCGCTCCCGCCAGCGTGAGGTGCGTCGTTGTCGCGTCGGCTGGGGCCAGCAGGCGAACCAGAGCAGCAGCAGACCTGCGCCGAGGAGCAGGCCCGCCACCGTGCCCACGGCTACCTCCCGGAGCCTTGCGCGAGCAGGTCGGCGAGGTCGTAGCCGGCTCTGACGAAGCGATCCGGGTCGGAGGGGAAGCCACCGGAGCGTTCGAGCACGTCCCCGCGCAGGACGAAGATCTCCGCTGTCTCGACGACCCCCTCCTCCGACCTGCCGGTGACAGCGACGATCTCCCGCACCCGCCGTCGTCCGTGCCTGTCCAGCTCCAGGTGGACAACGAGGTCGATGGCCGACGCGACAGTCGGGACGACGAAGGTGCTCGAGACGTTCTCCCCGGCCAGCAGCGGAAGGGTGCACATCTTGGTGACGGCCTCGCGCGCCGAGTTGGCATGGACCGTGCACATCCCCGGAATATCTAATGTCACGTGAGCACACATCTACTAAGCTGTGACGCCAGACACACTCGGCGTGTCGTTTTGGGCGTGTCGCGTGTCCGGGTGCCAATATTGGGGCTCCGGTGATGCGGCCTGGTCGTACTTGTCCACATCTCTTGATCCAAGTCGGGCTCCGCCCGTCCACATACGAAGAAGCCCCCAGATCCAAGCGATCTGGGGGTTTTTCGTACGGTCGTTCGAGTGCGGGCGTCGGCTCGTCCACAGCCTTACCCAAAGGCATCCACAAGATGACCCCGCAGACTGTGGACGACACGCGGAAAACGCGACTCGCCGACACAACACCTTGGGGTTGTTCCGACCCCAGACCACTAGGTGTAGTGTCCCTCTCACGACCAGGCAAAACGACACGCATGTAGTTCAGTGCGGTCGCCCGCACACCGGAAGGAGAGCGCTTGCGCCAGAGCCCCCCAAGGGGCGGAGATCGACCAGCTATGGAGCCCTCAAGAGCGAGGGCTCGGCGCCCAGAGCCGTCCGCAGTCGCCGCAGTGAGGGGCACCTGCGTATCCCGTGACGCGTCCATTCGCGTCCAGGGTCACGGCACCGTGCGAGGCAACAGTCGGATCCGAGGGCCGCCCCCTCAGGACGAACCACTGACCGCCGCAGTCGCATTCCGCGGCTGCACTCCCAGCGCGTGCCACTCGGTACGCGCCTAGATCAACCAGGGCGGACATCTGCTCCCCCTACCCGACTCTCGATTGGATAGACCCTTGACCAAGCACGACCCGCTCGGACCCAATGGCAGGTGGAAGACCGGACAGCGCGTCCCTTCCACTGGCCTCTACTTCGACCAGTACAACGTCGTGACCCATCACGAGGCCGGCGCAACCTTCCCTCCCTGCATCGGCAGGAAGGGCGAGGCTGCTTACCGGCTCTCGTATGAGCAGTACATGTCCTCCGCGGATGGCGCCGCCGAGGGCTGATCTCCGAGCTGCAATCTGGAGACGAGATGACGTCGGACCCGACAGGGTCCGACGTCGTTTCGTTGTAGACACACTCTCTCTTGTTCGGAGCCCCGTACGCAACTTGGGCGCCCCGGGCGCCGAGATGCGGGACCGTTCGCGCATGACCCGATACTCCTCCAGAAGCTCGCCGAGTCAAGGTTCTCAGCGTGTGTCGCTCTCCCGATCCGAATCTGGCAGCGCGTATCGGTACTCGGTGGGCTTCAGGGCACTGATCTCGGGTCGCCAGCTGGGCCAGACGCGCGGGGTGCCCCCACTCGTCTCGAACCGCCCGGTTGCCACTTCGCGGTATCGGATGCCATCCACCACGAAGAGGTCGGTTGTCGGCCACGTCGATGCGTGGTCGACCTCACCGGCCGTCAAGGTCACTGACACGACCTCGTCGGCAGTCGCACCCTTGACCTCAACGTGTCGCTCCACACCGTCGAGTTGCACGTTTAGGTCGTATGGCTTGCCCAGCTCCTTGATCCTCGTCGCTCCCAGAGAGCGGTAGTGCGCCTTCGCGAACTCGACTGCGTGCACCTCCACCGCCTTGCGGAGCGCCGGGTGCTGTTGACGGCCCTGGGCGCCCTTCACCCTCGGGTGTGGACCGCGTGTCTCGACTCCTGGCACCTGTCCAAGGTCAGCGATACGAGCGAGCACCTCAAGCACTTGTGTGGGCATCTTGACCAGGTAAGCCTGCATGGCTCGAAGGGTCCGGCCACCGTAGTCGTAGAACGGGGCGTAGATGCTTCCGGGATTCTCTTCGGCAGTCCGGGCGATTGCTCTGAGGATCTCGTCGCGATGGGGGTTCAGCCGATCGAGTGCGATAGGGCGGGGAAGCTCGTTGAGGCCTCCCAGCTCAGTCGTCCAGGTTGGCACTTCACTTGCCAAGCCGCGCGCCCTACCTCGGCTGCCGCGAGCGAGCCACTCCATAGTCCCTGTAGCAAGAGGCCCGAGGACCTCGGACCACCCGATTAAGGCTGGTCGCCCCGCGAGCGTCTTGTGCCAGTGAAGGACGGTGTCGCCTGGCGCAGCGTAAGTGACGAGTCTGTAGGACCATTCGTCGCGGCCAGCTCCGTTGAACTGGGGAGCTGTGAGGTTCACGCCTGGATCGTCTCGATCCGTGATCTCCATCCAGTACCGCTGCGCTGCTTGGTCCGCCCACCATGCATTGATCGCCACGCAGCAAGCGTGCCGTCTCGAGGACCCGGTCACAGCTGATCGAAGGTTCCGATTCCGGCCAGAGCAATACTCACGGCCCCAGACTTGCGCGCACGGGCGGGCGCTATGCCTCCCCGGGCGGGAGGGAGGGGGGAGGGGGGAGGGTGCCCCCACCCCTCAGCCGTCGACGGACTCCCCCGGCCTGGTCCACCCGCCGCACGTCGCGCGCGACCTCGCGTCACGCTTGCGTCGCTTCGGCGGCGCCGAGCACCGAGCCACGACGGAGCGCGACGGCTTGGCGGGTAGCCACTCGCCGCAGCCGACACAACGGACGACGGTCTCACCGGGCGTGAAGCGGTCGCGGCCAGCGCCCCGCGTGTCCGCGCGGGTGGGGTCCTCGGCGCGGGGCTGGGGCTGCTCGTCGAGAGCACGGCCACCGGTCACGCTCCCGGCCACGGGCACGGCCTCCAGCGGCGCCCCCGGGCGGAAGCGGGGCGCGACCGGACGGGGCGCCGCAGCGGGCCGGGGCGACGGGGGTGGGGTCTCGGAGGCGGGGGCCGCCGTCGACGGGACGGGGGCCGCCGTACGGGGGGCCTGCCGAGCGGAGGGGGCTCCCTCGGGGTGAAGGGTGGCGAGCTCGGCCAGGTGGTCCGCCGTCTCCCGGTCGACGATCGCCGTCAGGTGCTCGCCGCGCTGCTCCGGCGTCATCCTGAAGAAGTCCTCTCGGGACACGTCGCCGAGGAGACCGCGCGGGACCGAGCCGGGCTCGGAGATGAACCGACGGACGCTGGCGAGGCGCCGGGTGTAGCGCTTGCGCTGGCGGCTCGTGAGGCTGGCGACGTCGAGTGTTGCTGTCATGGGGTCTCCTTTTGGACGGTCGAGCGGGTACGGCGGGCGGCGCGGGCGCGGCGGCGGCGCTCACGGCGGGAAGGGATCTCGCTAACGTCGGGCAGATGCGCGACCGCGCCGTCGCGGATCGAGGCGGGGTCGCCAGAGGGGAAGAGGGTCGCTGTAGCGATCGCGCGGAGCGAGACGCGGTTCTCCTTCGACGGGACGGCCTCCAGCACGAACACGGCCACGGGCTCCTCGACGGCGAGGCCGAGGTCGGCGACGGCCTGGGCCCAGCCGACGACGGCCGCGTGGTCGGCGCGGGTGCCGTCCATCTGTGGCATGTAGTGGTCGACGTAGGCGACGAAGAGCCGGAAGGCGTCGCTCTGGACGACGTGGTCGGGGAGGATCGACTCGCCGACGGGCGTGGGGTCTAGGGGCATGGAAAGTCCTTCGGGTAGCGGGTGAACCGGAGCGAGGTCAGGTCAGCGGGCGCGCCGAGCGCGGACGGCGGCGAGGTCGACGACGCCGCCGTCGGTGCCGGTGGCTGCCTCGCGCTGGAGGGTCAGCGCCCCGGCGTAGTCGCCGGAGCGGAGCCGGGCGAGGCGCTCCTCGTGGCGGTCGGCGAGGATCTCGGCGGTTCGGTCAAAGAGCATCGCGGTCGCGGTGTCCATCGGGTCGGCCTCCTCAGGCTCGGCGGGCAGTTCGGGGATGACGTAGACGCGGGTGCCGTTGACGCGGCGGCGGGCGCCGAGCATCTCGTCGGCGACGGCGTAAAAGGTCGTCCGGCCGGGCAGGCGCCAGACGTGGCCGTCGTCTTCGACGTCACCGTCGATGAAGAGGAACTCGCTCTCGGCGGTGGCCCACAGCTCGGCGGCGGCGATGCGGGCGCCACGGCGCAGGACGAGGTCCTCGGGGTCGTGGTCATCGTCGCGGCCGCGCGCGAGGGCGGCCTGGATGAAGCGGCGGGCCGAGGTCTCCCCCTCGCGCCGAATGCGGGCGCGGTAGGCCCGAACGCGCTCGGCATCGGTCAGCGTCGGGCCGCTCGGGACCGGCTTCTCCGGGCGCGGAGAGCTCCAGTGGGGCGCCAGGCGCCGAGCGTGCTGGATCGCTGCCCGGGTGTACTCCTCGGCGGTACGCCGGTCGGCGACGGTAACCAGGAAGCGCACGTCGTTGTACGGGCGCCCGGCGTCGGGCCGCTCGGGCAGGGCGGCCAGAACCTCGCGCAGCTCATCGGCCAGGGTGAGCACGTTCGCCGCCGTCGGCTCCTCGGACGAGCCCGTCGGGCGCGTCAGGAGCGCGACGCTGGAGCGCGCGCGAAACGGCTCGCGGCCGGTGTCGGTCAGCCACGGCAGCACGAAGACGCGGGCGAGGGTGCGCGTGCCGGGGGCCTCGATCGAGCGGCCGCTCCCGTCGGAGTCGAGTTTGCGCCGGAAGGGTCGCTCGTCGCGGTGGGTCGTGTGGCGGAGGCGGCCGCCGTCGCGCAGGGCGGCGAGCTTGTCAAGGTAGGTAGGCATGGATGCTCTCTCGGGGTGGGCGCGGTGGCGCCGGGTGAGGCGGTGGGGCCGGGTGAGGGTGCCAAGTGCCGTACGGGAGCGTTCTAGGGCGTATCTCTGTTAGTTGTTGGAGAGGTCGGTCTCTCGAACACAGAACAGAAGTAGGGACTAGAAAGGTCCCGTACGGCACTTGGCACCCTGACGGGCTCTCCTCGGCGCCAGCTCGGCGTCGTTCAGGGGCGTGTAAACGGGGCAGCGGCGCCTTCGGCGGCTCGCTCGGCGTCGGCGAGCCGGGCGCGCAGCCGCTCCAGCTCGGCGTCGCGGCGCTGCTCCCGAGCCCTACGGCGGGCGCGGGCGACGCGCTGGCGACAGCGATCGGAACAGGTGTCGAGGCGGCCGGTCAGCGGCTCGACGCCGCATCCTGGGCAGGTCAGCACGGGGATCTCCTCGGCGGTATCTCGGTGTCACATTCGAAGGGCAAGAGAGCGGCCCTCACCCGGGCCGCCAAGTCCGGGTGAGGGCCGTTCCATGCCAGTGACTCAGGGAGTCGAAGGAAGAGAGGGCCGGCGGGCGGCCCGCTGCTCACTCAGGCGATGAGCGGCTGGCTCAGGCGCCCGTGGTGTTGATCGCCACGGCGCCGCCGCCGTCGATCAGCTCGACCTCTCCGGTCTCGTAGTTCGCGACGGGGAGGGGGAGCGCCTTGACGCCGACGAAGGTCGTCACGATGGACGAGGTCGTGCCGTTGGCCGCATTGAGCGCCCGCAGGTGAGTAAGGGCCATGCCCTCCTCGACGACGCTCGCGGCGTAGGCCGCGCCCTCGGGCGGCTGAGGCGCCCGGATCGCGGCGGCGTACGCCTCGCGGACGAACACGAGGAGCGTGTCGGCCGGGACCTTGGTGTCCTCGTGGACCTCAACGCCCGCGACCTTGCCGTCGGCGTCGATCTGCTCGGCGAGGAGGAGGTCGGCGAAGACGTCGGCGCCAGCGACGGCCAGGAGCGGCCGGTCAGCACTCACGCCACGGCCACGCAGCACCGCACGGGCGCGAATGACAGCCGCACGCGGGTTCGCCGCGTCGTAGGCGATCGAGGCGTCAGCGACGGTCTCGGCCATAGCGGCGGCGACCGCGTCGGCGATGTGGTGCGCCACAGTGAGGGATTGAGGGCGGATTACCTGGCGGGAGAGGTTCTCGATATCGAGAGTGGCCTCGTCCAGCGTGATCGGCACGACGCTGTAAGCCTCGGTGTCGAGCGAGACCGGAATCGTGGCCTCGGTGATCGAGCCGAGGGCGTAGTCCTCGGTCGAGCCGACGGGCCGCGTCGACGTGGTCGTCGCGCCGGGAACCGGAATGTGAACGGTCTTGCCGCCACCGGCCCGGAAGTCGTTACCGAGGTCGCGATGCACGAGCGCGGCGACGCCGAGATCCTTGGCGGCGATCGCAGCGGCAACACGGGCGATCTGCTCGCCAGTGGTGAAGGTGTTACTCATGGAATGGGGCTCCTTGAATAGGAACGGTGGAATAGACGGCGCCGCATCTCGCGGGATAATCACACGCCGGAGTCACTCACTCGGACGGGATTATCTGAATGGCGCCGGAATAGCGCCGGGGCACCGGCCGGGGCCTGCCGGGGGGCGGTGTACTGCTGGGGTGACGACGTCGCGCGCCTGGCGGGTCGTCGTCGGGGTGGGTGCCGAGCCCGTGCCTCGCGTCTCGATGACGCGGCCCAGGAGGAGCAGGGCACGGGCTCGGTGTCCTCACTGGAGACTGCTCGACGGTTACTAGCCGCCGAGCCCGCCCGACGCGCCCCGAAGAAGTCGCGCCGGGAAGTGTGAAGGCGAGCCCGGGGGCTCGGGTGCGCTACGCGCGCGGGAGATAGCCACCAAAGAGGGCGACGCGCCGGGCGAAGGCAGCTTCGCGGCGGTTCAGCACCGGGCCCGGCCGCCGGGGGCCGCCGTCGGTGAAGTGCCGAGCGGCGACCATGACGGCGGCGCGGACGGCGAGCGGGTGAGCGTCACCGGTGCGCCAGGCGTCGCGGGTGGCGCGCGGCGCCTCGGCGAGGACAGCCTGGGCGACCTCGTCGAGGATCTCGACGGCGCGGGCGCGCTCGGGCTCGCTCAGGGCGTCGACGTCGACGCCGACGGCAGCGAGGCACTCGACAGGGGGCGGAAGGACACGCACAGCGGGGCCTCTCGACGGGGATCGGGGCGGCGCGGCGGCAACGGCCCGACACGCTGGAGTGAGGGCGCATCGGGCCGCCGCGCCCATGACGCGGACACCACCGCAACTACGCGAGGGACTGTGCTCCCACCGGCCCCGGCGGCGGCCTCCTCCAGACGCCGCCGAGACGGGAAGGAGCACAGTCCCTCTCACTAGTAGGCGATTCGGTTACGCGCCAGTCTCAGTAGTCCTCGGGGAAGTCTTCGACGGCGTCGGGAGCGTGCTCGGCGAGCCACCGGGCGGTCTCGGCGAACGCAGCTCGATCCTCACGGGAGAGCCCCTGGCGCCGGGCGGCGTAGCCCTCGGGCAGGAAGCCACCTTCCCACGGATCGGCGATGCCCTCCCCGGCCGCGTGCGCTCGCAGCGCCGAGGCAGGAAGTACGGAGCCGATACCGGCCTCGTCGGCGAGGCGGCCGAACGGCGCTTCGGGCTCGACAGGAGCGGCCTCGCCACGCTCGACGGCGCGGCGGAAGCGGGCGGCCTCGGCGCGCTCGGCGCGGCGGCAGGCGTCGGAGCAGTACGCCGGGCGACGGCCCCGGCCGCTGTAAACGATCGGGCCACGGCAGACCGGGCAGGGCGTGGGCAGGGTGACAGAGGAGGTCATGAGAGGAGGTCCAGGGGTCGCAGGGTCAGGCAGGCGCACGCCGTTGTGCGCCTCGGGGCACCATGGCGGGGCGGAAGCCCGACCAGTGGTCCCCGGAGGAGAGGGCCGCGCGGCGCGGCGGTGCTCGACGAGGCGGTGGGCAGTCTCTCTCCCCCGTTGGCCCTCGCGGAACGCCTCCAGGCGCAGCGAAACCCCGCCGGAGGGGTCCGGCGGGGGCAGCGGCGTGGCGAGCGCTAGTCGAGTTGACCGGCGAGGTAGTCGGGCTCTTCGGTCGTCCAGCGCCACGGGATCGAGAGGCGGCTCGGATCAATACCGGTACGGCCTCGCTTGCCGGGGCGGACGGCAATCCGGTCAATCAGGAGAGATCGGAGGAGTTCGCGGCGTCCGTGGACGTCCTCGGCTTCCCACGTTTCGCGATAGTTGCGTCCGGTGCTCACATGCTGCGTAAGGGTCTCGCGCGGCTGTGCAGCGAGTTGGTCCCGGCGCTCGGCGAGGGTGGCAGCCTGCTGAGCGAGCGAGGCGATATCTGCTCCTGGCTCGGTCATGGCGCGGGCGGTCTCGGCAAGGGCCTGCTCTACATCGACCAGGCCGACGGCGTCGCGCGCGACCCGTTGCTCGACCACGACGTCGAGATGCCCCACTGCGTCGGCCATCACGGAGGCGACGTGCTCCTCGATGCGCGCGGCGGTGATTGTGATCGGCTTCGGGCAACTGGCCGACGACGAGCCGCACTCGTATCGCTCGACACGCCCACCGTCGGGTCGCTTGTTGCCGTAGCCGATCTTCATCGTGCTTCCACAGGAAGCGCAGGACAGGAGGCCGGAGAGAAGTCGCGCAGCCCTGCGCCGCGTCGAGCGACGGTTCTCCGCTGCCACCCGCTTGCGTTCCTCAGGCGCCTGAGAGGGGGACTGCCTCCGCGGGAACATCGCGCGGAGCCGAGCCGACTCGTCCAAGGTGAGAATCGGGTCCCACACCTGAAGCGGGAGCCCGTCGTCGCCGGAGATCGGACGGCCACGGCGCGTCATCCGCCCTAGGACGGCGTCACCGGTGAGCATCTGGCGGACGACGGGCACTGACCATCGTTCAGCCCGCCGAGGAGCGATACCTTGGGCGTTCAGCGACTGAGCCACGCTGTAGAGCGATGCGCCGTTGAGGACGTCGTGCGCCGCCGAGCGCACGACTCTTGCCTCGTCGGTGCTGATCTCCAGACCCCGGCCCGTGCCCGACGGGTGTGGAACGGAGCGGTAACCGTAGGGCGGAGGGCCGCCAGCGAAGCGGCGGGCGCGAGCCAGTCCGTCGTGCGAGGAGATGGCGCGCTGCCGAATCGTCTCGCGCTCGGCACGGCCCATCGCGGCGGTTATCGCGACGCGCAGGTCCCAATCGGGCGTGTCAGACCGTAGCGCGTCGCGATCAGCGACGAACAGCGCCGGATTCCCCACCTCCGCGCGTCCTTCGAGCACGTCCTGGAGGTCGGCCACGGCTCGGGCGCCCTGGCGGCTCCAGCGGTCGAACTTCCAGACGGCCAGCACGTCGGCCTCGTTGTCGGCCAGCATCGCGAGGGCCGCGTCGGCAGCCTCCCGGCGCTGGCCGCCGGAGAGGCCGTCGTCGGTGAACTCCGAGACGATCTGCCAGCCCTCTCGCTCGGCGAGCGCCCGGAGGTCGTAGCGCTGCCGGTCGATTGAGGTCGACTCGTCGCGGGATACAGACAGGCGAAGATAGAGGACGGCGCGGGTTCCAATCTGGGTCATAGTGCCCTAGCGTAAGTCCCGGCATGCCGGAGTTCAACGCGATGAGCATGTCGAAGCTCTCCGCCTCGCGGACCTCGCCGATGATGATTCGGTCGGGCCGCATCCGCAGTGCTTCCTTGACGAGCCGGCGGAGCCTGACCTCGCCCTTGCCCTCGAGGTTCGGCTGACGGCACTGCATCGCGACGACGTCGCGGTTGGCGAGGCGCAGGGAGAACGCGGGAGGAGCACACAAGAGAGTGCCCCGCTCGGTGGCTAGACCGGCGGGGCAAGACGCTGAGGAGACAGCGCCATGCACAAGCGTACTCACGACCGGGCGCGCGGCACAGTAGCCGCCCTGGTCCTCATCCTCGCGGCCCTCGCGGTCGCGTCCCTGACGGCTCCGCCGCTCAATGGCCTGGCAGCCGTCGCCCTGATCCTCGGTGTCCTCCGAGTGACCATCGTCGCCCACGCTGAGGAGACGGCGCGGTGAGCGCCATCGACTCCCCCGCCGTCCTCGCTGCCCGCCTGACGGGCACCCGGCGCGCGTTTCTCGCGTTCCTCAGTGATGCGGATGCCGAGCACGTCGGCCTGCACCGCGCCGAGGTCTACCTCAGCGCCGAGGGGCTGATCGACTGGCAGCGCGGCCCGCTGGCTGGCGACGTCACCGCCTATGCCCGCGCCGAAGTCGCCGTGGGCGGCGCAGCCTGAACAGCACCGTCACAACGACGGCAACCGAGCACCATCACCTCGAAGGAGAGAGCACCATGACCACCACCACGACGACCGAAACGCAACACTTCGGCTGGTGCAACGTCACCGGCGGCATGGGGAATGGATGCTGGCCCGACGGCCCGGGCGATGGGCACGGCGGCATCACCGAAGTGACTGGCATGGGCCACCAGAGCACCCCGACCACATACGACGCTCACGGCTTCTCGTTCGACGTCCAGGTAGCGGCCTACCAGAGCATTCAGGGCGACCCGGGCGATTCCGTCGAGCCGTACATGTTCGTCGCTGACCTCGCCCACCCGAGCGGCGCGCACACCTCACCAAGGGACGTGGCCGCGTTCGCCGCTGCCCTGCACGCAGCAGCGGTCACGATCGGCCGGCAGATCGGGCAGCCGGTCTCCGGCGCCTACGTCGACGCCGAGTGGCTCGAGGAGCCGTGGGACGGGCGCGGATGGGGCGCCCCTCACTGTGCCGACATCACGCCCGGGGCGCTACCCGCGAGGTGGCGCACCACCAACATCGATCGGATCGTCGCTGAGCCGCACATCGACGACGACGGCACCGCGTTCGTCCTGCTCCTGACCGCTTGCGAGAGCGAGGAGCACGACACACCGCTCACGCTCGACGAAGCCGAGGCATACGGCCACGCCATCCTCGAGGCTGTCCGCGCCGCCCGCGAGGCCGCCGTCACGGCCCGTTGAGCGTCGTCCAGGGCACCGCTCCGACCGATGGGTGCCCTGGGCGGCTCTGAGCGGCCCGCACGGCCCCTCTAGCGCGTTCCTGACCCCCTAGCGCCTAACCAGGGGATCGCGGCTCACATCTCCACCGAATCGCCCATGCCGCTGGGCGTAGGCACCGCTCGCGACGGCCTGCCGAGGTCCCACAGCACAGCTCGCCCTAACACCGAGGGCGGGCCGGTCGGCGTGGGACGAATGTCGCAGAGCGGAGGCGGGGGCGGCGGGCACTTTGGGGCAGGGGACCAAGCAAAGGCGACACCGCTAGGTGTGCCTTGCATTCCGCACCGCAGCGGAGATCATGCGTGCCACCCTGAGGTATGGAGACAGCTGACTACCGAGCCACAGCGCAGGACATCAACAAGCGGATCCAGAACGGACGTGACTACCCGTTCCACGGCCGAGCACCCGAGGAGTACGGGCAGCTCATCTCAAGCCTCGTGCACCTCATCCACGGCGACGAACTCCAGTACCTCGGGTCCAGCTTCTTCGAGAACGACAACGAGAACGAGCGCCACGGCGATATCCTCGCTTTCACCAACCGGCTTGTTATCCGCGCCTCAATCACAGGCGGTGAATCGTCGTGGGCCGATGGCACGTTCACCGCCGAAGCGTTCGCCCGAGCCGACCTCACCCACATGAGCGTCATGAGCCGCCACGCGACGTTCAACCGAGAGATGTCCCCGTGGCCCGGGCGCTACTCGGTGGCGCTGACATACCGAAGCGGGGTGGAGGTCCACCTCCCAGCGTCTCGCTATCCGGTCGGCACGGAATCGGAAGACCTGGACCGGCTCGTGCCAACACTCCGTGCTGACTTGGCGCACATGGGTAGCCCCCAGAGGGCCTGACCAGCGTGACAAATCGCCCAGCTCACGCTCACGGGTGGGCCGGGCGCTTCAGTGCGTCCAGGGGCGCTACTCTCGACTGCGCAAGTCGTACATCATGCGCATGAGCTGCGGATGAGCCGCTCCAACGTTTTGCCCCTCGGTGACGCGCTGCTCGACATGGATCCTGCTCTGGTCCTTCGCGAGCATTTGCGCACTTACGGCCATCTGCCTCCTCGGCAGCCACACCCGAGAAGTTCCTGCCGTGGTTCCATGAATGAGGGAGACTTCCCGGAAGAGGCTCACACTCCACGGAAACAAGTCACTCTCGACGAACCTGCAAGTAGTCGCCCTTGAAATTAGCGCACAGTACCAGTCCGCGAACTGCATGGCACCATAACGGACACTCTCGATCTGCATGGGCACCTCGAGAACGCGCGCCGTCTCTGGAGGCGAGCTCTTTGAGTAGATGAACGACGCCATGCGGGTGATCGCATCGTCGCGCTGCTTGTCGTCGACCTGGTCAAGAAAGATCAGGAGGTCGTCACCCTGCAGGTCAGCAAACGTAGCCAACCGACTGATTGCAGTCGACAGAATGCTGCCACTTCTGTCTGAACTGCTCTGTCCTGTTTCCTTCGCGCTGCCGACAGGCTTAGCCTCGCCATAGTAGAAGAACCGACCGCCGTTCTGGCAGAGTCGTCGGGACAGATCGTGAAGCATCCGCGTCGTGCTGTTGCTGAACCGGTCCCAACTCCCCTGCGTCAGCAGATCGGCCCCCTTCTTCTCCCAACGTCTAGGATGCGCGCCCGCGGCCTCTATTTCGGAGGAGAATGTGCGCTCCTTGATTCGCTCGAAGTAGCCGCCGAAGGACCTGATGTGCTTTGCGTCCGCCACGAACCCGCCATATCCGAACAGCGGATGATTGTTGAACTTTCGGTGATCGCGGGAGATATAAGGTCCTACGTGCCCGAACTCGTCCAGGTAAGCGATCAACATCGACAGCCCCTCTCGAAAATACAACAGGGGCCGACATTGTCGGCCCCTGGGGTTGGCGCGCGGCCTGCTGAGAGACTCGCTACCTGTAGAAGACACTAGCAGGCGCTCGGCTCGCATGCATAGTGGGTTCAGAGTGTCGCGCGACACTCGCTCCTATGACGCAGGAGGCGCTCGCGTGGGACGCCGGCCGTCCGCTGCCTCAAGGCAACGCGCTCCTCCCTAGTTACGCAGGCCGTAGGCAGCGGAGTGAGACGCCGCGTAGATGCCCGCATCACGCATCCGCCCGTAGTCCAACGTCGTCGGCCATCGGGCCGACATAAGGCCGCGGGTCTCGCAGAACGCCCGCCGCACCGCCGTGAACCGCTGCCACGCCGGATCGCGCAGCGCCGACCGCGGCGGCTCGGCGTAGGCCAGGGTGTAAGCGTCGGCCAAGCGTGCCACCTCGGCGCCGTCCTGCCACACCGCGTGGTCCGGGTCGGCCAGCTCCGGCGGCACCTCGGCACGCCGCGCCTTGTACGGGTTCACCCGCGCCATCCGTCGCACACTCATGACACACCTCCTTGAGCCGTGAACCGCCGGTGCCAGGCGTCATGCACCCGCAGCAGATGACGGCCCGCATACACCGGCAGGCGGTGACTGCACCGGCCGCACACCACGGCATCCTCATCCCGTGAGTACCCCGTGGCGGACGGGGCCGGGGTGGACGCGGCGACCACGGCCGCGCGGGCCAGGCGACGGTTACTCATGGCGGATCGCCCACCCGAGAGAGTGCATACCAGCCGGCGTGAGGCCGAGCTGGGCGCCCAGGTGGCGCATCTCCTGGGCCTGCCACGCCGACGCGCTGCCCTCATAGACCGCTGAGGCGTGGACGACGTAGGCGGCGACGGCAGCGATGTATGAGTCGTCCCATTCGTTCGCCTGCGGTGACTTCCATAGGTTTCGCCACAATTTCCGCTCATCCTTCGACCACTCCCGGCCACCCGGCGGCGCCGGCACGGGCAGCGCGCAGCCCTCGGCAGGCAGCTCGATGATGCCCGATCTAGCGCCGGTTCCTCGGTGCCGTCGACTGTTCGGCTTCGTGGGGTTCGCCATCGGTCCTGGCATGTCGTCTCTCCGTTCTGGTTGAGGCCATCTGGTTGTCATAGATGCGGGAGCCCTCCCCGGCGGTCCCGGAGGGCACCCGCTCGGCCCTCCCCCCTGGGCTCCGCGGCCGAGCCTCGGTGTCGGTCGGGATGTCTCCGGGTGTCGGTCGCGGCCCGCGGCCTCGGGGTGAGGTTCGCGGGCCGCGCCCGAGTCGCGCGCTGGTCGAGTCTTTGCGAGGTGTTGCGCCTTGCTCTTCGGCCATCGGTTCCAGTCGCGTGCACAGGCCCTGTTGAAAGCGGTTCGCGATGGATGACGTTGACGCGCTGTCCATGTCGCTCCCGATGGGGGGGCGGGGGGGCTGGGTACCCGGCCGGGGTGGTGTGAAGCGCCCTGGGTTTGTTGGAGACTCCTGACTTTGGAAACGAGGATGGAGTCATGGTGTCGAATGAGGGATCTGGGAAGCCGACCACGCGTCGGTATTCGCCGGAGGAGAAGGCCGCAGCGGTCCGGATGGTGCGAACTCTGCGAGCGGAGCTGGGGACCGAGCACGGGACGGTCCAGCGGGTCGCGACGCAGCTCGGATACGGGATCGAGTCCGTCAGGACGTGGGTCAAGCAGGCCGACATCGACGACGGCAACGTGGCTGGCGTGACCACGGCCGAATCGCGGAAGCTGCGGGAGCTGGAGCAGGAGGTCCGTGAGCTTCGTCGGGCTAACGAAATTCTGAAGAGGGCTGCGTCTTTCTTCGGGGCGGAGCTCGACCGCCAACATCGGAAGTAGTCGCGTTCATCGACGCGAACAAGAACGACGTCGTCGAAGGCCGCCGCCTCGGAGTCGAGCCCATCTGCAGCCTGTTGCAGGTGGCTCCGAGCACCTATTACGCCGCGAAAGACCGCGCCCCCTCGGCGCGCGCGGTGAGCGACGCGGTCTTGATGCCTGAGCTGGTCACGCTCTGGAACGCGAACTACTGCGTCTATGGGGTCCGCAAGCTCTGGAAGACCGCCCGAAGTGCCGGGATCGATATCGGCCGGGACCAGACGGGCCGGCTGATGCGGGCTGCCGGCATCGAGGGCGCGATCCGGAGCAAGCGAGTCAAGACGACCCGGCCGGATCCGACGGCCGCGCGGCACCCGGACCTCGTGAAACGGGAGTTCACCGCGACCGCGCCGAACAGGCTCTGGGTCACCGATCTGACGTTTGTGCCGACGTGGGCGGGCGTCGCGTATGTCTGCTTCATCATCGACGCGTACTCACGGATGATCGTCGGGTGGCGGTGCGCGTCTCACATGCGCACCGAGATGGTCCTCGACGCGATCGAGATGGCCCGCTGGTCGAGAGGTCGTCACCACGAGGATCTGAGGTGTCACAGCGACGCGGGGTCTCAGCTCACGTCGATTCGCTACGGCGAACGACTCGCGGAGATCGGAGCGACGCCGTCGATCGGGACCGTCGGCGACAGCTATGACAACGCCCTGGCCGAGACCGTGAACGGGTACTACAAGACCGAACTCGTCCGCGGACCCGCACGCCCAGGCCCCTGGAAGACCGTCGAGGACCTCGAGCTCGCGACCCTCGGATGGGTGCACTGGCACAACACGCAGCGCCTGCACGGCTACCTCAGCGACGTCCCACCCGCCGAGTTCGAGCAGACGTTCTATGCTGGCCAAACCACCACCGATCAACTGGTGGGAATCAAATAGCGCGAGTCTCCATCAGACCCAGTGCGCTTCAGACCGCGCTCTCGTGGATCCGGGAGACTTCGGTATGGATAGCGTCTCTCTGGCTGGCGTCCGCCGCGTCAGTCATGGCGCTACCGATTGCCCTTGGAACGATTATGCGGAACGCAAAGCATCTCGCAGTTCTTGAGATTGGACGCCCCGCCGTTGGACCAAGCAGTCACGTGGTCAGCATCCATCTCTTCCAAGCGGTAGATGCGCTCGGCATTGTTGTTCGTGCCGCTGGCGCACATGGGGCAGTTCGAGACTCCGGCAGCCTCCGCCTTCTTGGTCTGCTTCTCGTAGGCAGCCAGCTTGGTTCGCTCGTCGAAGACCCGGACCTCGATCAACTTGGTCTCGACCTCGCCCCCGAGGACGTACTCGTAGATCCCGCGCTTGTTCTTGATGTCGACGTCGCCCATGAGTTCGGCGATCCGCAGCTCGAGAGTGGCAGGATCGAAGCTTCCGTCCTTGAACTATCGGTGCAGAGGCCCCCACTTGACCGACTTCATCGGCGCACGCTTCTTGGGGAACGTGGTCTCGACCCAGTCGATAACGCCCTTGAAGTACAGCCACAGCTCGTTGGCGTTCTTGTCGTGCTGGTGGGCAGCCATGTACTCATCGATCTTGCCGTCGTTGAACCACTCGATCGCGGTCTCGAGGTAGTCCTGGCGGATCGGGGTGCCTGACATGTAATCGGAGGCAATGCCGTAGGCGGGGCAACCGTTCTTGCTGAAGTACTTCTTGGCGGACGTTACCCAAGGGCCGTGGTAGACGGCGTTGCGCAGCTCCTGGTCGGTCAGCTTCTCACCGGCGATGTTGATCGTCTTGAACCAGTCGAGCTTCTCGGAGTCGGTGCCCTCGCAGAGATATACCATGAGCTCGTAGTCGAGGATCTGGTCTTGCTGGTCGCTCTGCAGGTTGTGGAAAGCGAGCTGGTGGCCATCGATCTCGATGGAGAAGTCGCCTTCGACGTACTGGCAGATCGAGATCGTGCGCTGCTGGCCATCGATGATCTCGTACTCGACGCCATCGTCGCCTGGCTGATCGATGACGGCCCAGTACATGACGTTCAGCGGGAAGTCTCTGCGCAGCGTCTCCATGACGGCGTCACGCTGCTTGTCCTTGTAGACGAACTCGCGCTGGTAGGGCGGGCGTACGTCGAGCTTGCCGTCGTAAGCGCGGACACCGAGCTCGTCGTTGTCCTCGTAGCCTTCGACGAGGTCGCGGACCTTGATGCGCTGGAGATCGATTTTCATAGCTGCCTATTCCTGATCGCGAGACGCTCATAGGTGCGGCGATAGCTACCGTCGCCATTGCTGAGGTAGAAGTTGGGCCCGCCTTGCGGGTAGCTGCCCTTGGGCGCGAAATCCGACATTGGCGACGCAAGGCCAAGGCTTGTCCCGAGGATCTCAAACTGGTCGGGATTGTACTTCCCCAAGAACGTGATCGGAACACCCATCACGCCGGGATAATCCATCGGGATATTCACGACTTTGGAAACTTCGATGCCGTCGAAGTTGACGTAGCTCGGATAGTCCTCTGGGGTGTACTTCTTGTAGAGAATGATCTCTTCGTGACGCTTGGAGTGATCCAGGTTGGTGAACCATGCGGAGTTCCCGATGGTCTGGTAGCGCCGACCCTGCTCATCCGTGCGCTGGCCCGTCTTCACTGGAGCGTCGTCTGCAATACGGAACCACATCTGGCCCGTGCCGGTCCGAGTGACGCCCAGCCACATCTTGTTGTTCTGGATGAACGGCCAAACCTCTTTGTACTTGAGCGCGTTCAAATTCCCGATGACGAGGAACTTCTTGTCGTACTCCATGAGCTGCGCCACGTAGTCGCGGAACTGGGAGAACGGAGGGTTGGTGACGACGATGTCGGCTTGCTTGAGGAGATTGATGCTCTCAGCTGACCGGAAGTCGCCGTCGCCCTCGAAATACTTGACGTCGATCTCGTCGCGGCCGGGAATGCGGTCGCCATCGCGGTCGCCGGTGTATTCGAGGTAGATGGCCCGTTCGTTGTCACCAGTGGAGAACAGGTCGACGTCCTGGCTCTTGTAGCAGGCGGCGATCAGCTTCTTCAGGCCGAGCTTTTCGAAGTTGTAGCTGAAGTAATGGAAGAACTCCGATTCGCGGGGGTCGTCGCAATTGAGATAGACGACCTTGCCCTTGAAGTGCTTCTTGTAGTGCCGGAGCTCTTTCTCGATGTCGGAGAGCTGGGTGTAGAACTCGTCGAGCTTGGCGGACCGAGCCTCCCCAAGGCTCTTGTGCTTACCTGCCATGCCTGCGCCACTCCGATCACCCGGCTAGTCCGCACCGCCGGGCTGGGGTGCGTCATCCATGGGTACATTCTATCGGCGCGGTCTGGCGTTTGCGGATGGCGGGGCTACCTCAGCGAGTCGCGCAGATCCACGGAACGCCGCTTCTCAGCATGGACCATCGCCCATCACAGCGGCGACCGTGGCGCGCTGACGCGGAGTCAGGGAAGTGCGGTTCAGGCGCTCACCGGCCATGCGGCCGGCGGCGCGGGCGGCTTCGAGGGCCGCGGCATGGCGGTCGGGCTCGGTAGTGCGGGGAGTGTCGATGACGACAGGCAATGGAAGTCCTCAGGCATGAGTGGACTTCTGGTTCGGCTCACTGGAGGCTATGCGGTGGGAGCAACTGGACAGGCGCGCCGATCGAGGAGAAGTTATCCAGAGCGTGCGGGCTCGTTGATCCAGATCTCCTCGACCGTCGGGTCGTCGAGGAAACGCTGCAACGGTCCGAGCCCGGCGACGGCGTCCATCACGTCCTTGGCCGTCTGCTCCGGGTCGACGACGGGTGGCACCAGCCCGTTCATCGACCTGTCGTCGTAGTCGGCGAGGGCGTCGGCGACCAGCGCACGGATCCCGGCGGTGTCCCGCGCAGGGTCGAGGCCACGGCGGCGAATCAGCTCGCGCACCTCGTCCTCGAGCAGCACCGTTGCCTGGTTCATGCCTCTGCGCACCCCCCGTGGCCGGACCACGACGGACGACAACCTAGGCCGAAACGGCGGTGGTGTCAGCCCCTCCAGGAGAAGTTGTGGACAACGACGACGGTGCGGCCGTTCCGTGAGCGGCCGACCGACCCCGGGGCACGGAGGGGACGGAACGCGCCGTCGACGCCTACCCGGCGCCCCCGGCCGCCGTCTCCGTCGAGCGAGACGGTCGGACGCGCCCACCGCTTGCCCGCCGGCCAGCACGCAGCCACGGGTAGTCGGCCGGGACCGCTCGAATCCGTCCGGAAGTTCGGTGCGGGTCGCGCACGTATCACGGTCACCGCCTTCCACACATCCGTACAGGCGTCGAAAACCTTTCGCTTGCCGAACGACGGAAGGTTGTTATAGTCGTCACAGTCCCGGGCGACCAGAGCCGGCCGACGAGGGCCGGGGCTCGGGACAGGAAGGGGAACGTGAGTTGCAGCGACATCTCTGCTGGTCCGCGATGACCGGGGGGCCGGACCAGGGAATGTCGGTAGCGAAGAGCCTGACATCACGCTCCATGTGAACCATCGGCGCCTGGTCGGCATCCGGCCGGGCCCGCCCGTCACTTGCCAGGAGGAAGACCATGCACCGAAGCATCTCCCGCCGGACCCGCCGCGCCACCGTGGCCGGCGCGGCCTCACTCGCCCTGCTGGCGACCGGCCTCGTCTCCAACGCCGCAGTGGCCGCACCCTCGAGCGACAACGCCAACAGCGCCGCGCAGTGCGCCGGGCGCAGCGTGCCGGTCAGCAAGATCTCCCTGCAGATGTACAGCTACAACAGCTGGGCGCGGGACATCGGCGTCGAAGGCGTCGTCTCCGAGCTCGCGGACATCGGATACCGGAACATCGAGCCCTTCGGGGGGACGTTCCGCGACTACAGCGCCGAGGAGTTCAGCGCGCTGCTCAAGGACTACGGGCTGAAGGCCCCCTCCTCGCACTACAACACCAACGAGGCGACCTTCGACGAGACCCTGGAGTACGTCAAGACCGTCGGCCAGAAGTACGTGGGCTCCGGCGGGTTCGCCTCGCCCGGGATCGGCTCCTACGAGGACGTCCTCGCCACCGCCGAGACCCTCAACCGGCTGGGCGAGATGTCCGTGAAGAACGGCACGGGCAAGATCTTCGGCCACAACCACGACCGTGAGTTCGAGACCACCTACCTCCACAACGGCGAGGAGCTCTCCGCCTGGGAGATCCTCGTCCTGGAGACCGACCCCCGGTACGTGACCTTCCAGGTCGACATCGCCTGGGCCGTGCACGCCGGCGTCGACGTCGTCGCGCTCCTCGAGGAGTACGGCGACCGCATCGAGCTGCTGCACGTGAAGGACGCCACGGACCTCGGCGGAGAGGGCAGGCCGACCTTCACGGACCTGGGCGAGGGCGACATTGACCTCGCGCCCATCCTCGAGGCCGCTCAGGGCCACGTGAAGTACTACGTCATCGAGCGGGACGGCGCCCCCGCCGACCGCGAGTTCGCCGAGGACAGCTTCGAGTACCTCACCTGCCTCAACTTCTGAGGCCACGGTCGGCGCGCCTCCGCGCGCCGACCGCTGGCTCCGAGCGCCCGGTACACACCGGGAGCCGATCGTCGACGGCGCCCCGTCCGCCCCGCGGGCGGGGCGCCGCCGTGCTGAGACCTGCCGGTCGTCTGCCACCGGCACCCGCCCGGCCTCGCCACGTGCCATCGCCGGCACGTGAGGGCGCCCCGGGCGTCCCGCTACATCCACCGACGAATGGGAAGACACAGTGAAATCTCTCCGCCGGCGCGCCGCCGCGCTCGGACTGGCCACGGCTATCGCCGTCGCCGGCCCGCTGTCCGCGGCGACCGCCCATGACGGCGTCGACCACGACGCCGAGGCCGGGGCCGCCGAGGCCCTGGACTGGTCCAACTACGAGAAGATCACCCTCACCAAGGAGACCGGCGAGCCGGTCGACATGGCTGTGATGCCTGATCGCACCGTCCTGCACACTGCGCGCAACGGGGACATCCGGCACACCGACCCCGCGACCGGCGTCACGGAGATCGTCAACACCATCGACGTGTACGCGAACTCTGAGGACGGCCTCCAGACCATCACCCTGGACCCGGACTTCGCGGAGAACGGGTGGGTCTACCTCTACTACGCACCTCGCGAGATGGACGCGCCCTACCCCGCGACCACACCGTCGGGCTCGGCGCCGAACACGCTGCCCGAGGGTGAGGACGAGAGCTACTGGGACCAGTGGAAGGGGTACAACCAGCTCACGCGCGTGCAGTGGGACGCCGAGGCCGGCGCCCTGGACCTCAGCACCGAGCAGGTCATCATCAAGGTCGAGGTGCAGCGCGGGCAGTGCTGCCACGTGGCCGGCGACGTCGGCTTCGACGCCGAGGGCAACCTCTACCTCTCCACCGGTGACAACACCCCCGCCGGCACCCCCGGAGCCAACGGGTTCGCGCCCAACAACAACGCACCGGGCATGAACCCCGGGTTCGACGCCCGGCGCGGCGCCGGCAACACCAACGACCTGCGCGGCTCGATCCTCCGCATCACCGTCCAGGAGGACGGCTCGTACACCATCCCGGAGGGCAACCTCTTCGAGCCGGGCACGGAGGGCACGCGCCCGGAGATCTTCGCGATGGGCCTGCGCAACCCGTTCCGGATGGACGTGGACCCGCAGACCGGCGCAGTGACGTGGGGTGACTACGGCCCCGACTCCGGGACCGCCGACCCCGCGCGTGGCCCGATGGGCTACGTCGAGTGGCAGAGCACCACCACCGCGCTCAACGGCGGGTGGCCCTACTGCCACGGCCCCAACGCGAACTACAACGAGTGGGACTTCGAGACCGCGACACCTGGCGCGTGGTTCGACTGCGAGACCGGTGCGGAGAACAACTCGACCTGGAACACCGGGCTCGACGTCCTGCCGCCGGCGACCGCACCCCAGCTCTACTACGGCGACGACGCCGACGACCAGCCGTGGCCCGAGCTCACCGAGTTCAGTCCGCAGGGTGGCCAGGGCCCGATGGGCGGGCCGATCTACCGGTACGACGCGGAGAGCACCTCGCCCACGAAGCTGCCCGAGTACTGGGACGGCAAGGCGTTCTTCGCCGAGTTCTCCCAGGACTACCTCGCCGCCTTCACCATCCCGGACGTCAACGGCCCCGTCACGCACATCGAGCACTTCCTGCCCAACGAGGCACTGACCGACAACGTGCAGCCCATCACCGACAGCCCCATCGACATCGAGTTCGGTCCGGACGGGTCGCTCTACGTCCTGGACTACGGCAACGGCTTCTTCCGGCAGAACCCGGAGGCGGGGCTGTACCGGATCGACTGGGCCGGGGACAACAAGTCCCCCCAGGCGAGCATCGTCGCCGACCCGATCTCCTCGAGCACCGCACCGCTCACCGTGAGCTTCGACGGCTCGGGGTCGGTCGACCCCGAGGGCGAGGAGCTCGTCTACGAGTGGGACCTCGACGGGGACGGCACCTTCGAGGCGACCGGCGCCCAGCTCACCCACACCTACACCGAGCTGGGGCAGTACAACGCGCGCCTGCGGGTCACCGACCCGGGCGGCAAGATCGGCGTGGTCTCCGAGCAGATCACCGTCGGCAACGTCGCGCCCACGATCACGGCCGACTACCCGGCCGACGGCGCCTTCTTCGAGTGGGGCCAGGCGGTGCCCTTCAGCTTCAGCACCTCCGACCCGGAGGAGGGCGAGGACACCGTCTGCTCTCGCGTCTCCTGGACCCTCGGCCTGGGCCACGACACCCACGCCCACCCCGAGGTCCTGGGCAGCGGCTGCACGGGAGCCTGGGTCATGCCGGCCGACGCCCCCGAGCACGGCGAGACCGAGAAGCTCTTCGGCGTCGTCGTCGCGACCTACACCGACGGCGGTAACGGGGACATCCCGCCCGCCCAGGGTGAGGTTTCGCTGACCCTCAACCCGAAGACCCAGCAGGCCGAGCACGCGGACGTCCTGCACGGCGTGGAGGTCGTCGACGACGACACCGCGGCCGCCCTGTCGAAGGTCACCTCCTTCGACGCGGGTGACCACCTGGCCTTCGACCCGGTGAACTTCGTGGGCATCGACGGCATCGAGGTCCGGGCCAGCGGCTCGGGCACGCTGTCGCTGCGCTGGAACGCGGCGGACGCCGCGCCGTTCGCCACGGTCCCGGTGGACAGCACCGGCTGGGCGACGGTCGCAGCGGACGTCACCGCCCTCCCCCAGGGCACCGGCACGCTGTACGTGACCTCCTCCGGCGGGGTCGAGCTCGACGAGCTCACCGTCGTCGGGGACGGCGTCGCCGACGTCACGCCGCCGGAGGTGTCAGCCGAGCTGACCCCGGGCGAGCCGGACGGGGACGCCGGGTGGTACACCGTCCCGGTGACCGTCCAGCTCGCGGCCACGGACAACGGTCAGGTCGCCTCGGCGGAGTACTCGACCGACGGCGGGGAGACCTGGAACAACATCCGGAACCGACGTTCCGGCGCCATCAACCCCGTGACGATCGAGGGCGACGGCGTGCACGAGCTCCTGTACCGGATCGGGGACAGTGGCGGCAACGTCACCGACGGCACGCTCACGATCCGGATCGACGCCACCGCACCGACGCTCACCGTCACCGGTGTCGCCGACGGCGAGAGCTACGGCAGCTCGGCCACCGTGGACCTCGGCTTCGCGGCCGAGGACGCCACCGGCGGGGTCGCCTCGATCAGCGCGACCCTCGACGGGGCGGAGATCACCTCCGGCGCGCTCGACCTGTCGACCCTGGCGCTCGGCGAGCACGAGCTCGTCGTGACCGCGGTGGACGAGGCCGGCAACTCGACCGAGGAGACGGTGCACTTCAGCACCACGACCTCGATCGCCGACCTCCGCGTTCACCTCGAGCGGACCATCGCCGAGGGCGAGCTCCGCACGTCCGAGGCCAAGCGGCTGTCGACGTTCCTCGCGCAGGCCGAGCGGCACCTCGAGGCGGGCCGCGAGGCCCAGGCCGGGGCGGCGCTCGAGCGCTTCCGTGACGTCACCGACGTCGCCCTGCTGCGGGAGCACGCCCAGGCGCTGCTCGACCAGCTCGGGTAGCCCGAAGCCGCTCCCCGGGCGCGAGGCCTCGCCCCGCGCCCGGGGAGCACACCACCACCGGCCCCCGGTGCCGCCGTGAGGCAGCACCGGGGGCCGGCTGGTCCGGGGCAGGGCCGGCTGGGCTGGCCGGCGTCGTCCTAAAAGGCGGCCGCGGCCCCGGCGACCACCTCCAGCACCGCCTCCCCGTACCGCTCGAGCTTCGCCGCACCGACCCCGGAGATCCCGCTGAGCTCGGACCGGTTCTCCGGCCGCGTCTGCGCGATCGCCGCGAGCGTCGCGTCGGGGAAGACGACGTAGGCGGGCACGCCCTGCTCCTTCGCCGTCGCCGCCCGCCACGAGCGCAGCTGCTGGAACAGCTCCTGCCCCGGCTCGTCGAGGTCCAACGGCGCCTTGGACGTCCTCGTCTTGCGCGCCACCCGTACCCGCTCCTGCTCCCGGCGCAGCCGCACCTCGCGCTCCCCACGCAGCACCTCCGCAGCCGCCTCGGTGAGTGCGAGCACGCCGTACTCCCCCTGCACCTGCAGCAGCCCCTGGGCGAGCAGCTGGCGCACCACTCCGCGCCACTCCGCCTCACCCAGCTCCGTGCCGATCCCGAAGGTCGACAGCTCGGTGTGCCGCATCCGCACCACCCGCTCGTTCTCCTTGCCGAGCAGGATGTCCACGAGGTGGCCCGCGCCGAACTGCTGCCCGCGCTCGCGCTGCAGCCGCAGGATCGTCGACATGAGCTTCTGCGCGGCCACGGTCCCGTCGAAGTCCTCCGGCGGGTTGAGGCAGGTGTCGCAGTTCCCGCACGGCTCGCTGTCCTGGCCGAAGTAGCGCAGCAGCTGCTGGCGGCGGCACTGGACCGTCTCGCACAGCGCGAGCATCGCGTCCAGGTGGAGGGACTGGGCGCGCTTGCGCTGCACGTCGCCCTCGCCGTCGGCGATCATCCGCCGCTGCTGGACGACGTCCTGGAGCCCGTAGGCGAGCCACGCCGTCGACGGCAGACCGTCACGTCCGGCGCGGCCGGTCTCCTGGTAGTAGCCCTCGATGCTCTTGGGCAGGTCGAGGTGCGCGACGAAGCGGACGTCGGGCTTGTCGATCCCCATCCCGAACGCGATCGTCGCGACCATGACGACGCCGTCCTCGCGCAGGAACCGCGACTGGTGGCGCGAGCGCACCTCCGCGGGCAGGCCCGCGTGGTACGGCAGCGCGGTGATGCCCCTGCCCGCCAGCCACTCCGCGGTCTTCTCGACCGACGCGCGACTGAGGCAGTAGACGATCCCCGCCTCGCCGTCGTGCTCGGTCTGCAGGATGCGCAGCAGCTGGTTGCGGGCCTCCTGCTTGGGCGCGATCCGGTACTGGATGTTGGGGCGGTCGAAGCTGGAGACGAACACGCGTGCGCCGTCGAGCCGGAGGTTGCGGACGATCTCCTCGCGCGTCTCCTCGGTCGCGGTGGCGGTGAGGGCGATGCGTGGGACGTCGGGCCAGCGCTCGTGGAGGATCGTCAGGCGCAGGTAGTCCGGGCGGAAGTCGTGGCCCCACTGGGCCACGCAGTGCGCCTCGTCGATGGCGAACAGGGCGATGTGGGCACGGTCGAGCAGGTCGGCGGACACCGGCAGGCGCTCGGGGGCGAGGTAGAGGAGGTCGAGCTCGCCGGCGAGGAGACGCCGCTCGACGTCGCGCCGCTCGTCCACCGACTGCGTCGAGTTGAGGAACGCGGCGCGCACGCCGAGCTGCTCGAGCGCGTCGACCTGGTCGTGCATGAGCGCGATGAGCGGGCTGATGACCACACCGGTGCCCTCCCGCACGAGCGCGGGGATCTGGTAGCACAGGCTCTTCCCGCCGCCGGTGGGCATGAGGACGAGCGCGTCGTCCCCGCGGGTGACGGTCTCGATGATCTCGGCCTGCTCGCCGCGGAACTCGTCGTAGCCCCACACCTTCGTCAGCGCCTCGAGCGGGGAGGACGACGACGCCGCAGCAGCCCGCGCCGTCGTCAACGGTGCCGCCGTGGCCGCGCCCGTCGCAAAGGCGGCGGCCATCTCGGGGTCGTGGACGTCCCACGCGCTCATGGGGTCCGGCGGCGGCTCGTCCCAGTCCGGCTCCGGCCCGTCCCACATGTCGTCCACCCAGCCAGGGTAGGTGGTGCGGGTGACGCGCCGGGTCGGGGTGTGGGTCAGCCGACGGCAGAGACACCCGCGTACGTCGCGGCCGCGGGTGTCTCCGCGCGCTCGAAGTGCCGGATGTCGAGCCCGGCCGGTGTGGTCTCGCTGTGCACGGGGCGGAACCCCAGGGCCGGCGCCCCGTCGGCGAACAGTCGCCGTCCCTGCCCGACGACGACCGGCGCGACGACCAGCCGTAGCTCGTCGAGCAGCCCGGCGGACATCAGCGAGCGCGCCAGCACCGAGCTGCCGTGGATCTGCAGCTCTCGTCCGGGCCGCTGCTTGAGCTCGGCGACCGCCGCGGCGGCATCCTCGCCCAGCACCGTGACGGGCCCCCAGTCGGTGGTGACACCCCGCGTGGTGGCGACGTACTTCGGCAGCGTGTTCATCAGGTGGGTGAACGGGTCGGCCGGGTCGGTGATCCTCGGCCAGTCCCGGGCGAAGGCCGTGTAGGTGCGCCGGCCGAGCACCAGGCCATCGGCCTGCTCCAGCCAGGAGGCGGCCCGGTCGAGGAAGACCCGGTCGAGGAACGGGACGAACCACCCGCCGCGCGTGAAGCCGCCGCTCGGGTCCTCGTCCGGGGCACCCGGACCCTGGGAGACGCCGTCCAGGCTCACGAACTGGGTCAGTGTCAGCCTCACGACGTCCCTCCCGTCTCGCTGCGGGTCTCGACGTGGTCGGCCAGTTGCTGCGCCACGGTCCCCCACCCGTCGTGGAAGCCGAGCTCCTCGTGCATCGCCCGGTCGGCGCCGCTGCGGTGCTTGGCGACGGCGGCGTACTCGGTGCCGTCCGGGTGGTCGGCCATCGTGATGACGGCCGTGACGAAGGCCGACTCCGCGGGCCGCCAGCCGGCCACGAGCGCGTCGGTGTAGACGATGCGCTCGAGCTCGTCGACCGCCAGGAAGCTCCCGGTGATGTGCGGACCGAACGCCGCGCCGTCGGTGCTCACCTCCGTCCGGAATCCCCCACCGGGCCGGAGATCCATCTCGCGCACCCGGCACACGTGGGGGGCGGGGACCCACCACTGCTCGAAGCTGCGGGGATCGGTCCAGGCGTCCCACACCGCGGCGCGGGGCGCCCTGATGATGCGGGTGACCGAGAGGTCGAGGGCCGGGTCCAGGTCGGGTGTCATGCGTCGTCCTCCTGCTGGTGGTGGTCGTGCGTCTCGGTGACGAACCGCTCGAGCCGGTCGGTGCGGGCCACCCACAGGCGCCGCTGCTCGGCGAGCCAGCCCTCGACCGCGTCCAGCTGCTCACGCCGCAGGGTGCACGCGCGTACCCGGCCCACCTTCGTCGTCGTGATCCACCCGGCCTTCTCCAGCGAGTGGATGTGCTTCAGGAACGAGGGCAGGGCCATGTCGAACGGGGCCGCGAGCTCACCGACGCTCAACGGCCCCGCCCCCAGGCGGCCGATCACCGCACGGCGGGTGGGGTCGGCCAGGGCCTGGAAGGCTCGGTCCAGGTCCAGCGTTCGGTTAGCCATCTGGCTAAGTTATGGGCCGAGGGGCACGAGGGTCAACCCGTGTGCGCAGCGGGCTCACACGCCTGAGTCGCCCCTTTCACTCACCCGGCCCCCGCTGAAAGGGGCGGACGATGAGCGAAAGGGGCGACCCAGGCGGAGGACCGAAGGCCTCGAGGAAGCAGGAGGCTCAGCCGCGGTCGAGGAGGGCCTGCACCTCCTCCGGGGTGGTGGCCGCGCGCAGCCTGGCGATCTGGTCCTGGTCGAGGAAGACGCCCGCAACCTGCTGCAGCACCTCGAGGTGGTCGTCGCCGGCACCGGCGATGCCGATGACGAACTCGGTCTCCTTGCCGTTCCAGTCCAGCCCCTGCGGGTAGCGGACGAAGGAGATCGCGGTGCGCTCGATCAGGCCCTTGGCCTCGTTCGTCCCGTGTGGGATCGCCAGCCCGTTGCCCATGTGCGTGGAGACCGACTCCTCCCGCTCGTGCATCGACTCGACGTAGGCCTCCGGCACCGCGCCGGCGGCGACGAGCAGTCGGCCCGCCTCCGTGATCGCCTCGCTGTGCGTGCGGGCGACTCCCTCGAGGCGGATCGAGTCGAGCGCCAGGATCCCCGACGACGACGGCGCACCCGCCGTCGGCACCGGCTGCTCGTCGGCCGGGACGGTGGGGCTGGGAGCGGGCTGGGCCTCGGCCACCGCCTCCGCTCCCCCGGCCCGGCTCCGGTCGACGAGCTCGACGACCTCGTCGTAGCGCGGGCTGGCCATGAAGTCGTCGACCGAGACGTGCAACGCCGAGGGTGTGCGCTGCCGCGCACGGTCGGTGAGGTCGCGGTGGGTGACGACGAGGTCGACGTCGTCGGTGAGCGAGGAGATCGCCTTGTTCACCACAGTGACGTCGTCGTGCCCCGCGGCCCTGATCTTGCGCCGCAGCACCGAGGCGCCCATCGCCGAGGAGCCCATCCCGGCGTCGCAGGCGAAGACGATGGACTGGATGGTGCCCGTCCGGGTGGCCACGCCCCCCTCGCCGGTGAGCATGCCGGCCACGCTGGAGCGCTTGCCCTTCATCTGCTCCATGCTCGCCGTCGCCCCCGCGAGGTCGTCCGACCCGTCCTTGCCGAGCCGCAGCAGCACCGCCGCCACGAGGAAGGTCACCACCGCGGAGAGGACCACGGAGAGGATGACGCCGAGCAGGCTCGAGCCCGGTGCCTGCAGGATCACCGCGATGATCGAGCCGGGTGCCGCCGGTGCCCGCAGCCCGGAGTCGAAGAGCAGGTTGGTCGCCACCCCGGTCATGCCGCCGGCGATCATCGCGAGGATGAGGCGCGGCTTCATGAGCACGTAGGGGAAGTAGATCTCGTGGATGCCGCCGACGAAGTGGATGAGCGCGGCGCCGGGCGCCGACGCCTTGGCCATGCCCGTGCCGAAGACCATGAAGGCCATGAGCAGCCCGAGGCCCGGCCCGGGGTTGGCCTCGACGAGGAAGAGGATCGACTGGCCGGTCGCCTCGGACTGGGTGGTGCCGAGCGGGGTGAAGATGCCGTGGTTGATCGCGTTGTTGAGGAACAGGATCTTGGCCGGCTCGACGAAGATCGACGTCAGCGGCAGGAGGCTGTTCTCGACGAGGAAGTCGACGACGTTCCCGGCCACCCGGGAGAAGGCCGCGACGAAGGGCCCGGCGGCGACGAAGCCGACGATCGCGAGCAGCATGCCCCAGATCCCGGCGGAGAAGTTGTTGACGAGCATCTCGAAGCCGGGCCGGATGCGGTCCGCCCACAGCGCGTCGAGCTTCTTCATCGACCACCCGGCCAGCGGGCCCATGACCATCGCGCCGAGGAACATCGGCACGTCCGCCCCGGTGACGGCACCCATCGTGGCGATGGCGCCGACGACGCCGCCGCGCAGGTTGTCGTCGTACAGCATCCGGCCGCCGGTGTACCCGATGAGGATCGGCAGCAGGTAGGTGATCATCGGGCCGACGATCCCGCCGCCGTCGCCGGCGCCCCAGCCGCCGAACGTCTCGACGAAGCCGTAGCCGTCCGCGGGTTCACGGCCGAAGAAGCTCTCGCCGATGAGGGTGATCCAGCCGGCCTCGATGAACAGCGCGGTGATGAGGCCCCAGGCGATGAAGGCCCCGATGTTGGGCAGCACCATGTTGGACAGCGCGGTGCCGAGCTTCTGCACGGCGACCCGCAGGCCGCCTCGTTCCCGTACCGCGCTCTCGCGGGCGGGCTTCACGTCAGGGGGTGCGGACATCTCTCTCCTCCTCGAGACCAGTGATGCACCTCACGCATCGGGAGCCATTCAACCGCACATCGGACAGAAAGCCAAGTGTTCCCACCTGTTCCCACATCCGGTTCTGTGGCTATGATCGAGGCACGGCGCCCGCGCTGGACGCCGACCCGACTGTTGGGAGGACCGATGAAGGCCCTGCGTTTCTACGCACCCGAGGACGTCCGGCTCGAGGACTACCCGGAGCCGACCTGCGGCGCGGACGAGGTGAAGATCCGCGTCCGTAACTGCTCCACGTGCGGAACCGACGTGAAGATCTTCCACAACGGGCACCAGAACCTCAGCCCGCCGCGGACCATCGGCCACGAGATCGCCGGCGAGGTCGTCGAGGTCGGCGCGGACGTCGCGAGTACCTACGGCACCGACTGGCAGGTCGGTGACCGCGTCCAGGTCATCGCCGCGGTCCCGTGCGGCGAGTGCCACGAGTGTCGCAAGGGCTGGATGGCCGTGTGCCAGAACCAGACGTCGATGGGCTACCAGTACGAGGGCGGTTTCGCCGAGTACATGATCGTGCCGCGTCAGGTGCTCAAGGTCGACGGCCTCAACCGGATCCCGGACAACGTCGGCTTCGCCGAGGCCTCCGCCGCCGAGCCGCTCGCCTGCGCCATCAACGCCCAGGAGCTGCTCGGGATCGAGCCGGGCGACGTCGTCGTCGTCTTCGGTGCCGGCCCGATCGGCTGCATGCACATCCGGGTGGCGCGCGGCGTCTACCAGGCCGGGGAGGTCTACCTCGTCGACGTCAACGCCGAGCGGCTGGCGATGTCGGCCGAGGTCGCCCGCCCCGACGGGACCATCGACGGCTCCCAGGTGGACGTCGTCGAACGCGTCATGGAGCTGACCGGCGGCCGCGGCGCGGACGTCGTCATCACCGCGACGGCGGCCAAGGTCGCCCAGGAGCAGGCCGTGGCGATGGCCGCCCGCAACGGGCGGATCTCCTTCTTCGGCGGCCTGCCCAAGACCGACCCCGTCATCGCGCTCGACTCCAACGTCGTGCACTACCGCCAGCTGCACATCCACGGCGCCAACGGCTCGGCCCCCGAGCACAACCGGCGCGCCCTGGAGTACATCTCCACCGGGCAGGTCCCGGTCGAGGACCTCATCACCCACCGCATCCCGCTCGAGGACGTCATGTCGGCCTTCGACCACGTCCGCGGCGGCACGGCGATCAAGGTGACCGTCGAGCCCTGACGGCGCGACGTAGCATCGGCCCGGACCAGCGAGGGGAGCACCGTGTACGCGGAGGAGCGTCAGCAGGCGATCGCGCAGCTCGTCGTCACCCGCGGGCGGGTCTCGGTGACCGACCTCGCCGAGGAGTTCGCGGTGACGACCGAGACGGTCCGCCGCGACCTCAGCGCGCTCGACCGGCTCCGGCTCGTGCGCCGCGTCCACGGCGGCGCCGTCCCCGCGGCCTCGCTCTCGGCGATGGAGAGCCGGCTCGACGAGCGCGACGTCACCCGGGCCCGGGAGAAGGAGCGCATCGCCCTCGCCGCGACGCGCTTCCTTCCCGACGACGGCGGCACGATCGCCATCGACGCCGGCACGACGACGGCGCGGCTCGCGGGCCTCATCCCGCCGGAGCGACGCCTCACGGCCTTCACCCACGGGGTCCCGATCGCGGCGGCCCTCGCCGCGCGCGCGACGATCGACCTCCACCTGCTGCCCGGGCGGGTGCGCAGCACCACCCAGGCGGCGGTCGGGTCGATCACCACCCAGACCCTGGAGCGGGTGCGCGTGGACGTCGCGTTCATCGGCACCAACGGCATCACCGCCGAGCACGGGTTCTCGACGCCCGACTCCGAGGAGGCCGCGGTCAAGGAGGCACTCGTGCGTGCGGCCCGCCGCGTCGTCGTGCTCGCCGACTCGACGAAGGTGGGCCGCGACACGACCGTGAGCTTCGCCGAGCTCGGTGACGTCGACGTCCTCGTCACCGACTGCGAGCCCGAGGCCGTGCCGCTCGCGACGTTCGCAGCGCACGGCGTGGAGGTGGTCCTGGCATGATCCTCACCCTCACCGCCAACCCGAGCAGCGACCAGACCATCACGCTGGCCGGCACGCTGCAGCGAGGCACCGTGCTGCGCGCCTCCTCCACGACGGCGCAGGCCGGAGGCAAGGGCGTCAACATCTCCCGGGCCGCGGTGGCAGCGGGCATCCCCACGGTCGCGGTGCTTCCCGCGGACGTCGACAGCCCGTTCGTCGCCGAGCTGCGCGCCGCCGGCATCGACACCCGCCCCCAGCGGCCCGCCGGGCCGGTGCGCACCAACCTCACCATCACCGAGCCGGACGGCACGACGACCAAGATCAACAACCCCGGCCCCACCGTCGGGGCCAGCCACCTCGCGCTGCTGGCCGGCGCCGTCGTCGACCTCGCGGCCGAGGCCACCTGGGTGGTGCTCGCCGGCTCGCTGCCCCCGGGCGCACCCGCCGGCTGGTACGCCGAGCTGGTGGGTGCACTGCGCCGGACCGGCGCACGGGTGGCCGTGGACACGAGCGAGGCCCCGCTCGCGGCCCTCGCCGCCGCGCTGCCGGCCTCCGCCCCCGACCTCATGAAGCCGAACGGCGAGGAGCTGGCGACGATCACCGGTGGTGACCCCGCCACCCTCGAGAGCGACCCCGCCGCCGCCGCCCTCGCCGCGGGTGAGCTCATCGACCAGGGCGTCGGTGCCGTCCTGGTCACCCTCGGCGGCGCAGGTGCGGTCCTCGTCACCGCCGACGGCGCCTGGCACGCCGCCGCCCCGCCCACCACCGTCGTCAGCACGGTGGGAGCCGGGGACTCCAGCCTCTTCGGCTACCTCCTCGCCACCGAGCGGGGGCTCCCGGCCGCGGACGCCCTCGCGCTCGCCGTCGCCTACGGCAGCGCCGCGGCGTCCCTGCCCGGGACGACGATCCCGCGCCCCGCCGACGTCGACCCCACCGCGGTCACGGCTGTGCGGCTGGGTGCGCCGGCGCGCAGCTGAGCCGGGCGTCCACCGGGCGCCCCGGCAACCCGACACGCGGCGCCCCCGCCACGCCGCGCACCCCGCACACCCCGCGCACCCCGGCACCCCGGCACCCCGGCACCCCGGCACCCCGGCACCCCGGCACCCCGGCACGAGATCGTGTGTGGTTCGGGTCCCCACAGGACTCGAACCACACACGATGATCGAGCGGGCAGCCCGGAAGGGCCTGCCGCAGCGGGCCGGCCGCAGCGGGCCGGCCGGGGCGTGCGGTCAGGACTGGTTCGGCCGGAGCGCCTCGGCGATCCGCCGCTGGATGACCTCCGGGTGCAGGGCACCCGCGCCCGGCGCACCCGGTCCCGTCGCACCGCCCCGGGTGCCGGCAGGGTCGAGCAGCCGCTGCATCCCCGCGCGGAGCACGCGCTGGTCGACGGCCACGCTGCCGGCGAGCGTGAGCAGGGCGGCACCCTGGTCGAGCGCCGTGAGCAGCGCACCGAGCTCGCCGTCCTCGAGCGGCTCGTCCTCCGCGCGTGAGTCCCGGGCGACCGTCGCGTACGTGTCGGTGAGGACCTGCATCCGCTTGGCCATCTCACCGCTGAGGCGCTCGTCGCGGGCCGCCGCAGCGACGAACTCCAGGGTCGCGAGGGCGAAGCCCTTCATCGCCCCCACGAGCTCGGGGTCCTCGGACTCCTCCGGTGCTTCGCGGTCGAAGACGTCCCAGCCGCCATCGGCGAGCGCCGCCTCGATGTTGGCGTCCATCACGGCGAGGAAGAGGTCGGCCTTGCCCGCGAAGTTGGAGTAGACCGCGCCTTTGGAGAACCCGGCCTCGCGGGCGATGCCCTCGAGGTTCGCGCCGTGGTAGCCGTCCCGGGCGAAGACCGCCCGCGCGGCGAAGACCAGCGCCTCCCGCGTCTGGCGCTGCCTGTCGCGGCGCGAGAGCGGGTCGGGAAGGCGTGACATGCGGCGATCCTACGTCGCTCGATGCCCGTTGACATACCGACAGTACCGCAATACCGTCAGTATTCCAATACCATCGGTATCTCAGAGGAGTCCCATGAACGCCGACGTACTCGACGTCGCGAACCTCACCCGTCGCTTCGGGACGGTGGTGGCCAACGACGACGTCTCCCTGCGCGTCCGCCCCGGCGAGGTGGTCGGTCTGCTGGGCCACAACGGCGCCGGCAAGACGACGCTCGTCTCCCAGGTCGTCGGGCTGCTGCGACCCGACGCCGGGACCATCCGGGTGGGTGGCGTCGACGCCGTCGCCGGCCCGGCCGCGGCCCGTCGCCACGTGGCGCTCCAGCCGCAGGCGCAGGCGCCCATCGACGGCCTCACGCCCCGGACCGCCATCGAGATCGCCGGCCGTCTCCGCGGGCTCACCACGCGGCAGGCCCGCGCCGCGGCGCAGGAGCTGGCCGAGGAGCTCGACATCGGCCAGTGGCTCGACCAGCGCGCGCTGCCGGAGGGCCGCGGCCTCTCGGGTGGGATCCGGCGGCTCACCGCCTTCGCGATGACCGTCGCCGCTCCCACTCCCCTGCTCGTGCTCGACGAGCCGACCAACGACATCGACGCCTCCCGCCGACGCCTGCTGTGGACCGCCGTCCGCCGGCGCGCCGATGCTGGCGCCGGGGTCCTGCTCGTCACGCACAACGTCACCGAGGCCGAGCGGATCGTCGACGAGCTCGTCGTCCTCGACCGCGGCCGGGTCGTCGCCGCGGGCTCCCCCGCCCGGCTGCGCGGCACCCAGGACACCGACCTGCGGCTCGAGCTCCAGCTTCCGCCCGGCGGCGGCGAGCCGGACCTCGGCCCCGCCGCGCCGTCCGTGCGCAGGACGGTACGCGCCGGCCGACGCCTGCTCCTCACCGTCCCGGCACACGAGGCCGCCGACGCCGTCACGTGGGCGACGGCGCTGCGCGACGCCGGCCGGATCGACGGGTACTCCCTGGCCCCCGCCACCCTCGAGGACGCCTACCTCGCGCTCACCACACGCACCGACGACGCCGTGCCCGCCACCCACCAGGAGCCCGCCCATGTCTGAGGCAACCGTCGCACCCACCCGTCCCGCACCGGTCCAGGTGAGCCTGTGGACCAGCTTCGTCACGCTGCTGCGCTGGCAGGTCGCCCAGATCGGCGCGCTGCTGCCGCTCGTCGTCGTCATCCAGGCGCTGCTCGCGGCCGGGATCATCATCGGCTTCGGCTTCATCATCCCGGACATCGACCCGGGGACCGCCCTGTTCCTGTCCACCGGAGCACCCACCGTGCTGCTGCTGACGATCGGGCTGGTCATCGTGCCGCAGGGCGTCGCGCGGGCGCGGACCGACGGCACCTTCAACTACATGCGCTCCCTGCCACTGGCCCGCCCGCTCCTGCTGGCGGCGGACATGACGGTGTGGCTGCTCATCGCGCTGCCGAGCGTCGCGGTCGGGGTGGTCGTCGCCTGGCTGCGCTACGACCTCACGCTGTCCTTCGACTGGCCGGTCCTCGTCGCTGCGTCACTGCTCGTCACGCTCATGGCCACGGCCGTGGGGTACGCGATCGCGGTGAGCATGCAGCCGATGCTTGCCCAGCTGCTCACCCAGGTGCTCGTGTTCTTCGTCCTGCTCTTCTCCCCGATCACCTTCCCGGGGACCCAGTTGCCGGGGTGGTTCCAGTCGGTCCACGACGTGCTGCCCGCACGTCCCGGGGCCGACCTCCTGCGTGCGGGACTGGCGTCCGACGCCTTCACCGCGAGCGGCCGCGACCTGCTGGTCCTCGCGGTGTGGTGTGTGCTGGGAATCACCGTGACCCTGCGAGCGTTGGTACGGAGGCAGTAGGCGGACCTGGGCCGAGACGCCCGGCCACGCACGTGAGGGGTCCGGGCCTGGAGGGGGCTCGGACCCCTCACACCTGCCGGCTGGCGTCGCACGATGCAGTCACCCGGTCGAGACATCGGTGACATCATGGCCGCTGCGCGGCGGGGCCGTCCGCTCTCAGACGAACGACGCGGTCCCGGCCGTGCCTCGCACACGCCACGCCACGCCACGCCCGACGAGGAGATCCGATTGTCCACCCGACGCAAGCGTCCCTCGCCCGCCGTGAAGCCCCGGGCCGGCGCGACGGCTCACCGCCCCCACTCCTCACGGAAGGGCGCGCGCCACCGGACGGTTCTTGTCGCCGGAGCAGCGCTGCTCCTCGGGGTCGGTGGCACGCTCGGCGTGACGGCGCTCGCGGACCGGCCCGACGACGCCGAGTCGACCGCAGCCGCCGTCCAACAGGCGAACGAGCAGCGCGACGTCGAGGCGACGCGGGAGCTGACATCGATCGCGCGCGAGATCGCCGAGGACCTCGAACCCGCGCTCGTCGGCCTGGCTACCGCCATCCCGGAGGCGGACTCGCCCGGACCGTTGGCCTCCGCCGCAGAGGTCGACGCATGGAGCGGCTCCGTGGACGACGCACTCGCCGCCTTCGGTGACACCTCCTCCGCCGGCACCGCCGTGAACGTCGCACGATCCAGCCTGACCGCCGCCGTGGAACAGTTCCAGGCCGTCGTCTCGACCTACGAGGCCGCCCTCGCCGCCGACGGCGCGCAGCAGCAGCGCCTCATCGAGATCGCCGGGCAGCAGCGCAGCACCGCGGTCCTCACCTGGTCCGTCGCAGCCACCCAGATCGACTTCATCAACGTCGAAGCGGACCTGGGTCACGCCCACGTCGTCCTGCCGGCGACCCCTGGTTCCGGAGACCACCTCGACGGCGCCCCCGAGGGCACCGACTGACCCCTCGTCCCGTGCCGCGGAGGGCGGTCAGCTGCGCCCGAGAGCGGCAGCCACCGCCTCCTCCACCGTGGGGTGTCGGAACGCGAAGCCGTCGCCCTGCAGCCGCGCCGGGACCACGAACTGGTCGGGCAGCAGCATCTCCTCGGCGGGCTCGCCCATGACGAGCCGCAGCAGCCAGGCGGGCAGCCGGAACAGGTGCGGACGCCCCAGCTCGCGGGCCAGCGCCCGGGTGACCTCGGCCGACGTCGCGGGCTCCGGGCCGGCGAGGTTCACCGGCCCGGCGAGCCCGGAGTGCGCGAGGAGGTGGACGATCGCCCGGGCCTCGTCCTCCAGCGAGATCCACGGCCACTGCTGGCGGCCGTTGCCGATGGTGGAGCCGGCCCCGAGACGGGTGGCGAGCTGGAGCGGGGCGAGCGCCCCGCCGTCGGCCATGACCAGGCCGGTGCGGACGTGGACCACGCGCGTGACCGGGTCGGCCGGCGCCGTCGCCGCCTCCCACCGGGTGACGACACCGGCGAGGAAGCCCTCGCCCGGCCCGGCGTCCTCGGTGAGGACCTCCCCGGGACGGTCCCCGTAGAAGCCGACGGCCGAACCGCTCACCCACACCGCGGGTGGGTTCGCCGCCGCAGCGATCGCGCGTGCGATGGTCCGGGTGGCGCTCACCCGGCTGAGATAGATCTCCCGGCGGTAGCCCCGCGTCCACGGCAGCCGGCCCAGCGGCGCGCCGGACAGGCTGACGACGCCGTCGGCCCACTCGACGGCCTCGCCCGGCAGCTGCCCGTCCGCGGGCTGCCACTGGTACTCGGTGACGTCGCGTGACTCCCGCCGCACGAGCGTGCGCACCTCGTGGCCGTCCGCGCTCAGCTCATCCCGGAGTGCGGTGCCGATGAGACCGGAGGCGCCCGCGACGAGAGTTCTCATGGCGTGACGGTAACCGCGGCGCCGTCCGCGCGCCCGACGGCCGTGCTCCCGCGTGTGGTCAGCCGGCGACAGCGGCCGCCGGCACCGCGCCGCGCCCGGCCCCGGTGAGCGTCGCCTGCCCGAGCACCCGTGCGCCGTCGTAGACGACCACCGACTGCCCGGGCGCCATCCCGCGCAGCGGCGTGTCGAGATGGACGTGGAGGGCGTCGTCGTCGCGGCGGACCCGCGCGCCCACGGGCTCGCCGTGCGCGCGCACCTGGACCTGCGCCGTCGTCCACTCCCCCGCGGGGACGTCGTCGGCGAGCCAGACGGTCTGGTCGGCGGCGAGCTCCGTCACGGAGAGCAGCTCGCCGGGCCCGACGACGACGGTGTTGGTCCTCGGGTTCGTCTCCAGGACGTAGCGCGGCCTGCCGTCGGCGGCGGGCCGGCCCAGGCGCAGGCCCTTGCGCTGCCCGACGGTGTAGGCGTACGCACCGTCGTGGCTACCGACCTCGTTGCCCTCGTGGTCGACGACGGCGCCGGGCTGGGCGCCGAGGCGGTCCCGGAGGAAGCCCTGGGTGTCGCCGTCGGCGACGAAGCAGATGTCGTAGGAGTCCGGCTTGGCCGAGACGGACAGCCCGCGGGCGGCGGCCTCGGCACGGACCTCGTCCTTGGTCGGCGCGTCCCCGAGCGGGAAGAGCGAGCGCGCCAGCCGCTCCGGGCCCATGACGGCGAGCACGTAGGACTGGTCCTTGGCGAGGTCCGCGGCGCGGTGCAGCTCGCGGCCACCGTCTGGCCGCTCGACGATCCGCGCGTAGTGCCCGGTCGCGACGGCGTCGAAGCCGAGGGCGAGGCCGCGGTCGAGCAGCGCGGAGAACTTGATGTGCTCGTTGCACCGGACGCACGGGTTGGGGGTGCGACCGGCCGCGTACTCGGAGAGGAAGTCGGCGACGACGGTCTCCTCGAACTCCTCCGACAGGTCCCACACGTAGTACGGGATGCCGAGGACGTCGGCGGCGCGGCGGGCGTCGCTCGCGTCCTCGATCGAGCAGCAGCCGCGAGAGCCGGTGCGGTGCTGGGCCCGCGAGCGCGACAGGGCCATGTGGACGCCGACGACGTCGTGCCCCGCCTCGACGGCACGCGCAGCCGCGACCGCGGAGTCCACCCCGCCGGACAGTGCCGCCAGTACCCGCATCTCGCCTCCTTCGCTCCCGTACGAGGGTAGGCGCTCGTCGCGCCGCCGTCGAAGCCCGCATCTCGCCTGCGGCGGACACCACACGTCCACGCCGCCCCCCACGTCGCCGACAGCGGAGTTGTGTCCACCACCGGCGCACCGAACACCCCCTCCGGCCCGGAGCCCGCTCGTGCTCACCGCCGGCCGAGGTGCGCCCTCCCCCGTGCCGACGGAGCATGAACCATGTCCACCCACCCCTACCGCTCCTGGCGCTTCACCGGCCGGATCGTGGGGTGGGGCACCGCCGGCGGCTGGCGGTTCGTGGTCGGTAGCTGGCGCGAGTCCCCGCTGGGGTCCTTCGCCGACGTCATGGTCGAGCGCCCCGACGGCGAGCGGCTGCTGCTGGCCCCGACGGAGAAGGTCGCCGAGTTCGTCGGCTCCACCTACCACTTCGACGACGTCGTCATCACGCCGGTCATCGTGCGGCGGGGACACCGGGCGGAGACAGCGCCGACGACGGTGGGCGAGTCCGTGGAGGTCGATGCCGGGCCGCTCGTGGCGCGCCTCGGGGTGGGCGCGCGACCGCCGCTCGGCTGGGCACTGCGGGCCGTGCCCCGCCCGGTGGCGAGCGCACCGGCGTTCGCCCGGCTGACCGACCCCGTAGCCCGGCTCCTGCTGCGCGGCGTGCGCACCCGCGGGTCTGCCGGTGGCGGACGCACCGAGGTCTACGGCGCCCGAGACCTGCACCGGCTCACCGCGGCATCGACGAGCTGGGACGGCGAGGACCTGGGACCGCTGCGCGACCTCGACCCGCCCGTGCAGTTCGGCTTCGGCTCCGCGCCACGCCACCCGAGCCTCACCGACCTCGTCACGACCGTCCGCATCCCCCGGTAGCCGGACACAATCCCGCTCTCGGCGAGAGTGGGGGGCCGGTGGGTGTGTGATACCGGCGACACCCACGCCTCGCCGCGCCCGCGTCATGCCTGTCATCGCGGTGATCGGGCAGGGTCCCGCGGGCTGATGAGAGGCGTCTCATCTGCCCGTCACGCAACCCTCACATCCGCGGGGTGAACTCGTCTGCATGCCCAGGAGCAGCGCGTGGGCCGGATCGCAGAAGGGGGACATCTCATGAGCACAGCCACCACCGCCCGTCCACTGGACGGCCTCCGCGGGGACGGTGCGCACCGTGGGGTGCCGGGTGCGCCGTCGTCGTCGCAGGAGCGGCCCGGCCGGGGTGGGCGGCGGCTGCGCGTCGCCCTCTACTCCCACGACGCCCTGGGGCTGGGGCACGTGCGCCGCAACCTGGCCATCGCCCGGGCCCTGGGCGCCGTCGAGCCCGCGCCGGACATCCTCCTGCTCACGGGCGCACCCGAGGCGGTCACCGCACACCGGCCCCCGCACTGCGACCTCGTCTCCCTGCCCGCGCTGAGCAAGGACGCCAACGGCGTCTACTCCGCCCGCCACCTCTCGGTCGGCGAGGCCCACATCCGCCACATGCGGCGCGCGATCCTCACCGCCGCCCTGTCCTCCTTCCGACCCGACGTGCTCGTCGTCGACAAGCACCCCCGCGGCTTCCTCGGCGAGCTCGAGCCGGCCCTCGACCTGCTCCGCGCCGCCGGCACCCGGATCGTCCTGGGTCTGCGCGACGTCCTGGACGATGCCGTCACCTCCCGCCGCGAGTGGCGCGCCGACCGTTCGTCGCAGGCGCTGCGCCGCTGGTACGACCGGGTGTGGGTCTACGGCGACCGCACCGTCCACGACCTCGGCGCCGAGCTCGACCTGCCGGCCGCGCGCACGGTCCACACCGGGTACCTCGCCGCCGGACGCGGCCCGGTCGAGCCCGTCACCCCGGTCGACGAGCCCTACGTCCTGGCGATGGTGGGCGGCGGCGCCGACGGTGCCGGGCTCGCCGAGGCCTTCGCCCGCACCCCGATGCCCGCCGGCCACCACGGCTACCTCGTCACCGGGCCGCAGATGCCCACCGGAGACGTGCGCCGCATCGTCCGGCTCGCCGCCGAGCGCCCCGACCTCACCGTCCGCACCTACGTCGACGACGCCGAGGCGCTCATCGGCGGAGCGTCCGCCGTCGTCGCCATGGGCGGGTACAACACGGTGTGCGAGGCGCTCGCGCTGGGCGTCCGGCTGCTCGTCGTGCCGCGTGTCAGCCCGCGCCGCGAGCAGCTGGTGCGCGCCGAGCTGCTCTCCGCCGCCGGCAAGCTCGACCACCTCGTCCCGGACCAGCTCAGTCCCGCTGCGCTCGAGGCCTGGCTCGCGTCCGCCGTCGGGAGCGGCCCGCCCGAGGGCGGCACCGCCGTCGACCTCGACGGCCTCGCCCGCCTCCCCCACATGCTCGCCAGCCTCGTGACCACGAAGGAGAACACCGATGTCGCCTGAGCGGATCGGCTACGTGCTGAAGATGTACCCGCGCTTCTCCGAGACCTTCATCGTCTCCGAGCTGCTCGGCCGGGAGGCGCGCGGCGCCGACATCGAGGTGTTCTCCCTGCGCCCGCCCGTCGACCCGCGCTTCCACAGCGCGCTCTCCGAGGTCCGCGCACCGGTCACCTACGTGCCCCGCCCCCGCAAGGTCGACGAGCTGTGGACCGCGCTGCGCCAGGCCGAGCCCGAGCTGCCGCTGCTCCACCGGGCACTGCCCGAGCTGCTCGCCGCCGAGGCGTCCGACGCTGCGCAGGCGCTCGAGCTCGCCGTCGTGGTCGTGCGCCGCGGGATCACCCACCTCCACGCCCACTTCGCCTCGCTCGCCACCACGGTGGCGCGGCTCACCTCGCTGCTCACCGGCGTGCCGTACTCCTTCACCGCGCACGCGAAGGACATCTTCCACTCGTCGGTCGACCCGGCGGACCTGCACCGCAAGATCGCCGGCGCCCACCACGTCGTGACGATCAGCGACTACAACGAGCGGCACCTGCGGGGCACCTACCCCGAGGCCGTCTCCGCGACCCGCCTGCACCGCGTCTACAACGGGCTCAACCTGGCCCACTTCCCCTTCGCGGCGTCGGGCGACGACGGCGGGGCGGACGTCGTCGCCGTCGGTCGCCTCGTGGAGAAGAAGGGTTTCGACGTCCTCGTCGACGCGATCGGCTACCTCCGTGACGCGGGCCGGCCGGTGCGGACGCGGATCGTCGGCGGCGGGGAGAGGGAGGCCGAGCTGCGCGCCCGGGTCGCGGCGCTGGGGCTGGCGGAGCTCGTCGAGCTCACCGGCCCGCTCCCCCAGCACGAGGTCCGCGAGCAGGTCGCCGCGGCCGGCGTGTTCGCCGCCCCGTGCGTCGTCGGGTCCGACGGCAACGCCGACGGCCTGCCCACCGTGCTCCTGGAGGCGATGGCCCTGGGCACCCCGTGCATCTCGACCGACGTCACCGGCATCACCGAGGCCGTCCGCCACGAGGTGACGGGCCTGGAGGTCCCCCAGCACGACGCCGTGGCACTCGCGCAGGCGATCGTCCGACTGCTCGACGACCGTGCCCTGCGTTCCCGGCTGACCCGCGCCGCCCGTGAGCTCGTCGAGCGGGAGTTCGACACCCGCCGCCAGGTCGAGGCCCTCGAGCAGGCGACCCGCGCCGGCAACAACTCCGCTCTCGGCGAGGAGGGAAGCGTCGCCCCCACCCCCTCCCTCGACGCAACCCCCTCCCCCTCCCCCGACGCCGCCCCCTCCCTCGCCGACAGCGGAGTTCTTGCAGGGCAGGTGCACTGATGCGGATCGCCTACGTCTGCGCCGACCCCGGGATCCCGGTCTTCGGCACCAAGGGGGCCTCCGTCCACGTCCAGGAGGTCCTGCGGGTGCTGCTCGAGGCCGGCCACCGCGTCGAGCTGTTCTGCCGCCGCACCGACGGCGAGCCGTGGCCCGCCGCGGCCAGCGCCCGGACCGCCGGCCGACTCACCGTCCACGAGCTCGGCCGCATCCGGGGAACCGACGTCGCCGACCGTGAGCGGCGCGCCATGGCCGCCGACCGTGAGCTCCGCGCCGCCCTCGAGGCCGCCGGTCCGTTCGACGCCGTCTACGAGCGCTACTCCCTGTGGAGCACCGCCGGGACCGCCTACGCCCGCGACCACCGGGTCCCCGCGGTCCTCGAGGTCAACGCCCCGCTGCCGGAGGAGCAGGCCCGCCACCGTGGCCTGGTCCACGCCGCGGAGGCCCGCGCCGTCGTCCGGGAGGCCTCCCGGGACGCGAGCGTCGTCGTCTGCGTCTCCGAGCCCGTCGCCGGCTGGCTCCGCGCCGAGCTCGCTGCCGCGGGCACCCTGCCCGGGCACGCGCCGCGTGTCGTCGTGGAGGGCAACGGCGTCGACGTCACCCGCGTCCTCCCCGCCCTCACGCCCACCGACCGGCCGTTCACGGTCGGCTTCGTCGGGACGCTCAAGCCGTGGCACGGGACCGAGACCCTGCTCGAGGCGCACGCCCTGCTGCGTCGCTCCGTGCCCGACGCCCGCCTGCTGCTCGTCGGCGACGGACCGCAGGCCGCTGCGTTGCGCGAGCAGGCTGCCGGTCTGGGCACCGCGGACGCCGTCGAGATGACCGGCGCCGTCGCCCCCGTCGACGTCCCCGCCCACCTCCACCGGATGGACGTCGCCACCGCGCCGTACCCGGAGGCGGGTGAGGGCTACTTCTCCCCGCTCAAGGTCTACGAGTACATGGCCGCGGGCCTGCCCGTCGTCGCCTCCGCCGTCGGGCAGCTCCCCGAGGTGCTCGACCACGCCCGCACCGGCTTCCTCGTCCCGGGCTCCGACCCGACGGCGCTGGCCGCGATGCTCCACGTCCTGTCGGCGGACCGGTGGCTGCGTGAGCGGGTCGGCGCGGCCGCACGGCAGCACGTCGTGGGGGGACACACGTGGACCCACGTCGTCGAGCGCACGTTCGCGGCGGGCGGCCTGCGTCTGTCCGTGCCGCTCGACGGGACGAGCGCCGGTGGCACGAGCCCCGCCCTCGAGGCGGTGGCCGGCTGATGGCTCGGACCACGCAGCCCGCCGCCGAGCTCAAGGCGGTCCTGCCCTCGCTGCGCCGCATCTACTCCTTCCTGCGTCCCCACCTGCGCCCGCACCGCAAGGTCGTCGTCGGCGGGTTCGTCGCCCTGTTCGCCGAGGTGGTCTTCCGGATCCTCCAGCCCTGGCCGCTGAGCTTCGTCATCGACGCCGTCGTCGCCCCCGGCGCCGCCCAGGACCCCGGCATCGTCCGGGTGCTCGTCCTGTGCGCCGTGGGCGTCGTGGCCATCGCGGGCCTCCGGGCACTGGCCGCCTACCTCATGACCGTGCTCTTCGCCCTGGCCGGGACGCGGGCGATGACCTCGGTGCGCGCCAAGGTCTACTCCCACGTCCTGCGTCTGTCGCTGCGCTTCCACGGCTCCGCCCGGGGCGGTGACCTCATCACCCGGCTCATCGCCGACGTCGGGCGGATGCGTGACGTCGCCACCACCGCCGCGATGCCGCTGCTCGGCAACGTCTTCACCCTCGTGGCGATGCTCGCCGTGATGGTCGTCCTCGACTGGCGCCTCGCGCTCGTCGTGCTCGCCGCCTTCCCGTTCTTCGCGATGTCCTCCTCGCGCTCCACCCGCAAGATCACCTCCGCCTCCCGGATCCAGCGCAGGCGTGAGGGTGACCTCGCCGGGGCGGCCGGTGAGTCGCTGGGCGCGATCAAGGTCGTCCAGGCATACTCGCTGGCCGACCGGCTCGAGGAGACCTTCGCGGCATCGAACAACCAGGAGCTCAAGGAGGGCGTCAAGGCCACCCGGCTCTCCGCGGCGCTCGAGCGCAAGACCGACGTCCTCGTCGGCATCGCCACCGGCGCCGTGCTCCTCGTCGGCGGGTGGTCGGTCGTGCGCGGCCACCTGACCCCTGGCGAGCTCGTCGTGTTCGTCCAGTACCTCAAGGGCGCCTTCAAGCCGATGCGTGACCTCGCCAAGTACACCGGGCGGATCGCCAAGGCGGCGGCCTCCGGCGAGCGCATCCTCGACCTCATGAACACCGAGCAGGACGTCACCGACTCCGCGAAGGCGCACACGATCAAGCGCCTCGCCGGGGAGATCCGCCTCGAGCACGTCACTGCGTCCTACACCGGCACCGACAGGGCGCTGGACGACGTGTGCGTGCGCATCCAGCCCGGCAGGAAGGTGGCCGTCGTCGGTCACTCCGGGTCGGGGAAGTCGACCCTCGCCAGCCTGCTGCTGCGGCTGCAGGACCCGGTGAGCGGCGCCGTCAAGCTCGACGGGCACGACCTGCGCGACGTCACGTTGGAGTCGCTCCGGTCCCACATCGCCGTCGTCCTGCAGGAGTCGGTGCTCTTCCAGGGCACCATCGCGGAGAACATCGAGATGGGCCGCCCGGGAGCCACCCCGCAGGAGGTCGAGGACGCCGCCACGGCCGCCAACGCCCACGAGTTCATCTCCCGGCTGCCCGACGGGTACCAGACGATGGTCGGCGAGCGCGGCGAGACGCTCTCCGGTGGCCAGCGCCAGCGCATCGCCATCGCCCGCGCCATGCTGCGCGACGCCTCGATCATCATCCTCGACGAGGCGACGGCCGGCCTGGACCCGAAGAACTCCGCCGAGGTGCTCGAGGCGATCGACCGGCTCGCCGCAGGTCGCACGACCGTCGTCATCACCCACACCCTGGCCGACGCCGTCGACTGCGACGAGGTCGTGGTCCTCGAACGCGGACGCGTCGTGGAGCACGGCCGGCCGCGCGAGCTGCTGGCCACGGCGGGCTCGCGCCTCACCATGCTCGACCCCGAGCGGCACCGCCGGCTCGTCGCCGTGCCCGACCCCGGTCCGGCCGAGAAGGAGACCCATGATCGACGTCGCATCGGCTGACGACCGCCTCGCCGCCACCGACCCGCTGATCCCGGGTCTGCGCGAGGTGCTGGCCCCGCTCGGACTGGTCCGGCGGCTCGCCCCCGGCTGGGGCGCCGTCGACGCCCGCGTCACCTACCTGCGCTACAAGCCGGGCACCTCGCTCGTCGCCGCGCTCGTGCTCACCGACGACGACGGCGGGACCTCCTTCGCCCAGGCGCTCGCCCTCGGTCGCGCCGCACCGGGCAAGCTCACCAAGGTGCGGCGCGCCGGCGACGCCGACGACGTCGGTCGCGGGGCGGTCCTCGACGCGGAGCGCGGGCTCGCCCTCACCGACGTCACGGCCGACCGGCACCTCCCCGGGGCCCGCCGGGTGCTCCGGCACGCCGACGACGTCGTGACCTCCCTGGTCTACAAGCCGGGTCGCCGGTGGGTGGCCCGGGTGGACCGTCCGGGTGAGGTCCCGGCCCTGGTCAAGGTGCACCGCCCGGCGACGGTCCCCGCGCTGCGCGCCGGCTACGAGGCGCTGCACGGTCTGCCGGTGTCCGGCCTGACCGCGGTGCACGGCCGGCGCGGGACCGTCACGAGCCCCTGGGTGCCGGGAGTGCCGCTGGACCGGCTCGCCGGGCCCGGCGCCGCGGGCCTGTGGGCGGGGGCCGGCAGCGTGCTGGCCGAGATCCACCGCCGGCCGCCCGCCGGCGGTCTCGTGCAGGTGGACCGCGCTGCCGCCCTGGCTGCCTCGGTCGCCGCGGTACGCGCGGTGGCTCCGGACCTCACGGACGACGCCCGGGCCGTCGCCGAGCGGCTGCGCGTCGTCCTCGGGGACCAGGAGCTGGTGCGGGTGGTGCACGGGGACTTCTCCGCCGACCAGGTCATTGTGCGGCCCGACCTGGCCGCTGCGACCGGTGCGGCCGTGACCGAGCCGGCCGCGGCCGGCCAGCCGGAGGTGACCGTCGTCGACCTCGACCGCGTCGGGCTCGACGACCCGGCTGCCGACCTGGCGTCCTGGTACGGAGAGCTGGTCGCTGCCGGCGCCCGTCCGGGGGACCCGCGCGAGGTGCTCGCCCCGCTGCTCGCGGGGTACGCCACCGCCGGTGGACCGGCCGACCTCGGACGCCTGCAGCCGCACTGCGCGATGGCGGTGCTGCAGCGCGCCGCGGAGCCGTTCCGCCGGCACCTGCCGGACTGGCCGGAGCGAGTGGCTCACCTCGTGGCCGTGGCGAAGGAGCTGACCGCATGAGCGCCCCCACTGATCCGCGGGCCGGCTACCCGGCGGTCGGCGGGCCGATCACGACCGGCGGCGACTCGGCCGGTGCGGTCGCCGCTACCGACGGCGCACGAGCCCGCCGCGGGAGGCAGGCAGACGCTGACACGCCCCGCCGGATCCCGGACGTCGTCGCCGACGACGAGAGGCGGTACGCGCTGACGCGAGCGTGGCCGCGGGGCCGGGACCACGCGCTGGCGGAGCTCACTGCCGGGGACGGCACGACGGTCGCGGCCCAGTGGTTCGCGGACCCGGACGCCCTGGCCGCCGTCGCCGCGGAGGCCCCCACCCCCGCGCGGGTGGTGGGCGACATGCTCCTCCAGCCCGCCGGTGCCGACGCCCGCCTCCGCGCCCTGCCCGAGGTCCTTGCCGAGAGGGGCGCCGGCCTGGTCGCCCACCGCCCGGGCCGCCGCGCCGTCGTGCGGGTTGCCGACGACCAGGGCGCGAACGTCGAGTTCGTCAAGGTCGTCCGCGCGAGCAGGGGCACGGACCTCGCCCGCCGTGGCGGCCTGGTCGCCTCCCTCGTCGGGGACGACGTGCCCGTGCCGCGGCTGCGCGACGGGTCGGAGCCGGAGCGCGGTGTGCTGCGCTGGAGCGTGGTCCCGGGCCGCACCCTGCACGACCTCGGCGCCGCCGAGGAGTGGTCCGTGGAGGAGGCGCGCACGGCGTGGATCGCCGCGGGACGCGCCGTCGCGCGGCTGCACGCGGCACCCGCCGCGCTGGTGACCGCGCGGCACCGCGCCACCGACGAGCTCGACGCTCTCGCCGCCTGGCTCCACCCGGCCGTGTCCCACGGCCTGCTCGACGCCGACCTCGTCGCCCGGGCCGGCGAGCAGGTGACCGCGGAGCTGGAGACCGGTGACGCCCCCTCGGCGCTCGGTGTGCTCCACCGCGACCTCCACGACAAGCAGCTGCTGCTCGACGCGGGTGCCGTCGGCATCATCGACGTCGACACCCTCGCCGTCGGTGAGCGTGCACTGGACGTGGCGAACCTGCTCGTCCACCTCGAGCTCCGGCAGGCGCAGGGTCTGCTGACGGACGAGCGGGCCGCAGCCGCGCGCGAGGGCTTCCGCTCCGGGGTGGGCGCCGACGAGCTGCCGGACGCACGGCTCGCTGCGTACGTCCGTGCCACGCGGCTGCGCCTGGCGGGCGTCTACGCCTTCCGCCCCCGGTGGCGGTCCGTGGCGAGGGACTTCCTGCGCCGGGCAGCCGTCGGCTGACCGTCGCCGACCGTGTGGCAGCGCGGCTGCGACGGTGGCGCTGGCTCGCCTCGACGCATGCTCAGCCCGGCACGCCGGACGCCGAGGTGGAGATGCTGAGCGATGTCGCGTCGATCAGGTCGCGCACCGCGTCGCGGCTGCCGGAGACGCGGACGTCCGGCAGCTGCTCGAGGGGGACGCCGGCGATCACGCAGGCCTTCCAGTCACGGGTCGTCGCGCACACCTGCGCAACGGTCGGTCGGGTCCCGGGTGACCGGTCGATGGTGGTGGCTTCCGCGGACATCGTGGCCACGTACGTCGCCGGCTGTCCGTCCCGGCGCCTGGAGTCCGTGAGGACCAGCTCCACCCGACGCTCGTCCGGACCTCTGGAGGCCGGCCGTGCGTGCGCGCGCATCGCGAGCACGACCGTGTCGGGGCTCATGTCGGCCTCGAGGGGCAGGGCGGGCGAGGTCACGGCCCACAGTGAGAGTGCCGTGTTCACGGCTTCCAGCCCGTAGCCCCAGTCGGTCAGCTCGTAGACGTCGATGCGGCCCGGCCCCGGCAACCGCCGTCGCTGCGCGATGCCGCCGGCCTCGAGGTCGTGCAGGCGCTGGGTCAGGACCCCGGGGCCGATGCCGAGGACGTCTCGTTGGATGTCGGAGAAGCGCTTGGGGCCCAGCAGGAGCTCCCGGACGACGATCATCGTCCACCGTTCGCCGATCAGGTCGAGCGCGTGCGCGGCGGCGCAGCCGTCGTTGTACGAACCGTAGGAACGTCGAGACGCCATTGACACATGCTACTACCACTACCGTAGTGTTCACTTCGATATCTGTAGTGACGAGCACTGTCGGGCGACCGACCTCGAGAGGGAGAGCCACCATGCGAGCCTCGGCAGCGGCGACCTGGCACGCGGTGCACGCCGAGAGGCGGCGGCTCGTCGCGGATCTCGCCGACCTGCGCGACGACCAGTGGCGCCTTCCCTCGCTCTGCCCCGGCTGGGACGTCCACGACGTCCTGGCACATCTCGTGGACACGGCGCGAACCGGGCGTGCGGCCTTCGTCCGTGAGCTGGTGATGGCGCGCCTGGACTTCGACCGCGCGAACGAGAACGGCATCGTCCGGCACAGGCAGCGGGACCCGCGGGACACGCTCGCGGCGCTCGAGGAGGCCAGTGGGCTGACGCGAACCCCACCGGCGCGTCTCGACACCCGTCTGGTCGAGGCCATCGTGCACGGTGAGGACATCCGCCGACCGCTAGGGATCACCGGGCGGTACCCGCGGCCCGCGGTCGTGCGGGCGCTCGTCCACCAGCTGCGCACGCCCGTGTCGTTCGGCGGCGGGCGTGAGCGCGCTGCCGGTCTGCGACTCATCGACCGGAGGACCGGGGTGTCGTGGGGACACGGCGAGGACGTGGAGGCCGACACGATCGACCTGCTGCTCGCCGTCTCCGGACGGCGGGTGATCCCGGAGCGTCTCACCGGACGCGGAGCGTCACGGCTGGGCGGCACCGCACACGGCACGTCGGCGTCCGGAGAGGCATCCCACCGATGACACGAGAGTCGAGGAGCGTGGCGAGAGCGCGGGAGCACCGGCTGTGGACACTGGTCCGGGCCGAACGCTCAGCACTGGCAGCGGACCTGTCGACCCTCGGTCCGGAGCAGTGGCGACACCGGACCCTGTGCGGGGAGTGGGACGTCGAGCAGGTCGTCGCCCATCTCACGGCGGCCGCCAGCCTGAACCGGTGGCAGTGGCTGCGGAGCATGGTCGGCGCGCGCTTCCGGCCCGCCGTGCACAACCGGCGGCGGCTGGCCGAGCACCGCGGCGAGAGTCCCGCCGCCACGCTCGACCGGTTCCGGGCCGTGATCGGCAGCACCACCGCACCGTCCGGCCACACCGCGGCCTACCTGGGCGAGGTCGTCGTGCACGGCCAGGACATCCGCTGGCCGCTGCGCCTGCCTCGGTCACCAAGCGTCGAGGCACTGACACCCGTGGCCGAGTTCTTCGCGCGGCGCGACTTCACCGTCGCCAGCCGCACGCACGGTGCCGGTCTCCGCCTGCGGGCGGACGACGGGCCGTTCGTGGCGGGATCCGGCCCGCTGGTCACCGGCTCCACCCTCGCCCTGGTGATGAGCATGGCCGGTCGCGCGCCCTACGTCGACCGCCTGGACGGGCCTGGGGTCCCGGTCCTGCGGGCACGCCTGCACGGCACCGCACCCTGACCGCACTCAGCACCCGCGAGGACCTCGTCCTCGGGAAGGACACCATGACCGACGTCCCCCACGATCTCGACCACACCTTCACCGCGCCGATCGGAGTCGACATCAAGGGTGAGACCTGGCCCTGCGTCGAGATGCCCGGCTCGGCCGAGCTCTTCGGCACCAGGAGGAGCGTGCGGGTCGACGCGACCGTGGACGGCGTCCCGGTGCCCGACGTCGGGCTGATGGTCACCGGCCGCGGCGGACACATGCTCTCCCTCAGCGCCGCGATGCGTCGGCGCCTCGGCAAGGACCTCGGCGACGAGGTCACCGTCCACCTGCGACGACGCTTCCGCTGACGCGGCACGGCGGCGTCGTCGAGCATCGCCCTGGCACATCGCCCGCCCGGGACGTCTTCAGGGCGCTGTGTCCCGTCGCAGCCCTCAGGGCGAGTGGTCCGCGAGGAGGCCGGCGACGACGACCGCCTTGGACCTCGTGTACTCGTCCCAGCCCTGCGTCGTCCGCGCGGCGTGCTGCTTCGCGTCCAGGTAGACCCGCCGCGCGGAGTCGTCCCGGCGCAGCAGGTCACGGAAGGCGACGCGCCGGTTCCAGGCACGGCCACCGTGCTCGACCACGTGCACGACGTAGGCCCGGTCGTGCCGGTCGGGGGAGCTGAGCCAGCAGTGGTGCGCGAGCTCACCCTCGAGGTCGAGCCCCGCCGCGGCCAGCAGCCGCGCGGTGGGGGCGACGGCCGGGCCGTCGACCCCCACGAGCACGTCCACGACGTCCTTCGCCGGAAGGTCGGGGACGGCGGTCGAACCGATGTGCTCGAGCCGGGCACCGGGGACGACGGAGCCGAGCCACGACGCCAGCGTGGCGAAGCGCCGCGCCCACTCCTCGTCCTGGCTCGGTACCAGCGAGACGGCCTGCGTGCGCTCCATGGTCGAGATCCTCACACGGTTCCACCCGCCCCGGACGCCCGTGCGGCACCGGCCGGCTACCGGGGGCGGACCGCGTTCGCGGCGCGGGAGCGGGCGACGACGTCGGGCAGGACGGCCAGCACCGCGTCGACGTCCTCGTCGGTGCTCGTCCGTCCGAGGGAGAAACGCAGCGCCGAGCGCGCGAGATCGTGCGGGTAGCCCATGGCCACCAGGACGAAGGAGGCCTCCTGCACGCCGGCCTGGCACGCCGAGCCCGCCGAGGCGTTGACACCCGCGACGTCCAGCGCGAACAGGAGCGAGTCGGCGTCGGCGCCCTCGACCGTCAGGTGGGCGACGTGCGGCAGGCGCGGCGCGTCCCCTCCGGTGAGCCGCACCCCGGGCACCGCCGCGAGCGCACCGGCGACGAGGCGGTCGCGCAGCTCCGCCAGCCGCCGCGCCTCGCTCTCCCGGTCCGCGACGGCGAGCGTCACTGCCCGGGCGAGGGCGCGGGCGCCGGGCACGTCGAGGGTGCCGGACCGTACCCCGCGCTCCTGTCCTCCACCGTGGTGCACGGGAGCGAGCGGGAGGTCCCGGCGGGCGAGCAGTGCCCCGGTCCCCACGGGTCCGCCGAGCTTGTGCCCGGTGACGCTCATCGCGGCCAGGCCGCTCGCGGCGAAGCTCACCGGGAGGTAGGCGACGGCCTGGACCGCGTCGGAGTGGACCGGCGCGCCACCGGCCAGGGCGACGACCTCCTCGACGGGCTGCACCACACCGGTCTCGTTGTTCGCCCACATCACCGAGACCAGTGCGGGCCTCTCGCCCGCCCCGACGGCGGCCCGGACGGCGTCGAGGTCCGCGACGCCGTCGGCCGTGACGGGGAGGAGGGTGACGTCGGCGAGCCCGCGCTCGCCCAGCCAGGTCGCGGCGTCGAGCACGGCATGGTGCTCGATCGCGCTGACGAGCAGCCGGGGACACGGCGTGGGGTGCGCGTAGACGGCGCCCTTGACGGCGAGGTTGTCCGCCTCGGTCCCGCCGGAGGTGAACACGACCTCGGCCGGCTCCGCGCCGAGCGCGGCGGCCAGCTCCTCGCGGGCCTCCTCGAGGCGGCGGCGCGCGTCCCGGCCGGCCGTGTGGAGGGAGGAGGGGTTGCCGCCGCGGGTGAGCTCCTCGGCGTACACGTCGGCGACCTCCCGGCGGACGGGCGTCGTGGCGGCGTGGTCGAGGTAGGCCATGCGCACGAGTCTACGAACCGCCGACGACGACGCGCGGCCCGGCCGGCACCGCACCCCGCTCGCTCCCAGGAAGAGCGCTTAGGCTGACCCCCGTGCCGCCGGGGAGCGGCACGAACGACCTTCCAAAGGACATCTCCGTGCGCCGATCCGCCACTGCCACCACCGCTGCCGCCCTGGCCGCCCTCCTGTTCCTCGCCGGCTGCTCCGGCGACGGCGGGGACGCCGACCCGGCCGGCACCCCCACCGAGGCCGCCACCGACGCGTCGGGCGAGCCCACCGAGGCCGCGACCGGCGAGCCGACGGGGAACGCCGCGGAGGATGTCGCCGCGCTGGAGAGCATCACCGTCGAGGGCGAGCCCGGCGCCGCACCCACCCTGACCTTCGAGCAGCCGCTCAACGTCGGCGGACAGGCGGCCGTCCTCGCCTCCCCCGGTGACGGCGAGACACTCGAGGAGGGCCAGCTGCTCGTCGTCAACTTCGTCCAGGTCAACGGCGAGAACGGCGAGGTGCTCGACTCCACCTACGAGACCGACGGCCAGCCGCTCGTCATCAGCGACCAGGTCACCGTGCCGGCACTCAACGACGTGCTCATCGGCCAGCAGGTCGGCGCCCGGGTGCTGTTCGCCAGCCCCACCCAGGCCGCCGCCGCGATCATGGCGATCGAGGTCCTCGACGCTCGCACGCGCGCCGAGGGCGAGCCGGTCGAGCTGCCCGAGGGCCTCCCGACCGTGACGCTCGCGGAGAACGGCGAGCCGAGCATCGAGCCCGTCGACGGCGACGCCCCGACCGAGCTCGTCACCGCCACCACCATCCGCGGTGAGGGCAAGGAGGTCGAGGCCGGCGACTACGTCCACGTCCAGTACAGCGGCTGGCTGTGGGACGGCACGGCCTTCGACTCCTCGTGGTCCCGCGGCGTCCCGTTCCCGCTGGAGGTCGGCGCGGGCCAGGTCATCGAGGGCTGGGACACCGGGCTCCTCGGCCAGACCGTCGGCAGCCAGGTGCTCCTCGTCATCCCCCCGGAGCTCGGCTACGGCGACCAGGACAACGGCACCATCCCGCCCGGGTCGACGCTCGTGTTCGTCGTCGACATCCTCCACGCCGCCTGACGCGCCGGGGCACCGCCCCGCGCCGTCGTCCCCGTCCGGGCCGCACGGCCGGTCGCGCTCACCGGCCGTGCGCCCGGGCGTCAGTTCCCGCGGTGGCGGCGCAGGGCCTCGATCGCCTGGGGCAGCACCTCGGTGACGTCCCCGACGACGCCGAAGTCGGCGATCTCGAAGATGGGCGCCTCGGGATCGGTGTTCACCGCGACGATCGTCTGGGAGGCCTGCATCCCGACGGTGTGGTGGACCGCGCCGGAGACGCCCACGCCGACGTAGAGCCGCGGGGCGATCGTCACGCCGGTCTGCCCGACCTGCGCGGAGTGCTCGCGCCACCCCTCGTCGGTGACGTCGCGCGTGGCGCCCACCGCGCCCCCGAGCAGCTCGGCGAGCTCCTCGACGGCGGCGAAGTCGCCCTCCGTCCCGCGGCCGCCGACGACGACGGTCTGCGCCTCGGTGAGCGGCACCTCCCCGGTGCGCGGGTACTCGGTGCGCTCGACGACGGTGACGGCGCGCGCCCGGTCGCTGAAGGTCACCGGCACCGTGGTCACCTCCGGGGCGCCGGCCTCCGCGGCGGGCGCGGCCTCGACGGCCGTCGCCCGCACGGCGATGACCGGCGTGCCGGTGGTCACGGTGCACACGGTGTCCCACGAGGCGGCGAAGACGGTCTTGCCCGCTGCCAGCGTGCCGTCCTCCCGTCGTTCCACCCCGTTCGCGTCGACGACGGCGCCCGAGCCGAGAGCGACGGCCAGCCCGGCGGCGAGCTCCTTGCCGGCATAGCTGGAGACGAGCAGCACCGCCTGGGGCGCGGCGGCCGCGACCACGGCGGCGACCGCCTCGGTGGCGACCGGCGCCAGCTGCGGCGTGAGGCCGGCGAGGTCCGGGAGGTACACGGCGGTGACTCCGAAGCGCCCGAGCTCCGCCCGCGCCGCCTCACCGGGCGCCTCCGTCCCCAGCCACACCGCCGCCACGGGCGCGCCGGCGGCGACGGCGCGCGCCGCCGTGAGCACCTCGGCGCTCGGCGCGGTGGGCATGCCCTCCTGGTGGTCGACGACGACGAGCACGGGTGCCTGGGTCATGGTGCCTTCCTGGGACGACGGGAGCGAGGGAGGGTCAGACGAGCCGGGTGGCGATGAGGAAGTCGGCGAGCTGCTGGCCGCCGTCGCCGGAGTCGGTGACGATCCGGCCCTGCTCACGGGCGGGCCGCGGCTCGGCGGACAGCACCGCCGTCGTCGGCGTCGGGGCGTCGATGCCGAGGTCCGCGAGCGCCCACGTGTCGACCGGCTTCTTGCGGGCCGCCCTGATCTCCTTGAACGCGGGGTAGCGCGGCTCGTTGGCCTGGTCGGTCACCGACACGAGCGCCGGCAGTGGCGCCTCGAGCACCTCGGCGGCGTCCCCGATCTCCCGGCGGACCCGCACGCGCCCACCGGTCACCGTGAGCTCGCTGGCCAGGGTGAGCTGCGGCAGGTCGAGCAGCCCGGCCAGGGCGGTGGGCAGCATGGAGGTGAGGCCGTCGAGCGAGGCCATGCCGGTGACGACGAGGTCGACCGGCGCCTCGGCCTGCAGCGTGCGCACGGCGGCGGCCAGCACGCGGGCGGTGGCGACGACGTCGGCGCCGGCGAGCGCGTCGTCGGTCACGTGGACGCCGCGGTCGGCGCCCATCTGCAGCGCGCGCCGCACCCCGTCCTCGGCGTCCTCGGGGCCCATCGTCACGGCGACGACCTCACCGCCGTGCTCCTCGACGAGGCCGACGGCCGCTTCGACGGCGTTCTCGTCGAGCTCGTTCAGGACGTCGTCGATGCCGCGGACGGTGTGGCCGGTGTCGTCCAGAGCACGGTCGGACTGGACATCGGGGACATGCTTGACGCACACGACGATCCTCATGCCCCCAGCCTGCCACCTCCTGTGCCCGGACGCCGAAAGCGGTCGTCCTCAGAACATGAGAGATTGGCGGCGCGGCAAATGTCACGTGCGTGCCGCCCACCGCGCCCCCGTCGAAGTGAGAGCATTGGCCCACCATGAGTAGGACCGCCTCCTCCCTTCGCACGAGCTCCGCGCGCGGTGTCGCCCAGCGGGTGACCGACCGCCCCCTGGCGCTCGGCGCGCACCTGCGCGACGGAGGTGTCGACGTCGCCGTCGTCGCCTCCCACGCCACCGCCGTCGACCTGTGCCTCCTCGACGAGGACCCCTCCGCGGCCACCGGCTTCGCGGAGCGTCGCTACGCGCTGCGCCGCTCCCGTCACGGCGTGTGGCAGGGGCACGTGCCGGGCGTCGGCGCCGGGCAGCGCTACGGGTTCCGCGTCCACGGCCGCTGGGACCCCAGGTCGGGCCTGCGGCACAACCCCGCCAAGCTCCTCCTCGACCCCTATGCGCGCGGCGTCGCCGGCGACTTCCACCTCGCGCCGGAGGTCTTCGGCCACGCGGTGGACGAGGACCTCGCCCCGGTGGGCGGCTGGCAGCGCAACGACCTCGACTCCGCCGGGCACGTGCGCCACGGGGTGATCCTCGACGACGTGCTGCCCGTTCCGGCCGACAGCCGCCCCCACGTGCCGTGGGAGAGCACCGTCATCTACGAGGCGCACGTCCGCGGCCTCACCCGGCAGCTGCCCGGTGTGCCCGAGCACCTGCGCGGCACCTACGCCGGCCTGGCCCACCCGACGACGATCGCGCACCTGCGCTCGCTGGGCGTCACCGCCGTCGAGCTGCTGCCGATCCACGCGATGGGCGACGAGCCCTTCCTCCTCGAGCGCGGGCTGACGAACTACTGGGGCTACAACACCCTGGGCTTCCTCGCCCCCGAGCCGAGCTACGCCACCCGCGCCGCGCAGGAGGAGGGCCCCGCCGCGGTCCTCGACGAGGTCCGCGGCATGGTGCACCTGCTCCACGAGGCCGGTATCGAGGTGCTCCTCGACGTCGTCTACAACCACACGTGCGAGGGTGGCGACGGCGGCCCCACGCTCTCCTGGCGCGGCCTGGACAACACCGAGTACTACATGCACGACGGCGTGCGCCCGGCCCACATGGTCGACGTCACCGGGACGGGCAACTCGCTGGACTTCCGCCGCACGCGCGTCGTCCAGCTCACCCTCGACTCGCTCCGGTACTGGGTCAAGGACATCGGCGTCGACGGCTTCCGCTTCGACCTCGCCACCACCCTGGGGCGCAACGGTGCCGAGTTCACCGCCCACCACCCCTTCTTCGTCGCGCTGGCCACCGACCCGGTCCTCTCCCAGGTCAAGCTCATCGCCGAGCCGTGGGACGTCGGACCGGGCGGCTGGCGGACCGGGGAGTTCCCCGCGCCGATGGCGGACTGGAACGACCGTTTCCGCAACGCCGTGCGGACCTTCTGGCTCAGCGACCCGGCGACGGGCGTCGCCGGGGGCACCGGTGAGGACCTGCGCGAGCTCGCCACCCGGCTGGCGGGCTCCGCCGACCTCTTCGCCCGCGGCACCGCTCCGGGCGGGCGCGGGCCGCTCGCGAGCATCAACTACGTCACGGCTCACGACGGCTTCACCCTGGCCGACCTCGTGACCTACAACCTCAAGCACAACGAGGCCAACACCGAGGACAACCGCGACGGCAGCGACGACAACCGGTCGTGGAACCACGGCGTCGAGGGGCCCGTCGAGCCGGTCGGGGCCGATGACCCGCGCGGCGGTCCGGGCGACGCCGCGATCTGGGCCGGGCAGGCGCCCCGCGCCCACGAGCGCGGCGGGGACATCCTCATCGGCCGGCGACGGTCCATGCGCAACGTCCTCGGCACGCTGCTGCTCTCGGCCGGGACGCCGATGATCACCGCGGGTGACGAGCTCGGCCGTTCCCAGTTCGGCAACAACAACGCCTACTGCCAGGACAACGAGATCTCCTGGGTCGACTGGGAGCTGCGCCCCTGGCAGGAGGAGCTGCTCGCCACCACGCAGCACCTGCTGCACCTCCGGCGCGAGCACCCCGTCCTGCACCCGGACGTCTTCGCCAACGGGCACACGGCGGACGGGGACGTCATCCCCGACCTGTCCTGGTACCGCCAGGACGCCGCGGAGATGGACCCCGGGGACTGGCACAACGCCGACATCCGCGTGCTGCAGATGCTGCGCTCGGGCTGGTCGGTCGGGGACTGTGACGCCCTCCTCGTGCTCAACGGCTCGCTCGACGAGCAGGCCGTCACGCTGCCCGAGGGAGCGGGCGCCGACTACGTCCTCGCCTGGGACTCCGTGTGGGAACGGCCGGACGACACCGCCGCCACCGCGGAAGCCCTGCAGCCGGGCGCACGCACCACGATGGAGCCGCTGACCCTGCGCCTCTACCTCGCCCGCCGCTGAGGCACACCGCCGCCGACGCACCGTCGTCCGCCGAGGGCCGGGTCGTTCGCGCGGACGACCGTCCCCCTGCCCCGGACGTACCCACTGAGGGACAATCCGGTCATGGAGCGGCTCACCGGTGAGGCACGCGACCGCGTGCGGGCGACCAGCCTGTGGCTGGTCGCTGCCGTCACGGTCGCGGGCGTCATCATCGCCATCTTCGGGATCGTCATCGGCTTCGCCGAGGTTCGGGTGGTGCCCAGCGCCGTGGTCGACGTGTCGCCGGACGGGCTCGAGCTCACCGTGGAGTACCCGCACAGCTCGTGCCAGTTCCCGGCCGGCGTGGACGTCGAGGAGGGCGCCGACGTCGTCGTCATCACCGCTCGGGTGAGTGAACGGACGCCGATGCGAGGACGCAGCTGCAGGGCCGAGGCCGTCGCCGTCCAGGAGACGGTCGTCCTGGAGACCCCTCTCGGTGAGCGGGAGCTCAGGACGAGCGGCACCACGGGCTGACGACGCGCCCGGCGACGACGTGCCGGCCCGGATCGGAGTCGGCCTCTGAGGGGTCGTCGCCGACTCAGATGCGCCGCGGTCCCGGGCCCTCCTGAGCCAGCGTGTCCTCCGGGTTGAGGAGGCGACAGGCCCTGAGGGACAGACAGCCACAGCCGATGCACCCCGTGAGCTCCGCCTCGAGACGGTCGAGCTCCTGCCGTCGTCGCTCCAGCCGGTCGTGCCACAGCGTGGAGACCCGTCGCCAGTCGCGCAGCGTCGGGGCGCGGTCCAGCGGCAGGGTGGTGAAGACGTCCTGGACGTCGGTGAGCGGTATGCCGAGTCGCTTGGCCACCACGATGAGGGAGATCCGGCGCAGCATGTGACGGGCGTACCGGCGCTGGTTCCCGCCGGTCCGGGTCGAGGTGATCAGACCCAGGGCCTCGTAGTAGTGGAGCGCGGAGACGGCCACCCCGGTGCGCCTGGACACCTCACCGACGGACAGCCGGTCCTCCGGGCCGAGCGACACCTCGCACCCCCCTTGATCTCAAGCTCACTTGAGGTTCTAGCGTAGCGACAACGAGCTCGCCCGTGCTCGTCCCCACCCATGGACCAGGGAGGCACAGACATCTCGCCGCCGACTCTCACCACGGTGCCCGTCCGTCACGGCGGCCGGTCGGGCTCGCCCGTGCCTCTCCCCGACCCCGCGGCCCCGACTCCGTGCCAGACAGCCGCCGACCGCGACCTCTGGTTCGCCGAGCGCAGCGTCGACGTCGAGCGGGCGAAGGAGCTGTGCCACCAGTGTCCGGTGCGCAAGGCGTGCCTGGTCAGCGCCCTCGAACGACGCGAGCCCTGGGGGGTGTGGGGTGGTGAGGTGTTCGTCAACGGCGTCGTCGTCGCCCGCAAGCGCGGTCGCGGACGGCCCCGGAAGGACGAGAAGCACACGATGACGCGGTGAGCGCACGCAAGAGCCGCAGGCCGCGGGGGACATGGCACCCGCGGCCTGCGGCTCTCGGACGGACGAGGTCGCCGTCCGCGTACTCTCAGGCGGTCGCGACCGCCACGAGCGCGAGCTCGGTGGTGCCGGCGGTGTGCTCGTGCTTGGGCACGATGCGCACCGAGTACCCGAAGCCCCCGGAGAACTCGAGCTGCACCTCGCCCTGGTAGCCGTAGCGTCCGCCCTCGTAGGTGTCGTGGAGCGCGAGGGGGCGGGTGGTGATGTCGAGGAGCGTGTCGTCCTCCCCGACCCGGCCGGTGACCAGCTGGACCTCGACGTCCTCGGGACGCAGGCCCCCGAGGGTGACGTACGCGCTCACGCCGACGACGTCCCCCACGTTGACCATGTCCCCGACACCGGTGGACTCGACGTGGTCGACGCGCACACCGTGCCACGCGCCGCGCACCCGCTGCTTCCAGTCGGCCAGCGTGATGGCGCCGGCGAACCCGGAGCCGTTGAGCGTGCGGTAGCTGCCGGCGACCGGTGTGTAGAGACGCTCGACGTAGTCACGCACCATGCGCGTGGCCTGCACCTTGGGCCCCAGGGTGGCCAGCGTGTGGCGCATCATCTCCAGCCAGTGCTGGGGGATGCCGTTCTCGTCACGGTCGTAGAACCGCGGCACGACCGTGTCCTCGAGCAGCTCGTAGAGCGCGGCGGCCTCGAGCGCGTCCCGGCGCGCGGTGTCCTCGACGCCGTCGGCGGTGGGGATCGCCCAGCCGTTCCGGCCGTCGTACCACTCGTCCCACCAGCCGTCGAGGATCGAGAGGTTGAGCGCACCGTTGAGGGCGCACTTCATGCCCGACGTGCCGGAGGCCTCGAGCGGCCGCAGCGGGTTGTTCAGCCACACGTCGCAGCCCGGCATGAGGCTCTGCGCCATCTCGATGTCGTAGTTCGGCAGGAAGACGATGCGGTTGCGCACCCCCTCCTCGTCGGCGAAGCTCACCAGCCGCTGGATGAGGCCGATGCCCTGCTCGTCCGCGGGGTGGGACTTGCCGGCGACGACGATCTGGATCGGCCGCTCCGGGTCGGTGAGCAGCCGGCGCAGGCGCTCGGGGTCCGAGAGCATGAGGGTGAGGCGCTTGTAGGTCGGCACGCGGCGGGCGAAGCCGATGGTGAGCGCGTCGGGGTCCAGGACGTCGTCGACCCACCCGAGCTCGGCCGGCGAGGCTCCCCGGTCCAGCCAGGACTTGCGCACGCGACGGCGGGCGACCGTGACGAGCTCGCTGCGCAGCGTGCGGCGCATCGCCCACAGCTCGCTGTCCGGCACACCGCCGGACTCGGCGGGCAGCTGCCAGCCCTCTCCGGTGGCGATCTGCTCCGGGGTCAGGTGTGCCTCGGCCATCCGCACGAACGCGGGGTCGGTCCACGTGGGGCCGTGCACACCGTTGGTGATCGAGGTGATGGGCACCTCGCTGACGTCGAAGCCGGACCAGAGGTGGTGGAACATCCCGCGGGAGACCTTGCCGTGCAGCTGCGCGACACCGTTGGCCCTGCGGGCCGTGCGCAGGCCGAGGACGGCCATGTTGTACACCGAGTGGTCGCCACCCTCGAAGTCCTCGGTCCCCAGGGCGAGGACCTTGTCCACCGGGACACCGGGGAGCTCGGCGGAGCCGCTGAAGTGCTCGCGGACGAGCTCGCGCGAGAAGCGGTCGATGCCGGCGGGGACGGGCGTGTGGGTGGTGAAGACAGTGCCGGCCCGCACCGCCTCGAGCGCCGCCTCGAAGGTCAGCCCCTCGGCCTCGACGAGCTCGCGGACACGCTCGACCGACAGGAAGCCGGCGTGCCCCTCGTTGGCGTGGTAGACCTGCGGCGCCGGGCTCCCGGTGAGCCGGGAGTACAGGCGCAGCGCCCGTACTCCGCCCATCCCGAGCAGGAGCTCCTGCTTGAGCCGGTGCTCGGGCGAGCCGCCGTAGAGGCGGTCGGTGACCTTGCGGATCGCCTCGTCGTTCTCCGTGACGTTGGAGTCGAGCAGCAGGAGCGGCACGCGGCCGACGTCCGCGCGCCAGACCTGAGCGTGCAGCTGCTGCCCCCCGGGCAGCGCGAGGCTCACCCGCGCCGGGGTGCCGTCGGCCTCGCGCAGCAGGGTGAGCGGGAGGTTGTCGGGGTCGAGCAGCGGGTAGGTCTCGTGCTGCCACCCCTCGCGGGTGAGGGACTGCTTGAAGTAGCCGGCGCCGTACAGCAGGCCGACACCGACGATCGGCACGCCGAGGTCCGAGGCGGACTTCAGGTGGTCGCCGGCGAGGATCCCCAGCCCGCCGGAGTACTGCGGCAGGACGGCCGTGATGCCGAACTCGGCGGAGAAGTAGGCGATGGCCTCGGGCTTGTCGGGCGCGGCGTAGGACTCCTGGTACCAGCGCGGCTGCTCGAGGTAGTTGCGCAGGTCGGCGTCGAGCTCGCGGACACGCGCGACGAGCCGCTCGTCACGCGCGAGCTCCTCCAGCCGCTGCCTGCCCAGGGCGCCGAGCAGCTTGATCGGGTCGCCGTGGAGGGCCTGCCAGCGCTCGGGGTCCAGGGACTCGAACAGCGCTCGGGTCGGTTCGTGCCACGAGAACCGCAGGTTCTGGGCGAGGGTGTCCAGCGGAGCGAGTGGCTCGGGCAGGACCGTGCGTACGGTGAATCGACGAATGGCTCTCACCCGGTCGAGTGTAGCCGGGTTTCCGGAACAGTTTCAGGGACTTACGGCACGTTGCACGGGGTCGCGAAGGGCCCGCGGGACGGACGGGCCGGCCCGGCAGTCTAGTGCGGGCCTCGCGGTGGGGCACCACGAGCCCTGCGGTCGACCGCGGCGCGCCGCGTCGATAGGTTCGTGACCGTGAGCCCTGCACACCCCACACCGTCCCGCCCGCCGTCTCCCCGCGCCGTCGCGCCCGACCACGGCCCGGCCGGCGCCCCCGCCCCGGTCGCCGGGGCGGGCGCCCCCGCCACCGCGGGCGCCCCAGCCGGCGCGGACCCGCGGCCGGCGACACCGACCCCGGTCGGCCGGATCCCGGTCATCGAGCTCTCCCCCGTCGTCGAGGGCGGCCGCTGGCCGGCCAAGGCCGTGACCGGCGAGCCGGTGCCCGTCCGGGCGACCGTGTTCCGCGAGGGTCACGACGCCGTGGCCGCGACCGCCGTCCTCATCGCCCCCGACGGCACCGAGCACAGCCGCGTGACGATGGACGAGGTCGACCCGGGGCTGGACCACATGGAGGGCTGGGTCGTCCCGGACCGGGAGGGCGACTGGTCATTCCGCGTCGAGGGCTGGTCCCACCCCTACGGCACGTGGCTGCACGACGCACCGATCAAGGTCGGCGCCGGCGTCGACGTCGAGCTCATGCTCACCGAGGGCGCCCTCCTCCTCGAGCGGGCGGCGGGCCGCCCGGAGCTTCCCGAGGACGCACGCACGGTGCTCACCGACGCCGTCACCGGGCTGCGGGACGCCGGCCGTCCCGCCGAGGCGCGCCTCGCGGCGGGCACGTCCCCCGAGGTCCGCGAGGTGCTCGCCGCGCACCCGGTGCGCGAGTACGTCACCCGCAGCGCCACCTACCCGCTGCGCGTCGACCGCCCCATGGCGCTGTACGGCTCCTGGTACGAGTTCTTCCCCCGGTCGGAGGGTGCCCACTTCGACCCCGAGCGGGGCGGCTGGGTCTCGGGCACCCTGCGCACCGCCGCCGAGCGGCTGCCGGCGATCGCCGAGATGGGCTTCGACGTCGTCTACCTCACCCCCGTCCACCCGATCGGGACGACCAACCGCAAGGGCCGCAACAACACCCTGGAGGCACAGCCGGGCGACCCCGGCTCGCCCTACGGCATCGGCTCGGCCGACGGCGGGCACGACGCCATCCACCCCGAGCTCGGGACCTTCGCGGACTTCGACGCCTTCGTCGCCCGGGCCCACGAGCTGGGGATGGAGGTCGCGCTGGACATCGCCCTGCAGGCCTCCCCCGACCACCCGTGGGTCACCGAGCACCCGGAGTGGTTCACCCGGCGGGCCGACGGCACGATCGCCTACGCCGAGAACCCGCCGAAGAAGTACCAGGACATCTACCCCCTGAACTTCGACAACGACCCCGAAGGCATCTACCACGCCGTCCGCGACATGCTCCAGGTGTGGATCGACCACGGGGTCACGGCGTTCCGCGTCGACAACCCCCACACCAAGCCGCTGGACTTCTGGGAGCGGATCCTCGCGGACGTGCGCTCCTCCCACCCGGACGTCGTCTTCCTCTCCGAGGCCTTCACCCGCCCGGCGATGATGCGCACCCTGGCCGCCATCGGCTTCCACCAGTCCTACACGTACTTCACCTGGCGCACGACGAAGGAGGAGGTCGCCGAGTACCTCGACGAGGTCTCCAACGAGACCTCCCACGTCATGCGCCCGAGCTTCTGGCCGACGACCCACGACATCCTCACCCCGTACATGCAGACCGGTGGGGCCGCCGCGTTCGCGATCCGCGCCGTCCTCGCCGCCACGGGCTCACCGACGTGGGGCATCTACTCCGGCTACGAGCTCGTCGAGAACGTCGCCCGGCCCGGGGCCGAGGAGCAGATCGACAACGAGAAGTACGAGTTCAAGCCGCGTGACTGGTCCCGTGCGCAGGACTTCGGCATCGCCGGCCTCCTCACCACGCTCAACCGGACCAGGCGCCACCACCCGGCGCTCCAACAGCTCCGCGGTCTCACGGTCCACCCGACGAGCGACGACGCGACGGTGTGCTTCTCCCGGCACCTGCCCGCCCACCTCTCGCCGACGGGCCACGCCGACACCGTCGTCGTCGTCCTCAACCTCGACCCGTTCATCACCCGCGACGGCACCGTCGAGCTGGACCTGGCCGCGCTCGGCATCCCCGAGCCCGAGTCGGGGGCGGACGACACCCCGGTCATGGCAGCCCACGACGAGCTCTCCGGGGAGACCTACTTCTGGGGCCGACGACCGTACGTCCGGCTCGATCCCCACACCACCTGTGCCCATGTCCTGACGGTGAGGCCGCTGTGAGCCCGAACAACCCCGTGCGTGCCATGGCCGCGCGCACCGACCCGATCCCCCGACTCGGCCACGGCGAGCGCCCCGGCCTCTCGGACGACCCGGACTGGTACCGCAAGGCCGTGTTCTACGAGGTCCTGCTGCGGGCCTTCGGCGACTCCGACGGCTCGGGCACCGGCGACCTGCGCGGCCTCATCGACCGGCTGGACTACCTCCAGTGGCTCGGCGTCGACTGCCTGTGGATCCCCCCGTTCTACCCGTCGCCGCTGCGCGACGGCGGGTACGACGTGTCCGACTACACGGCCGTCGCCTCCGAGTACGGGTCGATCGAGGACTTCCAGGAGCTGCTCCAGGAGGCCCACGCCCGCGGCCTGCGCATCCTCGTCGACGTCGTGATGAACCACACGAGCGACCAGCACCCGTGGTTCCAGGCCTCCCGGTCGATGCCGGACGGCCCCTACGGCGACTTCTACGTGTGGAGCGACGACAACACCAAGTACTCCGACGCCCGGATCATCTTCGTCGACACCGAGACCTCGAACTGGACCTTCGACCCCGTGCGTCGCCAGTACTACTGGCACCGCTTCTTCTCCCACCAGCCGGACCTCAACTTCGAGAACCCGCAGGTGGTCGAGGCGATGCACGACGTCGTGCGCTTCTGGTGCCGCCTCGGGGTGGACGGCTTCCGGCTCGACGCCGTGCCCTACCTGTTCGAGGAGGAGGGCACCAACTGCGAGAACCTGCCGCGCACCCACGAGTTCATCCGCGACCTGCGCGCCATGGTGGACCGCGAGTTCCCCGGCACGCTCATCCTCGCCGAGGCCAACCAGTGGCCCGAGGACGTCGTGGAGTACTACGGCACCAAGGACGCCCCCGAGTGCCACATGTGCTTCCACTTCCCGGTCATGCCGCGCATCTTCTACGCGTTGCGCGAGCAGAACGCCCACGCGATCCGCGACATCCTCGCCGACACCCCGGAGATCCCGGAGGGCGCCCAGTGGGGCACCTTCCTGCGCAACCACGACGAGCTCACCCTGGAGATGGTCTCCACCGAGGAACGCGCGGCGATGTACGGCTGGTACGCCGAGGACCCGCGCATGCGCGCGAACGTCGGTATCCGCCGCCGGCTCTCGCCCCTGCTGGGCAACTCGCGCAAGGAGATCGAGCTCGCCCACGCGCTGCTGCTGTCCCTGCCGGGCAGCCCGTACCTGTACTACGGCGACGAGATCGGCATGGGCGACAACATCTGGCTCCCCGACCGGGACGCCGTGCGCACCCCCATGCAGTGGAGCCCGGACCGTAACGCCGGCTTCTCCACGGCGGACCCCGGCAAGCTCTACCTGCCGCTCATCCAGTCCCTGGTCAACCACTACGCCGCGGTGAACGTCGAGGCGCAGTACGCCACCCCGACGTCGCTGCTCCACTGGGTACGCGGCATCCTCGAGGTGCGCCGGGCCCACCCGGTCTTCGGCACCGGGGCCTTCAGGGTGCTGGAGACGGACAGCAGCTCCGTCCTCGCCTTCATCCGGGAGAACGACGACGAGGCCGTCCTGTGCGTCATGAACCTCGCCAACACGGCGCGGGCGACGCGCATCGAGCTCCCCGGCTACGCGGGCCGCGGGCTGTCCGACATCTTCGGCGGGGCGACGTTCCCCGACGTGGACGCCTCCGGCGCCGTCACGGTGACGCTCGGCACCCGCGACTTCTTCTGGCTCCAGCTCGAGCCGTCGGCCGGTCGCGCGGCACCGGCCCCGAGGACCGAGACGCATGAGCCGCCGACCGCGCCGCAGCCGCCCCGGATGCCCGAGCCGGTGTCCGACGCCAGCCTCGAACCGCCGGTGAGCACCCCGTTGCAGTCCGAGCAGACCGCCGGCACGGACACAGCCGCGCCGCCGCCCCGGGAGGCCTGATGCCCACGATGACACCGTCGTTCGCCGAGTTCCTGCCCGAGTGGATCGCCCGGCAGCGGTGGTACACGGCTAAGGGCAGCACGCCGCTGCTGCGGCGCGTCGGCGGGCTGCGGTACCAGGACCCGGACGGCGAGGTCGGCATCGAGACCTGGCTGCTGCGGGACGACAGCGGGCCCGCGCCGGTCCTCTACCAGGTGCCGCTCACCTACCGCGCGGAGCCGGTCGACGGGCTGGAGCACGCGCTCGTGGCCAGGGGGGAGCACTCCGAGCTCGGCCCCCGGTGGGTCTACGACGGCTGCCACGACCCCGTGGGCGCCCGCGTGCTCCTCGGTACGATCGTCGGCGAGGGGACGGTGGTCTCCGACGGTGGCGCACAGTACGGACGGGCCACCGGCCACCGCGCCGGCGGCCCGGGGGCGATGCGCAGCCACACCGGCGGCGAGCGCGTCCGCGTGCTCAGCGGCGAGCAGTCGAACACCTCGATCATCTTCGAGGGGGACGACGGACCGCCGGTCATCTGCAAGGTCTTTCGCGTGGTCCCGGACGGGCGCAACCCCGACGTCGTCGTCCAGGAGGCGCTGGCGGACGCCGGCAGCACCCGGGTGCCCGCGCCGCTCGGTGACCTCTACGGCGAGTGGACCGGTGCCGAGGGCGAGCGGCAGCACGGCCACCTCGCCTTCGCCCAGGAGTTCCTCGCCGGCGTCGAGGACGCGTGGCGGGTCGCGGTGCGTGCCGCCGTCGACGGCGAGGACCTCGCCACCCGCGCGACGGCTCTGGGTGCCGCCGTCGCCTCCGTGCACCGCGACCTCGCCGCGGCGTTCCCGCTGCACGAGGCGACCCCGCCCGTCCGCGCCGGGCTGCGCGCGACGTGGCGCGACCGGGCCGCCGCCGCGCTGCTGGCGGTCCCGGAGCTGCAGGAGCTGCGCGACGCGATCACCGAGGTGTACGCACGGGCCGAGTCCGTGCCGTGGCCGGCACTGCAACGCATCCACGGTGACCTCCACCTCGGGCAGGTCATCGAGGCGCCGGACCGCGGCTGGCTGCTGCTCGACTTCGAGGGTGAGCCGCTGCGTCCGCTGCCCGAGCGCACCGCCCCCGACCTCGCGCTGCGTGACGTCGCGGGCATGCTGCGTTCCCTGGAGTACGCGGCCGGTGCGGCCCACCGGGAACACGGCGCCGAGGTCCCCGAGGAGTGGGCGGCACAGGCCCGGACCTCCTTCCTCGACGGGTACGCACGGGAGTCGGGCCGGGACCCCCGCGAGGACGCCGAGCTGCTGGCTGCGCTCGAGCTGGACAAGGCGCTCTACGAGGCGGTCTACGAGGTGCGCAACCGGCCCGCGTGGCTCACCATCCCCGTCGCCGGGATCCGCCGCCTGCTCGACGGACCCGTGACCTGACCATTGCTCGCGCGACAGCCCGGACCAGATGGAAGAGTGGCCACATGACTGACCTCGATCCGCGCAATGACCAGGGCGCCGGCACGAGCGCCGAGGTGCTCCCCGTCGACAACGGCGTCCTGCACGCCATCGCCGCCGGCCTCCACCACCAGCCCCACGACGTCCTCGGCGCCCACGTCGGCGAGGGCGGGGTGACGATCCGGGCCCTGCGGCCGCTCGCCGACGCCGTCGTCCTCGTGACACCGGACGGCCGCCGGCCCTTCGAGCACGAGACCGAGGGCGTGTGGGTGACCTCGGTCCCCGGCTCGCAGGTCCCCGACTACCGCATCGAGGTCACCTACGGCCACGAGACCCACCTCACCGACGACCCCTACCGGTTCCTCCCCACGCTCGGGGAGCTCGACCTCCACCTCATCGGCGAGGGACGCCACGAGGAGCTGTGGACGGTGCTCGGCGCCCACGTGCGCCGCTACCCCTCCCCGCTCGGCGAGGTCAACGGCACCTCCTTCGCGGTGTGGGCACCCAACGCGCGCGCCGTCCGAGTCAAGGGCGACTTCAACTCCTGGGACGGACGCTCGACGGCGATGCGCTCGCTCGGCTCCAGCGGCGTGTGGGAGATCTTCGTGCCGGGGGTGGGCTCCGGCGCGCGGTACAAGTTCGAGATCCAGTACCGGGACGGGTCCTGGCACGAGAAGGCCGACCCGATGGCCCGCGCCACCGAGCAGCCGCCGGCCACCGCCTCCGTGGTCACCGAGTCCAGCTACGAGTGGCAGGACGACCAGTGGATCTCGCGCCGCGCGCAGACCGACCCGCACACCGGGCCGATGAGCGTCTACGAGGTGCACCTCGCCTCGTGGCGCCCGGGCCTGAGCTACCGCGACCTCGCCGAGGACCTCGTCGACTACGTCGCCGGGCTGGGCTTCACGCACGTCGAGCTCATGCCGGTGGCCGAGCACCCGTTCGGGGGCTCGTGGGGCTACCAGGTGACGTCCTACTACGCCCCCACGGCTCGCCTGGGTGGCCCGGACGACTTCCGCTACCTCGTCGACCGCCTCCACCAGGCCGGCATCGGCGTCATCATGGACTGGGTCCCGGCGCACTTCCCGAAGGACTCCTGGGCGCTGGCCACCTTCGACGGCACCTCGCTGTACGAGGACCCGGACCCGCTGCGCGGGGAGCACCCCGACTGGGGCACCCTGATCTTCAACTTCGGGCGCCGGGAGGTGCGCAACTTCCTCGTCGCCAACGCGCTGTACTGGCTCGAGGAGTTCCACATCGACGGCCTGCGCGTGGACGCGGTCGCCTCCATGCTCTACCTCGACTACTCCCGCCAGCCCGGCCAGTGGCGCCCCAACGACCGCGGCGGCCGGGAGAACCTCGACGCCATCAACTTCCTCCAGGAGACCAACGCGACCGCCTACCGCCGTGTCCCGGGGATCGTCATGATCGCCGAGGAGTCGACGGCGTGGCCGGGCGTCAGCGCCCCCACCAGCCAGGGCGGCCTCGGGTTCGGGCTCAAGTGGAACATGGGCTGGATGAACGACACCCTGCGCTACATGGCGGAGGAGCCGATCAACCGGCGCTACCACCACGGGGAGCTGACCTTCTCCCTCGTCTACGCGTTCTCCGAGAAGTTCGTCCTGCCGCTGAGCCACGACGAGGTCGTCCACGGCAAGGGCTCGCTCGTGCGCAAGATGCCCGGTGACCGCTGGCAGCAGCTCGCCGGGGTGCGGGCGCTGCTGGCCTACCAGTGGTCCCACCCGGGGAAGCAGCTGCTGTTCATGGGCGGGGAGTTCGGTCAGGAGGAGGAGTGGTCGGAGGCGCGCGGCCTCGACTGGCACCTGCTCGACAACCCCGCGCACGCCGGCCTGGCCGACCTCGTGCGCCAGCTCAACGACGTCTACCTGGCCAACCCGGCGCTCTTCGCCGACGACTTCTCGCCCGCCGGCTTCCAGTGGATCGAGGCGGGCGACGGCGACCACAACGTCATCAGCTACCTGCGCGTCGACCCCTCGGGGCGAAACCGCCACGTCGCCTGCATCGTCAACTTCGCCGGGACCCCGCACGAGGGCTACCGCGTGGGGCTCCCGCACGGGGGCACCTGGGCCGAGGTGCTCAACACCGACGCCGAGGAGTACGGCGGCTCCGGGGTGGGCAACCTGGGCCGGGTCGTGGCCGAGGAGCTGCCGTGGCACGGGCGCCCGGCGTCCGTGCGCCTCCGCGTCCCGCCCCTCGGGGCGCTGTGGCTCACGCCCGAGGACGACTGACCCCAGCGGTCAGCGTCGCTCCTGCAGCTGCTGGTCGCAGACGACGCCCTGGACCGCCGTGGGGCACGGCGGTCCAGGGCGTCTGAGCGCTCGGGAGCCTCGGCTCAGTACAGGGCGGAGGCGAGGTTGCGGCGCGCGTCTGCCACTGCGGGGTCGGCGGTGCCGACGATCTCGAAGTACTCGACGAGCCGCTTGCGCACCTCCTCGCGGTCGTCCCCAGCCGTCGCACGCACGACGGCGAGCAGCCGGTCGAACGCGGCGGCGTGCTGCCCGGCGGCCACCTCGGCGTCCGCAGCCGCCAGGTGCGCACCCACGTCGGTCAACGGGGAGTCGGCGGCAGCGGTGACCGCCTGGAGCCCACCGGCGCTCGCCGTGCGCATGATCAGCTCGACCTGGGCCAGCGCGGCGGTGGCCTCGTGGTCCGCGGGGTTCTCCTTCAACGCACGCCGGTACGCGTCGGCGGCAGCCTCGTAGTCCTCGCGCTCGATCGCGTCCAGCGCCTCCGCGTGCAGCGGCGGCAGCGGCGGCTCGACCGGCTCCGGCTCGGCCGCCTCCTCCTCCGGGGCTCCGCCGCTGACGGTGCCGGTGACCCCCGCCTGGGCGGCGACCCGCAGCACCTCCTCGAGCACGGCACGCAGCTGGTCCTCGGGGTAGTCACCCTGGTAGAGCGGGATCGGCTGGCCACGGACGATGGCGACGACGGTCGGCACCGCCTGCACCTGGAAGGCCTGGGCGATCTGCGGGCTCGTGTCGACGTCGACGCGCGCGAGGTGGAAGCGGCCGCCGTAGTCGGTGGCGACCTTGGCGAGCACCTGCGAGGGGCCCTGGGCGTAGGACGCCCACACCTCGACGACGACGGGCACGCGCATCGACAGCTCGACCGTCTGCTGGAAGGTCGCCTCGGTGACCTCGGCGACGATCGGTGCCTCGGTGGCGGGGCCGCCTGGCGCGGCGGGTGCGGCGGGACCGGGCTGTGCCGGGCGGGCGAGCGCCGACAGGTCCACGGCGCCGTGCAGGTTGATGGAGGGCTGACTCATCACTGTCCTTCGGTCTGAGGTCCTGACGACGACGTTACCCCTCGGTCCCGCCGTCCTCCTCATCAGCGGGCTGGGACTCGGGGACCCCGACGTTCGCCAGCACGTGGACGGCGCCGAGCACGGAGATCGGCTCGTCGCTGCCCTCCGGCGGCACGGCGAAGGCGACGGGGATGAGGTAGTGCGCCTGTGCCACCTCGTCGATGGCCGGGTCCTGCCCCAGGAGCAGGCCGATGTCCCCGCCCGCCTCGAGCGAGGAGCCCTCGACCGTCTTGCGGATCGTCAGGCGTCCGTCGATGACACCGACGACGACGGCGCCCCCCTCGGCGGTCTGCATCGCCGAGACCGTGCCCTCACGCACCTCGTAGGTCTCACCGACCGCGCCGGCGACCTCGATCGTGGAACGCAGGGCGTCGATCATCTCGGCGTAGCCGGTGCGGAAGGGGTCGTCGGCGAAGAGCTCGGAGCTGTCCGGCTCGGCCAACAGGCCCGCGTACTGCTCGACGGTCTGCTGCGGCGTCGCCACGAGCCCCTCCGCGTCGGGAGCCAGCTGCGGGCTGCCGATCTCGGCGTTGGCCGTGCTGGGTGTCTGGGCACCCGGCAGGAGGGAGGTCCAGAACCACAGCTTGTACTGGTCGCGCGGCGTCTCCTGGGTGAGCACCAGCAGGAGCGGGAGGTTGGCGTCGTCGGGGACGCTGGAGACGACGTAGAGCGACCGGGGCCACTCGTCGGTGGCGGCGACGACCTCCACCTGGCTGCTGGTCGTCAGCGGCGTCGGTGCGCGGTCGCCCTCGGAGGCGGCGCTCAGCCGGTACTCGGCCTCGCGCATCGACAGGGCGGGCCCGGTCACGCGGTCGGTGAGGAGCTCGGCGTCCAGGGCGGCGTCGGCGTCGTCGATCGTCTCCTGGACGTCCGCGAGGATGCGCTCGATGCGGTCCTCGTCCAGGACGGGCAGCGGCGCCGTGGCCGCCGGCTCGGGCTGGGGCTGGGGGACCTCACCCGCGCAGCCGGCGAGCAGCAGGGCGGTGGTCGCGACACCGGCGGCGAGCCGCGCGGCCGTGTGCCTGGTGGATCCGGTCATCACCGCTCCTCCCGGTCGTCGGTCTGGTTCGTCTGGTCGGTCGTGTCGGCTGCGGGGCCTGGGGGCGCGCCGCGGCCGACCGCGGCACCGCCGAAGCCCCAGACCGAGCGCCAGGAGGTCGCCGTCGGGGCCCGGCCCTCCTCGTCGTCGTCCGCAGGAGGGTGCTCCCCCTCCGGCTCGCCGGGGGCCGGGGCCGGCTCGACGGCCGACTCCTCCGGCACCGGATCCGGCTCCTCCTCCGACGGGTCGACGACGGAGATGTCCGCCACCGGTTCGCGCTCGACGGTGGAACCGGCGGGCTGGTGCTCGGCGTCGGTCTCCCACGTCTCGGGATGGTCCTCGGCTGCCGGGTCCCGCTCGACGGTGGACGCCTCCTCCGGGTCGCGCCGGGCATCGACGTCGTCGGTCCCCGGTCCGGTCGCTGACGCACCGCTGTCCCCTGCGGGCCGTGCGTCGTCGTCGGCGTCCTCGTCCGCGGCGAGCGGGACGGGCGGCAGCCCTGCCTCGTGGTCGGTGTGGAGGTTCTGCTCAGCCCGTGCCATGTCCCGTTCCATCTCCCGGATCTGGCGGCGGGTCAGCCGCTCACCGGTCCCCGGGTCGGTGTCCGTGATGCTCAGCGGCGCTGCGCCGCCGCCCGCGTCGCGGCGGGCGCGGGCGTCCTCGCGCCGGCGCTCCTCACGGCGGGCGAGGACGTTCAGCACGAGCATCGTCAGGCCCGCGATGAGGGCGATCCCACCGACGACGATGGCGGGGACGAGCCAGGGGGTGGCCACCTGGCGGCCCCACTCGAGCTCGAGGTCCGGCGCCGGCCCGGCACCGTCGGTCGCCGCGACCAGGCTCCAGCGGCCGGGGCTGTCCGTCCACGTGAGCTCGGCCGAACCGGTGGAGGTGGTCTCGACGACCCACAGGTCGGAGCCTGCGGGGTTCGGCAAGGCGGCCTCGGTCGCCGCTCCGTCCGCCGGCGCCTCCGTCTCGCTGTCGGTCGCCGCGTCGGTCGGTGCCTCGGTCGCGTCCTGTCCGCCGCCGGTGACGACCTCGACGGTGAGCTCCTCCCACGAGGACAGGCCGGTGACGCGGGCGTGGTCGTTCTCCCCGAGCCAGGCCTCGACCTCCGCGGTCCGGCCGACGGCGAGCACGACGGGCTCGTCGTCCTCGGCGGTGGCCCGCACGGTGACCTCCGAGCCGACGGCGTCGAGCACCCCGGGCTCGGTGACGACCACGGGGACGTCCAGCCGCTCACCGAGAGCGAGGGTCGCGCGGTCGGACGAGCGCACGACCTCGGCCGCCACGAGGGCGGCGACGATGATGAGCACGCCGAGGACGGCGAGCATGAGGGGCAGTCTGCGTCGGGTCACGGGGTTGGGCTTCCTCCAGGCGGGCGCGGTGCGACGTCCCAGGATACGACGCGGTGACACGCGCGACGTTATCGGCTTGTGACCAAAGTGCGATGATCCGGGGCGGGGAGCGTAGCGGCCACCAGGGCCGAGCGCGACCGTCCGGGCCCCCGGCTACGCTGACGACGGCACGCACGAGCGTGCACCGCTGACCAGGAGGACAGATGAGCGAGGAGCATCCGGTGTTCCCTGTGGTCATGCGTGGGTACGACCGCGCACAGGTGGACCAGCGGGTCCATGCCCTGGAGACCGCCCTCGCGGGCGCCCGGGAGCAGGTCGCGGCGCTGGACGAGCGGACGATGCGGCTCTCCGGTGAGCTGTCCCAGGCCCAGCGCGAGCTCCGCGAGCGGGAGCAGCCCACCTATGCGGGCCTCGGCTCGCGGATCGAGCAGCTGCTGAGGTCCGCGGAGGAGCAGTCCGCCGGTGTCGTCGACCGCGCCCGCGCGCAGGCAGCGGAGGCGCTCGCCGCCGCGGAGCGGCGTGCCGCCGAGCTCACCGAGCGCGCGGAGTCCGAGGCCGCCGCGCGGGTGGCCACCGCCAGACGGCAGGCCGAGGAGGTGCTCGACGACGCGCAGCGCGAGGCCGGGTCGGCACGCGAGGTCGCCCAGCGCACCGCCGAGGAGCTCGTCTCCTCGGCCGAGCGGGAAGCCGCCAGGGTGCGCGAGTCCGTCCGCGACGAGGAGGAGCACCGCCGCGCCGACCTCGACCGCGAGCTCGCGCTCGCCCGCGCGACGGCGGAGCGCGAGGTCCTCGAGCTGCGTGCCGCCGCCGAGCAGGAGGTGACCGCCCTGCGCGCCGAGGCCACCCGGCTGCACCAGGAGGCCCAGAGCGTCCTCGAGCAGGCGCGCGCGGAGGCCGAGCAGCTGCGCCACCGGGCCGAGCTGGAGACCGCCGCGCTGCGCGAGGAGGCGGAGCGCGCCGCCGCGGAGGCGCACGCCCGCGCCCGCGCCGCCACCACCGCTCTCACCGAGGAGACCGAGCGGCGAGCCACGGACGCGGAGGCCCGGCTGGCCGAGTCGGTCGCCCGCACCGAGGCCGTCATCGCCGACGCCGACGCCGCCGCCGCGCGCCGGGTCGACCAGGCGCGCCTGGAGGCGGAACGCATCGTGGCCGACGCCCAGGCCGAGGCCGACGACCTGCTCCGTGTCACCGCCGACTCCGCGCGCGCAGAGCGGGACACCCTCCACGCCGAGATCGCCGACCTCACCCGCCAGCGCAAGGACATCACCACCTACCTCAACGAGCTGCGCAGCGTCCTGGCCACCCCCGCCACGGTCACCGCCGTCGCCGACCGTGCCGCGAATGACGCGGCCACGGCGGAGCCCGCCGAGAACGTCGAGCCCGCCGCCGCGGCTGCGGTGGACGAGGGGGGCGCCGATCCGGGCGACGCCCCGCCGGCTGATGCCGCGGCGGCAGACGCGGGGCACGCGGACGCGACCGCGACCAGTGCCATCGGGTCGGCCGACACCGAGCCGGCTGACGCCGCCGTCGACGAGGGCGGCGCCGGGCAGGGTGACGCCGTGGCCGACGCCACCGGGCCCGACTCCCCCGCGGCCGAGCCGGCCGACGAGGAGGGCGCCGAGTCGACCGCTCCGGGCCCCGCGGAGACCAGGCAGGCCGGCAGCGTCGAGCGGCGCACCACCAAGCGGACCGGCAAGCAGCGTCCCGCGACGGGGCGGAGCGACGCCGGCGAGCCGGAGGACGGGCGGACGGAGGTCATGGGCGCGGTGTCGGGTGAGACGGCCGTGCTCCCCGCCGTCGAGGACGACAGCCGCTGAGGCACCCCGGCGATCCTGGTCACCAGCGCTGCCGAGCCCCGGCAGGTGTGGGTAGCCTGGCTCCCAGCGTGTGAAGCGACGCTACGGGCGGGACGACCCGCTCGTCCGATCGACACGGGGACGGCCCCGTGGAACGGGACGTGGTTCTCTCATGTCCGCCCTGCGGTCCATCCTCACGCCCGCCGCGACCCTGCGGCTCCTGCTCGGCTGGGGCGCCGTCGTCGTCCTCAGCGGCCCCCTGCTCGCCGCGCCGGCCGCGGCCCCGCTGCTGCTCGGCGCCCTCGCCGCCATCGTCGGCGTCATCCTCGTGTGCGCCTTCGGCGTGGCCCACGAGGCCGAGCACCTCGCCCGCCGGCTCGGTGACCCCTACGGCTCGCTGGTCCTCACCCTGTCGATCGTGCTCATCGAGGTCGTCCTCATCTCCGCCGTCATGCTCGGCCCCGGGGACCACACGGCGATCGCGCGCGACTCGGTCATGGCCGTCGCGATGATCATCCTCAACGCGGTCGTCGGTCTGTGCCTCCTCGTCGGAGGGCTCCGTCACCGGTCGCTCGCACCCAACCGCGCCGGTACGACCGCCTACCTCGCGATGCTCGTCGTCCTCGTCTCGCTCGCCTTCGCGCTCCCCGCCGTCATCGGCGACGACGGCGCGTACACGACCGGGCAGGTGGTCGTCGTCGTCGCCCTCACCGTCGTCCTGTACGCCTTCTTCCTCGTCCGGCAGATGGGGCCGCAGGCCGAGGACTTCAGGGAGGTCGGTCCGCCCGTCGACGGCGCCCCCACCCGGCCCGTCAGCGTCGTGCGGGTCATCGCCGAGCACCGGACCGAGGTCCTCCTGCGTGCCGGGCTGCTCGTCGTCACGGTGCTGCCGATCGTCCTGCTGTCGCACGACATGGCGGCGCTGCTCGACGACGGCCTCGGGCGGGTCGGGGCGCCGGTCGCGCTGGCCGGGGTCCTCATCGCGATGATCGTCTTCCTGCCGGAGTCGATCACCTCCGTGCGCGCGGCGCTGCGCGGTGAGATCCAGCGGGTGAGCAACCTGTGCCACGGGGCCCTCGTCTCGACGGTGGGGCTCACCATCCCCAGCGTCCTCGTCATCGGGATGCTCACCGGGCAGAGCGTCGTGCTCGCCGAGTCACCGGCGAACCTCCTCCTGCTCGGCGTCTCGCTGCTGCTCACGGTGACGACCTTCACGGCGCCACGGGTCACGTCCGTCCACGGCGCCACCCACCTCGCGGTCTTCGCCGTCTACGGGCTCGCGCTGTTCTCCTGAGGCGGTGCGGGCGGCGTCGTCGTCGTCAGCGGACCATGCGGAGGTCGGCGATGCCGCCCCAGCGGGGGTCGACCTGCCGCTCGCCGTCGAGGGCGAAGCCGTTGCGCTCGTAGAACCGCTGCGCACGCTCGTTGCCCTCGGCCACCCACAGGAAGGCCGGGGCGTCCCCGACAGCGTGCTCGAGCAGGGCGCGCCCGAGGCCCTGGCCGTGCCAGTGCCGGAGCACGTAGAGCGAGGCGAGGAACAGCGGGCGAACGGCGTCGGCACCCGTCGCCCGCGCCGTTGCGAACCCGGCGAGCGCGCCGGTCTCCCGCTCGACGCCCACCCAGGTGATGCTGTCGCGCGGGTCGTCCAGGCGCGCGCGCCACCTCGTCGGGCCCTCCTCCTCCATCCGGTCGTAGACCCGGGTGGGGACCTCGTCGGCATAGGTCTCGCGCCAGGCGCGGACGTGGGCGGCGGCGAGGGCGTCGGCGTCACCGGGGTGGGCTGCGCGGATGTGGAGGGGACCTGCCATGGTCCAACGCTACGAGATCGCGCGCCGGGGCCGGACGCGCCGTCCTCTCGCCGGCGGCAGCCGACGGCCCACCGGTTGCGGTGGCGCTGGGAGGACCCCACGCTGGCTCCCACCGCGACCACAGGGAGTGACGATGTCCTCGACCTCTTCGGGCACCGACCCGGACCACCCGCAGAAGCCGGACTCGCCCGGTGACATCCGCAAGCCGTCGTGGACCTACGTGCTGCGCAAGACGCTTCGCGAGTTCATCCGCGACGACTGCACGACGCTCGCCGCCGGCCTGACGTACTACGCCGTGCTGTCGATCTTCCCGGCGCTCATCGCACTCGCCTCGATCCTCTCCCTCGTCGGCCAGGGTCAGCAGGGCACGAGCCAGATCACCACGATGCTCGAGGACGTCCTCCCCCCGGACACGTTCCGGCAGCTCGAGCCCGCCATCGAGAGCATCACGAGTGTCGGCTCCCCCGGCATCGGCCTGCTCATCGGTCTGCTCGTCGCGCTGTGGACCGCCTCGAACTACGTCACCGGCTTCGCCAAGGCGATGAACAAGATCTACGAGATCCCCGAGGGCCGGCCGATCTGGAAGCTGCGGCCGTGGACCTACCTGCTCACTCTCGTCCTGCTGCTGCTGGTGGCGGTGGCCGTCGTCATCCTCGTGGTCAGCGGACCGGTCGCGGAGACGGTCGGTGAGCTCGTCGGGCTCGGCTCCACGGCGGTGACCGTATGGAACATCGCGAAGTGGCCGGTGCTGCTCCTCGTCGTCATCATCGTCATCGCGCTGCTGTACTACGCCGCGCCCAACGTCAAGCAGCCGAAGTTCCGCTGGATCAGCATGGGGGCCGTCATCGCGATCGTCGTCGCGGCGCTCGCGACCGCCGCCTTCGGCCTGTACGTGACGCAGTTGGGCAGCTACAACGAGACCTACGGTGCCCTCGGTGGCGTCATCGTCTTCCTGCTGTGGCTGTGGATCATGAACCTGGCCCTGCTCTTCGGGGCCGAGTTCGACGCCGAGCTCGAGCGCGGCCGTCAGCTCCAGGCCGGCATCGAGGCCGAGGAGCAGATCCAGCTGCCGGCGCGGGACACCAAGGCCGCCGACAAGAAGGCCAAGCAGCACGAGCAGGACATCGAGCGCGGGCGGGCCCTGCGGCTGTCGCACGGCCGCACGCAGGACACCGACGAGGTGCCCGACACCGACGAGGCACGCAGCCGCGGCGGGGACCATGACGGCGACGACGCGGGCGAGCGGCGGCGCCGGAGCGGCGGGCCGCGCCACTGACACGCGGCGCCTCGGCGTGGGAGCAGTCGACGTGAGGGGTTCGGGTCCCGTGGGGACCCGGACCCCTCACGCCGGTGCGGTGCGCGACGGCGCCGCACGCCGGGCGGCCTAGGCTGGGCGGGTGGGCGAGGACGAGTGGGCGCGGCAACGGCGCGAGGCGGCGGACGTGCACGCCGACATGCTCCGGCGGCGGCAACGGGCCGAGCACGAGCGCGCCGCCGCCCTGCTGCGTGAGTTCGCCGCCGTCGCGCGTGACCGGCTGCCCGCCGAACGGTTGCGCGTCCGGGGCTACGGCGGGCGGGGCAGTGCCACCAGCAACGTCACCGGCTGGTACCTGCGCTCGGACCGCAGCGCCGGGATGAGCACCGACGGCGAGTTCTACGTCCTCACCGCGCCCCTGGGGCTGCGTGACCGGCTGACCGGCATCGCGCTCGAGCCGGCGGCGCCGCCCATGGTGCTCGGCGCCGGCGGCAAGGACGGTGAGTCCCTCGACCTCCCGGTCGCGCTCGAGCGTCTGCTGCCCGGCTGGCGCGGCCCGGCGGACGAGCCGGACGCCGGACGTCCACCGGCCACCCCCTGACCGCGGGCCCGGCGTCCGCCACCCTGTGCCGGGCCCGGCCGCCGGCCCCGCCCGACCGGCCGGCGACCGGGCAGTCAGCTGCCCGCGCCCTCGGGCGCCGGGGCCGTCATGCGTCGGCGGACGCGTGGAGCCGGCGCAGCGCGTCCGCGACGGCGTCGGGGTCCTCGATCGCGGTCATGTGCCCCGCCCGCGGGACCACGACGAGCTCCGCTCCCCCACCGAGCGCGTGGGCCATGGCCTGCGCGGCGCTCTGCGGGCTGCCCTTGTCCTCGGCTCCCCGCAGCACGAGGCCCGGGACCTCGAGGTCCTCCACCGCGGTGAGCCGGGCGGGACGGCCTGCCATCGCCCGCTGCGCCCAGGAGATGCCCTCGGCGGGTGCCTGGCTCAGCCACTCCCTCATCCGCGCCACGACCTGCGGGCGCTCGGCCAGAGTCGTCTCGCCCAGCACGGTCTCGACCATGCCGGCAACCGCGTCGGCGCCGGTCCGCTCGGCCTCCTCCGCCACGCGCAGGCGGTTGGCTCGGGCGTCGTCCGCGTCGGCGTCGGCGCGCGTGTCGAGCAGGCCGACAGCGGCGAGCAGGCCGCGGTGCCGCTCGGCGAGGGCGAGCAGCGCGTACCCGCCCATCGACAGTCCGGCGACGACGGCCCTGTCGATGCCCTCGGCACGCAGCGTCGCGGCGACGGCGTCGGCGTAGGTCTCCAGCGACGGTCCGGGCTCCCGGCCGACGGCGGCCGCGACGTCGTCCGGTGCGGGCGACCCACCGAACCCGGGGGCGTCCACGGTGACGACGGGCAGGTCGGTGAGGCGGGCGACGACGTCGTCCCACATCCGGGAGTCGAGCGGGAAGCCGTGGAGCAGGACGAGGGGCCGGCCGCCGGCCGGCCCGTGACGGTGCAGGGCGAGGGGTCCGGAACTCATGCTCCCGAGGATGGCACGCCCGCGCCTCGCCCGTCCTGTCTTCCCGACGGCCCGCTCCCGGTAGCGCGCCCACGTCCGGGCGACCAGGGCGAGGTCCGAGGCGGTGAGCTCCTCCCCCGAGCGGTCGAGCCGGTCGGAGTAGTAGAGCGCCGGCACACCGAGCTCGGCCTGCCGCACGACGTACCGGCGCCACTGGTCACGGTCGGGCATCGGCCACTGGTCGGTGTCGACGAGGTGGCCGGGCAGCACCGCCCGTACGACGGCGGCGCGTGCGGCAAGCTGGTCACCGACCGGGACGACGGCGCCCGCCGGGCCACGCCCGAGCACGTCGTTGGTCCGCACCATGTCGCACACGTCGGCGAAGGACGGGTGCGGCGTGTGCGTGACGAGGAGGGCGTCGGGCTTGGCCGCCTTCGCAGCCGCGTAGATCGTCCGCAGCAGCCGGTGGAGCGCGGCGACGCCCCACACCGGCGGTGGGCGGCTCGGGTGGTCGTCGGTCCACGCGCGCAGGTGCACCCCGGCGGGCGCGCGCTGGGTGAAGTCGATCTTGAACCCGTCGGCGTCGATCCCGTCGGGGCCGAGCAGGTGCCGCACCACGGTGGCGACGCGGGCGAGGTACGCCGGGTTCCCCGGGTCCGCGGCGACGGCCCGGCCGGAGGGGTCGACCACGCACTCGGCGTCGGGCAGGCCGGCCGGGTCCCAGGCCTTCCACCACAGCAGGACGCGCTGTCCGGCGGCGTGCCGCTCGGCGACCCACGCGCGCAGCTCCGGCCAGCGCCCGGGGTGCGGCTCCAGCGTCCCGTAGTGCTCCTGCCACCGGTCGTCGACGACGACGGTCCCCGGGACGACGTCGTGCTCGGCGAGAGTCGCCAGCAGGGTGTCGTAGACGTCCTGACGGGACATGTCGGGCGCGATCGGGACGCCGTCGGGCACGACGGCGGGCGGCAGGTCGTCGAGGAACCACGGGTGGCCCGCGCGTGCCCCTGGGAGCGGGGCGAGCGCGCACTGGACGCCCCAGCCGCAGACGATGGGCTCGGCCCACCAGTCGGCCTGCCGCCCGCCGGGCCCGTCCGGCGCGAGGCCCCGCCCGACGAGGTCGCTCCGGTAGTGCTCGAGCACCCGGTGCGGGCTCTCGCCCGGTCGCAGGACGAGCTCCGGCGTCGTGAAGGTGCCCTCGACCCGCGTGTGGCCGTCGTAGTCGAGGGCGACCCGGAAGCCGCCGTCGCTGGGGAGGTACCGGAGCTGGGTGAAGGTCAGGTCCTCGACGGGGGCCCGCAGCCACATGCCGAGCCAGTCGCCGCCGGGGACGTCGGTCGGCCCCGTGCTCGTCTCCCGGCCGAGCGCGAGGCACAGCGGTGGCGGGGAGAAGATCCCGTGCAGGCGGCCCGGGCTCGCGTCACCGACGACGCCGAGGGTGACGGGCGCGGCCGCCGGCCGCACGACCTCGATCGGCTCGGTCGGCGCGGGCGTGAAGACCGAGGCGTGCTCGGCGGAGGACCAGAACCAGCCGCACGCCGACGTCGCGAGGCTCGCGCGGCCCCCGAGGAGGCCGACCTCAGCGAGGATCCCCCGGCCCGTGACGGTCGCGCTCAGCGCCACCTCCCCCGGCGTGCAGGTGAGCCGCACCTCCTTGCGGTCCCACGCGCTGGAGCTCAGCCGCAGGACGACCTCGACCCTCCCGTCCGCCGTCGGCCCGCTCACGCTCGCCGGCCCGACGTCCCAGGAGACGTCGGCGACGTCGGTGCGGTCGACGGAGGCGAGCAGGCTGAGGTGGGACCAGATCCGGCCGTCGGTCCCGGCGAGGACCGCCCGCGGCGGGTGGGCGCGCACCTCGAGCTGATAGCTGTCGGTGGTCACCCGCACGGCACCGGGGCGCCGGTCGAGCACGACCGAGCCCGGGCCACACGCCCCTGGTGCACCCCCGTCTCCGGGGGGCGGTGCGTGTGACCCGGGCACGAGCCGCTAGTCGACGTTGCTCTCGTAGGCGCGCATCACCGTGTCCTGCGCGTCGGTGAGAGCCTGCTCAGGGGTCTTGTCACCGAGCAGCGCCGCGGTCATCGCGTTGGTCAGCTCGTTCACGATCTCCTGGCCGACCGGCGAGGCGCCGACCGACTGCCCGTAGTCGAGCACCTCGTAGTAGGTCTCGATGACCTGGTCCATGCCCTCGTTGCCGGTCGGCTCGAGGTACGTGTCGCGAATGGTCTGGTCGGCCTCGGGAGAGCCGGTGAACAGGCCGGTGAAGACGCCGTTGTTCTCCTCCAGGGTGGCCGCTCGGGCCGCCCCTGCCGCCTCCCAGGCCTCGAGCGAGGTGACCTCGACCATCCAGGCACACGCCCCGTCCGGGTTCTCCGCGCCGGCGGGGATGACGAAGGCCGTGCCACCGGCGACGGCGAAGTTCTCGCCATCGGCGTTCTTGAACGGCACTGCGTTGAGCTGGACCTCGTCGATGTACGGGGAGAGCACGTTCGGGTACCACTGGGCGTTGATCTGCGCGCCGACCTGGTCCGCGACGTACTGGTTCTGCTCACCGAAGAAGTCGAAGGAGTCGGTGAAGCTCTTGTACGGCGCGTAGCCGCCCTGCGCGTCGATGATCTGCTTGACGTGCTCGATCGCCGCCGCGTTCGCAGGGTCGTCGAGCGTGGGAGCGCCCTCCTCGTCGGTGAGGGTGCCGCCCATGCCGAGGAGCCACAGGGTGACCTGGCCGGTGGGCTGCGGGTCGAAGCCGAGCGTCGTCGGGTTGCCGCCGCTCTCCGCGTACATCGCCTCGACGGCGGGCAGCAGGACCTCGAGGTCCGAGGTGTCGATCTGCTCGTTCGTCACGCCGGCGGCGTCCATGACGTCCTTGTTCAGCAGGACGGCCGGCGGCTGGTAGAACTGCGGGGTCGCCCAGACCTGGTCGTTCCACCGCACGTCGTCGACGACGAACGGGTACCAGCGCTCGTCGGGCGTGACCTCGTGCGCCTCGAAACACTGGTCCAGCGGCTGGATGAGGTCCTGCGCGGCGTAGGTGCCGACGTAGCGGCGGTCCATCTGGACGACGTCGGGGACGTCCCCGCTGGCCATCCGCGTGGTGAACTTCTGGGCGTCGAAGGACGTGGGGTCGAGCTGGATCTCGAGGTCCCCGAGGGTCTCCTCGGCGTGGTCGAGGCGAGCCTGGCCGACGTCGTCGGCGTTGTCGAAGGCCCAGGCGTCGACCGCCCCGGAGGCCTCGGCGGTGAACCCTCCACCCTCGCCGTTGCCGTCGGCGTCCGCGCCGCCGTCACCGTCGCCGTCACCTCCTCCACACGCCGCGAGGGCCAGGAGGACGGGGGCGACTCCCATCGCGACGAACGCGGAATGACGCTTCTTCATGTCGTTCCCTTCGAAGTCGGTCACCCGACGTCCTCGTCGGGCGTGGTGCTCGGTCCCGATGTGGGAACCTTCCCACATCGTCAAACTAGCGGAGTGTGACCTGGCACACAAGAACCTACTGCGGCGGTGACACCCTCCGCAGCGAACGTGATGGAACCGTGACGTGGTCCGGGTTCCCGGGCCGCCGGCGACGCGTGCGTCCCACCGCGCTCACCCCTTGCGGCCCGTCGTGGCGATGCCCTCGATGAAGTAGCGCTGACCGAAGGCGAAGAGGACGAGCATCGGCAGCGTGACGATGAGCGAGGCCACCATGACGTACTGGTAGTCGCCGTGCCCTCCGGCCGTCGGGCTGTACCGGGTCATCGCGTAGGCGATGCCGAGCGGGGCGGTGAAGTCCTCGACGCTGCCGGCGTTGAGGTAGATGAGCGCCTGCTGCAGGTTGTTCCAGCTGGCCTGGAACTCGAAGAGGAACACGATGATGAACGAGGGGATCGACAGCGGCATGACGATGCGCCAGAAGATCCGCCAGTAGCTCGCGCCGTCGACGCGGGCCGCCTCGAACAGCTCCCTGGGCAGCCCGAGGAGGAACTGGCGCTGGAGGAAGATGTAGAAGGCGGAGCCGAACAGGTTGAAGGCCCACAGCGGTGCCCAGGTCCCGAGCAGCCCGACCTCCTTCCAGATGAGGTACACCGGCACCATCGTCACGGCTCCGGGCAGCATCATTGTCGCGAGGACGAGCCCGAACATGGCGTTACGCCCGGGAAAGCGGAACTGGGCGAACCCGAAGGCGACCATCGTGCTCGAGATCGCCACCGTCGTCGCCGCCAGCAGGGCGATCGCCACGCTGTTGAACAACCAGCTGAGCAGGGGCAGCTGAGCCCACGTCTCCGCGTAGTTCGACCACACGAAGGTCTCGGGGATGAGCTTGTTGTCGAAGACCTGCCCCCGCGGCTTGAGGCTGGCCGCCAGCAGCCACGCGAACGGGTACATGAAGATGAGGGCGAAGGCAATGACAAGGACCCACAGCACCGCCTTGCCCGGCGTGAGCCGGAACGGCGGCTTGCGGCGGCGGCGGGTGCCGTAGCGCTCCTTCCCGGCGGTCTCGTCGGCGACGCGGTCGGTCGCGACGACCGCCTCCGGCATGTTGACTGCGGACATCAGCGCGCCCCCTCGTAGAAGACCAGCCGGTTGCCGACCCTCACCTGGATCGCCGTGATGATCATGATGATGACGAACATGAGCCACGCCATCGCCGAGGCGAAGCCGAAGTTGAACTGCCGGAAGGCCTGCTGGAACAGGTACACCGCGTAGAACAGCGAGGCCTCCGGCGCGGCGTTGTTCTGGTCGCGCCAGAAGAGCAGGTAGGCCTGGTCGAAGGTCTGGAACGCCGCGATGCTCAGCACGATGATGTTGAAGAACAGCGCCGGGGAGATCATCGGCAGCGTGATGGAGAAGAACTGGCGCACGGGCCCGGCGCCGTCGATGGAGGCGACCTCGTAGAGCTCCCGCGGCACGTTCTTCAGGGCCGCGAGGAAGATGACCATCGTGCCGCTGACCGCCCACAGCGACATAAGCACGATCGAGGGCTTGACCCAGTCCGGGTCGACGAGCCACTGCGGCCCCTGGATCCCGACGGCCGCCAGGCCCTGGTTGATCGCACCGGTGTTGCCGTTGAGCAGGAGGAAGAAGACCGCGGCCGTGGCGACAGCCGGGGTCATCTTCGGCAGGTAGTAGATGGTTCTGAACACCCCGCTGCCCCGGCCGAGACGCGCGAGCAGCATCGCCAGCCCGAGCGCGAAGAGGATCTCCAGCGGCACGAGCATGACGGCGTAGAACAGGGTGTTGGCCAGCGAGACCCGCACCCGGGGGTCGTCGATGAGGTTCTCGAAGTTCCGGGTGCCGACGGGGCGCATCTCGCCCGTCGCCAGGCTGTAGTCGCTGAACGCGATGAACAGGCTCCAGATCATCGCGCCGGCCGTGAAGATGAGGAAGCCCAGGATCCACGGCGAGATGAACATCAGCCCGGCCAGCGCCTCACGGCGGTTGTACTTGACCTTGCCCTTGCGGGCGCGCCGCGACGCGCGGGCCGTCTGCGGTGACGCACCCGCACCCTGCGTGATCGACTCAGCCACCGTGCGCCCCGAGGACGCCGAGATACCACCCCGTGATCGACTCAGCCACCGTGCGCCCCGAGGACGCCGAGATACCACCCCATCGTCATCGCCACCCCTCACCTCGGCCTGGCAACGTTGCCAGATTCGGAGAGTAACGCCGTCCCCCGACACCGGCAAGCACTCGCCCCGGCCCCCGCCCAGGCGCGCGACTCAGGGTGCGCCGCGCGCCGCCTCGAGGAGCGCACCGACCCCGCCCGACGGGGAGGAGAGCACCGGGGTCCCGTCGGTGTCGCCGTCGAGCGCGGCGGCCATCGAGGCCTGGGCGAGGACGACGACGTCGCTCTCCTCGGCGCACCGGGCAACGGCCGCCCGCACCCGCGCGTCGTGCCCGGCGTGGTCACCCGCGGCCCGGGCCGCGGCAGCGCCCTCGACGACGGTGGCCGTGACCGTCACCCGTGCTCCCGACCGCGTGACGGCGTCGTCGACGAGCCGGCCCGTGGGACCGAGCGTGGAGCTCAGCGTGGCGAGCACCGCGACGCGTCCCGGCCTGCCGGCGGCGCGCCCCGCTGCCACGGCGAGGTCGACGGCGTCGTGCGCCATCGGCTCGTCCACCCGGACCACCGGGAGTCCGGCACGCTCGGCGGCACCGGCCGCGGTCTCACCGATCGAGGAGCAGGTGAGGAGCACCGCCCGTGCGCCCGACCCGGCGAGGTGGGCGGCGTGCTCGGCGACACGCTCGTGCACCCGTTCGTCGACCCCCGTGTCGATGGCCGTGCGCAGCAGCCAGGCGTCGGCGACGTGGATCGTCCGCACGGTGGGCGCCGCCGCGGTGAGGAGCTGCTCGAAGGTGCCGGCGAGCGCGGGCACGGTGTGGACGAGCCCGACGACGAGCGGCCGGTTCATGCCTCGGTCCACGGCCGGGCGTACGCGTCGACGACGGCGGTGAGGCGCTCGAGGCGGGGGACGGACACCTCGGCCAGCCGGGCCGGGACGTCCGGGTGTCCGACGACGTCGCTCCACAGCGCCCGTCCCGCCAGGAACCCGGACGCACCGGCGCGGCACGCGGCGGTGACCGCGTCGAGGAAGTCGTCGCGGTGCACGCCCTGGGAGAGCACGACCCAGGGGCCGGTGACGTCGGTCGCCAGGGCGGCGCAGGCGTCCTGCAGCTGCCGGGGCTCGGCCCGTCCGGCGAGCGGGACCTGGACCTTGTACAGGCTCTGCCCCAGCGGGGAGAGCTCGCGGGCGGCCTCCCGGATCGCCGCCTCCGGGTCGAAGTCCTCCTCCCCCGGTGCCGCGCGGACGACGGGCTCCAGGACGGACAGCACCCCGTGCTCCCGGGCCGCCGCGACGAACCGGCGGGCGAGCTCGACCCGGGCCTCGCGCCGGTCGTCACGCCGCCAGATGACGAGCAGCTTGAGCGCGCTGACGCCGGCGAGGTCCAGGGCCAGGGCGTCGGTGTCGAGGTCGGTGTCCTCCACCGGGCCCCCCGGCTCCTGCTGCAGCGCGTCGACGGCGAGGATGAGCCCGACGGACGCGGGCAGCAGGGCCTGCGCCTCGCGGAAGCCGTAGTGGCGGTCGATGAGGAACCCCGAGGCCAGCGGGCCGAGACGCGCGGCGACCGCGAGCTTGAAGTCGACGAGCTCGCTGTCCGGCGGCCGGCCCGCGCCGGCCTCGTCGAACATGTGCCGCAGGCTCTCCCGCTGGTCCATCGCGACCATGGCGAGGCCACCGGACCCACGCGCGATGGCGTCGAGGCTCGTCGTCACGGCTGCTCCCTCCTCGGCGCAGTGCGTCAATCCTGGGGCCGCGCCGAGCAGGCTGTCAACGACGCGGGCCTCGACAGCGGCGCGCGACCCCTAGGCCCGCCGCCAGCAGGCGGTGTGCCAGTGGCGCCGCTCCTCCAGGCCGGCACCGAGGATGGGCTGGGTCGGCCACGCCACGACGTGGGCCGTCCCGGCGGGCACGAGCTGGTGGCAGCCGGGGCACCGGTAGTCCTTGTCGCCACCACGCACCGCGCGCACGGTGTAGGGCTCCCCTCCGGGGCCGGTCTCGGTGCGCGGGACCGAGCCGATGCGGTCGGGGTCGAGCGGGACGTGCGGCTCCCCGTAGGGACGCTTGTGCCCGCGCCGGGCCCGTGCCATCAGGGCGCCGACGACGACGCAGCCGGGGCGCCGTCGTCGTCCGTCCGCAGCGACGGCAGTGCCGCCGCCTCCTCCACCCCGGGCAGCGACCCCCTGCGGATGAGCTCGCGGTACCAGAGCGCGGAGTCCTTCGGCACGCGCTCGAGCGTGCCCTCCTCGGCCCGGACGATCCCGAACCGCTTGGAGTACCCGTAGGCCCACTCGAAGTTGTCGATGAAGGACCACGCGAGGTAGCCGCGCAGGTCCGCCCCGGCGTCGCGGGCGGCGAGCACCGCCGTGACGTGGGAGTGGAGGTAGGCCACCCGGGCGGTGTCGTGCACCCGGCCGTCCGGGGAGACGCCGTCGTCGAAGGCCGCGCCGTTCTCGGTGACGAGGAGTGGCTGGTCGGGGTAGGCGTTGTCGAGGGCGAGCAGCAGCTCCCGCAGCGCGTCGGGCGCGATGTTCCAGCCCATCGCGGTGTGGGGCGGGTCGACGGGAAGGAACTCGACGTCGTCGGCCCCCACCCACGGGGAGGCCGCCACCGCACCGTGCCCGTCGGCGCGGGGTGCCCTCCCGTCGCCGTCGTACCGGCGCACGAGCTGGGTGGAGTAGTAGTTCACGCCCAGCACGTCGAGCCGCTGGCGGGTGGTCGTGAGGTCGCCGGGCCGCACGAAGGACCAGTCGGTGAGGTGCTCGGTGTCGCGCAGCAAGCGCGTGGGGTAGCTGCCGTCCATGAGCGGGCCGAGGAAGACGTGGTTCCCGACGGCGTCGATCTGGGCCACCGCCTCCAGGTCCGCGCCCGACTCGGGGTCGGCGGGGTGGGTGACGTGGAGGTTGAGCGCGACCGAGACGGGGGTGTCCTCGCCGAGCTCGGCACGGATCGCCTCGGTGGCCAGCCCGTGGCCGAGGTTGAGGTGGTGCGCCGCGGCGAGCGCGGCGGCCGGGTCGGTGCGGCCCGGGGCGTGGACGCCCGACGCGTAGCCGAGGAACGCCGCGCACCACGGCTCGTTGACCGTCATCCACAACGCGACCCGGTCCCCCAGCTCGCGCGCCATGAGCCGGGCGTACTCGGCGAAGGCGTAGGCGGTCTCGCGGTCCGGCCAGCCGCCGGCGTCCTCCAGCTCCTGCGGCAGGTCCCAGTGGTAGAGCGTGACGACGGGGGCGATGCCGTGGGCCAGCAGCTCGTCGAGGAGCTCGCGGTAGAAGGCGACGCCGCGGGGGTTGAGCGGGCCGCGGCCACCCGGCTGGACCCGGGGCCAGGAGATGGACAGGCGGTAGGCCTGCACCCCGAGGTCGGACATGAGGGCCACGTCCTCGCGCCACCGGTGGTAGTGGTCCACGGCCACGTCACCGGTGTCCCCGCCCAGCACCCGCCCCGGGGTGTGGGAGAAGGTGTCCCAGATGGACGGGCCGCGCCCGTCCTCGCGGGCCGCGCCCTCGACCTGGTAGGAGGCGGTGGCCACCCCCCAGCGGAAGTCCTGCCACATCACACGATCACTCCGTTCCGGACGACCTCGACGGGTCGCAGCTCGTTGTCCGTGACGACGACGTCGGCCCGTCTGCCTGCCTCGAGGGCACCGACGGTCCCGTCCCCGAGGACGGCGGCGGGCCCGGTGGCGGCCGCGTAGACGGCGTCGACGAGGTCCACCCCGCCGGCCACCGTCGTGCGGACGACGTCGAGGAGGTGGGCGGTGCCGCCGGCGATCGAGCCGCCGTCGGTCAGCCGCGCGACGCCGTCGGCGACGGTGACGGCGAGGGAGCCGAGCTGGTAGTCGCCGTCGGGCATGCCCGCGGCGGCCATCGCGTCGGTGACGAGGACGACGTTGTCCCGGCCGGCGATCTCCAGGACGTTGCGCACGAGCGACGGGGCGAGGTGGGTGCCGTCGGCGATGAGCTCGAGCACGAGGCGACTGTCGCGGGCCGCGGCGAGGAACTCCGGGATCGGGCCGGGGGCGCGGTGGTGCATCGGGTTCATCCCGTTGCACAGGTGGGTGACGGTGGGACGGGCCGAGCGGGCCGCGGCCTCGCCGTCGAGCTGGTCGACGGCCTCGGCGACGGCGGCCCGGGCCTCCTCGGCGGTCGCGACGGTGTGACCGAAGGACGGCAGCGCCCCGCCGGCGACGAGGGTGTGGCTCACCCCGCCCTCCCCCGTCACGCCCGGCGCCTCGGGGGCGACGGTCATCGTCACGACGTGCCCGCGGCCGAGCTCGAGCAGCTCCCTGGTCAGGGCGGGGTCCGGCGCCTGGATGGCGGCCGGGTTCTGCGCCCCGCACCTGTCCGCGGAGATGAACGGCCCCTCGAAGTGGATACCCGCGATCTCGCCGGCCTCCGCGAGCTCGACGAGCGTCGCGGTGCGGGCGCGCAGCGTCTCCGGCGGTGCGGTGACGAGCGAGGCGACGAGGGAGGTCGTGCCGTGGCGCAGGTGCTCGGCCACGGCCGTCCGGGCGGTCGCGGCGTCCTCGGCGTCGGGGAAGCTCGCCCCGCCGCCGCCGTGGCAGTGGAGGTCGACGAGTCCGGGCAGGACGTAGCCCTCCCCGGCCGGTGCGGCCGCGACGATCTCCCGCAGGTCGGCGGGGGCCTCGGCGACGGGCCCCACCCAGGTGAGGGTCCCGCCGTCGTGCACGACGACGCCGTCGTCGATGAGACGGTCGGGTGTGACGACACGGCCCCGGATCGCTGCAGTCATGTCCCCATTCTGCCCTGGCGCACCGTCGTCGAGCTCGCACCGCGCCACCTCCGCCGACAGCTGGATCGTGTACCCCGCTCGCGCACACGATCCAGCTCTCGGCGGAGAGGGGTGCCGGCCGTGACCCAGCGCGGGTCTCCCGCCCTCCGCGCCCGGCCGTGGTGCGCCCGCGCGCGGCGGGACCTGCCGGAATGACCTGCCGACCCGACACGATCCCGCCGCGCGGGACCGCGTCGGTCAGAAGAGGCGGGTGCCGGGGTCGTCCAGGCCGCGCATCGCGTTGTAGTCCAGGACGAGGCAGCGGATGCCCCGGTCCTCGGCGAGCACGCGCGCCTGCGGCTTGATCTCCTGCGCCGCGAACACCCCCTGGACCGGGGTGAGCAGCGGGTCACGGTTGAGCAGCTCGAGGTACCGGGTGAGCTGCTCGACGCCGTCGATCTCCCCGCGCCGCTTGATCTCCACGGCGACCGCCCGCTCGTGGGGGTCCCGGGCCAGGATGTCGACCGGCCCGATCGCGGTCGGGAACTCCCGCCGCACGAGCCGGTGCCCCGGGCCGAGCAGCTCGATCTGGTCGGCCAGCAGCTGCTGGAGGTGCGCCTCGACACCGTCCTTGACCAGACCCGGGTCCACCCCGAGGTCGTGCACGACGTCGTGGACGACCTCGTGGATCCGCACGACGAGACGGTCGTCGCTCTTCGTCTGCTGCACGGTCCACACCTCCCGCACACCGGCGGCGGCGTCCTCCGCGTCGGGCTCGGTGACGACGAGCCGGCACGGCGGGCTCATCCAATTGAGCGGCTTGTAGGAGCCGCCGTCGGAGTGGACGAGCACCGAGCCGTCGGCCTTGACCATGAGCAGACGGGTCGCGAGGGCGAGGTGGGCGTCGAGCCGGCCGGTGTAGTCCACCGAGCAGCGGGCGATCACGGTACGCACGTCGAGACTCCTCCGGTCGGGCCGCTCCGCGGCACGAGAACTGTCCAGTCGGCCGCCTGGCGGTCAGGCAGCGCCGCGGTCGACGGGCGGGCTGGACTCCAGCCAGCTCGTCAGCCCGGAGAGCGCGGCGCTCTCCAGGGCGAGGTAGAACGAGTCGCCCCCGACGCGGCACTCCACCTCAACCGCGCCCCACGAGCTGCCGGGCAGCACGCGCCGCGACGGCGCGACGACCAGGTCACGACGCAGCCACCGGGCCGCCGGGCCGGGGCGCAGAGACACGATCCGGTACCAGTCGATGCGGTCGACGCCGTAGACGGCGACACCGCTCGCCCAGTCCTGGGACTCGGCGGCCCGCCACGCGCAGTCGAAGGAACCGACCACCCTGCTCAACCCACGCGCGCGGACGAGGAGCCACAGCCCGACGAGCAGCGCGAGCACGGCCGGCAGGACGAGGAGCCACAGCACCCACGCCCAGCCCACGGCCGGCCCCTAGTGCTCGACGGCGGCTTCGGCGTAGTCCGCGCGCCGCTCGTCCTGCTCATCGACGACGATCATGACGTCGTCGTCGTCGAGCGACACGAACCCGCCAAGGATGTCGACCGACTCCGTGGCGCCCCCCGCCTGGCTGATGTGGACCGTGCCGGGCCGCAGCACGGCGAGCACGGGCTGACGCCCGGGCAGGATACCGAGCGCGCCCTCGGCGGCCGGCACGCTGACAGCAGCCGCGTCACCACTCCACAGGGTCCGGTCCGGACCCACGATCTGCACCGTCAGTGCCACCTGCACTCCTTCACGGGCTCGGTCGCCGACCGAGCCGGGTCAGCGGGACTCGCCCTGGATCTTGGACCAGTTGCGCTCGAGGTCCTCGATGCCACCGATGTTGAAGAACGCCTGCTCCGGGATCTCGTCGTACTCGCCGTCGGCGATCCGACGGAAGGCCTCGACGGTCTCCGCGACCGGGACGGTCGAGCCCTCGACACCGGTGAACTTCACCGCGGTGTAGGTGTTCTGCGAGAGGAACTGCTCGATGCGGCGCGCACGCGCCACGGCGATCTTGTCCTCCTCGGAGAGCTCGTCCACACCGAGGATCGCGATGATGTCCTGGAGCTCCTTGTTCTTCTGGAGGATGGACTTCACGCGGGTGGCGACCTCGTAGTGCTCCTGGCCCACGAACTGCGGGTCGAGGATGCGCGACGTCGAGGTCAGCGGGTCCACGGCCGGGTAGAGGCCGCGGGAGGCGATGTCACGCGAGAGCTCGGTGGTGGCGTCGAGGTGGGCGAAGGTCGTGGCCGGCGCCGGGTCGGTGTAGTCGTCGGCGGGCACGTAGATGGCCTGCAGCGAGGTGATGGAGTGTCCACGCGTGGAGGTGATGCGCTCCTGGAGGATGCCCATCTCGTCCGCGAGGTTCGGCTGGTAGCCCACCGCGGAGGGCATGCGGCCCAGCAGCGTCGAGACCTCCGAGCCGGCCTGGGTGAAGCGGAAGATGTTGTCGATGAAGAGCAGCACCTCCTGCTGCTGCACGTCGCGGAAGTACTCCGCCATCGTCAGCGCGGACAGGGCAACCCGCAGACGCGTGCCCGGCGGCTCGTCCATCTGGCCGAAGACCAGCGCGGTCTTGTCGAAGACGCCGGCCTCCTCCATCTCGACGATGAGGTCGTTGCCCTCACGGGTGCGCTCACCGACACCGGCGAACACCGACACACCACCGTGGTCCTGAGCCACGCGCTGGATCATCTCCTGGATGAGGACCGTCTTGCCGACGCCCGCACCACCGAAGAGCCCGATCTTGCCACCCTGGACGTACGGGGTGAGCAGGTCGATGACCTTGATGCCCGTCTCGAACATCTGGGTCTTGGACTCGAGCTGGTCGAAGGCCGGGGGCTTGCGGTGGATGGGCCAGCGCTCGGTGACCTCCAGCCGCTCGCCCTCCTCGAGGTTGAGCGGCTCACCGGTCACGGAGAAGACGTGCCCGAGTGTGATGTCACCGACCGGGACGGTGATCGGACCACCCGTGTCACGGACCTCCATGCCGCGGACCAGGCCGTCGGTGGGCTTGAGCGCGACGGCGCGCACGAGGTTGTCGCCGAGGTGCTGGTTGACCTCGAAGGTCATGTCCAGCGTGCCCTCGCCCTGGCCGATGGTGGACTTGTCCACCGTCGCGACGATCGCGTTGTAGATCGCGGGGATCTCGTCGGGCGCGAACTCGACGTCGATCGTCGGTCCGGTCACCCGGGCGATCCGGCCGACGCCGGGCGCGGCCTGCTCGGTGCGGGAGTCGGTCGTCGTGGCAGTCATGTCAGTTTTCCTTCGGTGTGCCGGCAGTGGACTGGGTACGCACGTTCAGCTCGCTGCCAGTGCGTCGGCTCCCGAGACGATCTCGGTGAGCTCTTGAGTGATCTCGGCCTGTCGCGCCGTGTTGGCCAGGCGGGTGTAGGTGCCGATGAGGTCCTCGGCGTTCTCGACCGCGGTGTGCATCGCACGCTGGCGGCTGGCCAGCTCGGAGGCCGCGGCCTGCAGGAGCGCGTTGTAGATGCGGCTGCGCACGTACAGCGGCAGCAGCTGGTCGAGGACGGCGTCCGCGGACGGCTCGAACTCGTACAGGGGCAGCGGCTTGGCACCGGCCTCCGCCACGCCCTCGACGACCTCGAGCGGCAGCATGCGCCGCACGAACGGCTCCTGGCTGACCATCGAGACGAACTTGGTGAACACGATGTGGAGCTCGGCGACGCCACCGGCGTCGGCCGGGGCGAGGAAGGCCTGGAGGAGCGTCTCGGAGATGTCCCGGGCGAGCGCGGCGTCGGGCTTGTCCGACTGCCCCTCCCAGCTCTTGACGATCGTCTGGTCACGGAAGGTGAAGTAGCCGATGCCGCGACGGCCCACGACGTAGAGGTCGATCTCCTTGCCCTCCGCGGTGAGCCGCTCGGTGAGCTGCTCCGCTGCCCGCAGGACGCTGGCCGTGTAGGAGCCGGCCATCCCGCGGTCCGCGGCGAGGACGAGCACGGCCACGCGGTTGGTGTCGGAGCGCTCCCGCAGGATGGGGTGCCCGACGTGCGCGTGGGCCGCGACGGCCGAGGTCGCCCGGGTGAGGGCGATCGCGTACGGGCTGGCCTTGGTGGCCTGGTCCCGGGCACGCCCGATCCGCGAGGCGGCGATGAGCTCCATCGCGCGGAACATCTTCTTCAGCGTCTGCGTGGAGCGGATCCGCTGCTTGTAGACGCGCTGCTGGGCCCCCACTGTCAGCCCCGCTTCTCGGCGACGATCTGCTCCTGCTCGGTCTCCACCAGCGGGTCGGGCTCGGGGGCGGACGGCTCGGAGGAGAGCGTGCCCTCACCGGCGAGGAAGCCCTTGCGGAACTCCTCGACGCCGGTGCGCAGCGCCTCCTCGGTCTCCTGCTCGAGCTTGCCGGTCGTCGCCAGCGTCTGGAGGACCTCGGTCGTGCGGCGCAGGTGGTCGAGCATCTCGGACTCGAAGCGACGCACGTCGCTCGTCTCGACGTCGTCGAGGTAGCCGTTGGTGCCGGCCCAGATGGAGGCGATCTGGTCCTCGACCGGGAACGGGGAGTACTGCGGCTGCTTGAGGAGCTCCATGAGCTTCTCACCGCGGGTGAGCTGCTGGCGGGTCGTCGGGTCGAGGTCCGAGGCGAACATCGCGAAGGCCGCCATGGAGCGGTACTGGGCGAGGGTGATCTTCAGCGTGCCGGAGACCTTCTTCATCGCCTTGACCTGGGCGTCACCACCCACGCGGGACACCGAGATACCGACGTCCACGGCGGGACGCTGGTCGGAGTTGAACAGGTCCGACTGGAGGAAGATCTGTCCGTCGGTGATCGAGATGACGTTCGTCGGGATGTACGCCGAGACGTCGTTCGCCTTGGTCTCGATGATCGGCAGACCGGTCATCGACCCCGCGCCGAGCTCGTCGGAGAGCTTCGCGCAGCGCTCGAGCAGCCGGGAGTGCAGGTAGAACACGTCTCCCGGGTAGGCCTCACGGCCCGGCGGGCGACGCAGCAGGAGGGACACGGCGCGGTAGGCCTCGGCCTGCTTGGACAGGTCGTCGAAGACGATGAGGACGTGCTTGCCCTGGTACATCCAGTGCTGGCCGATGGCCGAGCCGGTGTAGGGGGCGATGTACTTGAAGCCCGCGGGGTCGGACGCCGGGGCCGCGACGATCGTCGTGTACTCCAGCGCGCCGGCCGCCTCGAGGCGACCACGCACGGAGGCGATGGTCGAGCCCTTCTGACCGATCGCGACATACACGCAGCGGACCTGCTTGTCCGGGTCGCCGCTGTCCCAGTTCGCCTTCTGGTTGAGGATCGTGTCGACGGCGATGGCCGTCTTACCCGTCCCACGGTCGCCGATGATGAGCTGACGCTGGCCACGACCGATCGGGATCATCGAGTCGATGGCCTTCATGCCGGTCTGCAGCGGCTCGTGCACGCTCTTGCGGTGCATGACGCCGGGCGCCTGGAGCTCCAGCGCGCGCATCGCCTCCGCCTCGATCGGGCCCAGGCCGTCGATCGGCTTGCCCGTCGGGTCGACGACGCGCCCGAGGAAGTTGTCCCCGACGGGCGTGGAGAGCACCTCACCGGTCCGGTGGACGGTCTGCCCCTCCTCGATCCCGGTGAACTCACCGAGGACGATGACGCCGATCTCACGCACGTCGAGGTTGAGGGCGAGGCCCAGGGTGCCGTCCTCGAAACGCAGCAGCTCGTTGGCCATGGTGCCGGGGAGGCCCTCGACGCGTGCGATGCCGTCACCGGCGACGGTGACGCGACCGACCTCCTCACCCACGGCCTCGGTCGGCTGGTAGGAGTCGACGAAGCTGTCCAGCGCCGCCCTGATCTCCTCGGGCTTGATCGTCAGCTCGGCCATTGCAGTTCCTTCTCCTTGGCGACCGGTGGTCGCGGTTCGTCAGTGATGCGGGTCTGGGTCAGCCGGCGAACCGGCGTCGGGCGTCCTGAAGGCGGGTGAGCGTGGTGCCGTCGATGACCTCGGCGCCGACCTGGATCCGCATGCCGCCCAGGACCTGCGGGTCGATGCCCACGTTGACCTGTACGGCGCGGCCGTAGGCCCGCTCGAGGATCTCCGCCAGGCGCGCCTCCTGCGCCTGGGTGAGCGGCGAGGCGGCCGTCACGTTCGCGACGAGCCTGTCCCGCCGGGACGCGGCGAGCTCACCGATGTGCCGGAGTGCGCTGCTCAGCGACCCGGCCCGCGGCGTCGTGATGAGACGCCGCACGAGCATGCGGGTCTCGTCGGACGCGCGCTCGGCGATGAGGGAGTCGAGCAGCCCGGCACGCCGCTGCGGGTCGATGTCCCGCTCGGCGAGCGCCGCGCGGAGCTCACGGCTGGAGGCGAGCAGCCGCTCGGTGCGGAACAGCTCCTCCTCCACCTCGAGCAGCGCGCCTCGCGACTGCGCGGCCGCGAGCACGGAGGTCACGCCGAGCTCCTCGGCCGCCAGGCCGAGGTCCTCGTCGGCGGACCACCGCGAGCGGACCATGCCGGCGAGCAGGTCGACGACCTCGGGGGCGACCTTCCCGTCGAACAGCTGCGCCACCAGGCGGGCCTTGGCGTCGCCCGACCGGGAGGGGTCGGACACGGCGCGCCGCAGCGAACCCGACGAGGCAAGGGTGTCGGCCACCTCGAAGAGCTGGGTGCCGAGCTCGCGCCCGCGCTCCCCCGCCTCTCGGAGGGAGACCTCCCACCGCTCGCTCGCCGCGTTCAGCGCGGCCTGGCTGCTCGCACGCATCACGCCTCCGTCACTCCTGCGACCTTCTCCCCACCGGGGACGCGGTCGGTCTGTGCGTCGAGCTCGTCGAGGAACCGGTCGATGACGCGCTGTCGACGCTGCTCGTCGGCCAGCGACTCTCCGACGATACGCTCCGCGAGCGTCGTGGCCAGCGAGCCGATGTCGTTCCGCAGGGTGGCGGACGCCTGCTGACGCTCCGCCTCGATCTGCCGCGTCGCGCCCTCGATGATGCGCTCCGCCTCGGCCTGGCCCTTGGCCTTGACCTCGGCGGCGATCACCTTCGCGTCCTCCTGGGCCTGCTCCCGCACGCGGGCAGCCTCGACCCGGGCCTGGGTGAGCTCGCGATCGATGTCGGCGCGCAGCGCCTCGGCCTCGGCCCGGGCGTTCTCGCCGGCCTTGAGCCCGCCCTCGATCTTCTCGGTGCGCTCGTCGAGGATCCGGGTGAAGACCGGCAGGACGTACTTGAGCAGGACGAGTGCGACGACGCCGATACTGACCAGGGACCAGACGATGTCGTAGTCCGCGGGGAGCAGGACGTTCGGCTGCTCCTCCGCCGCGTGGACCAGTGCCGCCGGCAGCATCAGAACACGAAGCCCGCAGCGAGGCCGATGAGGCCCAGGGCCTCGACGAGGGCCATACCGATGAACATGTTGACGCGCAGCGGGCCGGCCAGCTCGGGCTGACGGGCGGTCGCCTCCTGCGTCTTGCCCACCAGGATACCGAGACCGATACCCGGGCCGATCGTGGCCAGGCCGTACCCGATGGTGGCAATGTCGCCGGTGATCTCCACAGCGTTTTCCTTCCGTTGTTGTCCCAGGCTCAGGCCCGGCACGTTGACAGTTGGCCCGACCGGTGATGACCGGGCCGGGGCAGGTCAGTGAGCTTCCTCCGAGAGCTGGATGTACACCGCGGTGAGCAGGGTGAAGATGTAGGCCTGCAGAACGGCGATGAACAGCTCGAAGAAGGTGAAGGCGATGCCGGCGGCCAGGGTGAGCCCACCCAGGGCCTTGAGAGCACCGGCAGCCTCGAAGAAGAGGAAGTGGGTGGCGCCGAAGCAGAGCACGAGCAGGATGTGCCCCGCGACCATGTTGGCGAGGAGTCGGATCGTCAGCGTCGCCGGCCGCAGGATGAACGTCGACAGGATCTCGATCGGCGTGAGGATGACGTAGATGGCCTTCGGCACGCCCGGGGGGAAGAGGGAGGACTTCAGGTAGCCCCCGGCCCCCTGGGAGCGCACCCCGGCGGTGACGAAGGCGACGAACGCGATGAGCGCGAAGATCAAGGGGACACCGACCACCGAGGATCCCGCGATGTTGAGGAACGGGATGATGCCGGTGATGTTCATGGCGAGGACACCGAAGAAGATCAACGTGAGGACCGGGGTGTGGCGGCGGGCGCCCTCCTTGCCCAGCACCTCCTCACCGATCTGCACGCGGACCAGGTCCAGCGCCATCTCGACCGCGCCCTGGAAGCGACCGGGGGTCAGCTTCGCGCGGCGCGCGGCGAGCCAGAAGACCGACACGAGGACCACCGTGGCGATGAGGCGCACGAGCATGATCCGGTTGAACTCGAACAGCGTGCCCTCGAAGAGGATCGCGGGCGGGAAGAACTCCCCGAGGGTCGGGGCGTGGAAGCCTTCCCCCTCGCCCGCTGCGGTGTGGAGGCCGGCGGTCAGGAGGGGGAGGGTCGCGACGGCAGACAGGACGAACCCCCAGGGTGAGTGTCGTGATGTGCGGCGACTGGACCGCGGTGTTCAGGATCGCCGTAAGCCTAACGTATTCCCGCGACGGCCTCGGACGAGCCCCCGGAGCGCACCACGGGTGGGACCTCGGTCCCAGCGACCCCTCGGACCCCCGCAGCGAGGACCGAGCCGAACCCGCGACCGCGCGGTGTGGGTACGGGTGCTGGTCAGCCGCCCGATTGCCGGTCGTCCCGCCGGGCGCCGGGATCCACGTACGGGACGCGTGCCTTGAGTGCGCCGACCATCTCGATCGTCACCGAGCCGAGGATCCCGAGGGTCAGTGTGACGAAGAACACCAGGGGGTGGTAGAAGTCCCGGTCCCGCACGAGCACGAGGACGACGAAGACGACGAGGATCTTCACCAGCCAGCTCCCGACGAAGCTGGCACTCGCCGTCTGCAGTGGCTTGTCGGCGGTGGCCAGCATGACGGCCGCCGTCGTCAGCATGAAGAAGGCGACGATGCCGGCGCCGAGCGCCCCACCCCACAGGCCGGGCATCCCGGCGGCGAGGTAGCCGACGACGCACCCGCCGACGGCGAGTGCGGCGAGCAGCACCGTCATCCGCCGGAGCACCGTGCGGAACATGTCGCTCAGGGGGTTGGGGGTGGTCATACGGACTCCTTCGCGTGGCGGGACCGGCGCAGCCCGGGGAGCTTGCCGACGGTGACGAGCAGGGCGACGACGACGAACACGCCGCTGACGACGAGCACCACCTGGGTGTCGAAGACGACGAGCGCCGCGGCGCCGAACGAGATGACGGTGGTCCACAGGTACATGACGAGCACCGCGCGCCGGTGGCTGTGGCCCCAGGACAGCAGGCGGTGGTGCAGGTGCATCCGGTCGGGCTTGAACGGCGAGTTCCCCGCGCGCAGCCGGCGGAGCACGGCGAGCGTCATGTCGAGCAGCGGGAGCAGCAGCACTGCGACGGGCAGCAGGATCGGCACGAAGGCGGGCAGCACCTGGCCGGCGGTGAACACGGCGGGGTCGATCTGCCCGGTGACTGTGATCGCGGCGGCCGCGACGGTGAGGCCGAGGAACATCGACCCGGAGTCGCCCATGAAGATCCGGGAGGGGTGGAAGTTGTGGGGCAGGAACCCCACGCACGTCCCGACGACGGCGGCGATCACCACCGTGGCGAGGTTGGAGTAGTCCGCCGGGGTGGCGGCGCGGGTGAGGAGGTAGGTGTAGCCGAAGAAGGCCAGTCCCCCGATGCCAATCATCCCGGCCGCGAGCCCGTCCAGCCCGTCGACGAAGTTCACCGCGTTGATCGCGACGACGACGACGAGGACCGTCGCGACGAGGGACAGCCGGGCCGAGCCGATCGTCAGCCCGAACACGGGGAAGGTGATGAGCTGCACGCCCTGCCACGCGATAAGCCCGGCGGCGAGGATCTGCCCGGCGAGCTTGGTCATCCAGTCGAGGTCCCACACGTCGTCCGCCACGCCGAGGAGGCACACGAGTGCCGCGCCGCCGAGGATCGCCCACGGCTGAGCGGTGGTGAACACGCCGTCGAGGAAGGGCACCCGGGAGGCGAAGAGCAGCGCGACCCCGAACCCGGCAAGCATCGCCAGGCCGCCGAGCCGCGGCGTGGGTGTCGTGTGGACGTCCCGCGCGCGCACCGGGGTCAGCGCGTTCGTCGCCCTCGCCAGCCGCAGCGCGACGGGCGTGGCGATGAACGTCACGACCGCCGCGACGAGCATGACGAGCAGGTAGACCCTCACGGCCCGTCGGCACCGTCCCTCTCCACGTCACCGGCCGCGCCGACGTCCCCGGGGCTGCCGTCGGCAGCGGGCGTCCCACGGTCGGAGGTGTCGGTGGCGTCCGCCTCGGCACCCTGCGGCTCGGCGAGCTCGGGCACGACGGCGGCGAGCTCCTCCCGGCTCAGGGCGCCGGCCCGCACGATGCGCAGGGTGGGCCCGGTGGCGTCGATGATCGTGGAGGCCACTCCTCCACGGGAGGGTCCCCCGTCGAGGTACACCTCGACCCGGTCACCGAGGGCGGTGGCCGCCTCCAGGACGGTGGTGGCGGAGGGCTGTCCGTGCCGGTTGGCGCTGGAGACGGCGAGCGGGCCGGTCCGGGTCAGCAGGGCGAGGGCGACCTCGTCGTCGGGCATCCGCAGCGCGACGGTGCCACCGGTCTCGCCGAGGTCCCAGGCGAGGGTGGGCTGCGCGCGGCAGATGACGGTGAGGGGCCCGGGCCAGAAGGCCGCGACGAGGTCGTGGACCGCGGCGGGCACCTCGGTGGCCAGGCCGGCGAGCGTCGCCGGGGAGGGCACGAGGACGGGCGGCGGGTGCTGGCGCCCCCGCCCCTTGGCGGCGAGGAGGGCCGCGACGGCCTCGGGGTCGAAGGCCCCGGCGCCCAGGCCGTAGACGGTGTCGGTCGGCAGGACGACGAGGCTCCCGCGGGACAGGGCCGTCGCCGCGGCCTCGATGCCCTCGCCGCGGGTCTCCGGCACGGTGCAGTCGTACACGCTCACGTACCGGATCCTCCCACGCGCTCCGCTGCGAGGAGGACATCGGGCCGGCGTTCACCGGGTGCCTCAGTGGCTGACCGGCTCGGCCTCCGGCCCGCTGGCGTCCCGGGCCAGCACGAAGAGGAGGTCGGAGATCCGGTTGAGGTAGCGCAGCACGGGGTCGGAGACGTGCTCGCCCGCGTCCCGGGCGCCCACGGCGTGGCGCTCAGCCCGACGGACGACCGTGCGCGCGAGGTCCAGCTGGGCCGAGGCGGCCGTCGTCCCCGGGACGAGGAACACCGGCTGGAGGGGGTTGGCCGCGAGGCGGTCGTCGATGAGCGTCTCGAGGGCTCCGGTCATGTCGTCGGTCACGACGGACACTCCCGGCTCCAGCCTGTGCCGCCGCTCGGGGTGCGTCGCGAGGTCGGCGCCGACGACGAAGAGCTCCCGCTGCAGCCGGAGCACGAGCTCCGCGAGCGCGGTGAGCCCGGCCGCGCGGCAGCCGGCGCGGGCGATGCCGAGGACCGCGACGGCCTCGTCGACGTCACCGCAGGCGGCCACGAGCGGGGAGGCCTTGGAGATCCGGCCGCCGAGGAACCGGCCGGTCGTGCCGTCGTCACCGTGGCGGGTGTAGATACGTGCTGCCATGGCCGCAGCATGGCACGGCGGGGGCACGTGGGACCGTGGTCGCTTCCGTCGCGGTGCGGGCGCGGGCTATGGTCGGCCCAGGCCTGATCGAGGGGAAGCCGGTCGAAGTCCGGCGCTGACCCGCAACCGTAGGTCGAGACATGTCTCGACGAGCCGGAGCACCTCGGACAGTGCAGAGATCGGCTCTCATCCGTCGCGGTCTGCGGAGCGAGCCCGAGACGCCGGCACCTGCGTGCGCGGCGGTCCGGGCGTCGTCCTGGGACCGCCGTCCGAAAGGCGTGTCATGTCACTCCTCCTCCCCGGCGTCGCCGGTGTCGTCCTCGGTCTGACGGGCATCGCGCCGCTGTCGACGGGCGCGGCGGACTGCACCGACGGCGTCGCCGTCGTCGTCGACCTCACCGACGTGGGCGGCGAGGTGGAGGTCGGATGCGCCGCCGGGGACCCGGCGAGCGGCCGGGAGGCTCTTGAGCAGGCCGGCTTCACGCCGACCGACTCGATCCCCGGGATGATCTGCGCCATCGACGCCCGCCCCGACCCCTGCCCGGAGGAGTTCGACGGCTCGTTCTGGTCCTACTGGGCCGGTGAGGACGGGCAGTGGGTCGCCCACCTCGAGGGTGCCGACTCCGTCGACCCGGCCCCCGGCGACGTCGAGGGCTGGCGGTACAACGACGGCACGACCGGGCCGGGGCTCTCCCCCGCCGAGGTGGCGGCGGCAGACGCCGGCGCACAGCCCGGCGACACCGCCGACGAGGAGGCTGCGGACGAGGAGCCGGTGGCCGACGAGCCGACGGCCGACGCGGACGACGCCACCGACGCCGGCGCGCCAACCGCACTGTGGTGGGCCCTCGGCGGCGTGGCCGCGCTCGCCGTCGTGGCCGCGCTCGTGGTGCGCTCACGCAGGCGCTGACCGTGCCTGCCGTCGCCGCGCCGTCCCGCGGCCGGGTGCGCGGGACCGGTGTCCACCCGCTCGCCTGGTGGGCGTGGGCGGCGGGGGCGTGCGTCGCCGTCACCCGGACCGACAACCCGGTGGCGGTGGTGCTGCTGACCGGAGCGGTGGTCGTCGTCGTCCTGCGGCGTCGCAGCCCCTCCCCGTGGGCGCGCGTGTTCCGGGTCTACCTCGCCGTCGCGGCGGCGGTCGTCGTCCTGCGGCTCACGTTCCACACGCTCTTCGGGCTGCGGACCGGTGGCCCGGTGCTGCTGCCCCTCCCGCAACTGCCGCTGCCGGACTGGGCGGGCGGCATCTCCCTCCTCGGACCGGTCCAGGCGCCCGGGCTGCTCGCCGCGCTCTACGCGGCCCTCGGGCTCGCGGCGATCATCGTGTGCTTCGGCGCGGCCAACACGCTGGCCAACCCCAAGCACGTGCTGCGTCACCTGCCGGGCGCCCTGCACGACCTCAGCACCGCCGTCGTCATCGCGGTGACCGTCACCCCTCAGCTGGCCACATCGCTGCAGGGTGTCCGGCGCGCCCGCCGCCTGCGGGGCGTGGAGACGCGCGGCGTCCGCGCCGCGCTGCAGTACGTCCAGCCGGTGCTGCACGACGCCATGGACCGGGCGATCGCGCTGGCCGCGTCGATGGACTCCCGGGGGTACGCGCACACCCGGGCGGCGGCCTCGCGTGGTCTCAACCTCGTCCTCGTCCTGTCCCTCCTGCTCGCCGGGCTCGGTACCTACGGGCTCCTCGACGGGACGATGCCCCGCTGGCTCGGTGCGCCCGTGCTCCTGCTCGCGGCCGCCGTCGGGGCCGGCGCCGCTGCCCTGGCGTCCCGCCGCGTCCGCCGCACGCGCTACCGGCCCGTGCCGTGGACGGCTCGCGAGACGCTCCTCGCGCTGGGTGGTGCGCTCGCCGCCGTCCTCGTCGGCGTCGCCGACGAGCCCACGCGCACCGGTCCGCTCGAGTGGCCCGGGCTCCCCCTCGGCGTGGTGGCCGCGGCCGCGGTCCTGGCACTGCCCGCGCTGCGGACGGAGGCCGGGCGATGATCCGCTTCGAGTCGGTGAGCGTCACCTACCCCACGGGGGACGGGCCCGCGCTCCGCGACGTCGACCTCACGGTCGAGGAGGGGGAGCTGTGCCTGGTCGTGGGCCCGACCGGGGCCGGGAAGTCCACGCTCCTCGGGGCGGCCTGCGCCCGCGTCCCCCACTTCTCCGGGGGGCTGCTCGAGGGCCGCGTCACGGTCGCCGGCCGGGACACCCGCACCCACCTGCCGCGGCAGCTGGCCGACGTCGTCGGCGTCGTCACCCAGGACCCGCTCACGGGCTTCGTCACCGACACCGTCGAGGAGGAGCTCGCCTTCGGCCTCGAGCAGCTCGGACTGCCGGGACCTGTCATGCGCAAGCGGGTGGAGGAGACGCTGGACCTGCTGGCGCTGGCCCCGCTGCGGGACCGTGCGCTGCTCGAGCTGTCCGGCGGGGAGCAGCAGCGCGTCGCCATCGGCGCGGTCATGACGGCCCAGCCGCGGGTGCTCGTCATGGACGAGCCCACCTCGGCGCTGGACCCGACGGCCGCCGAGGACGTGCTGGCAGCGATCACCCGGCTCGTCCACGACCTCGGTGTCACCGTGCTGCTCGCCGAGCACCGCCTCGAACGGGTCACCCAGTTCGCCGACACCGTGCTCCTCGTCCGGGCCGACGGCACCGCGGTGCACGGCGCTCCCGGCCCGGTGCTCGCCGAGTCCGCCGTCGCCCCGCCGGTTGTCGAGCTCGGGCGGCTCGCGGGCTGGGACCCGCTGCCCCTGTCCGTCCGCGACGCCCGCCGCCGGGCCACCGGCCTGCGGGACGCGCTCGGTGCGGGGACGCCCACCACGGCCCACGTCCCCGCGCCCTCCCGCCCGGGTCGTCCCTTCGCGTCAGCGGGACCGGCGTACAGGGGCGACCGAGGAGTGAACGGGGCGACCCAGGCCGCCGGCGGCCAGGAGGACGTGGGCGGGCGCGCCATCGGCGGACCCTCGCTGCTCAGCGCGCGCGCACTGCGCGTCACCTACGGGCCGGTCGACGCCGTCCGCGGGCTCGACCTCGACGTCCGGGCGGGTGAGGTGGTCGCCGTCATGGGTCGCAACGGCTCGGGCAAGTCCTCGCTGCTCTGGGCGCTGCAGGGAACCGGCTCACGGTCGGCGGGCACGGTGCGGCTGCCGGCCGCCCCGGACGCGCCCGACCCCGCCACCCTCTCCCCCGCCGCGGCTCGCCGGCACGTCGCGCTCGTCCCCCAGACACCCGGCCACCTCCTCTACGCCGAGTCCGTCGGCGCCGAGTGCGCCGCCGCCGACGCGGGAGTCGCGCCGGGCACGACGGCCGCCCTGCTCGAGCACCTGGCGCCCGGCACCAGCCCGGACACCCACCCGCAGGAGCTCTCCGAGGGCGGCCGCCTCGCCCTCGCCCTGGCGGTCCAGCTCGCCGCCGACCCGCCCGTCCTGCTGCTCGACGAGCCGACGCGCGGCCTGGACTACGCCGCGAAGACCCGGCTCGCCGCGCTGCTCGCCGCGCGCGCGGCGGCGGGCGGCGCCGTCGTCCTCACCAGCCACGACGTCGAGTTCGTCGCCGGCTGCGCCGACCGCGTCGTCACCCTGGCCCAGGGTGAGGTCGTCGCGGACGGCCCGGCCCGCGACATCCTCGTCGCCTCGCCGACGTTCGCGCCGCAGACCGCCAAGATCCTCCACCCGCTCGGGTACCTCACCGTCGCCGAGGTCCGCGACGCGCTCGAGGGGGCACGATGACGACGGCGGTCCCCCTCCCTCCGCGGACCCTCGCGGCACTCGCCGTGACGGGCGTCGTCGGCCTGCTCATCTTCCTGTGGCCGCTCGCCCTCACCGTGCCGACCACGGACGTCGCCCACATCCCGGTCGTCCTCGGCGTGGTGCTCCTCCTCGTCCTCACCGTGCTGCTCGTCGCCATCTCCGACGGCGGCATCGACGTCAAGGCGGTGGCCCTGCTGGGGCTGCTCTCCGCCGTCGGGGCGGTCCTGCGGCCCCTGGCGGCGGGGACGGCGGGAATCGAGACGGTGTTCCTGCCGCTCGTCCTCGGTGGCCGGGTGCTGGGACCGGGCTTCGGCTTCGTGCTGGGCTCCACGACGCTGTTCGCCTCCGCGCTGCTCACCGGCGGGGTCGGGCCGTGGCTGCCCTACCAGATGCTCGCGGCGTCCTGGCTGGCGATGGGCGCCGGGCTACTGCCGCGCCGGGTGCGCGGCAGGCGGGAGATCGCCCTGCTCGTCGGCTACGGCGTGCTCGCCTCCTTCGCGTACGGGCTGGCGATGAACTTCTCCTTCTGGCCCTTCCAGCTCGGCCTCGGGACCGAGCTGTCCTTCGTCCCGGGCGGTGGGCTCGGTGAGAACCTCCACCGCTTCGTCCTCTACAGCCTCGCGACCTCCCTCGTCTGGGAGATCGGGCGGGCGACGACGACGGCGCTCGGCATCGTCGTCGTCGGCAGGCCGGTCCTCGCGACCCTGCGCCGCGGCGCCGTCCGTGCCGGTTTCGCTCCCCCGCCCGACGTCCGGGTCGACCGGCCGGCGGACCTCAGCGGGTGAGAGACTTCTCCCCGATGTCCGCTCACCTGCGCCGCGCGGTGCTCGCGCTGGCCGTCGTCGTCCACCTCGCCGTGCTGTACGCGCCGCGGGTGCCGAGCGTCGGCGCGGCCGGCGTCCCCGGCTCCGACAAGCTCGCCCACGCGGGGGTCTTCGCGCTCGTCGTCGCCGCTGCGATGTGGGCGGGGATCCCGGCGCGGTGGGTCGTCCCGATCGCCCTGGGCCATGCCGTCGTGAGCGAGGTGGTCCAGCACCTGCTGCTGCCGGCGCGCTCGGGCGACGTGTGGGACTCGGTCGCCGACGTCGTCGGGGTGGGGCTGGGCTGGGCGCTCGCGAAGCTGGTCAGGCGCCGGCGCGGCGGGCGACGACCATCCGGTCCCGGCCGCTGAGGTCGCGCACCGTCCGGACGTCGACGAAGGCCCCCGTCCCGGCCGCGGCCTCCCGGACCGCGGCGGCCTGCACCTCCGCGTGCTCCATGACCACGGTCCCGCCGGGCCGCAGCAGCCGGGCCGCGCTCCGCAGCACGGCGCGGGGGACGTCGAGACCGTCCGCCCCCCCGCCGTAGAGCGCGAGGTCCGGGTCGTGCTCGCGCACCTCCGGGTCCCGCGGGACGGCGTCGGGCGGCACGTAGGGCGGGTTGGAGACGACGACGTCGACGGTGCCGTCCAGCTCGGGGAGCGCGGTCGCGGCGTCCCCGGCGACGAGGGTGACGTGCGGGGCCAGCGCGGCGACGTTGCCGCGGGCCACGGCCAGGGCATCGGCGCTCAGCTCCACGGCCCAGACCTCGGCGGAGCGCACCTCCGTCGCGACGGCGAGGGCGATGGCACCCGAGCCGGTGCACAGGTCCACGACGCGGGGCGCCGCGTGCTGCCGGGCCGCGGCGATCGCCTCCTCGGCGACGAGCTCGGTCTCGGGCCGGACGACGAAGGCGCCCGGCGCGGACGTGAGACGGAGGTAGCGGAAGAACATCTCACCGGTGAGGTGCTGGAGCGGCTCGCGGCGGCGTCGCCGGTCGACGAGGCCGGCGAAGGCGGCGAGCTGCTCCCCCGTCGGCGGGCCCGCAACCACGAGCGCGGCGTCGGTGACGTGCTCGGCCAGCAGCCGCGCGTCGACGTCCGGGGAGGGCACCCCGGCAGCCGCGAGCAGCTCCGTGGCCGCCCGCACCGCGTCGCGCCAGGAGACGGGACCGGCCGGACCGTCGCCGCCGCGGACGGCGCCGGTGGGTGCCGGGTCAGGCATTCGGCTCGGCGGCCGCGGCGAGCCGCTCGACGGCGTCGAGCTCGACGGCGGAGGCGATGACGGCGGCGAGGTCGCCGTCGAGCACGTGGTCGAGGTTGTAGGCCTTGAAGCCGGTGCGGTGGTCGGCGATGCGGTTCTCGGGGTAGTTGTACGTGCGGATCCGCTCCGAGCGGTCCACGGTGCGCACCTGCGAGCGGCGGGTCGCCGACGCCGCGGCGTCTGCCTCCTCCTGGCGGGCGGCGAGCAGCCGCGCCCGCAGCACGCGCATCGCGGCCTCGCGGTTCTGCAGCTGGGACTTCTCGTTCTGCATCGACACGACGATGCCGGTCGGCACGTGGGTGATGCGGACGGCGGAGTCGGTGGTGTTGACGCTCTGCCCGCCCGGGCCCGAGGAGCGGTAGACGTCGATGCGCAGGTCGTTCTGGTCGATCTCCACCTCGCCCGGGTCGTCGACCTCCGGCAGCACGAGCACGCCGGCCGCCGAGGTGTGGATGCGGCCCTGGGACTCGGTGACGGGCACCCGCTGGACCCGGTGGACGCCGCCCTCGTACTTGAGGCTGGCCCACACGCCGTCGGCGGCGTCCTCCAGGGCTCCGCGGGACTTCACCGCCACGGCGACGTCCTTGTACCCCCCGAGGTCGGACTCGGTGGCGGAGAGCAGCTGGGTGCTCCACCCGCGCCGCTCGGCGTACCGCAGGTACATCCGCAGGAGGTCCCCCGCGAAGAGCGCGGACTCCTCCCCGCCTTCCCCGGCCTTGATCTCCAGGATGACGTCCCGGCCGTCGTCGGGGTCGCGCGGGACCAGCACGCTGCGCAGGTGCTCCGCGGCGTCGTCGGCGGCCTGACGCAGGGTCGGCAGCTCGGCCGCGAAGGACTCGTCCACCTCGGCGAGCTCGGCCGCGGCACCGACGTCGTCAGCGGCCCGTCGCCAGTCGGTGTAGGCGGTGACGACGCGGGTGAGCTCCGCGTAGCGGCGGCCCAGGCGCTTGGCGCGCCCGGCGTCGGCGTGCACGCCGGGGTCCGCGAGCGCGCGCTCGATCTCGGCGTGCTCGGCGATCATCGGCTCGACGGCCGCGAAGTCATCGCTCACAGCGCTCTCCTCTCGGGTCCTGCGTCCGGCCGTGGCCGGAGCGTGTGGACGTCCGGTCCTGAGCGGACCGGCATCCCACACGGTGCCGGGTGTGGCCCCCGGGCAGACGACAGCGCCGGTGGGATGGTCCCACCGGCGCTTGACGTGTGCTACTTGCGCTTGCCGTAGCGCTGCTCGAAGCGAGCGACGCGGCCACCGGTGTCCATGATCTTCTGCTTGCCCGTGTAGAACGGGTGGCAGGCGCTGCAGACGTCAGCGTTGATCTTGCCGCTGGTGGCGGTCGAGCGGGTCTCGAAGGTGTTCCCACAGGTGCACGTCACGGTGGTGGTGACGTACTCGGGGTGGATGCCCTGCTTCATGTGTCTCTCCTTGGTGTGCTGTGCTCCCGGGTCGACGCGCTGCGCGCGCGCCGTGAACCGCAAGCCGGCGTCCTGGTCAGAACGCCGCAGTGACGAGAAATCATCCCACGTCCGGGGCTCAGTCGTGACCCGAGCCCGGTGTGGTCTTCTGCACGGTGAGCAGGAACTCCGCGTTCGAGCTCGTGTTGCGCATCTTGCCGAGCAGCAGCTCGATCGCCTGCTGCTGGTCGAGGCCACCCATGAGGCGGCGCAGCTTCCAGACGATCTTCAGCTCCTCGGCCGACAGGAGCAGCTCCTCGCGGCGGGTGCCGGAGGCGTTGACGTCGACCGCGGGGAAGATGCGCTTGTCGGCGAGCTGCCGGGAGAGCCGCAGCTCCATGTTCCCGGTGCCCTTGAACTCCTCGAAGATCACCTCGTCCATCTTCGAGCCGGTCTCCACGAGCGCCGAGGCGACGATGGTCAGCGACCCGCCGTTCTCGATGTTGCGCGCCGCACCGAAGAAGCGCTTCGGCGGGTAGAGCGCCGAGGCGTCCACCCCACCGGACAGGATCCGGCCGGAGGCGGGGGCCGCGAGGTTGTACGCACGGGACAGGCGGGTGATGGAGTCGAGGAGCACGACGACGTCCTGGCCCAGCTCGACGAGCCGCTTGGCCCGCTCGATGGCGAGCTCGGCGACGACCGTGTGGTCGGAGGCGGGACGGTCGAAGGTCGAGGCGATGACCTCTCCCTTGACCGTGCGCTCCATGTCGGTGACCTCTTCGGGCCGCTCGTCGACGAGCACGACCATGAGGTGGACCTCGGGGTTGTTCGTCGTGATCGCGTTGGCCATCTGCTGCATGACGATGGTCTTGCCGGCCTTCGGCGGCGCGACGATGAGGCCGCGCTGGCCCTTGCCGATCGGGGCGACGAGGTCGATGATCCGCGGCGTGATCGCCGAGGCACCGGTCTCCAGGCGCAGGTGGTCCTGCGGGTAGAGCGGCGTGAGCTTGGCGAACTCCGGGCGCTGGCGCATCGCCTCGACGGGCGCGCCGTTGACCGAGTCGAGCCGCACGAGGGCGTTGAACTTCTGCCGCTGCTGGTCGTCCTGCGGCTGGCGCACCGCGCCGGTGATGGCGTCGCCGCGACGCAGGCCGTGCTTCTTGACCTGGTTCAGCGAGACGTAGACGTCGTTCGCGCCGGGGAGGTAGCCGCTGGTCCGGACGAAGGCGTAGTTCTCGAGGATGTCGAGGATGCCGGCGACCGGCAGGAGGACGTCGTCCTCGGTGACCTCCGGCTCCTCGTCGCCGACGTAGTCGGCGCCCGAGCGGCGCTTGCGGTTGCGGTCGCGGTTGCGCCGGCGGTTGCGTCCGCCGCGCTCCTGGGAGTCCTGGTCGGCGCGGCGCTGCTCGCCGCGGCGCTGCTCCTCGCCCTTGCGCGGCTCGTCGGCCTCGTCGCGCGGTGCGGGCAGCTCGATCTCCTCGAGGGCCTTGACGGCGCGGTCACGGTCGACGGGCTCACGCTGGCGGCGGCCGGTGGGCAGCTCGTCGAGCGTCGGCTCGGACTGCTGGCGCTCGCGGCGCTGGCCGCGCTGCTGCGTGCCGCGCTCCCGTGCGTCCTCGACGGGCAGGGCGGGCTGCTCGGCCCGCTCCGGCGCCCGGGTGGGCTCGGGAGCCCGGGTGGGCTCGGGTGCCCGGGTCGGCTCGGCTGCGCCGGAGGTCTCCGGTGCGCGGGTCGGCTCACCGGCGGCGACCGAGGAGCGCCGGCCACGGCGCGGGGTGGTGCGCGGCGCGTCGGCCTGGGCGGTGTCGGCGGCCGGCGCGGTGGACGACGACGGCGCGGCGGCCGGCGTCGTCGTCTGCTGCTCGGGGGCCGCGTCCGGACGGGCCGCCGCGGCGGCGCGCGTGGCGCCCGCCTGCCCGTTGGCGGGCTTGCCGTCACCGCCACGGGCCTCCCGGATCGCGGCGACGAGGTCGCCCTTGCGCATCCGGGCGGTGCCCTTGAGTCCCATCTCGCCGGCCAGCGCCTGGAGTTCGGCCAGCCGCATGGTGCTCAGCGAGCCGCGCGCGGACCCGGTCGGGGTAGCGGCGGCATCAAGCTGTTCTGTCACGAGGTTCCTTCCCTCGGCGCCCCCACGGGGCCAGGTGATCGGCACGCGAGAGTGCCGGGTATGTGTGTGGAGTTCCGCTCGATGACCGCAGAGCGCGACATGAGATCGGGGTGTACCCCGGCTCGATCACGGGAGGCCCACACGGGGATGCGGTCGTTGCAGAGCCGGTGCACGACGAGTGTAACAGCCGGGCTGCGGCGCCAGAGGTGTTCCCACGCGCCTGGTGGGCCCGCGACTCGACCGGTCGCGACCGCGGTCAGTCGCCGGTGACGATGCGCGCACCCCGGTCGGCGACACCCGGGGTGTACACCCGCCAGCCGTGCCGGACGAAGGCGGCGACGTGGGCCTCGTCGGTCTCCGCGAGCACGAGCACGCTGGGGCCGGCCCCGGACACGACGGCGGGCAGCCCCAGCTCGCGCAGGGTGTCGACGACCCGGAGCGACTCCTCCATGACGACCGCGCGCTGGCGCTGGTGCAGACGGTCCTCGGTGGCCGGGAGGAGGAGGTCGGGACGCTGGTCGAGCGCGAGCACGAGCAGCGCGGAGCGCCCGGCGTTGAAGGAGGCGTCCTCGTGGCTCACCTGCCGGGGCAGGACGGAGCGGGCCGTGCCGGTGAGCAGCTCACCCGGCGGGACGAGCACGGTCGGACGCACGTGGGGCCCGACGTCGAGCCGAGCCGCTCGCGGGCCGCGCGCGTCGGACCACGCCACCGTCGCGCCACCGAGGATCGCCGGTGCCGCGTTGTCCGGGTGCCCCTCGAACTCGGTGGCCAGGGCGAGGACGGTGTCGTCGTCGAGGGCCTCGGGCTCGGCGACGAGCCCGCGCGCCGCGACCAGCCCGCCGACGACGGCGGCGGCCGAGGACCCCAGGCCGCGGCCGTGCGGGATGCGGTTGTGGCAGCGCAGCTCGAGCCCGGCCTGGGGGGCCCCGGCGTGGTCGAGCGCCGCCCGGACGGCCCGCACGACGAGGTGGTTCTCCCCCTCCGGCAGCGAGCCCGCACCACTGCCGGTCACCGTGACGTGGGTGAGGCCGGTGGTCGCCCGGACGTCGATGTCGTCGACGATGCCGAGGGCGATGCCGAGCGCGTCGAAGCCGGGGCCGAGGTTGGCGCTGGTGGCGGGGACCTCGACCCGCACCGTGTCGCGAGCGAGCCGTGCCACGGTCAGGCGAGCCCGAGGGCCCGGGCCGCGGCGGCGGGCTGCGGCGCGACGACCTCCGGGTCGACGACGGTGGCGCCGAGCGCGGTCGCGGTGTCCTTGAGGCCGTTGCCGGTCACCGTGCACACGATCGTGGCCCCGGCGGGCACGAGGCCGCGCTCGGCGGCCTGGAGCAGTCCGGCCACGCTCGCCGCGGAGGCGGGCTCGACGAACACCCCGACCTCACGGGCCAGCAGCGCCTGCGCGTCGAGGATCTGCGCGTCGCTCACCGCGTCGATCCAACCCCCGGACTCGTCGCGGGCGGCCTCCGCGAGCGTCCACGACGCCGGGTTGCCGATCCGGATGGCGGTGGCGATGGTCTCGGGGTGCTCCACGGGAGCGCCCTTGACGAGCGGCGCGGCGCCCTCGGCCTGCACCCCCCACATCTGCGGGGTGCGGGTGGCGCGCGCGGGCAGGCCGGGAGCGTCGCTCGCATACTCCAGGTAGCCCATCCAGTAGGCCGAGATGTTGCCGGCGTTCCCGACGGGCAGCACGTGGATGTCCGGTGCGTCGCCGAGCGCGTCGACGACCTCGAAGGCCGCCGTCTTCTGGCCCTGCAGCCGGAACGGGTTGACCGAGTTGACCAGCGCCACAGGGTAGTCCTCGGCGAGCGAGCGGACGATGGTGAGGCAGTCGTCGAAGTTGCCGTCGACGGCCACGAGCGTCGCCCCGTGGACGATCGCCTGGGCGAGCTTGCCCGCGGCGATCTTGCCGGCGGGCAGCACGACGGCGCAACGCAGCCCCGCCCGCACGGCGTAGGCGGCCGCGGAGGCGGAGGTGTTTCCGGTGGAGGCGCACACGACCATCTCGGTGTCGGTGGCCGCGACCTTCGACATCGCCATCGTCATGCCGCGATCCTTGAAGGACCCGGTGGGGTTGGCGCCCTCGACCTTGACGTGAACCTCGGCGCCGACGCGTGCACTCAGCACGGGGGCCGGGACGAGCGGCGTGCCGCCCTCCCCGAGGGTGACCACGGGGTCTCCCGGCTCGATCGGCAGCCGGTCGGCGTACTCGGTGATCACGCCACGCCACTGGTGTGCCATCAGACGTCCTCCACCCTGGTCACGGCCAGCACTCGCTTGACCGACGGAATTCGGGCGACGGCGTCCGCCGTCGCGGCCAGCGCAGCCTCGCTGGCACGGTGCGTGACCACGATGAGCACGGCGGCACCGTCGACGGCGCTGGCCTGCTCCTGGGTCACGGTCTGGATCGAGATCTTGTGCTCGCCGAAGGTCCCGGCGATCGCCGCGAGGACGCCGGGGACGTCGGCGACCTCGAGCCGCAGCTGGAACTGGGTCGTCACCTGGTCCCCGCCGAGGAGCGGCAGCGCGGCGTACCGCGACTCGCTCGGGCCGCGCCCGCCGGACACCCGGTTGCGTCCCGCGGCGACGACGTCGCCGAGGACCGCGGACGCCGTCGGCGCTCCCCCGGCGCCCTGCCCGTAGAACATGAGCCGGCCGGCAGCCTCGGTGTCGACGACGACGGCGTTGTAGGCGCCGTGCACCGCGGCGAGCGGGTGGTCGAGCGGCAGGAGGGCGGGGTGCACGCGCACGGAGATGCCCTCGCCGTCCGTCGTCATCCGCCGCTCGGCGATGGCGAGCAGCTTGATGACGTGCTTGCCCCGGCCCGCGGCCTCGACGTCCGCGGCGGTGACGTAGCGGATCCCCTCGACGGGGACGTCGTCGATGCTCACCCGGGTGTGGAAGGCGAGCGAGGCGAGGATCGCGATCTTCGCGGCGGCGTCGTGGCCGTCGATGTCCGCGGTGGGATCGGCCTCGGCGTAGCCGAGGGCCTGGGCGTCGGCGAGCGCCTCGCCGAAGCCCACGCCCCGGGAGGTCATCTCGTCGAGGATGAAGTTCGTCGTGCCGTTGACGACCCCGAGCACCCGGTCGACGCGGTCGCCCGCGAAGGACTCGCGCACGCCCCGCACGACGGGGACCGCTCCGGCGACCGCGGCCTCGAAGTAGAGGTCCACGCCCGCGGACTCGGCGGCCTCGTAGAGCTCGGGGCCGTGCGCGGCGAGCAGCGCCTTGTTCGCGGTGACGACGCTCGCGCCGGAGCCGAGTGCCTCGAGGACGAGCGACCGGGCCGGCTCGATGCCGCCGACGAGCTCGATGACAAGGTCGGCGCGACGCACGAGGCCCGCGGCGTCCGTCGTCAGGAGCCGGGTGTCGACGACCTCGGCGCGCGGTGCGGTGGTGTCCCGCACGGCGATCCCCACGACCTCCAGGCGGGCGCCGGTGCGCGCGGTGAGGTCGGCGGCCTGCTCGTGCAGGAGGCGCACCACCTCGGTCCCGACGGTCCCGCACCCGAGCACGGCGACGCGTAGCGCCCGCTCACTCATCGACTACTCCTCTGTCTCGGTGCCGCGGCCAGGATAGGGGTGCGCGCCCGTCGTCGTGGACCGGGTCCACTCCTCGGCGGTGGACGAGGAGAAGAGCTGGTCGGCGTGCCCACCCCTCCCCACGTCGAGAGCAGAGTTGTCCCTCCCCACGTCGAGAGCAGAGTTGTCGCTCCCCACGTCGAGAGCAGAGTTGTCGCGCGCAGAATCCCACGCTCCGCGAGATGACGGCGGGACGGGGCAGGGCCCCCTCACGCCGAGAGCGGGATTGTCGCGCGACAATCCGGCTCTCGGTGAGGTGGGGGGCAGGTCGGAGGGCGGTTACGGCATCCGCTCGTACGCGGACAGGGTGAGGAAGTCGACGTAGTCGTCCGCGACGGCGACCTCGAGGAAGGTCGCCCTCGCCTCTGCGTAGTCGGCGGCGTCGCCCGGCAGCTTGGCGACCTCCTCCTCGACCAGCCGGTCGACGAGCTCGCGGGTCACCTGCTCACCGGAGTCCGCGAGCGTGATGCCGTTGTGCAGCCACTGCCACACCTGCGAGCGGGAGATCTCCGCAGTGGCGGCGTCCTCCATGAGGTCGAAGATCGCGACCGCGCCGAGCCCGCCGAGCCAGGCGTGGAGGTACTGGATCCCGACGGAGATGTTGCTGCGCAGCCCCTCCTCGGTGACCGTCCCGGGCGTCTGCGAGACGCTGAGGAGATCGGCCGCCGAGACCTCGACCTCCTCGCGGGTGCGGTCGATCTGGTTGGGCCGGTCGCCGAGTACGGAGGTGAAGACCTCCTTGCACAGGTCCACCATCCCGGGGTGGGCCACCCACGAGCCGTCGAAGCCGTCGTTGGCCTCACGTGTCTTGTCGGCGCGCACCTTGGCGAAGGCCGCCTCGTTCGCCTCCTCGTCCCGGCTGGGGATGAACGCGGCCATCCCGCCGATGGCGTGCGCCCCGCGCTTGTGGCACGTACGCACGAGCAGCTCGGTGTAGGCACGCATGAAGGGCACCGTCATGGTGATCTGGTTGCGGTCCGGGAGGAGGAACTCCTCGCCCCGCGTGCGGAAGGTCTTGATCACCGAGAAGAGGTAGTCCCACCGCCCGGCGTTGAGGCCCGCGGAGTGGTCGCGCAGCTCGTAGAGGATCTCCTCCATCTCGAAGGCCGCCGGGAGGGTCTCGATGAGGACCGTGGCGCGGATGGTGCCCTGCGGGATGCCGAGCGCGTCCTGGGCGAGCACGAACGCGTCGTTCCACAGCCGGGCCTCGAGGTGGGACTCCATCTTCGGCAGGTAGAAGTAGGGGCCCATGCCCTTCTCGATCTGCCGCCGGCCCGCCGTCGCGGCGTAGAGGGCGAAGTCGACGAGGGACCCCGATGCCTCGCGCCCGTCGACGAGGATGTGCTTCTCCGGCAGGTGCCACCCACGGGGGCGGACGATGATCGTCGGGAGCTCGTCATCGGGACGGAGCTTGTACTCCTTACCCGTATCGGGCGCGGTGAAGTCGATCGTCCGGTTGATGGCGTCGAGGAGGTTGAGCTGTCCGCCCACGACCGCGCTCCACTGCGGGGTGTTGGCGTCCTCCTGGTCCGCGAGCCATCCCTTGGCGCCCGAGTTGAGCGCGTTGATCGTCATCTTCCGGTCGGTCGGGCCGGTGATCTCGACCCGGCGGTCGACGAGCCCGGGGGCGGGCGGGGCGACACGCCACGAGTCGTCCTCCCTGATGTGCGCGGTCTCGGGCAGGAAGTCGAGCGTCCCGCCGGCGGCGATCCGCTGCAGTCGCTCACCGCGGGCGGCGAGCAGCTCCAGGCGCCGGTCGCCGAGCGCCCGGTGGAGCTCGACGATGAGCTCGAGGGCCGCCGGCGTCAGCACCTCGGCGTCACGCTCGCCCGACTCCTTGGTGATGGTCAGGCCGTCGGGAAGGTTCACGACGTTGTCTCCTTCGTTTGTCATGGCTCGGTGGGTTCCCGCGTGGGCGCTCAGGCGCGCACCAGCTGGTCGCGGAGTGCGGCGACGTGCCCCTGCGCGTCGACGTCGTACTGTGCGCTGCGGATCGTGCCGTCACGCTCGACGACGAAGGTGCAGCGGCGCACGCCCTCGACGGTGCGGTCGCCGACGGTCTTGAGGCCCCACGCGCCGTAGACGTCGGCGACCGCGTGGTCGGCGTCGGAGAGCAGCGGGAAGGTGAGGCGCTCCGCCTCGACGAAGGCCCGGATGTCCTCGAGCGGGTCGGCCGAGATGCCGATGACGGCGTAGCCCGCCCCCGCGAGCGAGGCGAGGTTGTCCCGGAAGTCGCAGGCCTCCGTCGTGCACCCGGGGGTGCCCGCCCTGGGATAGAAGTAGACGACGACGCCGCGCTCCGCCGCGGCGATCCGCTCGCTGAGCGTGACCTGGTCGCCGTCGGAATCGGGCAGCGTGAAGTCGGGGGCGGTGTCCCCCGCTGTGAGCTTCGCCATAACACCTCTCCTTTTCGGACTATGGAAGCATCATTCCATATCTAGGTCCAGAGACGCATCACCGCGTGGGACCATGTGAGCGACATTGCCGTGACCTGCGCGGTGGGCGGACCGGTTCTCGGAAGGCCTCCTCCGCGTCCCGAGAGGAGCCACCCATGGCCGAGCGCACCTACTGGGCCACCCACGGCGGCCACCCGCCGCAGACCGACCTCCTGACGGACCGGGCCATGTTCCGCGAGGCGTACGCCGTCATCCCCCGGGGCACTCAGCGAGACATCGTCACGTCGAACCTGCCACTGTGGGAGGGCACGCGCCTGTGGGTGCTCGCCCGACCGCTGACGGGTTTCGCCGAGACGTTCTCCCAGTACCTCATGGAGGTCGCACCGGGCGGAGGCTCCGACAGCCCCGAGGACGATCCCGGCGCCGAGGCCGTCCTGTTCGTCATGGAGGGCGAGCTGACGCTCACCCTGAGGGCCCCCGGCGCAGAGCACCGCATGACGCCGGGCGGGTACGCCTTCCTCGCGCCCGGCGAGGAGTGGACGGCTCGCAACCACGCCTCGGAACCCGTGCGGTTCATGTGGATCCGCAAGGCGTACCAGCGGGTCGACGGGGTGGACGTGCCCGAGTCCTTCGTGACGAACGAGCAGGAAGTCGAGCCGACCCCGATGCCGGACACGGAGGGAAAGTGGGCCACCACGCGGTTCGTGGACCCGAACGACGTGCGGCACGACATGCACGTGACGATCGTGACCTTCCAGCCCGGTGGGATCATCCCGTTCGCCGAGACCCACGTCATGGAGCACGGGCTCTACGTCCTCGAGGGCCAGGCCGTCTACCGGCTCAACGAGGACTGGGTGGAGGTGCAGGCCGGCGACTTCATGTGGCTGCGCGCCTTCTGCCCTCAGGCCTGCTACGCCGGCGGGCCCAGGCCCTTCCGCTACCTGCTGTACAAGGACGTCAACCGGCACGTCCGGCTCGGGCTCGGTGGCATGCACCGCTGAGACGCGGCCATCGGCCCGCCACGTCCCGGCAGCCGGCGGTCAGCCTCGCCCGGGGCGGCCGACGGCGCGTGGTCCGGTGTGGGGCTCAGGCCTCGCCGCGGCGGAGGAGGCGCCCGTGGGGCGTCTGGAAGTCCACCTCGGCGCCCCGGACAAAGGTGCGGCGGACGACGCCGGACAGCGCTTTGCCCTCGTAGGGGGTGATGGGGTTCTTGTGGTGCAGCCTGCCGGCCTCGACGACGAAGGTGGCGTCGGGGGCGAACACCGCCAGGTCCGCGTCGTAGCCGAGCGTGAGCCTGCCCTTGCGGAGCATGCCGGCGCGGGCGGCGGGACGGGCGGACATCCACTCGACGACCTGCTCGAGGGCAATGCCGCGGCGCCGCGCCTCGGTCCAGATGATCGGCAAGCCCAGCTGGACCGAGGAGATTCCGCCCCAGGCCACACCGAAGTCACCGTTGTCGAGATCCTTGAGCTCCAGCGTCGAGGGAGAGTGGTCGCTGGCGATGTAGTCGATGGTCCCGTCCAGCAGCCCCTCCCACAGCTGCTCGCGGTTGTCGACCTCGCGGATGGGCGGGCAGCACTTGTAGGCGGTCGCGCCGTCGGGGATCTCCTCCGCCAGCAGGGTGAGGTAGTGCGGGCACGTCTCCGCGGTGAGGTCGACGCCGTCAGCCTTCGCGCTGCGGATCATCGGCAGGGCGTCCGAGGAGGACAGGTGCAGGATGTGCGCGCGACCACGGGTCCATCGGGTTCGTTCGATGACCTCGGCGATCGCGAGGTTCTCCGCTCCCCGCGGGCGGGATGCCAGGAACCTCCGGTAGTGGTCGCCCTCCGCGTGGGGCGCCCGATCGATGGCCCGAGAGTCCTCCGCGTGGACGATCATCATGGCGCCGAAGCCGGTGAGCTCCTCGAGGTACTCCTCGAGCTCGTCCGGCTCGAGATGGGGGAACTCGTCGACACCGGAGTGCAGCAGGAAGCACTTGAAGCCGAAGACGCCCTCGTCGTGCAGCTCGCGCAGGTGAGCCTTGGAGCCGGGGATCGCCCCGCCCCAGAACCCGACGTCGACGAACACCTGCGGTGCGGCGACGAGGCGCTTGTACTCCAGCGCCGGCCCGTTCACCGTCGAGGGGATGGAGTTCAGCGGCATGTCGAGGATCGTGGTGACACCACCGGCGGCTGCTGCGCGGGTGGCGCTGGCGAAGCCCTCCCAGTCGGTGCGACCGGGCTCGTTGACGTGCACGTGAGCGTCCACGAGACCGCTGATGAGCGTCTCGTCGTCCTTCAGCTCGACGACCCGCTCGCCGTGCAGACCGGAACCGAGAGGTTCGATCGCGGCGATCCGGCCGTCGACCACCCCCACCTCGCGGGGCTGGAAGCCCGCCCTCCCCAGGACGCGCCGGCCGCGGACGACGAGGTCGAAGCGGCTGCGGTCGCCCACGACGGCGCCGGATCCGGTGGCGCCGGTCGTCGCTCCGTCGGCCGTGTCCGCGAGGCCGTGCTCACGGCGGAACTCGCGGATCTGGGCGCGGATGCGCTCCGGGTCGTTGACGTCCTCGCTGACCGCCTCCTTGCGGGCCTGCTCCGCCTCGAACGCGGCGGCCCCGCGCCCCGACGTCGTCACCGAGGAGGCCGCGTTGTCGCGAGCGACGTCGGTGAGCGACGTCGTGTCACCGTGGGCGGCCGACTGGCCGGTCCCCTGGGAACCGGTCGGTGCCTCCTCGTCGGCGGCCTGCTCGCCACGCTTCTCGTCACTCATCTGGGATCTCCTCCGGAGGGTTCACGGTTGCTGGTGAGGCGCGTGGTCGGGCGGAGCTGCTCGGCGGCGATCCGCTCGGCAAGACGCTCGAGGAGCGGGCCGGCCTGCGCGATGCATCGGGTGACGTCGGGGTCGATGTCGGTGAGGGCGTAGACAGCCCGGATACCGGCCTCGGCCGCCTGGGCGGGTGTGAGGGTGGTGCGCCCGCACACGGCGATGGTGGGGACGCCGGCGGCCGCGGCTGCCGCGGCCACGCCGAGCGGGGTCTTGCCGTGCAGGGACTGCTCGTCGAGGCTTCCCTCTCCGGTGACGACCAGGTCCGCCCTGGAGAGGTGGTCGTGAAAGCCCGTGAGGTCGAGAACCTCCTCGACGCCGGGTCGGCGGGTCGCGCCGAGGAGGAGGCTTGCGTACCCGACTCCCCCGGCCGCCCCGGCGCCCGGCGCCTCGGCGTGCTCCCGCGCGCCGTCCACCTCCGCCGCCGTGAGGGCCGCGACCCAGGCCGTGAGCCCATCCTCGAGCTCGCGAACCGTCCCGCTGTCGGCGCCTTTCTGCGGGCCGTAGACGACCGCGGCGCCGGCGGGGCCGAGCAGGGGGTTGTCGACGTCGCTGGCCAGGACGATCTCGGCGGCGGCCAGCCGCGGGTGGAGGCCGGAGAGGTCGACGGCGACGATGTCGCGCAGCGGGCCGCCGCCGTCGGGCAGCCGCCCGGCGGGGCCGGTGAGGCGCGCTCCCAGCGCGGCGAGCATCCCGGCGCCGCCGTCGGTGCTCGCCGATCCGCCCACGCCGATGACGACAGTGGTGGCGCCGGCCGTGAGGGCGTGGGCGACGAGCTCGCCGAGCCCGCGGGAGGTGGCCGTCCGAGCCGTCGTCGTGCTCGGCTCGACCATCTCCAGGCCGGTCACGGCCGCCATCTCGACGACGGCCGTGGCACCTCGGCGGGCGTAGCGGGTGGGGACCGGCGCGCCCAGGGGGCCGGTGGCCGTGAGCCCGACCGGCTGGTAGCCGGCCGCAAGCGCCGCCTCGACGGTCCCCTCACCCCCGTCCGCCACGGGCAGCTCGTCCGCCGTGATGCCGGGGTGGGCCCTCCGCAGGCCGGCCGCGAGGTGCGCGGCCACCTGGGCGGCGCTGAGCGAACCCTTGAACTTGTCGGGGGCGAGGAGCACGCGCGGCGACATGTCAGTCCAGCAGTGCGATCGCGGTCGGGGAGTCCTGGGCCGACAGGGCCAGGTCCTCGAACTCGTTGACGCCGTCGAGCTCGACACCCATGGCGATATTGGTGACGCGCTCGAGGATCACCTCGACGACGACGGGCACCTGGAACTCCTCCGCCATCGCCCTGGCCCGGGCGAAGGCACCCTCGAGGTCCTCCGGGTCCTTGACCCGGATGGCCTTGCAGCCCAGCCCCTCGGCAACCTTGACGTGGTCGACACCGTACCCGTCGGTCTCGGCGGAGTTGATGTTCTCGAAGGCGAGGGAGACGTGGTAGTCCATGTCGAAGGCCCGCTGGGACTGACGGATCAGGCCCAGGTAGGCGTTGTTGACGACGACGTGGACGTAGGGCAGGTGGTGCTGCGCACCGACGGCGAGCTCCTCGATCATGAACTGGAAATCGTAGTCGCCGGACAGCGCGACGACGTTCTTCGCCGGCAGCGCGGCGACCACGCCCAGCGCTGCGGGCCCGGTCCAGCCGAGGGGGCCGGCCTGCCCCGCGTTGATCCAGTGCCGGGAGGCATAGCTGTGGAGGAACTGAGCGCCGGCGATCTGCGACAGGCCGATGGTCGTCACGTAGACGGTCTCGCGGTCGAAGGCGCGGTTCATCTCCTGGTAGACGCGCTGGGGCTTGATCGGGATGTCGGTGAAGTGGGTCTTGCGCTGCAGGGTGCGCTTGCGCAGCTGGCTGTCGCTCACCCACTGGGTGTAGTCCGGGAGCACGGACGCGGCCCGGCGCTCTCGCACGATCTCCAGCGCGGTGCGGAGGAAGGCACCGGCGTCGGAGACCACGCCGTAGTCGGGGGTGAAGACGCGACCGATCTGGGTGGGCTCGATGTCGACGTGGACGAAGGTGCGGCCACGACGGTAGGTGTCCAGCCCGCCGGTGTGCCGGTTGGCCCACCGGTTGCCGACGCCGAGGACGACGTCGGACTCGAGGAACGTGGCGTTGCCGTATCGCTGCGAGGTCTGGATGCCGACCATGCCGGCCGACAGCGGGTGGTCGTCGGCGATGGCACCCCAGCCCATGAGGGTGGAGATGACCGGGACGTTGAGCATCTCGGCCAGCTCCACGAGCACGGCCTCCGCGCCGGCGTTGACGACGCCACCGCCGGCGACGAGCAGCGGGCGCTCAGCGGCGAGGACCATGTCGAGGGCCTTCTCGACCTGGGCGCGGCTCGCCTCGGGGCGCAGCACGGGCAGCGGCTCGTAGGTGTCCGGGTCGAAGTCGATCTCGGTCATCTGGACGTCGATCGGCAGGTCGATGAGGACGGGGCCGGGACGCCCGGACCGCATGAGCTGGAACGCCTGCTGGAAGACGCCGGGCACCTGCCCGGCCTCGAGCACGGTCCTGGCCATCTTGGTGACCGGGGCGGCGATCGAGGCGATGTCGACCGCCTGGAAGTCCTCCTTGTCGAGCTTGGCGACGGGCGCCTGCCCGGTGATGCAGAGAATCGGCATCGAGTCCGCCCACGCGGCGTACAGACCGGTGATCATGTCAGTGCCGGCGGGTCCCGAGGTGCCGATGCACACGCCGATGTTCCCGTGGGCGGCACGCGTGTAGCCGTCGGCCATGTGCGAGGCGCCCTCGACGTGCCGCGCGAGGACGTGCTTGATGCCGCCGTGCCTGCGCATGGCGTCGTAGAAGGGGTTGATCGCCGCACCGGGCAGACCGAAGGTCTGGGTGGCGCCCTCCTTCTCGAGGATGGCGACCGCGGCGTCGACTGCTCTCATCCGAGGCATCATGTCTCCTTAGTCTGGTTCAGGTCACTCGCGCCCGGACAGGCGGGCGATCGCACGGAAAAGGCCGGAGTGGTCGAGCGAGCCGTCGCCGGTCGCGCGGGCGGCGGCCATGAGCTGGGCGACGAGCGCCCCGACAGGGGCGACGACGCCCTCCTCACGGGCGGCGGAGGTGAAGATGCCCAGGTCCTTGTGGTGGAGGTCGATCCGGAACCCGGGGGTGAACTCGCGGTCGAGCATCTTCGACGCCTTCTGGTTGAGTACCGCAGACCCGGCCAGCCCGCCTCCGAGGACCTCGACGGCGGCGGCGGTGTCGACGCCGTAGGCCTCGAGGAAGACGACTGCCTCGGCGAGCAGCGCGATGTGGCCGGCGACGATGAGCTGGTTGGCGGCCTTGACGGTCTGCCCGGACCCAGTCGGCCCGACGTGCACGATGGTCTTGCCCACCGCCTGGAAGACGTCCCCGGCAGCGGCGAAGTCCTCCGCCGAGCCGCCGACCATGATCGACAGGGCAGCGTTCTTGGCACCGGCCTCACCACCGGAGACCGGGGCGTCGAGGTAGCGGAAGCCGCGCTCGGCGGCCTGCCCGGCGAGCGTCACCGTGACGTCGGGGCGGATGGAGGAGAAGTCGATGAGGAGAGTGCCGGGCCGGGCGCTGGCGAGAACGCCGTCGTCGGCGGCGAGGACCTCGGTGACGTCCGGGGAGTCAGGCACCATGATGGCGACGACGTCGGCGTCCCTGACGGCCTCCGCCACCGATGCGGCCGCCCGGCCGCCGGCGGCGACGAGCGGCTCGGTCTTCTCCGGACTGCGGTTGTAGCCGACGACGGCGTGACCCGCGTTCTGCAGGTGGACGGCCATCGGGCTGCCCATGATGCCGAGGCCGATGAAGGCGATGGTGCTCATCGTGCTTCCCTTCCGGGTCGAGGTGTGGGGTGGTCGAGTGCCCGGCTCAGCGGGTAGCGCGCTCCGCGCGCGGGAGCCAGGCGAAGGGGTCGGCGTCCGCGGTCTTGTACTCCAGGCCGACCGGCCCGGAGTAGCCACCGCCACGCAGCTCGTCGATCCACCGACGGATCGGCAGCTCTCCGCTACCGGGAGCCCCCCGCCCGGGGGCGTCGGCGATCTGGACGTGGGCGATCCGCTCGCGGTACGCCTCGGTCTCCGCTTCCACGTCGGCACCGTTGACGGCGAGGTGGTAGACGTCGAGCAGCAGCCCGAGGTTCGAGGCACCGTGCTCGTCGCGCACCCGGTCGAGGACGGCGACGACGTCGGCAGAGGTCTTGAGGGGGTAGGCGTCGGCGCCGGAGACGGGCTCGAGCAGCACCGTCCCACCGATGCGTGCCACCGCAGAGGCGGCGAGGGCGAGGTTCTCAGTACCGAGCTCGTCCTGAGCTGCGGGGTCCTCACCGGGTACCCGGTTGCCGTACAGCGCATTGAAGGCGCGGCACCCGGTGCGCTCGCCGATGGTGGCGACGACATCGAGGTTCTCGCGCAGCTCGGCCGAGCGCTCCGGCCAGGAGATGAGGCCCCGGTCACCTCCGGGCATGTCACCGGCGTTGAAGTTGAGGCCGGTCAGCTGCACGCCGGCGTCCCGGAGCGTCGCGACGAACGCGTCGACCTCGTCCGCGGCCGGGGTGGACGTGGCGAAGGGCCACCAGAACTCCACGCCGTCGAACCCCGCAGCCCGCGCGGCGGCGGGTCGCTCGCTCGGCGGGAGCTCGGTGAGCAGGATCGAGCAGTTCACGGTGTACGGGATCTTCGCCGTCATCCTCGACTCTTTTCCGGATTGTGAAAGATAAGTTTCTCGTGTTGAAACAGTACGGCCGCCCCCGAAGGGAGTCAAGAGCTCCGGACGGAGCAGAACGGCCCGACCGGAGCACCGCTCCGATCGGGCCGTGGGGCAGCTGCACTCAGCCGCCCAGTGGCTCACGCACCGCGGGCCGTGCCGCGGTGCCGGCACCAGCCGAACCGCCCGGCCTGTAGCCGCGCACCGACACGGGGCCGCACGTCAGCTCTCCGCCCCTGAAGGGGTGAGCATGCGTGAGAGATCCGCGGGCCCGAGGCCGGCACGGTCGGAGACCTCGTCGGCGCCGAGGGCGCCGCAGTCCAGGCCCCGGCGCAGGAACCACGCCAACGCCCGGGCGGTGGCGGGCTCGTCCATGACTGCACCCTCCTGCTTTCTCACGTAGGCCTGTAGCCGTGCCGCGGCGGGCGCGAAGCCCTCGCGGAAGAAGGCGTAGGTGGCGGCGAACCTGCTGGGCAGGTGCCCGGGGTGCATGTCCCACCCCTGGTAGTAGCCGCGTTCGAGGGACCGGCGCACGAGCCGCCCGTGGTTTGCCCAGGCGATGCGCACCTGGTCGCCGTCGCCGACGGGCAGGACGTTGGTCGAGCCGTCGGAGAGTCGGACGCCGGTGCCCGCGACGGCCAGCTGCATGACGGCCTTGGCGTGGTCGGCGGCCGGGTGCTCGAGGGACTGGTAGGCCGCGCCGATGCCGAGCGACGCGGAGTAGTCGTAGGTGCCGTAGTGCAGTCCACTGACCCGCCCGGCGCCGGCATGGACGAGACGCGCGACCATGGCGGTCCCCGTGGAGTCGAGGATCGCCTGCGGCGTCTCGATCTGGACCTCGAAGCGGATCCGGCCGGCGGGGAGGCCGGCGGCGACCTCCAGTCGGTCACAGACCAGGACCATCGCCTCGACCTGCTCGACGGACGTGACCTTGGGCAGTGTGACGACCAGCCCATCCGGCAGCTCGCCCGTGCCCGCGAGCTCGCTGACGAAGATGTCGAGGGTGCGCAGGCCGCGCGCGCGGGTGTCCCGCTCGAAGGACTTGAAGCGGATGCCGAGGAACGGGGTGGCGGTCCCGGCGGCGACGTCCTGGCGCAGCGCCGTCGCCGCGGCGAGGACGGTGCGGTCCTCGTCGTCGTCGGGGTGGTCGCCGTAGCCGTCCTCGAGGTCGACCCGCAGGTCCTCGACGGGCTCCCGGGAGAGCTTCTCCTCGACCTGGCTGGCGACCACGTCGCGCAGGTCCGCCCGCACGCCGACGGCGTCGAGCAGCACACCCGTGCCCCCGTGGTCGGCGAGCAGCCGACGGGCCTGCTCTCCCCACTCGTGGGCCAGTCCGGCGTGGTACCGGTCGGCGGGGACGTAGACCGTGTGGACCGGCTGCCGGGAGCCGTCGTCCCCGGGGTAGGCGCGGGCGAGGTGCTCGTCCGCGGCGGTGAGGTGGGACTCCACGGCGGCGAGCGTCGTCGGGTCGAGTGACGTCCTCATCGGGAGATCCGCTGGGAGAGCTGGTCGTAGTCCTCCGGCTCGACGCCGCGGGAGGCGATCTCCTTGAGCCCCTCGGCCTTGACCGCCTCGGCGACTGCCTCGGCGACCCGGGTGTCGAACACGCCCGGGATGACGAAGGCGGGGTTGAGCTCCTCCGGGCCGACGACCTCGGCGATCGCCACCGCGGCGACGCGGAGCATCTCGTCGGTGATCTGGGCGGCCCCGGCGTCCAGCAGCCCACGGAAGAGGCCGGGGAAGGCCAGCACGTTGTTGATCTGGTTCGGGTAGTCACTGCGCCCGGTGGCCACGACTGCTGCGCTCTCGCCGGCCTCGATCGGGTCGACCTCGGGCGTGGGGTTGGCGAGCGCGAACACGATCGCGTCGGTGCTCATCCGGGCGACGTCCGCGCCGGTGAGGATGTTCCCGGCCGAGACACCGACGAAGACGTCGGCACCGACCAGCCCCTCCTTCAGGGTGCCCGTGAAGCCGGACGGGTTGGTGTGCTCGACGATCCACTGTCGGTGGGGGTCGTCGCCGGCGGTCGCCACCGACAGGGCGCCGTGCCGGTCGCAGCCGATGATGTCGCGCGCACCCTGGGCCATGAGGAGCTTGATGATCGCCGAGCCGGCCGCCCCGACGCCGGAGACCACGATCCGCACGTCCTCGATGGCCTTGCCCACCACGCGCAGGGCGTTGATGAGGGCGGCGAGCACGACGATCGCCGTGCCGTGCTGGTCGTCGTGGAACACGGGGATGTCGAGCTCCTCGCGCAGTCGCGCCTCGATCTCGAAGCACCGCGGGGCGGAGATGTCCTCGAGGTTCACCCCGCCGAAGCCGGGAGCGATCGCCTTGACGATGGCGATGATCTCCTCGGTGTCCGTGGTGTCGAGGGCCAGCGGCCACGCGTCGACGTTGGCGAACTCCTTGAACAGCGCCGCCTTGCCCTCCATGACCGGCATCGCGGCCATCGGGCCGATGTCACCGAGCCCGAGCACCGCGGTGCCGTCGGTGACCACGGCCACGGTGTTCCGCTTGATGGTCAGGCGCCGGGCGTCCTCCGGGTGGTCGGCGATCGCCAGGCACACCCGGGCCACGCCGGGGGTGTACGCGCGGGACATGTCCCGCCGGGTCTTGAGCGGCACCTTCGGGGTCACCTCGATCTTCCCGCCCAGGTGCATGAGGAAGGTCGAGTCCGACACCTTGAGCACACGTACGCCCTCGAGTGCGTTGAGCGCATCGACGACGCGCTCGCCGTGCTCGGCGTCCACCGTGTCGAGCGTCAGGTCCACCACCAGCTTGTCCGCGTGGGACTGGGCGATGTCCACACCCATGACCGAGGCTCCCGCCGTCGTCGCCTCGTGGACGATCTCACTCGTCGCGCGTTGCGTCGCCGGCGCCTCCACCCGCAACGTGATGGTGTAGCTGGGACTGGGCAGGGCCATGGGGTTCCTCTCGGGGACGTTTCAGCATGCGGTGAGTCTGGACGGGAAGGCCGCGGCGGCCTGGGCTCAGCAGAAGCCGGCGACGGTGTCCCATGCGCGCGGCTCGCCGGCCGCACCCTCGCGGCGGACCTCGGCCTCGATCTTCCCGTAGGGCCGGTCGGCGACGTAGAAGACCTCACCCGGGTTCTCCATGCCGAAGGGCGTGAAGTCGACGAGGAAGTGGTGAAGGTTGGGCATCGAGAAGCGGATCTCGGCGATCTCCGGGTGGGCCTCGAGGGCAGCCTTGCCCATCTGGAAGAGCGTCTGCTGCAGAGCGAGGGAGTGGACGTCGGCGAAGGTCTCCAGGAGCACCCGGCGGACGTCGGCGTAGACCGCGTTGAAGTCGAGGTCGGCGCTCGTGTAGCGCCACCGGGCGGTCACCGAGGTGGCGAGGATGCGGTCGGTGGTCTCCTGCAGGGTGGTGAAGCGGTCCCGGGGGAAGCCGTGGAACTCCGAGCCGGTCGACTTGAGCACGCGGAGGTCCTCCAGGCCGGCCACGACGAAGACCTCGTCGCCGTCGCGCTGGACGACGGCGGTGCGCGTCTCGGTCCCGCCCTTGACGAACGCGTGGTCGTGCTCGCCGTCGGCGACGTTGGTCGTCAGCGAGGACGGGATGTGCGCCCACGCGTACTCCTTGACCTCCCAGCGTCCGCCGGCGACCCAGTCGAAGCTGCTGGTGAAGTGCTCGGACAGCCGGATGGCGAAGTCCTCCGGTGAGGTGATGCCGTCCTTGGCGAGGGCGAAGACGGTGTTCTTCTGCGTGTCGGTGGGCACGACCCGGCCCTGGTCGCCCTCGGTGTGGGCCGCGGCGAAGTCACCACGCAGCTGGGAGGTGACGGACAGCTCGGTGATCCGGTGGCGCGGCTGGTCCCGGTCCACCTTCATGACGCGGACCTCGGCCTTGCCGTACTGGTTCTCCCCCAGGACGACGGTCCCGGTCTGCTGGCTGGTGGCGGTCATGGCTAGCTCCTTCGGTAGTTGCGACGGTCGTGCACGAGCGGTTGGCCCGGCATCGGTGCCGGGCCGGGGTCAGCTGCCTCGGTACGTGGAGTAGGCGAACGGGCTGAGCAGGCAGGGCACGTGGTAGTGGTCGCGCCCCTCCTCGACGACGAAGTCGATGTTCACCGACGGGTAGAAGGTCGCCACGTCCTGCGCGGCGAAGTACTCACCGGTGGCGAAGCTCATCCGGTAGATGCCGGGATCCAGCCGCTCCGGGCCGAGCTCGCGGTTGCGCCCGTCCTCGTCGGTCACGCCGGAGGCGACCACGGTGACGGTGTCACCCTCGACCCGGGACAGGCTCACCCCGACCCCGGCGGCGGGGACGCCGGTCGTGGCGTCCAGGACGTGGGTGGTGACGTGCGAGGTCATGACAGCTCTCCCTGGAGTCGAAGGACGGCGATCTCACGCAGCTGGTCGGCGGCGATGCGACGCTCGGTGGCCTCGTCGTTGGTCAGCCGCTCGTCGAGGGCGGCGAGGATGTCCTCGGCGCTGCGGCCCGCGGCGCGGATGAGGAAGACGTGACCGAAGCGTTCCTCGTAGGCGCGGTTGCCCGCACGCAGCCGCTCGGCCGTGCTCGCGTCCGACATGTCCACACCGGACTGCTCGCGGCGCGAGTGCGCGGCGTCTGCCTCCCGCCCCTCGGCATGCTCCCCGATCCGCGGGTGGCGTGCCAGCGCGGCGTCGATCTCCTCGTCGGTCCACGGTGAGGCGGCGGCGCGGGCCGCGTCGAGCACCGCCTCGACGTCGGCGTACGGCCGGCCCGCCGCGACCTGGTCCGCCCATCGCGGGACGGCGGCGCAGGCGAGCAGGAGCTGACGGGCGACGGTGCCGTCGGCGGTGTTGAAGTCCTGCAGTGCGCTTCTCGTCATCGAGCCGCCTCTCCTCGTCGTTCCACGCAATGAAAGCACGATTCCGTCCAGCGAATCTAGGTCGATCGCGCGATCCCTGTCAAGGGTCGCCCAGGCCCACGCCGGGGGGCACCCGCCGCGGGGTCACACTTCCGCGACCATCCGCCGGGCCGCGGTGGAGTGCTCGGCGACGAGCGCCTCGACGTCGAGCCCGGGAATCGCACCGTCGACGACGCGCCACTGCCCCGCGACCATGACCCGGTCCGCCGCGTCCGCCCCGCACAGGAGGAGCGCGGAGAGCGGGTCGTGGCTCCCGGAGAACCGCAGGCCGTCGAGCCGGAACAGCGCCAGGTCGGCCTGCTTGCCGACGGCGATCTCCCCCAGGTCCTCCCGGCCGAGAGCTCTGGCGGAACCGCGGGTTGCCCAGCCCAGCGCCTGCTCGGGAGTCACGGCGGCGGCGCCGTAGCGCAGCCGCTGGATGTAGAGCGCCTGGCGCACCTCCTCGATCATGTTCGAGGAGTCGTTGGACGCCGAGCCGTCGACGCCGATCCCGACCGGGACCCCCGCCTCCTCGAGCTCGAGGACCCGGCAGGTCCCCGACGCCAGGCGCATGTTCGACGTCGGGCAGTGCGCCACCGCCGTCCCGGCCGCCCCCAGGCGCGCGATCTCGCCGTCGTCGAAGTGGATGCCGTGCGCCAGCCAGGCGCGGTCCCCGAGCCACCCGACCGACTCGAGGTAGTCCACCGTGCGCATCCCGAACATCTGGAGGCAGAAGTCCTCCTCGTCCAGGGTCTCGGCGAGGTGGGTGTGGAGCCGCACGTCGAGCTCCTCCGCGAGCACGGCGGAGTCGCGCATGATCTCCCGGGTGACGGAGAACGGGGAGCACGGGGCGAGCGCGACCTGGATCTGCGCGCCCTCCCCCCGCTCGTGGTACGTCTCGACCAGGCGTCGCGAGTCCGCGAGGATCGTGTCGGCTGCCTGGACGACGGACTGTGGTGGCAGGCCGCCGTCGTCCTGGCCCAGGCTCATCGAGCCTCTCGTGAGGTGCGCCCGCATGCCGAGGCGGCGGGCCACCGATACCTGGACGTCGATCGCGTCGTCGAGGCCGCCCGGGAACAGGTAGTGGTGGTCGGCCGCCGTCGTGCACCCGGAGAGCAGGAGCTCGGCCAGGGCCACGGTGGTGGCGAGCTCGAGGTCGCGGGGGGTGAGCCGCGCCCACACCGGGTAGAGGTTCGTCAGCCAGGGGAAGAGCTCGACGCTCGCCACCGGGCCCCAGGCCCGGGTGAGGGTCTGGTAGAAGTGGTGATGGGTGTTGATGAGGCCGGGGATGACGACGTGCTCCCTGGCGTCGACGACCTCCTCGCACGGCGTGGCGGGCTCCGCGCCGTCGGCCAGCAGCTCGATGATCCGGCCCCCCTCGACGACGATCCCGCCGCGGGCGTCCTCACCCGGGGTGAGGACGGCCAGCGGGCTGCGGATCCAGGTACGGGCGGTCATCGGCGACCACCCCGCCTGCCCTTGCGGGGAGCGGCCTCGCGCCTGACCTGGGAGCCCTCGCCCTGCGTGCCGTTCTTCCCGGCGACGGGGATCTCGGCGCCGGTGGAGTCGACGAGCTTGCCGTTCCGGACGGTGTCGCCGTCCTCGAGCGCGTCGAGGACCGTGGGGCTGATGTACCGGACCCCGCGGGCCGCGACGACGGACGGGTTCGTCGGTGTCCCGGCGCGGAAGTGGTTGAACAGCAGGTTGAGCAGGACGGCCATGACGGCGGCGGAGGAGATGCCGGAGTGGAAGATCGTCGTGAACCAGTCGGGGAACCCGTCGTAGAACGTCGGCGCGACGATCGGGATCATCCCGAACGCGAGCGAGGACGCGACGATGACGAGGTTCATGTTGCCCTCGTAGTCGACCTTGGCCAGGGTCCGGATGCCGGCGGCGGCGACCGTGCCGAACAGGACGACACCCGCGCCGCCGAGCACCGGGGTGGGGATCGCCGCGACGACCCGGCCCAGCACCGGCAGGAGCCCGAGGACGAGCATGATGACGCCACCCGCCGCGACGACGAACCTGGACTTGATGCCGGTGATCGCGACGAGACCGACGTTCTGGGCGAACGCGGTCTGGGTGAAGGAGTTGAACACGGGGGCGACCGTCGAGGAGAGCATGTCCGCACGTAGCCCGTCGGCGATGCGCTTGGAGTCGACGTCGGTGCCGATGATCTCCCCGACGGCGAGGATGTCGGCCGTCGTCTCGGTCATGGTGACGAGGACGACGATGATCATCGAGATGATCGCGGCGATCTCGAACGTCGGCGCGCCGAAGGCGAAGATCTCCGGGACGGCGACGACCGCACCGTCGCCGACGCCCGAGAAGTCGGTCATGCCGAGGACGGCGGCGATGAGCGTGCCGATGACGATCGCGAGCAGGATGGACAGCCGCGAGATGGAGGCGACGCCGACCTTGGACAGCACCAGGACGATGACGAACGTGAGGAACGCGAGCCCGATGTTCGACACCGAGCCGAAGTCCGGGGAGCCCTGGCCGCCCATCGCCCAACCGGCAGCGACCGGCATGAGGGTGAGCCCGATCGTCGTGATGACGACCCCGGTGACCACCGGCGGGAAGAAGCGGATGATCTGGGCGAAGAACGGCGCGACGACGAGCCCGAACGCGCCGGCGACGAGCACGGCCCCGATGACGGCGGGTATCCCGCCCCCACCGGAGAGGATGGCGAGCATCGTCGCCACACCGGCGAAGGAGACGCCTTGGACGAGGGGAAGCTGCGACCCGAAGAACCGGACGCCCCAGCTCTGGAGGACCGTCGCTGCCCCGCCGATGAACAGGGCCGAGGCGATGAGCACGGCGATGTCGCCGTCGTCGAGACCTGCGGCCTGCCCGATGATGAGCGGCACCGCGATGATGCCGCCGTACATGGTGAGCACGTGCTGGAGGCCGTACGTGAACGACCGGCCGATCGGGAGCTTCTCGTCCTCGGGCCGCGCGGCCCGGACTGCTGCTTTCCTACTCATGGGGATCTCCTCGTCGAGACGGTGCCTGCGCAGGGCAGGCGTGATGACGGACATGTCGTGCGGGTCCTGCGGGAGCAGGTGGTGGGCTGAGTGGTCAGCCGATGACGTCGTGCAGCTCGGCGACGTGGGTGGGGCCTCGGGGATCGGCGTCGGCCGCGAGGCGGGCCAGCAGGTCGGCAGCGACGGAGACGGCAATGACGGCCGGGGACTTGCCGGTCAGCGTCGCCACGCCGATGGGACAGGTGATCGAGTCGACCGCGGTGGGTGGGTGGCCGCCCTCGATGAGCTTCTTGCGGAAGCGGGCCCACTTGGCCCGGGATCCGATGAGCCCGACGCTGAGGTCACCCCGGCGCAGGGCCGCATCGCACAGGACCATGTCCTCGGCATGGTCATGGGTCATGACGTAGACGTGCGCACCGGTGGGCAGGTCGGCGAGGACAGCCTCGGGCGCGGGGGCGTGGTGCACCCGCACGTCGGCGATCTGCCCCACCAGCTCCCCCGCGTCGTCGAGCTGGTCCGCCCGGGAGTCGACGAGGTGGACGATGAGCTGGTGCCGGGCGAGGATCCGCGCGAGCTCCAGGCCCACGTGCCCGACCCCGAAGACGGCGACCGTCGGGCGGGCGGGCAGCGGCTCAAGGAGCACGGTGACCTCCCCGCCGCAGCACTGCCGCCCGTGCCGGGTGGTGACCCGGTCGTTGAGGGACATCGTGATCGTCTCCGGTGTGCGCGCACCGGCCGCGAGCAGCTCCCGGGCGCGGTCGGTCACCGTCGCCTCGAGATTGCCCCCGCCGATGCTGTCGAAGGAGCCGTCGGTCGTGACGACCATCTTCGCCCCGGCCTCGCGGGGCGAGTGCCCGCGCACAGCGGACACCGTGACGAGCACGGCGGACCTGCCGTCGGCGCGCACCCGGGCGGCGGCCTCGAGCCAGTCCATGTCAGCCGTCCGACGCCCGCGCGACGGTCGCGCCGCTGCCCGCCGCGCCCGCACCGACGGTCCGGTGCCCGGTGTCGACCGCACCGTCGCCGTGGCCGGTGAACCCCCCGCCGGCGTGGGCCAGGCGCCCGTCCCGTCCGGCAGCGACGGCGTCGCCCGAGGCAACCAGCCCGAGGTTGTCGGCGTCCTCGACCGGCCCCGGCGCGGCGTCGGCCCGGGCGTCCTCGGCGGTCGCCGGACCGTCAGCCGCGGCCCGCGCGTCCTGCACCGCCCAGAAGACCGCCTCCGGGGTGGCCGGGCTGGCGAGCTCGAGTACATGGTCTGCCGGCCCGAACGCCATCGCAGCCTGGCGCAGCGCCTCCCGGACGGAGAAGGCGAGCATGAGCGGGGGCTCACCGACGGCCTTGGAGCCGTAGACCACCCCGGACTCCGTGGCGCGCTCGTAGAGGTGGACGTTGAGCTGCTCGGGCATCTCCGAGAAGGACGGCAGCTTGTACGTGCTCGCCCCCTGGGTGGCGAGGCGGCCGCGGCCGGGGCCGTCCGAGACGTCCCACCGCAGCTCCTCCAGGGTCAGCCACCCGGCGCCCTGGACGAACCCGCCCTCGATCTGTCCGATGTCGATCAACGGGGAGAGGGAGTCGCCCACGTCGTGGACGATGTCCGTGCGCAGGAACCGGTAGGCGCCCGTGAACCCGTCGACCTCGACCTCGGTGGCTGCCGCGCCGTAGGCGAAGTACTTGAACGGCTCCCCCTGCATGCGGGCGGAGTCCCAGTGCAGACCCTCGGTGCGGTAGTACCCGGCGGCGAACAGCGGCACGCGCTGGAGGTAGGCGGCGCGCACCACCTCGGCGAAGGACATCTCGGTGTCGGTGAACCCGATGCCGGTGACCTTGCCGTCGACGAAGCGGACGTCGTCGGGATGGATGTTGAGCTTGCGTGCCGCGACCTCGGCGAGCCGCTCGCGGATCTGCTCGCAGGCGTTCTTGATCGCGCCGCCGTTGAGGTCGGCGCCGGAGGACGCGGCGGTGGCGGAGGTGTTGGGCACCTTGTCGGTCCGGGTGGGGACGTGCCGGATCGCCGTCAGGGGCACTCCGAGCGCGGTCGCCGCGACCTGGCGCATCTTCGTGTACAGCCCCTGACCCATCTCGGTACCACCGTGGTTGATGAGGACGGAGCCGTCCTTGTACACGTGGACGAGGGCACCGGCCTGGTTGAAGGCGGTGAGGTTGAAGGAGATCCCGAACTTCACCGGGGTCATCGCCAGCCCGCGCTTGACGTGGGCGTGGGTCTCATTGAACTCGGCCACCGCTGCCTGGCGACGGGCGATGTCGGCCCGGTCCGTCAGCTGCTCCCAGATCTCGTGCAGTCGTTCGGCGTGGCGGACCGGCTGACCGTAGGGGGTCGCCTGGCCGGGCTCGTAGAAGTTGCGGCTCCGCAGCTCGCCGGGGTCGATCCCGAGCGCGGGCGCGCACCGGCCGAGGATGTCCTCGATGACGAGCATGCCCTGCGGGCCACCGAAGCCGCGGAAGGCGGTCTGGGAGGTCTTGTTCGTCCGCGCGATCCGGCCGAGGACCTCGATGTCGGGGATGAAGTAGGCGTTGTCGATGTGGCACAGGGCGCGGCCGAGCACCGCCTGGGACAGGTCGAGGGACCATCCTCCGTCCGCGGTGATGGTCGCCTGCAGGGCCAGGATCCGACCCTCCTCGTCGAACCCGACCTCCCATGTGGCGTGGAAGGGGTGACGCTTGCCGGTCATCGTCATGTCCTGCGTGCGGGTGAGGCGCAGGCGCACCGGACGGCCCGTCAGCACCGCACCCAGCGCGGCGACCGCGGCCAGCCCGTGCGGCTGCATCTCCTTGCCACCGAACCCGCCGCCCATGCGGAGCTGCTGGACGGTGACCTCGGCGGAGGTCAGACCCAGGACGTGGGCGACGATCTCCTGCGTCTCCGTCGGGTGCTGCGTCGAGGAGTGGACGAAGACCTGCCCGGCCTCGTCGACGTGCGCGAGGGCGGCATGGGTCTCGAGGTAGAAGTGCTCCTGCCCACCGAACTCGAACTCTCCGGTGAACCGGCGCGGGGCCCGCTGGAGCGCGCCGGCGGCGTCCCCGCGCGAGACCGTCGGCTGGGCGCCCTGGAAGGACCCGGCCGCGATCGCCTCGCTCAGCGTGAGGAGGGAGGGCAGCGTCTCGTACTCGACCTCGATCGCCTCGGCACCGCGGCGGGCGGCGTCGAGGGTCTCCCCGAGCACCCAGCACACCGCGTGGCCGAAGTAGCGGGCCTCGGTCGGGAAGAGCGGCTCGTCGTGGTGGATGCCGGCGTCGTTGACGCCCGGGACGTCCGCAGCGGTGAGGACCTTGACGACGCCGTCGACGTCGTAGGCGGGGTCGACGCGCATCGAGGTGATGCGCGCATGGGCGTGTGGGGCCTGGAGGGGCCAGGCGTGCAGCGCCGCGGGCGTGCGAACGACGAGGTCGTCGGTGTACAGCGCCGCACCGGTCACGTGCAGGTCGGCGCTCTCGTGCGAGACGGTCAGCCCGACGACCGGGTTGACGGGACGGTCGGCCAGGGACGTCATCGGGCCACCTCCATGGCTGTGGACGGCTGGGACTGTGCGTGGAAGCGCAGGAGTGCCTGCTCGAGCATGGCCGCGCGGTACCGGGCGGACGCACGGTGGTCGTCCATCGGCGTGCCCTCGGCGGCCATCGACGCCGCGGCGCGGGCGGCGGTCGCTGCGTCCCACGCCGCCCCGGCCAGCAGGTCCTCGGTGGCGAGCGCCCGGATCGGGGTGGCGGCCACCCCGCCGAGCCCGATGCGCACCTCGGAGACGGTGCCGCCGTCGAGCTCCATGGCGATGGCCACGGCCACGGACGAGATGTCGTCGAAGCGGCGCTTGGCGATCTTGTAGAACGCGGTGTGCCGGGCCAGCGGCACGGGGATGCGCACGGCGCGGATGATCTCCCCGCGCGCCTTGACGGTCTGTCGGTAGCCCGTGAAGTAGTCGGCCAGCGGGACCTCACGCTCACCCTCGGTACCCGCCAGCACGAGCACCGCGTCCAGGGCCAGGAGAACGGGGGCGGAGTCGCCGATCGGCGAGGCCGTGCCGAGGTTCCCGCCGAGTGTGGCGCTGTTGCGGATGAGGCGGGAGGCGAACTGTGGGAAGAACTCGGCGAGCAGCGGGACCCGCCCGGCCAGACCGCGCTCGATCTCGCTGAGGGTGAGGGCTGCCCCGATCTCCACGGTGTCCGAGCCGATCTCCAGGGTCCGCAGCTCGGGGAGCCGGTCGACGGCCAGGACGGCGCCTGGGCGAGCGTGCCGGATGTTGACGTCCACACCGGCGTCGGTGGCACCGGCCACCAGGACGGCGTCAGGGTTCTCCGCGTACCGCTCGAGCAACTCGGCCAGCGAGGCCGGCCGGACGAACTCGGTGTCCGCGGTGACGACGCGCGTGGGCAGCGGCGGCGGGGCCGCCATGGTCCGCCGCAGCGCCACCCGGTCCTCCTCCTCGGGCATGCCCAGCGCGTAGGCAGCGTCGCGGATCGGGCGGTACCCGGTGCACCGGCACAGGTTCCCGGACAGCGCGTGCAGGTCGAAGCCGTTCGGGCCGACCTCGTGGTCCGCGGCGTGCTCCGCACCGACGACGGACGGGCCCGTCGCGGCGTCGTCGTCGGACGTCGCGGCATCGCCGTCGGTCAGGGTGCGCTCGGGACGGTAGTACTCCGCCGCCATCGAGCAGACGAAGCCCGGCGTGCAGTACCCGCACTGGGAGCCGCCCCGCGCCGCCATCTCGCGCTGGACCGGGTGCAGATCGCCGTCCCGGCAGGCGCCCGGGGCGGTGCCCAGCCCCTCGGCGGTGAGGATCTCCTGACCCTCGAAGGCCAGCGCCGGCGGGAGACACGCGTTGACCGCGGTCCATCGGGTGCCCTCGTCCCCGTCGGGGCGAGCCACGAGCACGGCGCAGGCACCGCACTCCCCCTCCGCGCAACCCTCCTTGGCGCCGGTCAGACCCTTCTCCCGCAGGTAGTCGAGCAGCCGCACGTGCGGGGACACGTCCATCGTCGTGGTGCGGCCGTTGACCGTCATACTCCTGCGGTCCATGTGTCACTCCTCGACGAGTTGCCCCACCGCCCAAGCAACGGTGCTTGTTCAGGACGATAGTCCTCCGCGAAGCGCCACACAAGATGAATGGAAGAAAACTTCCGCGATATGATAAGTCACTCCGGGCTTTCGGCCTTGCGTCGCATCCCCCGTCGACGACATGTCACGCCGAGCGGTCGCCACATCGGTATAGACTTTCCGTTGTGTGGAAGGTGGGACGATCGCCCCTCCTTCGTTGCTGACGAAGTGCGGGAGGACTCATGTCGGCTGGCTCCAGCGTCCAATCCGTGGACCGGGTGATCGACCTTCTCGAGGGGCTCACCGACCTCGGCGGTTCCGCTGCGCTGAGCGAGCTCGCCGCCGCGGCGCAGCTGCCGCTGCCGACGATCCACCGGCTCATGCGCACCCTCGTCATGCGCGGTTACGCCCGCCAGCTGCCCTCGCGACGCTACACGCTGGGCCCTCGGCTCATCCGCCTCGGCGAGAGCGCCGGACGCCAGCTCGGCGCCGGTACCCGCCCGCACCTGGAGCGCCTGGTCCGCGAGCTGGGTGAGAGCGCGAACCTCGCGATGATCGACCGTGACATGGCCGTCTACGTCGCACAGGCCTCCTCCTCGCACTCGATGCGGATGTTCACCGAGGTCGGACGCCGCGTCTACTGCCACTGCACGGGCGTGGGCAAGGTGGTGCTCGCCCAGCTGCCTGACGACACCGTCCGCGAGATCGTCGGACGGGTCGGGATGCCGCCCGCGACCGAGCAGTCGATCACCACGCTCGACGCGCTGCTCGAGGAGATGGCGGCCGTGCGCGAACGTGGGTACGGCATCGACGACGGCGAGCAGGAGGTCGGCGTCCGCTGCTTCGCCGTGCCGGTTCCCGGAGCACCGACCCCGACCGCCCTGTCCGTCTCGGGGCCCGCAGCCCGCGTGACGTACGAGTTCGGCGAGGCAGCGGTGCCGCTACTTCACGAGGTCGCGGCCGACATCTCCACCGAGATGCTCTCGGTGGGCTGAGCGCCGATGTCCGAGGCCGCGCTGCCTGCCCGGTTCGCCGCACTCGTCGGCGACTTCCTGGCGTTGGCACCGCCGGACCGCGTCGCGCTGCTCATCGAGCTCGGCGACGACCTGCCCGAGCTGCCCGAGCACCTCCGCTCCCACCCCGAGCTGCTCGAGCCCGTGACGGAGTGCCAGTCCCCGCTGTCGGTGCTCGCGGTCGTCGAGCACAGCGGTGCCGGAGCCGTGGTCCGGCTGCACGTCGCTGCAGCGCCGCACGCTCCTGTCACGCGCGGTTTCGCAGGCGTCCTGCACACGACGCTCGACGGCTCACCGGCGAGTGAGGTGCTGGCTCTGCCTGGCGACGTCGCCGGCGCCCTCGGGCTGGACGGAGTGGTGAGCCCACTTCGGCTGCGCGGGTTCACGGCACTGCTGGCACGGGTCCAGCGGCAGGTGGCCGTGGGCACGCAAGGGGTGTCGGACTGACGGAGCAGCGGCACGGGCCGACAGTCACCGCCGGCCCGTGCCGCCCCTCCCGCGCAACGCCGCACCCCCCGCGACACGGCGCTCCCGGTCACACGAAGAAGATGTAGCGGGCCGCGAGCAGCGCCGCCACCACGTAGAGGACCGGGTGCACCTTGCGCGCTCCACCGGTGAGCGCCTGGATGACGCAGTAGCTGATGACGCCCAGGCTCACCCCGTTGGCGATGGAGAAGGTGAGCGGCATCGTGATGATGGCGAGGAAGGACGGGACACCCTCGGAGATCTCGTCCCACTCGATGTGTCGGATCCCGTCCATCATCATCGCCCCGACGAGGATGAGCGCCGGCGCAGTCGCCGCGCCGGGGATCGCCGCGGCGAGCGGCCAGAGGAACATCGCCACGACGAACAGCAGACCGGTGACCGTCGAGGTCACCCCCGTGCGCCCGCCGTCCTGGATGCCCGAGGCGCTCTCCACGTAGGTGCCGGTGGTCGAGGTGCCCATGAAGGAGCCGAACATCGTGGCGACCCCGTCCATCGCGAAGACGGTCTTGGCGCGCGGCATGTCGCCGCGCTCGTCGAGGTAGCCGGCCTTCTGCGCCAGGCCGGTGAGGGTCCCGGTCGTGTCGAAGAAGTCGACGAAGAAGAAGGTGAACACCACCGTGAACAGGCCCAGGCCCACGGCCCCGGCGATGTCGAGCTGTCCGACGAGCTCGGAGGGCCAGACCGGTGCCGCGACGACGCCGTCGGTGAACCCGGGGAAGGCCTGGAGCGCGCCGTCCTCCCCGCCCTCGTACACCTGCGCGCCGGCGAGGACCGCGATGACGGAGCTCGCCCCGATGCCCCACAGCAGCGCTCCCTTGACCTTGAGCTGGAGCAGGACGGCGATGATGACGAGGCCGACGACCGCCACCCACGCGGTGGGCGCGCTGAGGTCCCCGAGCGTGACGAGCGTGGCCTCGTCCGTGACGACGATGCCGGCGTTGCGCAGCCCGAGGAACGCGAGGAAGGTGCCGATCCCGGCCATGATGGCGAGCTTGAGGCTCTGCGGGATGGCCATGACGATCGCCCGGCGCGCGCCCACGACGCTGAGGATGACGAACAGGACGCCGGAGATGAACACCGCGCCGAGCGCGGTCTGCCACTCCACCCCCATGCCGAGGACGACGGTGAAGGAGAAGAACGCGTTGAGCCCCATCCCGGGGGCCTGGGCGAACGGGTAGCGCGCGACGATCCCCATGAGGAAGCAGCCGACGCTGGCCGCGATGGCCGTCGTCATGAGCAGCTGGACCTGGGCGTTCGGGACGTCGATCGCCGCGCCGAGGATCTGGGGGTTGACGAAGAGGATGTAGCTCATCGTCAGGAAGGTCACCAGGCCGGCGCGGGCCTCCCGGGGGAAGGTCGAGCCCGCTGCCGTGACACCGAAGAACCGGTCGAGCGGTCCACCGGCGAGGCGGCCCTTGCGGGTGCCGTCCGGCCGTGGCGCGGACGCGCCCGTGGGTACGTGCTCCTTGGTCGTGCTCATGATGCCTCCTGTGGTGAGGCCCCGCCGACCGGCACTGGTCGCGGGGTGTGGATCTGCTGGCCGCCGACCCAGACGGCGGAGATGTCTGCGGGTGAGCCGAGGCTGATGAGCCTGCCGAGCGCGTCGGTCGGGTCCGCGGCGTGCGGCAGGACGGTCCGCAGCGTCCCGCCCGGTTGCGGGCGCACCCACACGGCGTCGAACTGCCTGCCCGGGGAGAGGTCGCCCACCTCGTCACCCAGGCCCAGCGCGGTCGCGCCGGAGCGGGTGGCGAGGTGGAGCAGGTCGGCGGCGGTGAGCGGGTAGCCCCGGGCGCCGAGCAGCTGCTGCACGAAGTAGGCCTGCAGGCCCTCCTTGAGGAGGCAGAAGCCCGTGCCGGCACCGACGTCGGAGCCGAGCGCGACCCGCACGCCCGCGTCCAGGTGCCGGCGGAGTGGGAACAGCCCGCTGCCCAGGGCCGCGTTCGACGACGGGCAGTGGGCGATCGTCGCCCCGGCCGCCCCGAGCACCTCGAGCTCGTGGTCGGTGGGGTGGACGTTGTGGGCGAGGACCGACCGCTCCGTGACCAGGCCGTGCCGGTCGTAGGTGTCGACGTAGTGCCGGCTCCCCGGGAACAGGCCGAGGACCTCGGCGACCTCCTCCTGGTTCTCGTTGAGGTGACTGGTGAAGAGCCGGCCCTCGGCGGGGTCCCCCATCAGCTCGGCACACACCGCGAGCATCTCGGCGGTCGTGGACAGCGAGAACCGCGGGGTGACGGCGTACCTCAGGCGGCCCCGACCGTGCCACCGCTCGGCCAGCGTCTGCCCCGCCGCGAGCGCGGCCTCGGGCGTCTGCAGCAGCTCGGGGCGCAGGATGCGGTCGCTCAGCACCATGCCGGACGTGAGGCGCAGCCCCGTGTGCTCGGCCTCGGCGAAGAGCGCGTCGACGGCGCCGGCGAAGTGCGAGCCGAACACCAGCGCGGTGGTCGTGCCCGACCCCACCAGGCAGCGGAGGAAGTCGCGGGCCACCCCGCGGGCGTACTCGGTGTCCGCGAGCCGTGCCTCCTCGGGCAGCGCGCGGTCTCGCAGCCAGGTGAGCAGGGACATCCCCAGGCCGCCGATGATCCGCACCTGCGGGAAGTGGACGTGGGTGTCGACCAGCCCGGGCAGCAGGATACCGTCACGCAGGTCGACGACGTCGTCACCCGGGTAGGCCCCCCGGGCGGTGGCCGGGTCGGTCCGGGCCACGACGACGCCGTCGTGCACGACGATCGCGCAGTCCTCGTCGGCACGCAGCCCGTCGCCCAGCGCACCCGGCGTGTCCAGGACGGTCGCACGGAAGATGGTCACAGGTGCTCCTCGTCGAGCCCGGCACAGCCACGCTACGACCACGGGTGGTCCCGTGGCCGAGGCATGGTTTTGTGTCCGGTCGACGGCGGGGTCGCTAGGTTATCCATGCCGAACGACGACCCCGGCACGTGACGCACACTACTGGTACCGCCACCGCCGGGCAATCACTTTCGGAAGAACACTTCCGTCAGGTGGATCAGCCGAGGTCGAGGGCGAGGAGGTCCTCCTCGGTCTCCGGCCGCACGATGAACCGTGCCCGCCCCTCCCGCACCGCGAGCACCCCGGGGCGGGGCAGCAGGTTGTAGTTCGAGGCCATCGACCGTCCGTACGCCCCCGTCGCCGGGACGGCGAGGAGGTCCCCGGGCGCCACGTCGTCGGGGAGCAGGACGTCACGGACGACGATGTCCCCGCTCTCGCAGTGCTTGCCGACGACGCGGGACAGGACGGTGGGGGCCTCACTGCGGCGGCCGGCGACGGTCGCGGTGTACTCGGCGTCGTACAGGGCGGTGCGGATGTTGTCGCTCATCCCGCCGTCGACGGAGACGTAGCGGCGGGCGGACCCGTCGTCGAGGACGACCGGCTTGACGGTCCCCACCCGGTAGAGGGTGAGTCCGGCGGGGCCGACGACGGCGCGGCCCGGCTCGACCGAGACACGCGGCGGGGCGCTGCCGAGCTCCTCGCACGCGCGCCGTACGACGGCCGCGAGCGCCGGCGCGATCTCCTCGGGCGTCGGTGGCACGTCGGCGCCGGTGTAGGAGATGCCGTAGCCGCCGCCGAGGTCGAGCTCGGGCATGAGCGTGCCGGTGTCGGCCGCCACCTCGGCGCGCAGCGTGAGGAGGGCACCGGCCGCCACCTCGAAGCCCGCCAGGTCGAGGATCTGGGACCCGATGTGGGAGTGCAGGCCGAGCAGGGTGAGCTCGGGCCGGGCGAGGACGGCGTCGACGGCGGCGCGCGCGGCTCCGCTGGCGAGCGAGAGGCCGAACTTCTGGTCCTCGTGGGCGGTGGAGATGAAGTCGTGGCCGCCGGCGTGCACACCGGTCGTCACGCGGATCATCACCGGGGCCGGCAGTCCCAGGGCGCCCGCGAGGTGGGCGAGGTGCTCGATCTCGCCGAGGGAGTCCACGACGATGCGGCCAACCCCGGCGCGCAGCGCCCGCTCCAGCTCGGCGGTGGACTTGTTGTTGCCGTGGAGCGCGATCGCGTCGCCCGGCACCCCGGCCCGCAGTGCGACCGCGAGCTCTCCGCCGGTGGAGACGTCGACGTGCATCCCCTCCTCGTGCACCCACCTGTCGACGGCGACCGACGCGAAGGACTTGCTCGCGAAGTAGACGTCGGCTCCGGCGAGGTCGGCGAACGCCGAGGTGAAGGCGGTGACGAAGGCCCGGGCCCGACGGCGGAGGTCGGCCTCGTCGAGCACGTACACGGGCGTGCCGTGCTCGACGGCGATGTCCCGCACATCGAGGCCGCCGACCTCGATGCTGCCCTCCGCGGTCCGGCGCACGGTGCCCGACCACGGGGTGCGGGGGTCGCCGGCCACCGGCTCGGGGGCCGCCGTCGGGGCGCTCACATCCGCTCCGGGGCGGAGACGCCGAGCAGGCCGAGGCCGGTCGCGAGCACCTGGGTGGTCGCGTCGTTGAGCCACAGCCGGGTGCGGTGGGTGTCGTCGACGGGCTGGTCCCCGCGGGGGGTGACCCGGCACTGGTCGTACCACTTGTGGTAGGTGGCGGCGACGGTCTCGAGGTAGCGCGCCACCCGGTGCGGCTCCCGTAGCGTGGCGGCCTGCTCGAGGGTCTCCGGCAGCTGCGCCAGCACCCCGAGGAGCGCGCCGTCGGCCGGGTGGTCGAGCAGCTCGGGCGCGAAGCCGTCCTCGCGGCGCACGCCGTGCTCCGCGGCGTTGCGCATGACGTTGCGGGTGCGGGCGTGCGCGTACTGGACGTAGTAGACCGGGTTGTCGTTGGAGTGCTGGACGAGCAGGTCGAGGTCGATGTCGAGCATCGAGTCGGTGGACGAGCGGGTGAGCGCGTACCGGGCGGCGTCCACGCCGACCGCGTCGACGAGGTCGTCGATCGTCAGCACGGTGCCGGCCCGCTTGGACATCCGCAGCGGCTCACCGTTCTTCAGCAGGTTGACGAGCTGGCCGATGAGGATCTGCAGGTTGACGCCCGGGGTGTCGCCGAACGCGGCGCACACCGCCATCATCCGGCCGACGTACCCGTGGTGGTCGGCACCGAGCATGATGATGACCTCGTCGAATCCACGCTCGCGCTTGTCGAGGTAGTAGGCGATGTCACCGGCGATGTAGGCGGCCTCACCGTCGGACTTGATGACGACGCGGTCCTTGTCGTCGCCGAAGGTCGTCGTGCGCAGCCACGTCGCGCCGGCGTCCTCGTAGACGTGCCCGGCCTCCCGGAGGCGCTCGACGGCGCGGTCGACGGCGCCGGAGGCGTGCAGGGAGTCCTCGTGGAAGTAGACGTCGAAGTCGACGCCGAAGTCGTGCAGCGCCGCCTTGATCTCCGCGAACATGCGCGCGACGCCGCGGGCCCGGAAGACCTCCTGGGCCTCGGCGTCGGGCAGGGTCCGCGGGTCGGGGTCGCCGTCCGCCTCGGCGTCGGCCACGACGGCGGCGGCGATGTCGCTGATGTACTGGCCGCCGTACCCGTCCTCCGGGGCTTCCTGGAACCGGGCCCGGGCGAGCAGCGAGCGCGCGAAGCGGTCGATCTGCGCACCGTGGTCGTTGAAGTAGTACTCGCGGGCGACCTCGGCGCCGGTGGCCTGGAGCACCCGGGCCAGGGAGTCACCGACCGCCGCCCAGCGCACGCCACCGATGTGGATGGGGCCGGTGGGGTTGGCCGAGACGAACTCGAGGTTGATCCGGGTGCCGCGGCGGGTCTCGCTGCGGCCGTAGGCCGGACCGGCCTCGACGATGCTGCGGGCGAGCTCGCCGGCAGCACCCGCCTCCAGCCGGATGTTGAGGAAGCCGGGACCGGCGACCTCGGCCGCCGCGATCCCGGCGGCCCGGCCGAGCCGCTCGGCGAGGGTCTCGGCGAGCGCCCGGGGCGCCGTCCCGGCCTTCTTCGCCAGCTGCATGGCGACGTTCGTCGCCCAGTCCCCGTGCTCGCGCTGGCGCGGCCGCTCGACCTTGACGGCGCCGATCTCCTCGGCGGGCAGCGAGAGCGTGCCGTCGGCGACGGCGTCGAGCAGGCAGGAGCGGATGAGCGCGGCGAGTTCGGTCGGAGTCACGCCGGCCAGCGTACCCGCGCTGCCCGGCTCACCCCGCGTCCGGGCGGCGCCGCCGCCCACGGCGGTCCGTCAGAGCGGGAAGCTGGAGTAGAACGGGCTGATGTAGTCCGAGTGCCCGGTGATCTCCAGGACGTGCCCGCGGTCGGTCGTCCACACGTACCGTCCGCGCTCACGGTCCCCGTCGACCGGGAAGAAGGCCCAGTAGGTGCCGGTGTCGTTGGTGTAGGTGGAGCCCGTGTCCACCTGCTCACCGTCGGTGCGCTCCACCAGCCGCGTCGCGAAGGCGTCCGCGGCCTCGTTGTCCGGCCAGAGCGTCGCGAGCATCTCGATGCGGTACTCACCCGCCACGTAGACGCCGCGCCACGCCTCGACGGCCCCCTCGATGCCCTCGTCGGGGACGAAGCCCTCCTCGCTCAGCTCGAAGGTGAGGTCCTCCACGGAGACGGTCTCCTCGAGGTCCTCGCGCAGCTCGGTGCTGGGCTCGGTCGGCTCGGGGGTCGCGGCCGGCGTCGTCGGCTCCTCGGTGGGCTCGTCGGTGGGGGCCGCCGTGTCCTCGGTGGTCGGGGCGGTCGTGGGCTCGGCGTCGGTGGTCGCCTCGACCGTCGCGGGGGCGACCGGGTCCTGCTCGCCGTCGTCGTCGTTCAGGAGCAGGGCGGCGGCGATCCCACCGGCGATCAGCAGGAGGATGACCGCGACGACGACGGGCACGACCCAGCGGCGGCGGCCCTCCTCGGGCACCGCGTCGGGCTCGGGCTCCGTCGTGCTGGCCTCGGAGTAGATCGTGCGGCCCGGGTCCGGGGCCTGGCCGTAGGTGGGTTCGGCCGGAGTCCCCGGCCGGGTGTCGGGCACGTCGTACGGCGAGCGGGCGAAGCTCTCTGTCGCCTCGCCACCGGCCTCGTCCGGCGTCCCCGGCGTGCGGGGACCGTCGGCGTCTCCCGGCGTGCCCGTGGGGCCCGTCGGCGGCTGCTGGCTCATGTCGTCTCCTCACGCGTCCGGCACCGGGCGCGGCACACACCCGGTCCTGCGGCGACCACACTATGGCGTGTCGCCCCGCCTGTCGCACGGCGAGCCGCCGACGTGGCGCTCGCCACGGCGGCCGGTGTCCGGACCGACCGACCGTCGGTGATAGCATCGCCGGGGTCATTGCCCCTGTAGCTCAGTGGATAGAGCGTCTGCCTCCGGAGCAGAAGGTCGCTGGTTCGAATCCAGTCGGGGGCACCGAGGTCGGTGCCGGGACGAGCGTGGTCGCTCGAGGGTCGGCGCCGGCCACAGCTCGCGGCCGAGGCGTCGCGGGGCTCAGCGCGGGTGCCACCACGACGGCAGCAGCGACATGATCTCGCGGGACCGCCGCTCGGAGTCGGTCTCGTCCTGCTCCGACCAGACCCCGAGCGCGGCGGCGCAGGCCGCCCCGACCATCCGCGCCGCGGTCTCGTGGTCGACGTCGATGCCCCTCCCCCGGTCCCCGAGCCGGCTGTTGGCCTCCACCGCCTGCTGCGCGAGGACGTCCGCGGAGATCCGCTGGAAGTGGTGGTCGCCGCCCGAGGCGAACAGCCGCCGGTAGACGGAGCGGTTCTCGGCGATGTGGTCGAGCATCCTCACGAGCGCCCGCCGGTAGTGCTCGGGCACGTCCTCGGCGGCGTCGGGGACGTCGTCGTCGGTGACGCTGCTGAGCTCGTCGACGAGCCGCGCGAAGGTGTACGCAGCGAACTCCGCGACGGAGGAGAAGTGCTTGTAGAAGGTGGTCCGGTGGATGCCGGCCACCCGGCAGAGCTCGGAGACGTTGATCTCGCTGATCGACTGGGTCTCCAGCAGGGAGCCCATCGCGCGCTCGAGGAGCGACAGAGTCCGCCGCGTGCGCGGGTCCGTCGGCGGCTCGTGGAGGGTCATCGCCCAATTGTGCACCACGGCTCGTCCCTTGGAAGGGCGAATGTCCTGCCTTAGAACCCCTCGTCCGCGATCCACTCGCCGCGCGCGCGGAGCACGTCACGCAGCGCCGTCGGGCGGTCGGTGACGATCCCGTCGACCCCGAGGTCGAGCAGGCGGTGGATGGTCGGCGCGTCGTCGATGGTCCACACGTGGACGGCGAGGCCCAGCTCGTGGGCGCGCCGGACGAAGGCGGGTGTGACGACCGGGATGCCGCGATGGCTGGGCGGCACCTGCACACACACAGCCCGGCGCGGTCCCTCGCCCGACGGAGTGGGGACCGCACGCACGGGACCGCCGACCCCGGCGGCCGTCAGGAGGAGTGCGGTCTCCCGGCGTCCCAGGCTCGTCGCGACCCGGCCGTCGGTGACCCGGCGCGCGACTCTCAGCCGCCGGTCGGAGAAGGAGGCGAGGCAGACCCTGTCGCCGGCCCCGGCCTCCGCGACGACCCGCAGGGCGGGACCGACGACCGAGTCCTCCTTGAGGTCGAGGTTGAACCTCAGCCGGGGGAAGTCGGACAGCGCCTCGTCGAGACGCACGAGGCGCCCACCCGACCGGTCGCGCAGCCGCGCCGCCTGCGCCCAGCTGAGCTCGGCGAGCGGGCCGTGCCCGTCGGTGGTGCGGTCGACCGTGGGGTCGTGGAGCAGGACGACGACGCCGTCCGCGGTGCGGTGCAGGTCGGTCTCGAAGTAGCGGTAGCCGAGCCCGGCGGCGTGCTCGAGGGCAGCCCGCGAGTTCTCCGGCACCTCCGCGCTCCCGCCGCGGTGCGCCAGCGCGATCGGGCCGGGCAGGCCGAGGTAGCCACTGCCCCTCGACCGGTCCTCGGTCAGGAGGCCGTGCACTGGCTGGGCGCGACCATCGTGAGGCCGAGCGAGGCGAGGAAGGCCACCGGGTCGACGGTCGTGCCGTAGGCGCGGGTCGGGAAGGGGTGACGCGGCCGGGGTGTCTCGTCGGCGGGGTCGTCGGTGGAGTCCTCGGACTCCTCGCCCGGCTCGGTCGGGTCGGGGGTGGGCTCCGCGCCCGGCTCGGTCGGGTCGGGGGTGGGCTCCTCAGCGGGCTCCGTCGGGTCGGGGGTGGGCTCCGCGCCCGGCTCGGTCGGGTCCGGGGTGGGCTCCGCGCCCGGCTCGGTCGGGTCGGGGGTCGGCTCCGCGCCCGGCTCGGTCGGGTCCGGGGTGGGCTCCGCGCCCGGCTCGGTCGGGTCCGGGGTCGGCTCCGCGCCCGGCTCGGTCGGGTCCGGGGTCGGCTCCGCGCCCGGCTCGGTGGGGTCCGGGGTGGGCTCCGCGCCCGGCTCGGTCGGGTCCGGGGTGGGCTCCGCGCCCGGCTCGGTCGGGTCCGGGGTGGGCTCCGCGCCCGGCTCCGTCGGGTCCGGGGTCGGCTCCTCACCTGGCTCCGTCGGGTCCGGGGTCGGCTCCTCACCCGGCTCGTCCGTCGGGCTCGGTGTGACGTCGCCGGTGAGCGCCGTCAGCGTGCGCGCCGGGGCGTTCTTCCTCAGGCCCAGCCCGGCGTCGGACGTGTGGATCTCGAAGTGCAGGTGGGGTCCGGTGGAGTTGCCGTTGTTCCCCACCTCGGCGATGACCTCGCCGGCGCGCACCTGCTGGCCCGGCTCGACGAAGATACCGTCCGGGTACATGTGGACGTACCAGCTGTAGAACGTCGTGTCCTCGACCGTGTGCTCGATGATGACGAGCTCGCTCGACCGTCCGAGGCGCCCGGCACCGGTGTAGACGACGGTGCCGTCGGTCACCGCGTGGATCGGCGTGCCGAGTGGCGCCGCGTAGTCGTTGCCGGTGTGCATCGTGTAGGTGCCGAAGATCGGGTGCGTCCGGAACCCGTAGGGGGAGGTGAGGCGGTAGCTCCCTGGGGCGACGGGGGAGCTCGCGCACACCGGCGCCTCCGCCTGCGTGGTCGTCCCGGACATCGTCGTCCCGGACATCACGTCACCGGTCGCGGCCTTGAGGGTCGCGACCGACTCGCTGACGAGGACCACGCCGCCGCCGAGCCCGAAGGACTCCGGCTCCTCGGTGACGTCCGCCTCGAGCCTGAGGCTCGCCTGGACGAAGGCACTGCCCGTGAGCTTGGCGGTGCTCGGGCCGGCGGTCCCGACGCCGGTCAGCGCGGTCGCACCGAGGAGGAGGGCCGCACAACCGGCCACGCCGGCGCGACGCAGCCGCGCGCCCAGCAGCTGGTCACCCGCGGGCTGGGCGTCCGTCGCAGGGGCATCGGCGCTCGGCGCCGGCGGCTTCCCTGGCTCAGACATGCACGTCCCCTCGACTCCACGGCCGCGTCTGCGCGGCTCGCCCCAGAGTAACGGAGCTCACACGGCGGGTCTATCGCCCCCGGGTGCCGTCTCGCGAGACGGTCGGCCGTCGCGGGGGTGACCCGGCCCGCCGCCGGGGGTGACTCAGCAGTCGGCCGCGAGCGGGACGGCACCGCGGTCGGCGAGGAACGCCCCCGGGTCCGTCGTCGTGCCCTGCTCGTCGAGGTGGATCTCGAGGTGGAGGTGCGGGCCCGTGGAGTTGCCGTTGTTGCCGACCTCGCCGATGACCTCGCCGGCGCGCACCTGCTGCCCCTCGGTGACGAACACGCCGTCGGGGTACATGTGGACGTACCAGCTGTAGAACGTCTCGCCCTCGACCTCGTGCTCGATGATGACGAGCATGCTCGAGCGGCCGTCGAGACCCTCACCGGCGTGGACGACGACCCCGTCGGCGACGGCGTGGATGTCGGTGCCGAGCGGGGCGGCGAAGTCGAGGCCCGCGTGCATCGTGTAGGTGCCGAAGATCGGGTGGACCCGGTTCCCGTACAGCGAGCTCTGCGAGTAGGAGCCGACGACGAGCGGCATGACGACGCGCTCACCGCCCAGAGCTGCTCCCGCGCCGTTGGCCCCGCTGCCGGCGACGGACCGGCACATCGCGGCGCTGCGGTCGCTGCTGCGCGAGCTCTGCACCAGTGCCCGGGCCGCCGCACCGGAGTCGGCGAGCAGCGCGGAGACGCTCCCGGCGCGGTCGGTGTCGAACTGTGTCGCGGCCGCGTCGAGGGAGTCGAGGACGGTGGCGCCGGCGGGGACGGTGGCCACCGACGGTGCCGCCTCGGGGACCTGCTCGGCGGGGCCGGCGAAGCCGGCGATCGGTGCCACGATCGTGACGGCACCGAGGGCGCCGACCACCGCGGCGCGGGGCATCCAGCGAGGTGCTTGCACCCGGGCGGGGCGGCGTCCGGCGGTGCGGCGCTCGGCGCGGGCGCGCTCCTGCTCGGCCGCCCGCCGCTCCGCGCGGGTGCGGTACACCGCACCGGTGTCGGCCGGCGTGCTGTCGTGCTGCGGCTCCGAGGAGCCGGTGGCCGTCTCGGCCACTGCTGCCGCGGTCTGCGTCTCGCCGGCACCGTCGGCCACCGAGGTGACCCCGACGTCGCTGCGTGCCTCGACCCGGGCGATCCGGCCGTCGAGCGGGACGGTGGCGACGCGGGCGCCACGGCTGAAGCGAGTGGCGGACCTGCGGAGCGCGGCCTGCTCGGCGAGGCGCTCGGCTTCCCGGATCTGCCGTCGCGTCAACGGTGCCGTGGTGGGCATCGAGGCGCGCACGGGCATAGGGAACCTTTCGAAGGAGCGGAGGGGGGTGGCCGGAGGACCGGCGCTTGTCACGAAACAGTAACGACCGGCGTGTCCGGCGTCCATAATCGCGCCGAACCCTGTGCACAAGTGGTTCAGGACCGCGCGCTGTGTCGCTGCATCGAGTCAGAGACCTCGCCGACGAGCTCCTCGAGGATGTCCTCGAGGAAGACCACGCCGACCGTCCGTCCACCGGCCTCGACGACCCGTGCGAGGTGGGTGCCCGTCCGCTGCATGACCGCCAGGACGTCCTCGATCTCGTCCGACGGCGCGACTGCGGGCAGCGCACGCACCCGCCAGTGCGGGATCGGCTGCTCACGCGCCGGGCCGTCCGCGTAGAGCACGTCCTTGATGTGGAGGTACCCGTGCACAACCAGGTCAGCGTTGCGCACCGGGAAACGGGAGAAACCCGTCCGCGCGACGGCCGACTCGAAGGTCTCGGGGGTCGCACCGTCGTCCAGCGTGATGAGCCTCTCATCGGCGACCATGACCTCCGCGGCATCCTTGGCGGAGAACTCCAGTGCCCCGGAGAGCAGGCCGAGCTCGTCGTGCAGCACCCCCTCCCGCTGCGAGCGCTCGATGATCGCGGCGACCTCCTCCGCCGTGAACGCCGAGGTCACCTCGTTCTTCGGTTCCACGCCGACGGCACGCAGGATGAGGTTGGCGAGCTCGTTGAGCGCGCGCACGAGCGGGGACAGCACCCGCGCGATGAGCACGAGCGGCGGCCCGAACCACATGGCCGCCTTCTCCGGGCTAGTGACGGCCAGGTTCTTGGGGACCATCTCCCCCACGACGACGTGCAGGTAGATGACGATCGCGAGCGCGACGGCGAAGCCGACGACGTGCGCGGACGCCGCAGGAAGGCCGAGGTCGGTCAGCGGCCCCTCGACCAGCCGGGCGATGGCCGGCTCGGCCACCGCGCCGATCCCGGTGGAGCACACCGTGATCCCGAGCTGCGCGCAGGCCATCATGAGCGTGGCGTGCTCCATCGCCCACAGCACCGTCCGGGCGCGCCGCGACGTCGCGGCGAGCGGCTCGACACGGCTGCGCCGGGCGGACATGATCGCGAACTCCGCGCCGACGAAGAAGGCGTTGGCGAGGAGCAGGACGAGGCCGACGCCGAGTGCGGTACCCGAGCTCACGCGTCCACCTCCACACCGCGCACCCGCAGGCGCTCGATGCGCCGTCCGTCCATCTGCTCGACCCGCAGGACGACGCCCGGCAGCTCGACCTCGTCCCCGACGGTCGCGATGCGACCCAGCCGCGCCATGACGAGACCGCCGAGGGTCTCGTAGGGACCGTCGTCGGGCACGACCAGGCCCGCGACGTGGGCGAGCTCGTCGGGACGCAGCACCCCGGGGACGATCCAGCTGCCGTCCGCGGTCGTGTGTGCCCTGGTCCGGCGCCGGTCGTGCTCGTCGGAGACCTCGCCGACGAGCTCCTCGACGACGTCCTCGAGCGTGACGATCCCGGAGGTGCCGCCGTACTCGTCGACGACGACGGCCATCTGCATGCCGTCGTCACGCAGGGACACGAGCAGGGCCGCCAGGCCGAGGGTCTCGGGCACGCGCGGGGCCGGGATCATCAGGCTCGTCGACGTCACCGGGACCTCGCCGCGCCGCTCGTAGGGCACGGCGATCGCGCGCCGCAGGTTGACCAGCCCGACCACGTCGTCGTGGTCGTCACCGACGACGGGGAAGCGCGAGTGGCCGGTCGTCCGCGCGGCCGTGACGACGTCCGCGGCCGTCGCCGTCCGGGGCAGCGCCGTCATCCGCACCCGGTCGGTCATGACGTCGACGGCGGTGAGCGAGCCGATACCGATCGACCGGGTGAGCAGGGTGGCGGTCCCGATGTCGAGCGTGCCCTGCTCGGCCGAGCGGCGCACGAGCGCAGCGAGCTCGCTGGCGGACCGGCCGCCCGCGAGCTCCTCGACCGGCTCGACGCCGAAGGTGCGCAGGATCGCGTTCGCGTTGCCGTTGAGCAGGGAGATGACGGGGCGCAGCACCCGGGTGAAGGCGCGCTGCAGGGGCGCGACGACACCGGCGGTCGCGAACGGGTCGGCCAACGCCAGGTTCTTGGGCACGAGCTCCCCGAAGAGCATGGAGAAGCCGTTGACGAGGACGAGGGAGACGACGACGGCCGTCGCCCCGGCGGCCGCCGTCGCCAGGCCGGTGGACCCGAGCGGCCCGCTCAGCAGGGTGACGAGCGCCGACTGGGCCGTGTAGCCGAGGAGCACCGTGGTCAGCGTGATGCCGACCTGCGCCCCGGAGAGCTCGGTGGACAGGTGCTGGAGCGCGCGCTGGACCCCGAGCGCGCGACGGTCACCGGCGGCGACGCGCCGGTCGACGGTGGCCGGGTCCATGGCGACGAGGGAGAACTCGGCCGCCACGAAGACGGCGGTCCCCGCGGTGAGCACCACACCCAGCAGGACCATCAGCCACTCGGTCAGCACCGGGACGCCCCGGGCTGAGAGGAGGCGGCCGGACGGCCGCCGGGACTTCGGGGCTCGGCGTCCGGTTCGCCGCCGGGGCGACCGGCGTCCGCCTCGCCCCCGGGACTTCGGGGCTCGGCGTCGGGCTTCTGCGCGGCGGTGCTCGCGGCGGGAGCCGGTGGGGTCGTTCGTTCGGGCATAGTGGGCACACGATACCGGTACACGGCACGTGGACGGCTACCCCGGGGCGCTCGTGTGCCACAGTGCACTCATGGCGCCCACCGGTCCCGGAAGCAACGACCAGACCCGTGTGCTCGTCGTCGAGGACGAGCCCGACATCGCTGCGCAGATCGCCCACCGCCTGGCCGCGGAGGGATGGCGGGTGGAGATCGCCGGCGACGGTCTGGGCGGCGTGGAGACCGCGCGGACCTTCCTGCCCGACGTCGTCGTGCTGGACGTCATGCTCCCGGGGATCGACGGTCTGGAGGTGTGCCGCCGGATCCAGGCCGAACGGGAGGTCCCGGTGCTCATGCTCACCGCCCGTGACGACGAGACCGACATCCTCGTGGGGCTCGGCGTGGGCGCCGACGACTACATGACCAAGCCGTTCTCCATGCGGGAGCTGCTCGCGCGGCTCAAGGCCCTGCTGCGGCGGGCTGAGCGGGCACGGCGCACCGCCGTCGAGGAGACCGCCGAGACCGCGGAGCCGCCGCTCCAGCTCGGCGACCTCGAGGTCGACCGCAGCCAGCGCCGGGTCCGCCGGGCCGGGAGCGAGGCACACCTCACCCCCACCGAGTTCGACCTGCTCGTGTGCCTGGCCTCCAGCCCGCGCACCGTCTTCTCCCGGGAGAAGCTGCTCGCGGAGGTCTGGGACTGGGCAGACGCCTCCGGCACGCGGACCGTCGACTCCCACGTCAAGGCGCTGCGGCGCAAGCTCGGCGCGGACCTCGTGCGCACCGTCCACGGCGTGGGCTACGCGCTGGAACCGACCGGGGACGCCACGGGAACGCGATGAGCGACGGCAGCGCGCGGCACGCCCGCGGCGGCCTGCGGATGTCGCGGCCGCTCGACCGCTTCCGCTCCCTGAAGATCAAGCTCGGCGTGCTCGTCGCCGTGACGGTGACGGCCGCGGCGTTCATCACCTGGCTCGGCCTCCGCTACGAGCTCGGCCCCACCCGCACCTTCCCGCTCGCGATCATCTCGGCGCTCGTCGTCACCCAGGTGCTCGCCCACGGCATGACGTCACCGCTGCGGGAGATGACCGCGGCTGCCCGGGCGATGGCGCGCGGCGACTACTCCCGGCGGGTGACCGCCACGAGCAACGACGAGGTGGGCGAGCTCGCCAAGGCCTTCAACCAGATGGCGGAGGACCTCGCCTCGGTGGACACCGCGCACCGTGAGATCGTCGCGAACGTGTCCCACGAGCTCCGCACGCCGGTGGCGGCACTGCAGGCCCAGCTGGAGAACCTGGCCGACGGCGTCGTCCCGGCCACCCCCGAGTCCCTCGAGAGTGCGCTCCGGCAGACCCAGCGGCTCGGGCGGCTCGTCGGCTACCTGCTCGACCTGTCCCGGGTGGAGGCCGGCGTCGTCGGCCTGGAGGTGGAGGACGTCCCGGTGCGCGAGCTCGTCGAGGAGGCCGTGACCGTGGCGGCCACCGCGGCGCAGGCCGCGGGGCGCGACGTCCGCTGGGAGGTACGGGTCGAGCCCGCGGAGCTGCGGCTGCGGGTGGACCCCGTCCGGATCTCCCAGGTGCTGGCGAACCTGCTCGACAACGCGGTGCGTCACACACCACCGGGCACGCTCGTGTCGGTCCGGGCGTTCTCCGCGGTGCTGCGCGGCGAGGTGGTCATCGACGTCGTCGACTCCGGGTCGGGCATCCCGGTCGCCGACCGGGAACGCGTCTTCGAGCGGTTCCAGCGAGGGAACAGCCCCTCGGTGACGGGGAGGGTGAGCACCGGCGGGACCGGTCTGGGGCTGGCGATCTCCCGCTGGGCGGTGGCCATCCACGGCGGCACGATCCAGGTCGTCGACTCCCAGGAGGGTGAGGGGACGACCATCCGGCTGCGGCTGCCCGCCCGCGGTCCACGCGTCCCACGGTCCCCGGGGACGTTGCAGGGTCCCGCCTGACGCTGCCTTGACCGCCGGTTGAGACTGACGTCCCGAGGCACCGGGCGGGTCGGCTGATACCGCCCGATTCGCCCGCTGGGCGCGGCCTCGTCGGGCCCGATCGCCTACGCTTGAAGAGCACTTTCTCCTCCACCCATACCGTCTCGGAAGAGGGCGATCCCCGAAGTGTCCACTCAGGAGCTCCCTGACCCCGTCGCCGATGCCTTCGGCACGAACGAATGGCTCATCGAAGAGCTGTTCGAGCAGTACAAGAAGGACCCCGCACTGGTCGACCCAGCGTGGTGGGACTTCTTCAAGGACTACCAGCCGGCCAACGGCGCAGCGACGTCCTCACCCCCAGCGCAGGGCGGGGACTCGGCGGGGCGCGCGGCGAAGCAGCCGCCCGCCGCGACGAAGCAGCCGGCCCCGGCGACGCAGCCGACCGCGACGCCGCAGCGCTCCTCGGCCGGGACCACCGACAGCCAGGACGCACCGGAGGCCGACCCCTCGCCCGCCCCGTCGGCACGCTCGACGAGCGGCGGCGCGGAGGCGACGCCGACCTCCCGGCCCGGTTCCGACACGACCACCGACAACCCCCCGCCGGCGCCCCAGGCGAAGACGGCCGCCGAGGCGGTGAGCGAGGCGCCCGCCCCGGAGGCTGCCGCCCAGCCCGCCGTCGCCGGGTACACCTCGACGCCGTCCGCGCGTCAGTCCACCGGCCCCGCACCGAGCGACGGCACGGTCAAGCTGCGCGGCCCCGCCGCCCGCGTCGTGAAGAACATGGACGCCAGCCTGGAGGTGCCGACCGCGACGAGCGTGCGTGCGGTGCCCGCCAAGCTGCTCGTGGACAACCGGATCGTCATCAACAACCACCTCGCCCGTGGCCGCGGGGGGAAGATCTCCTTCACCCACCTCATCGGCTACGCCGTGGTCGAGGCGCTGGCGAAGCTGCCCGAGATGAACGCCACCTACGCCGAGCTGGACGGCAAGCCCGCCGTGACGCAGCCGGCCCACGTGAACTTCGGCCTGGCCATCGACCTGCCGAAGCCGGACGGCACCCGCCAGCTGCTCGTCCCGTCCATCAAGGCGGCCGACGAGATGGACTTCAACCAGTTCCGCGTCGCCTACGAAGACCTCGTGCGCAAGGCGCGGGGCGGCAAGCTCACCGTCGAGGACTTCTCCGGCACGACGATCACGCTGACCAACCCCGGCACCATCGGGACCGTGCACTCGATGCCGCGCCTCATGGTGGGCCAGGGCACGATCGTGGGCGTCGGTGCGCTGGACTACCCGGCCGAGTACAAGGGTGCCTCGGAGGAGACGCTGGCCCGGGCCGGCGTCTCCAAGATCCTCACCCTGACGTCCACCTACGACCACCGGATCATCCAGGGAGCCGCGTCCGGTGAGTTCCTCCGGGTGCTCGAGGAGAAGCTGCTCGGCCAGGACGGCTTCTACGACCGCGTCTTCGCCTCGCTCCGGGTGCCCTACGAGCCCGTGCGCTGGCAGCGTGACGTCCACGTCGACCCCGAGACCGAGCTGGGCAAGCCCGCCCGGATCGCCGAGGTCATCCACTCCTACCGCTCACGCGGCCACCTCATGGCGGACACCGACCCGCTGACCTACCGGCAGCGCCGTCACCCGGACCTCGACATCACCAACCACGGCCTCACGCTGTGGGACCTGGACCGGACCTTCCCCACGGGCGGCTTCGCCGGTGCCAGCCGGCTGCCGCTGCGCGACATCCTCGGCACCCTGCGGGACACCTACTGCCGCACCATCGGCATCGAGTACATGCACCTGCAGGACCCCGTCGAGCGGCGGTGGATGCAGGCGCGGCTCGAGACGCCCTACCAGAAGCCCAGCGTCGAGGAGCAGCTGCAGATCCTGCACAAGCTCGGGCAGGCCGAGGCCTTCGAGACCTTCCTCCAGACCAAGTACGTCGGGCAGAAGCGCTTCAGCCTCGAGGGCGGTGAGTCGCTCATCCCGATGCTCGACGTCATCCTCACGGGTGCCGCCCGCGACGGTCTGGACGAGGTCGCGATCGGCATGGCCCACCGCGGGCGGCTCAACGTGCTGGCCAACATCGCGGGCAAGTCCTACGCGCAGGTGTTCTCGGAGTTCGAGGGCAACCAGGATCCGCGGTCCATCCAGGGCTCCGGCGACGTCAAGTACCACCTGGGGACGGTCGGTGAGTTCACCGCCCCCACCGGGGAGCAGACCCGCGTCTACCTCGCCGCCAACCCCTCGCACCTCGAGGCCGTCAACGGCGTCCTCGAGGGTGTCACGCGCGCAAAGCAGGACCGCATCGACCTGGGCCCCCAGGGCTTCTCGGTCCTGCCGATCCTCGTCCACGGCGACGCCGCCTTCGCGGGGCAGGGAGTGGTCACCGAGACCCTGCAGCTGTCCCAGCTGCGCGGGTACCGGACGGGCGGGACGGTGCACATCCTCGTCAACAACCAGATCGGCTTCACCACCGGTCCGGCGAGCTCCCGGTCGACGCACTACCCCACCGACGTGGCCAAGGGCCTGCAGATCCCGATCTTCCACGTCAACGGCGACGACCCCGAGTCCGTCGCCCGCGTCGCCGAGCTGGCCTACGCGTACCGGCAGGAGTTCCACAAGGACGTCATCATCGACCTCGTGTGCTACCGCCGCCGCGGCCACAACGAGGGCGACGACCCGTCGATGACCCAGCCGGTGATGTACTCCCTCATCGAGAACAAGCGCAGCACCCGCAAGCTGTTCACCGAGGCGCTGGTCGGGCGCGGGGACATCACGCCCGAGCAGGCCGAGGAGGCGCTGCACGACTACCAGGCCGAGCTGGAGAAGGCCTTCACCGAGACCCGTGAGGTCGGCTGGCGCCCGCCGGTCCGCGACGACGAGCAGGTCGCCGGGCTCGAGCTGCCCGAGTCCCAGCAGGTCGACGCGGGGACGATGGTCGGGTGGCAGACCGCCGTGCCGGAGCCGGTGCTCCAGCGGATCGGGAAGGCGCACGTGCGGCCCCCCGAGGGCTTCAGCGTCCACCCCAAGCTGGCCAAGCTCCTCGAGCGGCGCGAGGCCATGTCCCGCGAGGGCGGCGTCGACTGGGGCTTCGGTGAGCTGCTCGCCTTCGGCTCCCTCCTCATGGAGGGCACGCCGGTGCGGCTCGCCGGGCAGGACTCCCGCCGCGGCACGTTCGTCCAGCGCCATGCCGTGCTGCACGACGCCGAGACCGGCGCGGAGTGGACACCGCTCATGTACCTCACCGGGGACCAGGCCAAGTTCTGGGTGTACGACTCCTCGCTGTCGGAGTACGCCGCGATGGCGTTCGAGTACGGCTACTCGGTGGAGCGCCCGGACGCCCTGGTGCTGTGGGAGGCCCAGTTCGGTGACTTCGTCAACGGCGCGCAGATCGTCATCGACGAGTTCCTCTCCTCCTCGGAGCAGAAGTGGGGCCAGCGGTCCTCGCTCGTGCTCCTGCTGCCGCACGGCTACGAGGGCCAGGGCCCGGACCACTCCTCGGCTCGGATCGAGCGCTTCCTCCAGATGTGCGCCGAGGAGAACATGATCGTGGCGCAGCCGAGCACGCCGGCGAACCACTTCCACATGCTCCGCAGGCAGGCCTACAACCGGCCCAGGGTGCCGCTGGTGGCCTTCACCCCCAAGCAGCTCCTGCGGCTGCGGGCCGCGGCCTCCCCGCTCGAGGCCTTCACCAAGGGCACCTTCCAGCCGGTCATCGGCGACGACGGCGCCCAGGGCGACGTCAGCCGGGTGCTGCTGTGCTCGGGACGGGTGTACTACGACCTCGCGGCACACCGCGAGAAGGCCGGTGCGACGTCGACCGCCATCGTCCGCCTCGAGCAGCTCTACCCGCTCGACGAGGACGCGATCCGCGCCGAGCTCGACCGCTTCGCCGGAGCGGAGCTGGTCTGGGTCCAGGACGAGCCCGCCAACCAGGGGCCGTGGACGTTCCTGTCGGACCACCTGTCGTCCGAGGCCCTCGGGGGGCGCGAGCTGCGGCTCGTCTCCCGGCCGGCTGCGGCGTCGCCGGCCACCGGCGTGGGCAGGGTGCACAAGGAGCAGGCGGCCGCGCTCATCGACGCGGCCTTCGGCTGATCGGACGACGACACGCGGGCCGGTCCTTCGGGGCCGGCCCGCGGTAGGTTTCGGGCAGGCACGAGAAGGGAGCGAGCGTGAGCGAGCGGCACATGCGGATCTGCGTCGTCGGCGACGAGCTGTCCGCGGGGATGGGAGATGCCCGCGGGCTCGGCTGGGTGGGCCGGGTGGTCGCCCGGACGGCGAGCGAGGACCCGCTGTTCGTCGCCTCGCTACCGGTGCCGGACGAGACCTCGACCGCGTTGTCGAGCCGCTGGGAGAGCGAGTGCCACCGGCGCTTCGCCCCCGGTGACGACAACCGGCTCGTCGTCGCGCTGGGCTCCGCCGACCTCACCGCCGGGCTGTCGATCGCCCGGAGCAGGCTCAACCTCGCCAACATCCTCGACAGCGCCCGGTCGCAGCAGATCGAGGTGTTCGTCGTCGGACCCCCACCGCGTCCCGACGTCGACGCCGACGCGCTGGGCGCGCTGTCCGACGCGTTCGCCGACGTCTCAAACCGTCGCCAGGTCCGGTACGTGGAGACGTTCGCGCCGCTGCGCACCCACGACCAGTGGCTGGCCGACGTCGCCGCCGGCGACGGCCTGCACCCGGGGCAGGCGGGTTACGGCCTCCTCGCGTGGCTGGTGCTCCACAACGGCTGGCACGACTGGCTCGGCCTCCCCCAACACGCCTGACACCCCCAGCCCGGCCCCGCCCCGCCCCGCCCCGCCCTGCCCTGCCCTGCCCTGCCGCGGTACTCTCTCCCGCCGACAGCGGAGTTGTTGCCCACGCGCTCCTGCAACAACCCCGCGCTCGACAAAGGGTGGGAGAGGCCCACCGCGCGCGCCGCGCCCCGGCCCTCTCCCCCGCCGACAGCGGAGTTGTTGCCCACGCGCTCCTGCAACAACCCCGCGCTCGAGAAAGGGTGGGAGAGGCCCACCGCGCGCGCCGCGCCCCGGTCCTCCCCCCCGCCGACAGCGGAGTTGTTGTCGACGCGCTCCTGCAACAACTCCGCGCTCGGCGAGGGGTGGGAGAGACCTACCGCGCGCCCCGGTCCTCCCCCCCGCCGACAGCGGAGTTGTTGTCGACGCGCTCCTGCAACAACTCCGCGCTCGGCGAGGGGTGGGAGAGACCTACCGCGCGCCCCGGTCCCCTCTCCCGGCGACAGGCGCTCCTGCAACAATCCCGCGCTCGGCGAGGGGTGGGGTGTCAGCGGCGGGACCAGCCGGGGAGGTTCATGGGGTCGATCGTCGCGCCGTTGCGCCACACCTCGTAGTGGACGTGGCAGCCGGTGACGTTGCCCGTCTGGCCGGTGAAGCCGATGACGTCGCCCTTGTTCACCCACTGGCCGACGCTCACGTTGAAGCGGCTGAGGTGGTTGGTCACGGTGATGTAGCCGCTGCCACCGATGACGCCGTGGTCGATGATCACCTGGTTGCCGTGCGAGGCGTTGCCGGGCGCGGGGACCGTGGCCTTGACCGTCCCGCTCGCGCCGGCGTACTGGGGATCCCCGCAGGCGGACCGGACGTCCACTCCCGCGTGCCACCAGCGGTAGCCCGCGATCGGGTGGATGCGGTAGCCGTACGGGGAGGTGACGTAGAGGGGGTTGGGGACCGGCGGGGAGATGCCGGACGAGACACCCGCGCCACCGCTGCTCGCGCCGCCGCCGCTGCTGCCCGACCCACCGCCGCCGCTGCTCGAGCCGCCACCGGAGTTCTCGCGGTTGCGTGAGGCCTCCTCGCGTGCGCGGCGCTCCTGCTCCTCGCGCTCGCGGCGCTCCCGCTCCTGGCGCTCGCGCTCCCGCTCGGCCACCGTGTCCGCGCGCTCCGCCTCGATGCCGGCGATGATCCCCGCGAGGCGGTCGTCGTCGGCCTGCTTCTGGGCGAGGTCCTCGTTGAGCTGTCCGCGCAGGCTCTCGAGCTCGGCGGCGAGCGCCGTCTGCTCGGCCTGGATGGCGACGATCTCCCGGCGGTGCTCGTCCGCGGCGGCGCGGGCAGCGTCGGCGGCGGCCACCGCCTCCTCGGCCTGGGCGTGCAGCTGGTCGATGCGGTCGCGCACCGCCTCCTGCCGCAGCTCACGGTTGCGGTTGACGGCGGTGATGGTCTCGAGGTCGGTGATGACCTTGGTCTGGGTGCGCACCGCCGTGTCGACGATGGCGGTCTGCCGGATGAACTCCTCGCTCGAGCTCGCGTTCATCACGACGGCGAGCCCGTTGAGCGAGGCGCCGCCCCGGTAGGTGCTGCGTGCCAGCTCCCCGATCGAGGAGCGGGTGGACTGGATCTGCGCGTCCCCCTCGGCGAGCTCCTCGCCGAGGTCGCCGAGCTCGGTCTCGGCGACGGCGAGCCGGTCGGCGACGGCCTGCTCCTCACGTTCGGCGGCCGCAAGGTCCTCCTGCGCCTGGGCGAGGGCCGCCTCGGCGACGGGCAGCCGGGTGTTGGCATCCTCCAGCGCGAGGTAGGCCTCGGCGAGGTTGGCGTTGGTGCCCTCGAGGCGGGACTCCAGCGACTCCCGCTCCTGGGCGTTCTGCTCGCGCTGCTCGCGCTGGCGCTGCAGCTGCCGGTCGTACTCGCGGATCTCGTCGTCGTAGTCGGCGACGGCGGCGCTTCCCCCGGCGAGCAGGGCCAGCGCGGTGGCGGCGGAGAGCAGCCCCCTGACCAGGTGGCGCGGGCTCCGGGGAGCGCGGTTCGGCGTCGTCATGTCACACCCTCGTGTAGCGGCTGAGGGACACCAGGGAGCTGATGCCGGCGAGCAGGATGGCGGCCGCCACGAGCAGCGGTGCGATGAGCAGCACGTCGCCCGTGTCGACGAACTGGACCCACTGGAACTCCGTCGCCAGCCAGCCCTCGATGAGGTAGCGGCCAGCCAGCCACAGCCCGCCGACGGCGAGCGCGGCACCGGCGAGCGCGGCCAGCGCCCCCTCGAGCATGAACGGCAGCTGGATGAAGAGGTTCGAGGCGCCGACGAGCCGCATGATCGAGGTCTCCCGGCGGCGGCTCATCGCGGAGAGCCGGATCGTCGTCGTGATGAGCAGGACGGCGGTGAGGATCATGACACCGCCCAGCGCGACGGCGAGGAGCGTCGCGCGGTCGAGGATGAGGAAGAGGGGCTCGAGGAGCGCCCGCTGGTCGACGACGTCCTCCACCCCCGGTCGGCCGGTGAGCTCGTCGGCGACGACCTGGTACTGCTCCGGGTCGACCAGCTTGATGCGGAAGGAGACCTGCATCTGGTCCGGGGTGAGGGACTGGGTCCACACCGTGTCCGGCATCTGCTCCTGGAAGGCCTCGTAGGCCTCCTCCTTGGTCTCGAAGAACACCTCGTCGACGTAGGGCGCGAGCGCGTCCGAGGCCAGGAGGTCCTCGACCTCGGCCAGCTGCTCGTCGCTCACCTCCCCGGACGCGCACGTGGGCACCGCGGAGTCCTGCGGGCACATGAACACCGAGACCTCGACGCGGTCGTACCAGTCGTCCTTCATGTTCCCGACCTGCATCTGCAGGAGGGCGGCGGCCCCGACGAAGACGAGGGAGATGAAGGTGACGAGGACGACCGACACGGTCATCGAGACGTTGCGCCGCAGGCCCGACGCGAGCTGGGAGAGGACGAACCGTAGCCGCATGACCGCCCCCTACCTCGCCGCGCCGTAGACGCCGCGGGACTGGTCGCGCACGGTCCGGCCGTCCTCGAGCTCGACGACGCGCTTGCGCATCTGGTCGACGATCTCGTCGTCGTGGGTGGCCATGACCACGGTGGTGCCGATGCGGTTGATCCGGTCCAGCAGCCGCATGATCCCGATGGACGTCGTCGGGTCGAGGTTGCCGGTCGGCTCGTCCGCGAGCAGGATCGCCGGGCGGTTGACGAAGGCCCGGGCGATCGCGACCCGCTGCTGCTCCCCGCCGGACAGCTCGTGCGGCATGCGCTTCTCCTTGCCCTCGAGGCCGACCGTCTCCAGCACCTCGGGGACGGTCGTGAGGACGTGGTGCCGTGGCTTGCCGATCACCTGGAGTGCGATCGCGACGTTGTCGAAGACGGTCTTGTTCGGCAGCAGCCGGAAGTCCTGGAAGACCATGCCGATCTGCCGGCGCAGCTGCGGGACGCGCCACTGGCTGACCTTGGACAGGTCCCGGCCCAGCGCGAAGACCTGCCCCGACGTCGCACGCTCCTCACGCAGCACGAGGCGCAGGAAGGTCGACTTCCCGGAGCCGGACTGGCCCACGAGGAAGACGAACTCCCCGCGCTCGACCTCCAGGGTCACCTGGTCGAGCGCGGGCCGTGCGCCCCTGGCGTAGACCTTGGAGACGTTCTCGAATCGAATCATGCTCTGCGGCCAGTCTCGGAAGTGGGGGAAGGCGGAACTCTGGCCTTTGTCGAGGGTAGGCACCCGGGCTCCCGGCCTCGGCGCCGACACGCCGGACGAGGAGGGCCGGCGCCTCAGTCGGCGCTCTCCTGCTGCTTGCGCCAGCGGATCCCGGCCTCGATGAAGTCGTCGATCTCGCCGTCGAAGACGGCCTGCGGGTTGCCCTGCTCGTGCTCGGTGCGCAGGTCCTTGACCATCTGGTAGGGCTGGAGGACGTAGGAGCGCATCTGGTCGCCCCAGCTCGCCTTGACGTCACCGGCGAGCGCCTTCTTCGCAGCGTTCTCCTCCTGCTGCCGCACGAGGAGGAGCCGTGACTGGAGCACCCTGAGGGCGGCCGCCCGGTTCTGGATCTGGGACTTCTCGTTCTGCATCGAGACGACGATCCCCGTGGGGATGTGCGTCATCCGGACCGCGGAGTCGGTCGTGTTGACGCTCTGGCCGCCCGGGCCGGAGGACCGGAAGACGTCGACCTTGATCTCCGACTCCGGGATCTCGACGTGGTCGGTCTGCTCGATCAGGGGGATGACCTCGACGGCGGCGAAGGAGGTCTGGCGCCGGCCCTGGTTGTCGAAGGGTGAGATCCGCACGAGGCGGTGGGTGCCCGCCTCGACCGAGAGGTTCCCGAAGGCGTAGGGCGCCTTCACCTCGAAGGTGACGCTCTTGAGCCCGGCCTCCTCGGCGTAGGAGGTGTCCAGGACGGCGGTCGGGTACCCGTGCCGCTCGGCCCAGCGCAGGTACATCCGCATGAGCATCTCGGCGAAGTCGGCGGCGTCGACGCCGCCGGCGCCGGCGCGGATCGTTACGACGGCCTCCCGCTGGTCGTACTCCCCCGACAGGAGCGTGCGCACCTCGAGGTCGGCGAGGTCCTTGCGGATCGCGTTCAGCTCGCCCTCGGCGTCCTGGAGGAAGGCGTCGGCGTCGGCGCCGTCCTCCTCCTCGCCCAGCTGGACGAGCGCCTCGAGGTCGGCGATCCGCTCCCCCATCCGCTCCACCCGCGACAGCTCGTGCTGGGCGTGGGACAGGCGGCTGGTGACCTCCTGGGCGCGGTCGGGGTCGTCCCAGAGGTCCGGCGCGGCTGCCTTCTCGGAGAGCTCGGCGATCTGCGCCCGGAGCGCGTCAGGGTCCGTCACCGCGCTGATGGCCCGGTAGGTGGAGCGCAGGTTCTGGATCTCGGTCGGGAAGTCGGTTGCCACGGTCACCCAGGCTACGCGATGACGCGGCGGGTCAACGCCCCGTGGCCCAGCAGGCGGGTGGGCGCGTCAGAACGTGTAGGCGACGACGAGCATGCCGATGAGCAGGAGCGCGATGACCACCGAGGTCACCCGCCACCACAGCGGCTGCACCCGGCGGTGCCCCACGCCGTCGTCCGGCCCCCGCAGCTCGGGTGGGACGTCGTCACTCATCTCCGCTCCTTCCGTCGGTAGGCCGGGGTGCCCAGGGCCAGCACGAAGAAGGCCAGCACCATGACCCCGATGATCACCGTAGCCATCGCCACCCCGTCCGCGCCGAAGACCCCGACGAGGGGGCTCACGACGCCGGCCAGACCGGCCTGCGAGCAGCCGATGAGCGCCGCGGCGGCGCCGGCCCGCTCACCGTGCCGGCTCAGCGCGAGTGCTCCCGCGTTGGGCGGGACCACCGAGTTCACCGCGAGCAGCAACCACAGGGGCACGACGATGCCGGCCAGGCCGGCGATCTCCCGGGAGGCCACGACGTACAGCACGACGGCCAGCGCAAGGGCCATCGGCACCGCGACCCGCATGATGTGCAGCGGCTCGAAGCGACGCACGATCGCGGCGTTGACCTGCGCGCCGAGCACCAGGCCGAGTCCGTTGACCGCGAAGAGCAGCGCGAACTGCGTCTCCCCCAGCCCGTACTGCTCCTGGAAGACGAACGGGGAGCCGGCGACGTAGCTCATCAGCGCCCCCAGGCCGAGCCCGGGGAGCACGGCGAGAGCGACGAACTGCCGGTCGCGGAGGAGCACGCGGTAGCTGCGCAGCGCTCCACCGATCCCCTCGGTGCGACGCCGGGAGGGCGGGAGGGTCTCGGGCAGGAAGCGCCACATGAAGAGCATGAGCGCCACACCCAGGGCGGCGAGCACCGCGAAGATCGCGCGCCATCCGGCGATGTCGGCCACCAGGCTCCCGGCGGTCGGTGCGAGCAGCGGCGCGACGCCGATGACGAGCATGAGCCGGGACAGGATGGCCGAGGCGGTGGCACCGCTGTACCTGTCGCGGATGACGGCCATCGCCGTCGTCGTCGCGGCGGCGTTGCCGACGCCCTGGATGACCCGCAGCACCAGCAGCGGGACGATGCCGGCGGCGACGATGCACAGCAGCGAGGCGACGACGTGCAGGAGGACACCGATCATCACCGGCCGACGCCGGCCGAAGCGGTCGGAGAGTGGGCCGGCGAGCAGCTGGCCCACGGCACCGCCGATGAGCACCCCGGTGATGGTGCCCTGCACGAGGGCGGGCGTGGTGTCGAGCTCGGTCACCACGACGGGCAGCGACGGGAGGTACATGTCGGTGGTGACCGCGGGCAGCGCGGCCATGACCCCGACGAGAAGGATGAACTTCGCACTGGGGCGCGGGGACCGCGCGGCGAGGTCTGACACGTCCGCCATGGTGCACCACCGGGCCCGTCGACCGCGCATCGTGCGCGGGTGAGACCGGGCACTGCCCGGCGGCTCCGGTCGGTGGGGTCAGCCGGCGGAGCCGACGTCGCTCAGCGCGGCGGCGACGCGCTGCTCGATCTCCCGCTCCGTGAGCCGGCCCGCCGCGACGGTCCGGTCGGCCGCCACGTAGTAGAACGAGGCCCCGATCTCCTCGAGCGGCCGCCCGGTGTGCCGGGCCCACGCCAGCCGGTACAGCGCGAGCTGGAGCTCACGCGCCGCCAGCGTCTGCGCGTCCCGCGGTGGGGCGCCGGTCTTCCAGTCGACGACGTCGACGCCGTGCTCGTCGTCGAAGACCGCGTCGATCCGGCAGCGGACCACCGTCCCGGCGACGGCGGTCTCGAGGTCGACCTCCACCGCGACGGGTCGACGCGTCGCCCACGCGGAGTCCGTGAAGGCGCGCTTGAGGGCGCCGAGATCCGGCGGCGTGCCCGCTGCCCGGCGTGGCGGGGCCGCGCGCGTGGCCTCCGGGCCGGCGTCGCCCGGGGGCTCGTCCTCCTCGGCGAGGTCCTCCGCGCCGTCGACGTCGAGGAGGCTCGGTGCGCCGTAGTACTCCTCCACCCAGGCGTGGAAGAGCGTGCCGACGCTCGCGTGCTCGCTGGGGGCGCCGGGCATGGGTCGACGGCGGTCGAGGGCGAAGCCCTGCGGGTCGTGGGCCAGACCGACGACGCCGGACGCCGAGAGGTGGCTGCCGAGGGACACCTCGAGCCCCGCCGTGCGCGACTCCGCCCGCTCCCGCAGCAGCAGCCCGGTGTCCCGCACCCACCGGTGGACGTCGGCCGTGGCGGTGGTGCCGGCCGGCAGGGTCGCGGGGTCGGGCGGTCCCGCGGCCGTGCGGACGGCGACCGCCGCCGCCTCGAGCCGGTCGCGGCGCTCACCGAGGGGGTCGAGCGGCCAGCTCGCCGTGACGACCCGCTCGAGGCTCGGGTTGACGGCCTCGGCGTCCGGCTCGGCCGCCCAGCCCAGCCGGCCGTCCTCGACCAGCCCGGCGTCGCGGGGCTCGGCGAGGAAACGTGAGGGCGGCAGCGGCGTCTTCCCGGTACGGAACCAGGAGCCGGTGAGCAGCAGGGTGTGGCGCGCCCGGGTGACGGCGACGTAGGCGAGCCGCCGCTCCTCGGCGACGGTGTGCCGGCCGCCGTCCCGCTTGAGCTGGGTGAGGGCGTCGCGGACGTCGGCGTGCGTGGGCGCGGGCGGGATGTCGAGCGCCGGCAGGCTGTCGGCGTCCCCACGCAGGGGGGAGGGCAGCGCGCACCGGTCGGTGAGCCAGCCGGAGGCGGACACCGCGCCGTCGGCGGCCGGCGTCCCGCGGTAGCTGGGGAACTGGGACTCGACGAGGCCGGGCACGGCGACGACGTCCCACTCCAGGCCCTTCGCGGCGTGGACGGTGAGCACCTGGACCGCTCCGGGCTGGGGGTCGGCGTCGACCGGCTCGAGTCCGCGCTCGCGCTCCTCGGCGGCGTCCAGCCAGCCGAGGAAGGTCCCGAGCCCGGCCCCGCCGGTGTCGGCGGCGAAGGAGGCGGCGACGTCGACGAAGGCGTCGAGGTTGCCGCGGGCGTGGGCAGCGACGCGTCCCGCGCGGGCCGCGACCTCGATGTCCAGGCCCATGAGCGTGATGGTGTGGGCGACGACCTCCGCGAGGGACAGGTAGCTCAGGGAGCGCACCTGCCGCAGCAGCCCACCGATTCGCTGGACGCGGCGCAGCCCGTCGCCGGTGAGGGTGGCGCCGGACGGGGAGCGCCACCCGGGCGGCGGAGGGCTGTCGACCGCCTCGACGACGCTGGCCTCTCCACGGGCGCCGGCCCCGGCGGCGAGCGCGCGTGCCCAGGCGCCGAGGACGTGGAGGTCCGCGGCGCCCAGGCCGGCGCCGGTGAGCAGCCGCATGGCGGAGTCGCCGCGCGAGGCGTCGTGGGCGGTCTCGAGGGCTGCGCGCACGTCGACCACCTCGGGCGCGGAGAGCAGGCCGCCCAGGCCGAGCACCTCGACCGGCACACCTCGTCCACGCAGGGCGTCGACGACGGCGGTGAACTGGGACCGCGTGCGGCACAGCACCGCGGCCGTCTCCTCCGGTGCCCAGCGCTCGGCGAAGAAGGCGGCGATCTCGCCGACCTCCTCCTCCACGGACTCGGCGTAGGCGGCGAGCACGTGCCCGTCCGCGACCCCTGGCCGCGCGACGAGCTCGGGTACCTCGACCGGCGAGGGTGCACCGTCCTCGGCGACGCGCAGCGGTCCCGAGACCCGGTTGGCGACGGCGAGGATGCGGGCGTCGTTGCGCCACGAGGTGCGCAGGTAGCGCGTAGGGGTCTGGTCCTGGCCGGCGCGGCCGAGGCTGGGGAACTGGCCGGGGAAGTCGGCCAGTGCGGCGGCCGCGGCGCCGCGCCAGCCGTAGATGGCCTGGTTGGGGTCGCCGACCGCGGTGACGGCGTGCCCCCCGCCGAAGACGGTGGACAGCAGCCGCAGCTGGGCCACGGAGGTGTCCTGGTACTCGTCGAGCAGGACGAGGGGGTACTGCTCACGCAGCGCCTGCCCGACGGAGGGCACGGTCTCGGCGATGCGGGCGGCCATCGCGACCTGGTCGGCGAAGTCCATCACCCCGTGCTCGCGCTTGGTACGGGCGTAGGCGTCGACGAGGTCGAGGAGGGCCAGTCGCTCCCGCAGCGACGCGACGACCTTGCGGGTGTCGGCGTAGGGGTCCTTCGTGCGGCCGGCGGGCGCGGCCTCGGTGAGCGAGCCGGCGAGGTGCTCGAGCTGCTCACGGGCCTCGTCGGTGGTGAGGAGGTGCTCGGCGAGCGCGCCGGACAGCGAGAGCACCGCCTCGGTCACCGACGCGGGTGAGGCGTCGACGTCGAGCACGGCGTGCCAGCCCTGGACGACGCCGTCGGCGAGCTGCCAGGCACCGGCCTCGGTGACGAGCCGGGCCTCGGGGTCCATCCCGACCCGCAGCGCGTGCTCCTTGGCGATGTCCGCGGCGAAGGAGTTGTACGTGGCGATGGTGGGCCGGTCGACGTCCATGCGGGGGGCGTCGGCGTCGTCGAGGAGCCCGGCGCGGCGCAGCTGGCGCAGGCGGAGGCGGACGCGGTCGGACAGCTCGGCCGCGGCCTTTCGGGTGAAGGTCAGGCCGAGGACCTCGTCGGCGCGGACCAGGCGGTTCGCGACGAGGTAGACCACCCGCGCGGACATCGTCTCGGTCTTGCCGGAGCCCGCTCCGGCGACGACGAGCTGGGGCGCGAGCGGCGCCTCGATGACCGCCTGCTGCTCCTCGGTGGGCACGTGCTGGCCCAGCGCCCGGGCGATGTCCGCGGGGCTGTGCCGGATCGTCGTCGTGGGTGCCTGGGTCACTGCGTCACCTGACGCCCTTCGGACTGGAGCGGGCAGCTGCGCCGCACGGGGCAGTGCGTGCAGCCGGGGTTGAGCCGGGCGTCGAAGCACGACCCGGCCATGGTGTCGGCGACCCGCGCGACGAGGTCGTGCGCCCAGCCGGGCTCCTCGGCGTCCCGCGGCGGCACCTGCTGGCGGGCGGTGGGTGCGGTCCGGCCCGCGCCGAGGTAGACGAGCCGTGCGCCGGCCGACGTCGCGGGCCGGTCCAGCCCGTCCGCCTCGACGGCGACCTGGTAGGTGGCGAGCTGGGCGTTGGTGCGGGCCTCGTCCTCGCTCACCGGGCTCTTGGAGGTCTTGAGGTCGACGACGCGCACGAGCTCGCGTGGCGTGTCCCCCTCGCCGTCGTCCTCGGGCGCGGGGCCGAGGCGCTCGACGCGGTCGATCCGACCGACGAGGCGGGCGCGCCCGACGTCGGCGGTGAACGAGGTCTCGACGTCGACGTCGCCCGGCACCCCGGCGATGTACTGCGCCAGCCGCTCGACCATGCGCTCCGCCTCTGCCCGCGAGCGCCGCCCGACCCAGCCGTCACCGAGTCCGAGGGAGGACCAGCGGGCGTCCAGGGCGGAGCGCAGCTCCTCGAGGGTGCCGTGCGGGTGGTCGGCGGCGATCTCGTGGACGAGGGTGCCCAGCGACTGGTCCAGGGAGTCCTCCCGGCGCCCGCCGGCGGTCTGCAGCGCCCACCGCAGCGGGCAGCGGTCGGCCGTCTCGACCGTGGACGGTGTCACCGGCACCTGCGCCTCCGGCCCGTGCAGCGGCGCCGTGCTGCTGGGAGCCGCCAGCCCGTGCCACTCGTCCGGGTCGGCCCCGGGCACGTCCTCCGCCGAGAGGTGCGCGAGCAGGGCGGCGGCGGCCTCCCGGCGCGCCACCCGCGCCTCGCCGCGCGCGTCCGCCGCCAGCTCCTCGTCCAGCGCGGCGCGCAGCTCGGCGACGAGGCCGCGCAGGTCGAGGGCCGGGGGCACGTGGCCGACGGCCTCCCCGGCGTCGTCGGCGCCGAGCAGCTCGAGGAAGGAGGAGGGGCGGTCGTCGAGGTCGAGCACCGCGGTGGCGACCAGCCGGCGCGTGGCACGGGAGACGGCGACGGCGAGCATCCGCAGCTCGTCGTCCAGGACGTCGCGACGCGCCTGGCTGCGCGGGACCGCCGTGCCGGGCTCCCGGCGCCCGGAGGCGATCTCCGCGAGCTCACCGGCCCCCAGGAGCGTGTCGCGCAGGCGGAGGTCGGGCCACACGTCCTCCTGGAGCCCGGCGAGGACGACGACCTCCCACTGCCCGCCTCCCGTCCCGGCCGGGGTGAGGATGGCGACGGTCTCCCGGCGCTGCGCCTGGGCGGCGAGGGTGTCCGCGGCGATGTCCTGGGCCAGGACGTCGGCCACGAAGCCCGCCGGCCCCGCGCCCGCCTGCCGCTCGTCGAACTGCTCGGCGGCACGGAACAGGGCCATGAGGGCGTCGAGGTCGGCGTCCGCGCGCTCCCCCGCCGCGCCGCCGGCGAGCGCCCGGCGCCGCCACGGCTCCGCGAGCCCGGTGGCGTCCCACACCGCCCACAGCACGTCCGTCGCCCCGCCGCCGCGCGCCGCTGCGGCCCGCCCGGCAGCGAGCACCCGGGCGACGCGCAGGGGTCCGCCGCGGTAGGGGCCGGGGACGTGCTCGGCGCGCGCCGGCTCGGCGAGGAGCTCGAGGAGCAGCTCGTCGGTGGCGGCGCGGACGGCCGCCGGGGCGCTCGCGTCCGGGAGCTCGGCGGCGACGGAGGACCGCAGGGACCGGCGCAGCCCGCGCAGCGAGACGGCGTCCATCCCGCCGACCGGGGAGCACAGCAGGGTGACGGCAGCCTCGGCGTCCAGCCCCGCCGTCACCGCGTGCAGGGCGGTGAGCAGGGGGCGGACCGCGGGCTCGTCGCGCAGCGCCTGCCGCGCGCCGTCCTGGGCGACGGGCACGCCGGCGTCCCGCAGCTGCCTGCGCAGGCCGGCGACCTGCGCGGTCGACCGCACGACGACGACCATCTGCGACCACCGCGTGCCGTGGTGGAGGTGCTCCTCGCGGAGCCGGCGGGCGATGTGCGCGGCCTGCTGGCTCGTGCTGCGCAGCACGGCGGTCTCGACGCCGTGCGGTGCCCCGTCCTCGTGCGGCGGGGTGAACGGGAGCAGGCCGGCGCGCTCCGTGGCGTGCGGCGCGGTCCGGTGCCGCGCTCCACCGACGACCGAGACCTCGTTCGTCACCCTGCGGGTGACCTCGCGCAGCTCGGGGGTCGCACGCCACACGGTGCCGAGCACCTCACGCTCGGCCCGGAAGCCGCCGATCGGGTCACCGGTGACCGCCCGGCCCACGAGCGCGGGCGTCCCGCCGCGGAAGCCCTGGACCCCGGCGTCGGGGTCCCCGAGGAGGACCAGCTCGGCGCCGTCGTCGGCGAGGGCGTGCAGCAGCCGCGCGGTGGCGAGCGTAGCGTCCTGGTAGTCGTCGACGACGACGGTGCCCCACCGGGGCGGGGACAGGTCGGGCAGCTCGGTCCGCCAGCGGCGCAGGGCCTGGGTGGCGACGTCGACGATCGCGGCGACGTCGTACCGCGCCCCGCGGTCGGCCGGGCTCTCACCGAGGACGGTGACGTCGGTGTACTCCTCAAGGACGACGGCGGCGGACTCCCACTCCGGGCGCCCGGCGCGGCGGCCGAGCGCGGCGAGGTCGGCCGGGCTGAGCCCGAGCTCGACGGCCCGGGTGAGGAGGTCGCGCAGCTGTCCACGGAAGGCGTGCTGAGCCCGGGTGTCGGCGCCGATGGACGCGGGCCAGCCGGGGTCGCGGCCCAGGCCGTCGGCGTGCCCGGCGAGGAGCTCGGCGAGGATCGCGTCCTGCTGCGGGCCGGTGACGAGGGTGGGGGCCGGCTGGCGCAGGGCGGCCGCGCGCGCGTGGACGACGGCGTAGGCGAAGGAGGCGACCGAGCGCACGAGACCGCGCGTGCTGCCCCCACCGGCCACGAGGCGGGTGCCGACGGCGTCACGCACGCGGTCCGCGGACCGCCGGGAGGGCGTGAGGAGGAGCGCCGGGCTGCTCAGTGGGTGCGTGCCCATGGCCGCGCCCACCTGGGCCCGCGCGAGGAAGGTCTCGACCGCCGTCGTCGTCTTCCCGCTCCCCGGTGCCCCGACGACGAGCAGGTGTCCCCCGCCAGCAGGGCGCGTGACGACGCGCTGCTGGTCGGCGTCCAGGGCGACCTGGGCGTGCGCCGCGGGCACGCTGAGCCGAACCGCCGTCTGTGTCACACGACGATGGAACCACGCAGCACCGACATCGCCGTGCACCGGCGCGGTCACGCCGTCCGCGAACACCGGACCGCCCCGCACACCGGTCGCGCCTACGATGGGGCGACAGCCCGTCCCAGCCGCGGCCCCAGGCCGCACCCGAAGGAGCCACCTTGGAGATCACCATCGGCGTGCGAGACATCGCCCGCGAGATCACGATCGAGTCGCCGCTGTCCGCCGAGGAGCTCAAGGAGACCGTCAAGGCCGCGGTCGACGCCGGCACGTCGCTCGAGCTCACCGACGAGAACGGCACGCAGGTCCTGGTCCCCGGCGGCGCGCTCGGCTACGTCCGGCTCGGCTCCGAGACTCCTCGCCGCGTGGGCTTCGGCGTCTAGGCAGACAGACCCAGGCGGTTCATCCGGCGCGCGTGCCCGGCGGAGATCGTCCCCAGGGCGGGCGCCGCCAGCCCGGACACGTCGGTGCCTCCGACGGACTCCACCACCCCGAGCACCGGCTGGACCGCACCGAGCGCCTCCCCGGCGACGCGCCGGCCCCACAGGGCCAGGCGCGCGTCGAGGCGCTCGTCGGCCGTCGTCGCGCGCGTGACCTCCGCGGCGACGAGACCGGTGAGGCCCTGCCCCGCGAGCGCCACCTCGGCGACCTCCCGCGGCCCGTCGGGGAGCTGGTCGGCGACCAGCCGCGCGAGGTCACGGACCATGCCGCCCGCCACGACCGTGCGCACCACGCGCTCCCACCAGTCCCCCGAGCGCGTCCGTCGGCCGATCTCGTCGATGATCTCGAGGTAGGGCTCGGCGGCCGCGACCAGCACGGCGTCGTGCTCCTCGGCGGCCGCCGCAAGGTCCGCGTACCGGCCGAGCTGCCGCGTGGCGAGGAGGGCCAGCGCCTCGCGCGTCTGCGCACGCGGCGCGTGCGCGGTGTCCTCGGCGAGCCAGTCGAAGGCCGTGAGCCGGCTCGCGGCCACGAGCCCGAGCACGGTGACCACCTGCCCCGGCTGCTCGAGGACGGGCAGGGACGGCTCAGGGCTGGACATGCGCCTCAGGGTAGTTCGCCCGGCTCCGGGGGGACCGTCGGCGGGCCTGCGGGCGATGTCACAGCGCATGCCGGGCCCATGGGGCTACACTGGCGAGGTCCATACGGTTGACCGGTCGTCACGTACGCACGCAGATCCCCGCCGCTGACGCGGCTGCTCATCCACGATCGGCTGCCACGACCACGCGGGAAACGCCGGCGAGATCTCGCTGCCCCGCCACACACCGATTGGTACCACCCACGTGACTGACACCTACTCGGGCGTAATCACGCCCTCCGCCGACGACGACGGCCGTCTCGACATCTCCACCGCCGCGGACACCGCTGCGCTCGGCGACGCCGGCATCGACACCATCGACACCGACGTCACCGACACGTCCAACGAGGCCCTGGCGCCGGAGCGGACCTTCGCCGACTTCGGCGTCGAGCAGCCCATCGTCGAGGCCCTGGCCGACGCCGGGATCATCCACCCCTTCCCCATCCAGGCGCTCACGCTGCCCGTCGCCCTGTCCCGGCACGACATCATCGGTCAGGCGAAGACGGGCACCGGGAAGACCCTGGGCTTCGGCATCCCCGCCCTGCAGAACCTCGTCGCCCCCGGCGAGGACGGCTGGGACAGCCTCCCGGACGCCGGCAAGCCGCAGGCGGTCGTCATCGTCCCCACCCGCGAGCTGGCCGTCCAGGTGGCCGGTGACCTCGTCGCCGCCGCCCGCAACCGCCCCTCGCTGCGCGTCGTCCAGGTCTACGGCGGGCGCGCCTACGAGCCGCAGGTCGAGGCGCTCCAGCGGGGCGCCGAGGTCGTCGTCGGCACGCCCGGCCGGATGATCGACCTGCTCAAGCAGCGCATCCTCGACCTGTCCCGCGTGCGCACTGTCGTGCTCGACGAGGCCGACGAGATGCTCGACCTCGGCTTCCTGCCCGACGTCGAGACCCTCCTCGCCAGCACCCCGGCCGGCCGGCACACCATGCTCTTCTCCGCCACCATGCCCGGCGCCGTCGTCGCGCTCGCCCGGCGGTACATGACGCGACCGACGCACATCCGCGCGCAGGACCCGGGCGACGACGGCGCGACCGTCAAGGCCACCCGCCAGGTCGTCTACCGCGCCCACGCGATGAACAAGGTCGAGATGCTCTCCCGCATCCTCCAGGCGGACGGCCGCGGCCTGACCATCGTCTTCACGCGCACCAAGCGCACGGCGGCCAAGGTCGCCGACGACCTCGCCGAGCGCGGCTTCGCCTCCGCCGCCATCCACGGGGACCTCGGCCAGGGCGCCCGCGAGCAGGCGCTGCGCGCCTTCCGCGCCGGCAAGGTCGACGTCCTCGTCGCCACCGACGTCGCGGCCCGCGGGATCGACGTCGACGACGTCACCCACGTCGTCAACTACCAGTGCCCCGAGGACGAGAAGACCTACCTCCACCGGATCGGCCGCACCGGCCGCGCCGGGCAGAAGGGAACCGCGGTCACCTTCGTCGACTGGGACGACGTCCCGCGCTGGACGCTGATCAACAAGGCCCTGGGCCTCGGCCAGCCCGATCCCGTCGAGACCTACCACACCTCGCCGCACCTCTACACCGACCTCGGGATCTCCACCGAGGTCACCGGCCGCCTGCCCCGCAGCGCCCGCACCCGGGCCGGGCTCGACGCCGAGGCGATCGAGGACCTAGGGGAGACCGGCAAGAGCGCCGGGCGGGGTACCGCCCGGTCCGGCGGGTCCGGCCGCGGCGACTCGGGCCGCGGCGGCCGCCGCCAGGGCGGTCCGAGCCAGCCGCGCGAGAGCGGTAACGGCCAGGCGCGCGAGGGCGGCAGCTCCAAGCCGCGGCGCCGGCGTCGCACCCGCAAGCCGAGCGAGGGCGCCGCGTCCGACAGCTGAGGTCTCGCCAGCCGAGCCACTCGCCCTCGCCCACCACGGGCGGGGGCGTTGCTCGTCCGACGGTCGAGGCGCACTCGCCGCTCGGCGCCCGTACCGGCGGGTGGGTGGAGCCGGCTCAGGCGTGGGCGGCGATGAAGGCGAAGACGGCGTCGGACATGAGCTGGACGGCGATCGCCGCGAGCAGGAGACCGGCGAGCCGCGTGACCAGCGTCGTCCCGCCGTCCCCGAGCACCCGGTGGATGACGAGGGAGAACCGCATGGCCAGCCACAGGCAGACGTGGACCCCGAGGATCGCCAGCGCGATCGCGAGCCAGCCGGGTGGTCCGTCGGCGTCCTGCACGGCCAGCATCGCGGCGACGATCGCGCCTGGGCCGGCGAGCAGCGGCGTGCCGAGCGGGACCAGGGCGACGTTGACCTTCCCGCCGCCGGCGGGCCGGGGCTCCTCGGCCTTGCCGGTGAGCAGCTCCATCGCCACGAGGAGGAGCAGCAGCCCTCCCGAGAGCTGGAGCGCCGGCACCGAGATGCCGAGGAAGTCCAGGATGTAGGGGCCGAGCACGGTGAAGACCGTGATGACGCCCAGCGCCACGGCGGTCGCCTGCCGAGCGGCCCGCTTGCGCTCCCTGGCCGTGTTCGTCGACGTCAGCGCGAGGAAGATCGGGACCGTGCCGGGCGGGTCCATGATGACGAACAGGGTGAAGAAGCTCGTCGCCAGCAGGGAGACGTCGAGGACATCGCTCACGGGCGGACCACCGGCAGGTAGCCCTCGCTCTCGATCTGCTCGAGCACCGCCGGGTCGGTGACGTGCTCACCGAGCCGGTTCGGCTTCCCGGCACCGTGGTAGTCGCTCGACCCGGTGACGAACAGCCCGAGCGACGCCGCGAGGTCACGGAGCTGGGCGCGGGCGCCCTCGTCGTGGTCCCGGTGGTCCACCTCGAGGCCGGCCAGTCCCGCGGCCGTCATCTCCTCGATGACGTGGTCCGCGACGACCCTGCCACGGGTGGCGGCGCGCGGGTGGGCCATGACGGGCACCCCACCCGCCCGACGGACGAGCTCGACGGCCTCGACGACGTCCGGGGCGTCGTACCGCACGTAGTACGGGCCGCCCGTGTGGAGGATCTCGAGGAAGGCGGCCGACCGGTCGGTGACGTACCCGCGGTCGACGAGCGCGTCGGCGATGTGCGGCCGTCCCACCGTCCCGCCGGGCTCGAGCCGCGCCTCGACCTCCTCCCACGTGAGGTCGAAGTCCATGGCGATGCGGTCGACCATGCGGCGCGCCCGCCCGAGCCGCGAGTCACGTGCGCGCGCGACGGCGGCGTTGAGTCCGCGCGCGGCGGGGTCGTGCAGGTAGGACAGGAGGTGGACGCTCACGCCCCCGGCGGAGGTGGAGAGCTCCGCGCCGCGCACGAGGGCGACCCCCGTTCGTCCGACGGCGTCGGCGGCCTCGGCCCACCCGTCCCAGGTGTCGTGGTCGGTGAGGGCGACGACGTCGAGCCCGGCCGTGCGCGCCGCGGACATGAGCTCGGCAGGGAGCTCCGTGCCGTCGGAGAGACTCGAGTGGGTGTGGAGGTCGACGACGGGGCGGGCGGGCACGAGGCCCAGCGTAAGGCCTGCCGCACGGGCCGTGGACGTGCGCCGCGTGCGACCATGGGCACATGAGCGAGACGGACCGCACGGAGACCCAACCGCTGAGCGAGCGCGGATCGAACCGGTCCCAGCGCCCCTCCTCACCCGCCTTCCGCGCGTTCATCGCCTCCGGGTGGGCCGGGTCGCAGGAGTCGCTGCCGGACCAGAGCCCCGCGGCGCCGTTCGCGGCCGCCCGCCGCGAGCGCATCGGGGCGCTGTTCCCGGGCGAGCGGCTCGTGCTCCCGGCGGGGACGCTGGTCACCCGCTCGAACGACACGGACTACCGGTTCCGGCCGCACTCGGCCTTCGCCCACCTCACCGGCCTGGGCACCGACGACGAGCCCGACGCCGTGCTCGTCCTGCACCCCGTCGGAGCCGGTGACGAGGGCACGACCCACGAGGCGGTCCTGTACTTCCGTCCCCGCGCCGGCAAGGACAGCGAGGAGTTCTACGCCGACTCGCGCTACGGCGAGCTGTGGGTCGGTGAACGCCCGAGCCTGGAGGAGGTGGCCGCCCTCACCGGGCTGCGCACCGCCCACATCGACTCCCTCGCCGACGAGCTCGCCAAGGACGCCGGGGCGGGCGGCGTCCAGCTGCGCGTCGTGCGGGGCGTCGACGCCGCCGTCGAGGCCCAGGTGAGCACCGCACGCACCGGCCAGGCACAGCCCGAGGAGGCCGACGCGGCGCTCGCCGAGGCGTTGTCCGAGCTGCGCCTCGTCAAGGACGACTTCGAGGTCGACCAGCTGCGCCAGGCCGTGGCGGCCACGGTCGAGGGCTTCGCCGACATCGTCCGCGCCCTCCCGCGCGCCGTCAGCCACCCCCGGGGCGAGCGGGTCATCGAGGGCGTCTTCGGCGCGCGGGCGCGCGAGGAGGGCAACGCCGTCGGGTACGACACGATCGCCGCGTCGGGGAACCACGCGAACACCCTGCACTGGATCCGCAACGACGGCGCCGTGCGGCCCGGGGACCTCGTGCTCGTGGACGCCGGCGTCGAGGTCGACTCCCTCTACACCGCTGACGTCACCCGGACCCTGCCGGTCGACGGCGTCTTCACCGCCCCGCAGCGCACGGTCTACGACGCCGTGCTCGAGGCCGCCGACGCCGCCTTCGCCCGCGCCGCCGAGCCGGGCGTGCGCTTCCGCGACGTCCACGCCGCGGCGATGGACGTGCTCGCGCACCGGCTCGCCGAGTGGGGCCTGCTGCCCGGCACCGCGGAGGAGTCACTCGCCCCCGAGGGGCAGTTCCACCGCCGGTGGATGGTGCACGGCACCAGCCACCACCTGGGCATCGACGTCCACGACTGCGCCCAGGCGCGCCGGGAGATGTACCTCGACGCCGAGCTCCGTCCCGGGATGGTGTTCACGATCGAGCCGGGACTGTACTTCCGCGCCGACGACCTCACGGTGCCCGAGGAGCTGCGTGGCATCGGGGTGCGGATCGAGGACGACGTGCTCGTGCGACAGGACGGCAGCGTGGAGAACCTCAGTGCGGCCCTGCCTCGCCGCGCCGAGGACGTCGAGGCGTGGATGGCCGGCCTGCGGGAGGGCTGAGCCCGGGCCTGCGCGGGACGCCCGCACCTCGCCGCGCTCAGTCGACGTGGCCCTCGCGGAAGGTCTCACCGATGATGTGCTGGTGGAGCCGCTCGAAGGTGCTGGCCTGCTGCCGTGCCTGGTCGGCGAGCGCCTCGAACAGCTTCGGCGGCAGCGCGAGGTCGGGGGCGAGCTCGGTGAGGGTCTGCCAGATGCCCAGCTTGCCCATGACGGCGCTGCGCATGAGCTCGGTCTCGAGCAGCGGGGTCATCGGTGAGCCGGTCACCCGCTCGTTGAGCTTGAGCCGGCCGACCTTCTCCCCCACCCACGCAGCGGCCTGCCGGTACGGGCGCCGCCGCAGCTCGAGGGAGTCGATCAGCTGCTTGAGGAAGGTGCGCTCGTCCTCGATCTCGGCTGCGACGTTCGCGAGGTCGGGGCCCAGGTCGGTGTCCGCGTACACCTCGGCCATCCGCTGCGCCCGCTCGAGGCCGGCGGTGGACCCGGTGAGGTGGTCGGACAGGTAGAGCCCGAGGATGTCGCGCTGGAGGCCGGGCGGGACCCGGTGCGCCGGCGAGTCGTCGTCGAGGCCGACGACGCCGTCGGGGTGGATGCCTCCGGGCGGGAGCTGGTCCTGCGGCCACGTGCGGCGCGGGCGCATCTGCGCGCTCGGGCGGCCCACCCCCTCGGCCATCCCGGTGAGGATGTCGCGCAGCGCCTCACGGGCGTCGCGCTCGGGCGCCCAGCCGAGCTCGGTCCGTGCGCGGGTGGTGTCCATGACCGGCACGCTCATCCCCATGTCGAGCCACCCGGCGTCGCTGGCCACCAGGTGGGCCTGCCAGCCGAGGGAGACGAGTGGCCGCAACGCGCGGGACGGCACCTCGACGACGCGTCCGTGGTCGAGCACCTCGGCGAGGTCACGTCCGTGGAGGACCGGGTCGGCCGCGATGTTGAAGGCTCCGGTCGCCCGCTGGACGACGATCCGGCGGTAGGCGTCCGCGAGGTCGCGGCCGTGCACCGCCTGGAGGCGCAGGCCGGCCGGGAGTGGGAGCACGGGCAGCGCGCCGGGGCGGAGCAGGCCGGGCGGGACGACGCCGCCGAGGAACAGGCGCATGACCTCGGCGCCGGCGTCCGTGTCGAAGATGAGCGCCGGCCGGACACGGGCCACGGACAGGCCGGCCGACTGGGCCTCGTCGAGGATCTTCTCCTGCGCGACCTTGTCGACCGAGTAGTGCGACGTCGGGATCCCGCCGGTGGGCCACGACTCGTCGCGTGGGTCGTCGTCGTCGACGGCGGAGTAGCTCCCGACCGACGACGCAGCGACGAGGTGGGGCACCCCGGCGTGCAGGCACGCCTGCACGATGCGCCGCGTGCCCTCGACGTTGGCCCGGCGCAGCAGGTCCCGCTGGCGGTTCGGCTGGATGAGCCAGGCAAGGTGCACGACGACGTCCGCGCCGCGCACCACGTCGGTGAGCCGGTCGAGGATGATCTCCTCCGACCGGTCCCGGAGTGCGGGCACGGCGATGTCGACCTGCTCCCACCGGGCCGTGTCGTAGGGCGGCACCGCCTCGGGGGCGCGCCGCGCCACCCCGACGACGTCGGTGACCTCCGGCTCCGTGGCGAGCGCCTCCAGCAGGAGCGTCCCGGTGTGACCGGAGGCCCCGACGACGACGACCCTCATGGCCGGGCGTCCCCTCGGGTCGACGCCATCGCCGGGTCGAGGACGACCTTGATCGCGCCGTCCTCCTTCTTCTGGAAGATGTCGTACCCGTGTGCGGCGTCCTCGAGGGACATCCGGTGGGTGCGCAGGTCGAGCACGCCGAGCGGGTCTGCGGGATCGCTCACGAGCGGCAGCACCTCGTCGATCCAGTGGTGGACGTTGGCCTGCCCCATGCGCAGCGTCACCTGCTTGTCGAACAGGTCGAGCATGGGCATCGGGTCCTGCGCCCCGCCGTAGACACCGGACAGCGAGATCGTGCCGCCGCGCCGGACGACCTCGATCGCGGTGTGCAGCGCGGCGAGCCGGTCGACGCCCGCCTTGGTGAACAGCGGCCGCGCCAGGAAGTCGGGCAGCAGGCCCGCCCCGGCCTGGATCCCGGCGGCGATGGGCGAGCCGTGCGCCTCCATGCCGACGGCGTCGATGACGGAGTCCGCGCCCCGGCCGCCGGTGATCTCCCGGACGGCGCCGGCGAGGTCCTTGACCCCGCGCATGTCGATGGTGGTGACGCCGTGGCGCCGTGCCATGTCCAGCCGCTCGGGCACGAGGTCGGCGCCGATGACCTGCTCCGCGCCGCGGTGGCGGGCGATCCGGGCGCTGAGCTGGCCGATGGGCCCCAGACCGAGGACGACGACGGTCCCGCCGGGTGGCACCTGCGCGTAGTCGACGGCCTGCCACGCGGTGGGCACGACGTCGGAGAGGTAGAGGTACCGCTCGTCGGGCTCGCCGTCGTCGGGCACGACGACGGGACCGACGTCCGCGTGCGGCACCCGCAGGTACTCGGCCTGGCCGCCGGGGACCTGCCCGTAGAGCTTGGTGTACCCGAACAGCGAGGCACCCTTGCCGTGCTCGGTGACCTGGGTGGTCTCGCACTGGGAGTGGAGCCCCCGGGAGCACATCCAGCAGCTGCCGCAGGCGATGACGAAGGGCACGACGACGCGGTCCCCGGCCTTGAGGCCCGTCACCTCGCTGCCGACCTCCTCGACGACACCCATCGGCTCGTGGCCGAGGACGTCACCGGGCTCGAGGAACGGCCCCAGCACGCTGTACAGGTGGAGGTCGGAGCCGCAGATCGCGGTCGAGGTGATCCGGATGATCGCGTCCGTCGGGAGCTGGATCCTGGGGTCGGGGACGTCCTCGACCCGGACGTCCTCCCGACCCTGCCACGTGAGCGCCCGCACCGGTCAGCTCGTGGGCTCGGCGCCGGACGTGTCGTTCCCCTCCGCCTGGGACGGCTGGTCGAACGACTCCTCACGCTCGAGCTGCTCGGGGTCGGCGTCCGGGTCCTCGGCGGGGTCGTAGGGCTGCTCGGACGGTGTGGGCGTGTTCTCACTCTGCTCGCTCATGGGGCCACTGTGGCACCGGGCACAGGTGCCCGCACGTGGAGGAGCGTGCGGTTGCCGGGTGGTCGCGGGACCCCGATCCTGTGCCCATGACGACCGACGCCGCGACGGCGGACACCACGCGCCTGGCGCGGCGGATCACTCCCTGGCTGCTCTTCCTGTTCATCCTCGGTGACGTGCTCGGGGCGGGGATCTACGCCCTGGTCGGCGAGCTCGCCGGCGAGTCCGGCGGGGCCATGTGGGCGCCGCTCATGCTCGCCTTCCTCATGGCACTGCTCACCGCCGCGAGCTACGCCGAGCTCGTGACGAAGTACCCGAAGGCCGGCGGAGCGGCGATCTTCGCCCAGCGCGCCTTCCGGCGCCCCGTCATCTCCTTCCTCGTCGGCTTCGCGATGCTCGCCGCCGGTGTCACCAGCGCGGCGGGCCTGTCCATCGCCTTCGCCGGTGACTACCTGTCCACCTTCGTCGACGTCCCCACGAGCGTCGCCGCGCCCGTCTTCCTCGTGCTCCTCGCGCTCCTCAACGCGCGGGGTATCAAGGAGTCGGTCCGGTCGAACGTCGTCATGACCGTCATCGAGGTCTCGGGCCTGGTGCTCGTCATCGTCGTCGTCGCCGTCGCGGTGGGGGGCGGGGCGGGCGACGCGAGCCGGCTGGTCGAGCTCCCGCCGGAGACGGGCGCCGCCTCGGCGGTCCTCGCCGGCGCGATCCTCGCCTTCTACTCCTTCGTCGGCTTCGAGGTGTCGGCCAACGTCGCCGAGGAGGTGCAGGACGTCAGCCGCGTCTACCCGCGGGCCCTGTTCGGCGCGCTGGCGGTGGCGGGCGTCGTCTACGCGCTCATCGGCGTCGGCTCGGCGCTCATCATGCCGCCGGGCGACCTCGCCGGGTCCTCGAGCCCGCTGCTCGACGTCGTCGAGCAGTCCGGCGTCGGGGTCCCCGACTGGGCGTTCTCCCTCATCGCCCTCATCGCCGTCGCCAACGGCGCCCTGCTCACGATGATCATGTCCAGCCGGTTGGCCTACGGGATGGCGGACGAGGGCCTGCTGCCCTCCGGGCTCACCCGCGTGCTGCCGGAGCGGCGCACCCCCTGGGTCTCGATCGTCGTCACCACCCTCGTGGCGGTCGGGCTCACGCTCGTCGGGGACCTGGGGATGCTCGCCGAGACGGTCGTCCTGCTCCTGCTGCTCGTGTTCGTCAGCACCAACCTCGCCGTCCTCGTGCTGCGCAAGGACGCGGTCGACCACGAGCACTTCCGTACCCCGCGGGCACTCCCGGTGCTCGCGCTGCTCACCTGCGCGGTGCTGCTGAGTCAGCAGACCGCGCAGGTGTGGCTCCTCGGGGCGGGGATGATGGTGCTCGGCGTGGTGCTCTACGCCGTGACGGGACGCTTCCGTGACCCGTCGGCGGACTCGGTGACGGCGACCCGTCGCAGCTAGCCGAAGCTCGGCAGGTGGTCCCGGGCGAAGGCGAGCGACTCGGTCAGCGCGGCCTCGCGGTCAGCGGGTCCCATCTTGCGCGTCGTCACCTCGACGGCGACCGAGCCGGTGAAGCCGAGGCCGGGGAGGGCCTGGAGCAGCTCCCGGCAGGGCTGGGTGCCGCGGCCCGGCGTCAGGTGCTCGTCGCGGTTCGAGCCGGTCGAGTCGGTGAGGTGGACGTGGGCGAGGCGTCCGGCCAGCTGTGCGGCCATCTCCAGGGAGTCCTGCCCGGCGATGCCGGCGTGCGACAGGTCGAGGGTGACGTTCTCGTAGCCGAGCTCGACCGGGTCCCAGTGCGGGAGGTAGGCGTGGCGCTCCTTGGTGCGGCTCGCGTCCTTCGCACGGGCCTTCCACGGGAACATGTTCTCCACGCTGAGCTTGACGTCGGTGGCGGCCTGGCGGCGGGCGATGCCCTCGACGAAGCCGCTCGCGTACTCCCGCTGCCACCGGAACGGCGGGTGGACGACGACGACCTCCGCCCCCACCGCCTCGGCGAGCTCGACGGAACGGTCGATCTTGCCCCAGGCGTCCGAGCCCCACACGCGCTGGGTGAGCAGCAGCGTCGGGGAGTGGATCGCGAGCACGGGCATGCCGTACTGCTCCGCCAGCGCGTTGAGCCGCCCGGGGTCACGGGTCTCCGGCCACTTCCAGACCATGACCTCAACGCCGTCGTAGCCGAGCCGCGCGGCGTCGGCGAAGCACGACTCCGTGCTCTCCGGGTAGCACGAGGACGTCGACAGGAGGATCGGGGGGACCCTCACGGAGTGGGCTCCCCGCCGTCCTGCGGGCTGTCCGGCCGGCGGCGTCCGTACCTCGGGTTGCCGTGCTCGTCCTCCCAGGGCGTGAACCCGCGCGCCGGGGCCTCGGGCTCGTCCGGCGTCGCGGAGGGGCGTGGGGCCTCGGCCGGACGCGGCTCCTGTGCCGGGCCGGACGTCGCGCCGGGCCGGTCCGGCGGCTGGGGAGCGGGCACGCCCTGCTGGTCCCGGGCGCCGTAGGGGCCGGGCGGCTGCCGGGGCTGCCAGCCGGGCGCGCCGGCCGGCTGGAGGTCGGCGCCGACCCGGGCGCGGATGCCGGCCTCGTTGAGCAGCCGCAGGGCCTCCCCGACCCGGCTCTGCTCACAGAGCAGGCCGTACCTGCTCGCCACGACCTGGCTGGAGGAGGTGAAGTCGCGCTTGCCGCCCGTGAAAGCATAGGAGACTAGCGCGAAGAGCATCCCGAAGGCGGCGCCGATGACGAGCGCGGGCAGCAGCATGATGAGGATGCTCCCCTCGGAGAGCAGACCGAACAGGAGGCCGACGAACAGGCCGAACCAGGCGCCCGACATCGCTCCGGCGAGCGCCACGCGCGGGTAGGACAGCCGCCCGGTGATGCGCTCGACCATCCGCAGGTCCGTGCCCACGATGGTCGTGTGCTGGACCTCGAACTCCTTGTCGGACAGGAGGTCGACCGCCCGCTGAGCCTCCAGGTAGGTGTCGAAGGAGGCGATCTGGACGCCGGTGGGCAGGGTGGGTGTCGGAGGCACTCCGCCCCTGCTGCTCGAAAAGGCCATGGGCCGATTGTCTCCCTTCGGCGCTGCAACCGCTACGCGCGCCCCCCTCACCCTGCGCGGTCGTGCGGTTCTCGCGAAACCGGTGCGGCCATTCGGTCCCCGGCTCCGGCGGGGGCGCACCGTTGCTCATAGGCTTGCCGACGTGAGCACACCGGTGAGCAGGAGCGCGATCAGCAGGGTCTTCGTGGGCCGACTGGCGGGGACGAACGTCTTCGACCCCCTCGGTGACCAGGTCGGCAAAGTACACGACGTCGTCGTCCTGCTGCGCACGTCCGCCCCTCCCCGCGCCGTCGGGTTCGTCGTCGAGGTCCCCGGCAAGCGTCGGGTGTTCCTGCCGATCACCCGGGTCGTGAGCATCGCCACCGGTGCCGTCATCACCACCGGACTCCTCAACATCCGCCGCTTCACCCAGCGGGCGAGCGAGACGCTGGTCATCGGCCAGCTCGTCGACCGGAAGGTCCCGCTGGCCGACGGGAGCGGGCGGGTCCTCATCACCGACGTCGCCATCGAGCAGCAGCGCAACCGCGACTGGCTGGTCACCCAGCTCTTCGTCGAGCGGAGCACCGCTGGGCGCGGCCTGCGCCGCCGGCGGGGGGAGCAGCTCATCGTCGACGTGCAGGACGTCGTCGACCTCGCCGGTGACGCAGGGCCGCAGCCCGCGACCACGCTGCTGTCCACCATGGAGGACCTCAAGCCCGCCGACGTCGCCGACGTCCTGCACGACCTGCCCCCGGACCGGCAGATCGAGGTCGCGGCCGAGCTGGGCGACGACCGACTGGCCGACGTCCTGGAGGAGCTGAGCGAGGACGACCGGGTCGCCATCGTGTCCGGGCTCGACGCCGACCGGGCCGCCGCCGTCCTGGACGTCATGCAGCCCGACGACGCCGCCGACCTCGTCAACGAGCTGCCGCCCGACGTCGCCCGCTCCCTCCTCGAGCTCATGGAGCCGGAGGAGGCCGAGGACGTGCGTCGCCTCATCGCCTACGACGAACGAGCGGCCGGCGGCCTCATGACGACCGAGCCGCTCATCCTGCCCCCCGAGTCGACGGTCGCCGTCGCCCTGGCCAGCGCCCGCCGGGTGGACGTCACACCCGCGCTGGCGACGATGATCTTCGTCGTCCGGCCCCCGCTGGAGACGCCCTCGGGCCGCCTGCTCGGCGTCGTCCACATCCAGCGCGCGCTGCGCGAGCCACCCAGCGCCCAGCTCGGCTCGATGCTCGACACCGACATCGAGACCGTGGGACCGCACGCGGACATCGGCAAGATCACCCGCCTGCTGGCGACCTACAACCTCACCGCGCTCCCCGTCGTCGACGAGGAGCGCCGCCTCCTGGGGGCCATCAGCGTCGACGACGTCCTCGACCACCTGCTTCCCGAGGACTGGCGCGACGCCGACAACGAGGCGACCGACATCGCGATGACGAGGAGTGCCCATGGCTGAGCGGCTCGACACCCCCCTGCCCACCCGCCGGCGTTGGCTGCGCCGGCCGCAGGTCGACTCCGAGGTCGTCGGCAGCGCCGCCGAGGGCATCGCCCGGTTCACGGGCACGCCGCGCTTCCTCGTCTACCTCTCGGCGTTCGTCATCGTGTGGCTCGCGTGGAACACCTGGGCCCCGGAGAGCCTGCGCTTCGACTCCGCGGCGCTCGGCTTCACCGCTCTCACGCTCATGCTCTCCCTCCAGGCGTCCTACGCCGCGCCCCTCATCCTGCTCGCGCAGAACCGGCAGGACGACCGGGACCGGGTGACCGCCGAGCAGGACCGTCAGCGGGCCGAGCGCAACCTCGCCGACACCGAGTACCTCGCCCGCGAGCTGGCGGCGCTGCGCCTGGCCCTGGGGGACGTGGCCACCCGCGACTTCGTCCGCTCCGAGCTGCGCAGCGTGCTCGAGGAGCTGCGCGACGAGGACGAGGAGCGCAGCCGGCGCTAGCCCGTGGTGGCTCCGGTCACACGGACCTAGGGCCGCTGGGACCCGGCGCACCGGCCACCTACCATGGGAGGCATGAGTGCCCCTACCGTCGAAGCGATCCGCAGCGAGCTGGAGAAGGTCCTCGACCCCGAGATCCGCCGCCCCATCACCGAGCTCGGGATGGTCCGCTCCGTGGAGGTCGCCGGCGCCGGTGACGTCGTCGTCGGGATCGACCTCACCACCGCCGGGTGCCCGCTGCGCTCGACCATCACCAAGGACGTCACCGCGGCCGCCCAGCGCGTCGAGGGCGTCGCCGACGTCCGCGTCGACATGGGGGTCATGAGCGAGGAGCAGCGCAAGGCGCTGCGCTCCCAGCTGCGCGGCGGCGTCGCCGAGCCCACCATCCCCTTCTCCGAGCCCGGCAACCTCACCCGTGTGTACGCCGTGACCTCCGGCAAGGGCGGCGTGGGCAAGTCCTCGGTGACCGCCAACCTCGCGGCGGCCATGGCTGCCGACGGCCTCAAGGTCGGGGTCGTCGACGCCGACATCTACGGTTTCTCCATCCCCCGCATGCTCGGGGTGGAGCACTCCCCCACCAAGGTCGACGACATGATTCTGCCGCCGGTCGCCGGTGACGTGAAGGTCATCTCGATCGGCATGTTCGCCCCTCCCGGCCGCCCGATCGTGTGGCGCGGCCCCATGCTGCACCGGGCCCTGCAGCAGTTCCTCGCCGACGTGTTCTGGGGCGACCTCGACGTCCTGCTCCTCGACCTCCCGCCCGGGACCGGTGACATCGCGATCTCGGTCGGCCAGCTGCTCCCGAACGCCGAGCTGCTCGTCGTCACGACTCCGCAGACGGCGGCGGCCGAGGTCGCCGAGCGCGCCGGGTCGCTGGCCGGGCAGACCAACCAGCACGTCGTCGGCGTCATCGAGAACATGTCGTGGCTGGAGCAGCCGGACGGCCAGCGGGTGGAGCTGTTCGGCTCCGGCGGCGGCCAGATGGTCGCGGACAACCTCAGCGCCGGTCTCGGCTACGACGTCCCGCTGCTCGGGCAGGTGCCGCTGGACATCAAGCTCCGCGAGGGCGGGGACTCCGGCGTGCCGTTCGTGCGGACCGACTCCTCCGCCGCTGCGCAGGTGCTGCGCGACATCGCCGCCGGTCTCAGCCGCCGAGCACGTGGGCTGGCCGGTCGCTCGCTGGGGATCAGCCCGCTCTGACGCGGGACCTCACGTCGCCTCGTCGTCGAAGGGCGCCCGCCCGGCCGGTGCCCGGGGCGCCGACCTCGGCCGCGTCCCGGGCTCCTCGCGCAGCGCGTCGCGCACGATCCGGCGCGGGTCGTACTGGCGCGGGTCGAGGGACTTGAGGTCGAGGTCGTCGAGCTCCGGCCCGAGCTCCGCGCGGACCCGCTCGGAGGTGTCCGTGGACAACCGGCGCAGGTTCCGCACCAGTCTCCCGAGCTGCTCGGCGTACTGCGGCAGGCGCTCGGGACCGATGAGGACGATCGCCAGCAGGGCGATGACCGCAAGCTCGGACCCGTTGATCGGCACGCTCCCAGGATAGGCCGAGCGCTACTCGCTGCCGGCCTCGTCGAGGACGACCTCGACCTCACGCTCCTGCCCGTCGTCGGAGCGGACGGTGAGCACGACCGTGTCCCCCGGCGCCCGTGACCGCACGGCGACGATGAGCTCGGAGGGCGACGTCACCGGCTGCCCGTCGAAGTGCGTGATGACGTCCCCCGGCTCGATCCCGGCCTCGGCCCCCGGCCCGTCGGGCGTGACGGCCGGGGTGTCCGCGGCGCCGTCCTCGAGCACCTGGACGCCCTCGCCCTGGTAGCGCGTGTCGAGCGCGACGCCGATGACCGGGTAGGTGGCGCGTCCCGTCTCGATGAGCTGCTCCGCGGTCCGGCGCACCTGGTTGGACGGGATCGCGAACCCGAGCCCGATGCTGCCCGTCGGCTGGCCGCCGGCCTGGGCGATCGCCGTGTTGATGCCGATGACCTCCCCGGCCGTGTTGATGAGCGGCCCGCCGGAGTTGCCGGGGTTGATCGCCGCGTCGGTCTGGATCGCGTTGATGAACGAGGTGCCCTCGCTCGAGCCGCCGGCCTGCACGGGCCGGTTGAGCGCGGAGATGATCCCGCTCGTGACCGTGCCCTCCAGACCCAGCGGGGCGCCGACGGCGACGACCGGGTCCCCGACGACGACGGCGTCGGAGTCGGCGAGCGGAAGCGGTGTGAGGCCGTCGCGGTCGACCTTGAGGACGGCGAGGTCGTAGTCCGCGGTGCGGCCGACGATGTCGGCACGCTCCTGCGCACCGTCGGCGAAGGTGACGCTCACCTCGCCGTCACCGTCACCGGCAGCGTCGATGACGTGGTTGTTGGTGACGACGTACCCGTCCTCGCGCAGCACCATCCCGCTGCCGCTGGACCCGCTCCCCCCGCCCCGCACCTCGATGAACACGGTGCTGTCCAGGGCGGCGGCAGCGATCCCGGCGACGGAGTCCGGCGCCCGCACCGTCGACGCGGGGTTGGCCGGGGCCGGCAGCGCACCCGATGTCGTGGTCGGCCACAGGGCGCGTGCCCCCAGCGCGCCGAGGACGACCCCTCCGAGGAGGGAGACGAGGACGAGGAGGACGACGACGCCGAGGCCCACCGTGCGGCGCCGCGTGCGCCGGTCCCGAACGGCCCGGTCCTCCGGGGGCGGCGGGTAGCCGGCCGGGCTCTGCCACGGCCGCGCCGCGGGGTCGCGCCATGCGTACGGCTCGGCGGCCGGCGAGGCCGCCGAGCCACCGCTCGTCGTGAACTCCGCGGGCGGGGAGGACGGCGGGTAGTGCGGGGTCCCGTCACCGGACGGACCGGGCGACGACCACGGCAGGCCGGCCGCTGCCGGACGTGACGCGTCGGTCGCGTGCTGGCCGTGCCGCGCGGGAGCGTCCCGGCCCTGCTGCGCCGTGAGCCCGCCGTCCCGGCCCGAGCCCCCGTACCAGGCCTGCCCGGGCGCTGAGCCGCCGGCCCGGGCCAGCGGGCCGGAGGGGACGTCGTCCCGTCCCCCGGGCACCGCGGGGCCGTCCTGCTGCCCCCATGACGTACGGGTGCCCGAGAACGGCCGGGTGACGCCGTCGGCGGCCCCGTCGGCCGTCGCGGTGGCCGGGAGCGGACGGGTCGCGTCGTCGGCGGCCCCGGGTGGCGTCGCGGTGCCCGGGAGCGGCCGGGTCGCGCCCCCGGTGGCCCCGGACGGCGTGCCCGGCGCGTCCGCGCCCTCCGCGGCCGCAGTCGCGAGCGGGTCGTCGCTGCTGTAGGGCTCGGTCCGGGGTGCGGGTGAGGGCGGGTAGCCGGGCTCGTGCTCGCCGGGTCGCTCGTTCATGACCACAGTCTCCTCCAGGTCCAGGGTGGCCGGCAGGCTCAGCCCTGCGACCACTCCGTCACGGCGTGCCAGCCGCGCGCCAGGCGCGCGGCCACGGACGTGTCGAACTCCCCGGCCGGCAGCGCGTCGAGGATCGCGTCACTGTACGGCGCGTCGTCCGGTGCGGCCAGCACGACGACGACGCAGTCCTCGCTCTGCAGCGCGACGTCGTGCACACCCGTGGACATCGCCATGGCGTCCGGTCGGGTCGACGCCAGCTCGGTCCGCAGCTCCGTGCCGACCTCGGACGTCATCACGCCGCGCTGCTGGAGCATCCGCACGTGGGCCATCGCCCCGGCGACCTCCACCTCGAGCACCTCGCCGGACTCGGTGTCGTAGACCTCCACGTCGACCACCCGCATCCCGTGCGGCAGCGCCTCCGGCGTGCTCCACCCCTCGGCGGCCAGCCAGGCGACGATGTCGGCGCTCGCCTCCTCGGTCCCCAGTCCCTCGGGCAGCCCGGCCGGGCGCTCACCGGCCTGGCCGCTGACGGCGTCGAGGATCGCGTGCGGGTCGGTGCTCGGCTCCGCCGCGCTGCCGACGACGACGAGCCCGATGGCGGCGGCCCCGGCCGCTGCGCCCACGCCTGCGCCGGCGAGGAGCGCCCACCGTCGACCGCTCGGTCGCTCCTCCGGTGGCGGCGACAGGGCGAGCAGGCGGGCGGTCAGCTGGGGGTCGGGGTGGACGTCCCCGGCGCCGCTGAGCACCGTCCGGGACCTGCGCTCCTGTGCCAGCAGCCACGCGCACCGCGAGCAGGTGGCCGTGTGGGCGAGCAGGACCTCGGCCTCGGCTGCCGGCAGCTGCCCGTCGACGAGGGCGGCGACCCGTGACCCGAGGTGGCTCACCGGACCACCTCGCTCGCCGGGCGCAGGTGCCCCAGCCGGTCGCGCAGCATCGCCCGTCCGCGGTGGATTCGGGAGCGCACCGTGCCCATCTTGATCCCCAGCGTCGCGGCGATCTCCTCGTAGGACAGCCCCTCGACGTCGCACAGGACGACGGCGACGCGGTAGCGGGGCGGCAGCGCGTCCAGCGCCGCCTGGATGTCGGAGTCGAGGTTCTCGTGCTCGAACCGGCGGTGGAGGTCGTGCTGCTCGTGCGGGGCGGGCAGCTGCTCGGCGTGCTCCCCGAGGTGGGTGAGGCGCACCCGGGAACGCTTGCGCGCACCGTCGAGGAAGAGGTTGGTGGTGATGCGGTGGATCCAGCCCTCGAAGGAGCCCGGGCGGTAGGAGTTCAGCGAGCGGAACACCCGGATGAAGGTCTCCTGGGTGAGGTCCTCCGCGTCGGCCTTGTTGCCGGTGAGCCGGTAGGCGAGCCGGTAGACCCGCCCGGAGTGGTCGCGCACGATCTCCTCCCAGGACGGCGCCGTCCAGGTGGTCTCGTCGTGCGTCGTCATGAGGCCGTCTCCCCTGCGGTGGTGCTCCCAGGATACGAGGCGAACCTGAGGACGACCTGGGAGCCGCGATCCCGTCGCACCGCTACGATCAGGGGCAGTCCACCGCCGTCCACGCGGGCGCCGAGCAACGGGAGGCACCACCATCGCTGCCGAGAAGGCCCTCAGCTGGGCGTACACCGAGGAGTTCATCCCCGAGGACGACGTCGTCGTCGCCGCTCGCCGCCGGAGCGAGGAGCTCGGCGCCACGGCCGTGAGTGCCGGGACCGGCGCCGCGCTCCGTCTGCTCGCCGCCGCGGTCCGGGCGCGCGCCGTCGTCGAGATCGGGACCGGGACCGGCGTGAGCGGGCTCTGGCTGCTGGGCGGCATGAGCCCGGACGGCGTCCTGACGACGATCGACGTCGACACCGACTACCAGCGCGCCGCCCGGGAGGCCTTCACCGCCGCCGGCGTGAAGTCCGCCCGTACCCGCCTCATCTCCGGCCGTGCCATGGACGTGCTGCCGCGGATGGCCGACGGCGCCTACGACCTCGTGCTCGTCGACGCCGACCCGGCGGAGGCCGCGGACTACGTCCAGCAGGCCGTCCGCATGCTTCGCGTGGGTGGGGTGGTCGCCGTGACCAACACGCTCTGGTACGACCGCGTCGCCGACCCCGCGCGGCGCGACGAGTCGACCGTGGCGATGCGCGAGCTCGGCAAGTCGGTGCGGGCCGACGAGCGGCTCACCAGTGCGCTGCTGCCCAGCGGCGCCGGCCTCCTCGCGGCCGTCCGCCGCAGCTGACCGCAGGTCCCCCTTCGTCGCCGAGAGCGGAGTTGTTGCGGGGCGTTCGTCGCCGAGAGCGGAGTTGTTGCGGGGCGGTGGCTCAGGACTCCCCGAAGCCGTCGAGGACGCTCGCGGAGCCGGACAGGCCCAGCCGGGTGGCGCCGGCGTCGATCATCGCCTGCGCTGCCGCGGCGTCGCGGATGCCGCCCGAGGCCTTGACGCCCAGGCGCCCGCCGACGGTGCGCGCCATGATCTCGACGGCGTGCACGCTCGCCCCGCCCGTCGGGTGGAAGCCGGTGGACGTCTTGACGAAGTCGGCGCCGGCGGCCTCGGAGGCGCGGCACGCGGCGATGATCTGCTCGTCGTCCAGGGCGGCGGACTCGATGATGACCTTGAGGACGGTGGGCGAGGGGGCAGCCGCACGCACGGCCGCGATGTCGGCCTCGACGGCCGCCCAGTTCCCCTCGCGGGCCGCTCCCAGGTTGATGACCATGTCGACCTCGGCGGCCCCGTCACGCACCGCCTGCGCGGCCTCGGCGGCCTTGACGTCGCTGTGGTGCGCACCCGAGGGGAAGCCGCACACGGTGGCGACGACGAGCCCCTCGGCGTCGTCCAGCGGAAGCACGGAGGGTGAGACGCAGACCGCGAGGACCCCCAGCTCCTGCGCCTCGGCCACGAGAGCCGCGACCTGCTCCCTCGTCGCCTCGGGCTTGAGCAGGGTGTGGTCGATGAGCTGGGCGACGTCGTGACGTGCGGTCATGGGGCTGTCCTCCTGGGGTCGGTGGCTCGAGCCTATCGGGGCGGGAGCTCGTCGCCGTCGTCCTCGGGATCGTCGACCAGCGGCACCTCGATGACCTGCTCGGCCTGGTCGGCCTCGTTCGCCTCACGGTCCGGGTCGACGACCTCCGGCGGCCCGTAGTCCTCGCCGGTTCCCGGGTCGAGGGCCGCGACGGCCTCCTCGGGGTCCTCCGGCACATCGGTCTCGCGTGCACTCGTCGAGTCGGGCGGGATGCTCATGGTCACGTCCTGTCCAGTCGGCTGTCCGGGCCTACCCAGTGTGGCCCGTTCCCGGCCCGGGTGCAGGTCAGGCGGGCACCGGCAGCAGTGCTGCCATGACGTGCGTCCAGCCGCCGAGCGCGGGGTGCGGGGTCGTGCGGTTCAGGAGGTCCGCGGTCGGCACCGAGTAGACCGAGCCGGCGGCCGGCTCGTACAGGTGCAGGGTGCCGGGGAGCGCCGCGCCGGGCGCGGGTGGCACCGCGAGGACGACGTGTCGGGGGACGGCGTGCGCCACTCCTCCGCGCAGGTCCCCGCCCACGTACAGCGGGACGGGCAGTCCTCGTCGGTTCGCGGACTCGACCAGGCCGAGGATCGCAGGCGCGTCGGCGGCCGAGTCGTCGACCGGGCGGACGCGGTACCGCACGCCGGGGAAGCGAGCCGCCCGGGCGGCGGTCCACGGGGGCGTCCCGAGGGCAGCGGGCCACGGCAGGGGGCCGAGGGCACGGCGGCCGGTCGCGCGCTTGACCTCGCGCTGCGCCGCCGCGAAGCGGTCCGCCGCCTCGGCACCGACCTCCCCGGCGGGCACCTCGGGAGGGCGGTGCCCCTCGGGCAGCCGGCCGGTCTCGAGCCACTCCGCGAGCGCAGGGTCCCCGGTGGCCGCCAGCATGACGAGCACCGCGGACCCGCAGGTCGTGCCGTCGACCTGGCGCGCCCGGGCCTCGCCGAGGAGCACCGGGAGACCGTCGTCGCGCTGCGCACCGGGGCGCCCGACCGCTGTCGGGCCGCCGACCGCCGTCTCGGCCCCGGCCGCAGCACTCGGTCCCGGAGCGGTGTGCGCCGTGGCTGGTCCAACCCCCGGTGCGCCCGACGCAGCAGCCGGGCCCGTCGGGACCGTGGCGGACCGGACGCGGGTGGCGCGCACCGGTCGGCTCAGTGCCGCGAGCGGGGCCGTCAGCTGCCAGCGGTGCCAGGAGGACGTCGCCATCTCAGCCCGCAATCTTCTCGATCACGACGTCACCGCGCTCCACGCCGTCGCCGCCGACGTCGATGCCGCCCTCGAGGGCCTGCCGGGCCCGCTCGAACCGCTCGGGCGTGTCGGTGTGCATGGTGAGCAGCGGCTGGCCCGCCCGGACGGTCTCCCCCGGCTTGGCGTGCAGCTCGACGCCCGCGGCGGCCTGGACGGCGTCGCCCTGCCGCGCCCGCCCGGCCCCGAGCCGCCACGCGCACACACCGACCGCGTAGGCGTCGAGCCGGCTGAGCACACCGTCGGACTGAGCCGTGACGGTCTCGGTCTCCTTGGCCGTGGGCAGCTCGGCGTCCGGGTCACCACCCTGGGCGCTGATCATCCGCCGCCACACGTCCATGGCCCGGCCGTCGGCGAGCGCGGCGCGCGGGTCGGCGTCGGTGCGGCCCGCGGCGTCGAGCATCTCCCGTGCGAGGGCGACGGTGAGGTCGACGACGTCCTGCGGTCCCCCGCCGGCCAGCACCTCGACCGACTCGCGCACCTCCAGCCCGTTGCCGGCGGTGAGGCCGAGTGGCGTGGACATGTCGGTGAGCAGGGCCGTCGTGCGCACGCCGGCGTCGCTGCCGAGGGCCACCATGGTGCGCGCCAGCTCGCGCGCGGCGTCGAGGTCCTTCATGAAGGCGCCGGAGCCGACCTTGACGTCCAGCACGAGGGAGTCGGTGCCCTCGGCGATCTTCTTGCTCATGATCGAGGAGGCGATGAGGGGGATGGCCTCGACCGTCCCGGTCGTGTCGCGCAGCGCGTAGAGCTTCTTGTCGGCAGGGGCGAGCCCGCTGCCGGCGGCGCAGATGACGGCTCCGACGTCCTCGAGCTGGCGCAGGATGGCGTCGTTGCCCAGGTCTGCCTGCCAGCCGGGGATCGCCTCGAGCTTGTCGAGGGTGCCGCCGGTGTGGCCCAGGCCGCGTCCCGACAGCTGGGGCACGGCGACGTCGAAGACGGCGACGAGCGGGGCGAGCGGGAGGGTGATCTTGTCGCCGACGCCCCCGGTGGAGTGCTTGTCCGACGTGGGGCGGCTCAGGCCCGAGAAGTCCATCCGACTGCCGGAGGCGATCATCGCCCGGGTCCACCGGGCGATCTCGTCCCGGTCCATCCCGCGCAGGAAGACGGCCATCGCCAGGGCCGACATCTGCTCGTCGGCGACGGCGCCGCGGGTGTAGGCGTCGATCACCCAGTCGATCTCGGCCGGGGCCAGGGCACCGCCGTCGCGCTTGGTCCGGATGAGGTCGACGACGTCGAAGGCTTCTGTCATGACCCCACTGTAGGCGTGTCCCGGCTCCCGGACCGGGGCACGACTCGCGTGCCCGGGCGGTCGCGCCGGGACTACCGGTCGTGAGGGGCGCTCGCCCCGGCCGGCCCGCCGGGGGCGACGACGTGGCTCAGCGCCGCGCCCAGCCGTCGAGGTGGTCGGGGCCGAACGCCTCGGGGAGCACTTCCGTCATCGGGTGGATCCCGCTCGGTGTCTCGACGAGCAGGTCCGGGCCCCCGTGCTCCCACAGGAGCTGACGGCACCGGCCGCAGGGCACGATGACGGTGCCCTCGCCGTCGACGCAGGTGAAGGCGACCAGCCGCCCCCCACCGCTGGCGTGGAGCGCCGAGACCAGGCCGCACTCGGCGCACAGCCCGATGCCGTAGGAGGCGTTCTCCACGTTGCAGCCGACGACGGTGCGGCCGTCGTCGACCAGCGCGGCCGCCCCCACCGGGTAGTGGGAGTACGGGACGTAGGCACTCGGGAGCATGCCGCGTGCCAGCTCGCGCAGCCGCTCCCAGGTGGCGTCGTCGATCATGGCGTCTCCTTCCCTCGGGGCCCGGCTGTCGGCGCCCGACGGGAGCTCGTGGCGGGGCTACTTGACGTAGGGCTTGTTCTCCGCGGCGGGGGCGCGGACGCGACCGACGAACCCGGCCACCGCGAAGATCGTGATGACGTACGGCAGCATGAGCAGGAACTCTCCGGGGATCCCGGAGCCGCCCATCGTGCTCAGCATGTTCGCGAGGTTGCGGGACAGGCCGAACAGCAGGGCCGCCGCCATCGCCCCGAGGGGGTTCCAGCGGCCGAGGATCATCGCCGCGAGGGCGATGAAGCCGTTGCCCGCCGACATGTCCCGACCGAACGCGAGCCCGGAGCCGACCGTGAAGAACGCCCCGCCGAGCCCGGCGAGCGCGCTGCCGAGGATGGGGGTGACCCACCGGGTGCGGATGACGTTGATGCCGACGGTGTCCGCCGCCTTGGGGTGCTCACCGACCGCGCGCACCCGCAGGCCCCACCTGCTGCGGAACAGCATGACCTGCAGCAGGATGATCGCCGCGTACATGAGGTAGACGAGGATGTTCTGGTTGAACAGCACGGGCCCGATGATCGGGATGTCCGACAGCAGCGGCACCGGGAGGTCGGGCAGCCGGAACCGCTGGTTGAGCCCGGGGTTGTCCGAGAGCACCGTGGAGAAGAAGAACGTCGTCAGGCCCAGCACCAGGACGTTGAGGACGACACCGACGATGATCTGGTCGACCCAGTACTTGACGCTGAAGAAGACGAGCAGCACGCCGACGAGCGCGCCGGCGATCGGCGCCGCGATCACGCCCACGTAGGGGTTGCCCGCCACGGAGGCGACGACCGCGGCGAGGAAGGCTCCGGCGAGGAGCTGGCCCTCGATCGCGATGTTGATGACACCGGAGCGCTCGCACATGACGCCGGACAGCGCACCGAAGACGAGCGGCACGGACAGCGCCAGGCCGCCGATGAGCAGCGAGGTCAGCGGGATCGTCCCGTCCGCCCCCACCCAGGTGAGGAAGGCGATGACGAAGGCGGCGCCGAAGGCGGCCGGGGGCCACCAGCCCACGTCCTCCCGGCGGACGGCCCGCATCGTGGCGTAGGCCGCGAGGGCTGCCATGAGAAGCGTGAGCACCCACAGCGCCGGCACGGTCGGCACCGCGGTGTTGGGCAGCTCCGCGGCCTCCCCGCCCGTGGCGGTGCGGAACGTGGTGACCGTCCCGGACTCGGCGAACAGCACGAAGCCGAGGAGGGCGATGAGGGTGAACACGATCATGAAGCCGGGCACGCGCCACTTCACCGGGGGCACGATCACCTGCGACTTCTCGCGGGTCGTCGTCGTCTGGCTCATGCCGCGACCTCCTTCGCAACGAGCACCGAGGAGCTGCGCCGCGCCCGCTGGGGCGCCGGCAGGCGGAAGATCGCTCGGACGAGTGGGGGTGCGGCGATGAGCAGCACGATGATCGACTGGACGACGAGGATGATGTCGATCGGCGTCTCCGTGGTCGACTGCATGAGGAAGCCACCGGCCTTGAGCGCCCCGAAGAGCAGCCCGGCGGCGAGCGTCCCCCACGCACGCGCCCGGCCCAGCAGCGCGACCGTGATCGCGTCGAACCCGTAGCTGGCCGCCACCCCCGCGGTGAGTAGCTGCTCGGTGCCCAGCACCTGCGCGGAGCCGCCGAGGCCGGACAGGGCACCCGCGACGACCATCGCGACGATGATGACCTTGCCGACCGAGACCCCCGCGGTGCGGGCGGCCTCCTGGTTGGCGCCGACTGCACGCAGCTCGAAGCCGAAGGTCGAGCGCTCCACGAGCCACCACACGGCCACGGTGACGGCGAGCATGAGGATGAAACCGAAGTGGAGCCGGAAGCCCTCACCGAGCAGCAGGGGGTAGAGGGCGGTGTCCCTCACGTAGGGCGACCGCGGCAGGGCGGACCCACCCTGCTGGAAGGCGGGCTGGGTGAGCAGCCAGCCGATGAAGAAGACGGCGATGTTGTTGAGCATGATCGTGACGATCACCTCGTTGGCGCCCGTCCTGGCCTTGAGGACGCCGGCGATCCCGCCGTAGAAGGCCCCGCCGAGGGCGGCGCCGATGATCGCGAGGACGACGTGCAGGACGACGGGGAGGGTGAAGGTGAAGCCCACGTAGCCGCCGACGATGGCGCCGAAGATGATCTGTCCCTGGCCACCGATGTTGAACATGCCTGCGCGGAAGGCGATCGCGATGCCCAGGCCGGTGAAGACGAGGGGCACGGAGAAGACCATCGTCTCCGTCAGGGGCCGGATCGCGCGGGCGAACGTCTCTGCCTGGTAGTCGAACACCGCCCCGCGGAACAGCGCGTTGTAGGAGGCGGAGATCGCCTCCCAGGCGGCCGTGAGCAGGTCACCCGGCCGGCTGAAGAAGTAGCCGGCCGAGTCCTGGACCCGGGTGTCGGCCGCGGCGATGAGCACCGCGCTGAGGGCCAGCGCGACGACGATCGCCAGCACCGTGACGAGCCAGCTGCCGGAGAGGATGTCCCGGACGACCTGCGCGGTCCTCCCGGCCGGGGCCTTCTCGGGGACCTGCTTCTCCGACGCGGGTGACTCCTCGGCCTGGGCGACCACGTCGCCCGGGTGGTCCTCCCGACGCCGGATCTGCTCCTCGCTCACGGCGCGGTCTCCTCACTCGTGTGGTCCACCGCGGCGAGGGCCGTGCGGTGCTCGGCTGACTGGGCGCGGGCCTCGTCCAGCGGGACGCCGGCCATCATGAGGCCCAGGACGTCACGGTCGGTGTCCCCGGGGACGATCCCGACGATCCGGCCCCGGTACATGACGGCGATGCGGTCGGCGAGCGCCATCGCCTCGTCGAGCTCGCTGGACACGAGCAGGACGGCGGTGCCGTTGTCACGTTCGGCGACGAGCCGCTCGTGGATGAACTCGATGGAGCCGACGTCGACGCCACGGGTGGGCTGCGAGGCGACGAGCACCCGCAGCGGCCGGGACATCTCCCGGGCGACGACGACCTTCTGCTGGTTGCCGCCGGACAGGGTGGAGATCGGGTCGTTGACGTCGGTGAGGCGGACGTCGTACTCCTCGGCCCGCTGGCGCGCGTGCTGCTCGACGACGCCGGGCAGGACGGTCCCCCACCGGGCGTAGGGCGCGGTGTCGTAGACGTCGAGGATGAAGTTCTCCGCGACCGTGAAGCTGGAGAGCACACCGCTGGTCGACCGGTCCTCGGGGATGAACCCGAGCCCGGACCGCAGGCGCTGCTTGACGCTCCTCCCGACGACGTCCTCGTCGCCGAGGCGGATGGATCCGTGCAGCGGGTCGGTGAGCCCGAGGACCGTCTCGGTGAGCTCGGTCTGCCCGTTGCCCTGGACGCCGGCAATGACGACGATCTCCCCCCGCCGCACCGTGAGGTCGACGCGGTCGACGGCGACGTTGCCCTTGCCGTCCAGCACGGTGAGGTCGGACAGCACGAGGGCCTCCTCGCCTGCCTGGGCCGGGCTCTTGTCCACCGCCATGCTCACGCTGCGCCCCACCATGAGGGAGGCGAGCTCGGTCTCCGAGGACGTGGGGCTGGCCTCGCCGACCACCTTCCCGCGGCGGATGACCGTGATGGAGTCGGCGATGGCGCGGACCTCACGCAGCTTGTGGGTGATGAAGACGATGGAGGTGCCCTCCGCCTTGAGCTGCCGCATGATCGCGATGAGCTCGTCGGTCTCCTGCGGCGTGAGCACCGCGGTGGGCTCGTCCAGGATGAGGACCTTCGCGTCACGGGAGAGCGCCTTGATGATCTCGACGCGCTGCTGGACGCCTACCGGGAGGTCCTCGATGACCGCGCCGGGGTCGACGTCGAAGCCGAAGCGGTCGGAGATCTCCTTGACCCGCTTGCGGGCGGTGCGCTGGTCGATGATGCCCAGCGGTCCGGCAGGTTCGTACCCGAGGGACACGGACTCGGCGACGGTGAAGACGGGCACGAGCATGAAGTGCTGGTGCACCATCCCGATCCCGGCGGCGACGGCGTCGCCCGGGCCGGAGAACCGCACGGGCTCCCCGTCGATGAGGATCTCGCCGTCGTCGGGGTCGTACAGGCCGTAGAGCACGTTCATCAACGTGCTCTTGCCGGCACCGTTCTCCCCGAGAAGCGCGTGGATCTCCCCCGGCTCGACGACGAGGTCGATGGCGTCGTTGGCGACGAGGGTGCCGAAGCGCTTGGTGATGCCTCGAAGCTCGAGCTTCACTGGGCTGCTCCATGGGTGGGTGAGGCGGCCGACGGCACCCGGTGGCCCGGGACCGCGGGATGTGGAGGGGTCGGGCTGCGGCGCCCGAGTGTGGTGACGGCCCGGCCGGTGGCCGGGCCGTCACGCGGTCACTGCGGGGTGGTCACGGAGAGTTCGGCGACTCGACCATGAGCTCACCGGAGACGATCTGCTCCTGGAGCGCGTCGAGCTGGTCCTGGAGCTCCTGCGGGACCTCGGCGGTGCCGAGGGCCAGGCTGACACCGCCGTTGGCGAGGTCGCCGACGTAGGGCTCGCCGGAGAAGCTGCCGTTGACGGCCTCCTCGATGGTCTCGAAGACACCGGCGCCGATCTCCTTGACGACCGAGCCGAGGATGATGTCGGCGTAGTCGGTGGACTGGGTCCAGTCCGAGTCCACACCGACGATCCACGCGTTGCCGGCGTTCTCGGCGGCGGCGGCGGCACCCAGGCCGACCGGGCCGGCGACCGGCATGATGATGTCCGCGCCCTGGGCGATGAAGCCCTCGGTCAGCGCCTGGCCCTGGCCCTGGTCCTCGAAGCCGCCGGAGAAGGTGCCGTCCTGCGCCTCCTTGTCCCAGCCCAGCACCGTGACGTCGGCGCCGTTGTCCTCGTTGTACTTGGCCACGCCGTCGACGAAGCCGTCCATGAAGATGCTCACCGACGGGATCGGGAGGCCGCCGAAGGTGGCGACGGTGCCGGTCTCGGTCATGCCCGCGGCGAGGTACCCGCCGAGGAAGGCGGCCTCGGCGGTGTTGAAGATGATCGGCTTGGCGTTGTCGAGCTCGACCGGCTCGGGCGGGTCGCCCTCGGAGAAGGTCGCGTCGACGAGGCCGAAGTTGAGGTCGGGGTTGGCCTCGGCCGCGCCCTGGATCGGGTCCTCGAGGAGGAAGCCGACGCCCACCGTGATGTCACAGCCCTGCTGCACCATGGAGTCGACGTTGGGCCCGAAGTCCGCGTCGCTCTGCGACTCCGCGTTGTTGAGCTGGATGCCGAGCTCGGCCTCGGCGCGCTGGCCGCCCTCCATCGCCGACTGGTTGAACGACTGGTCGTCCCAGCCGCCCTGGTCGGAGATGAGGCAGGCGAGGAAGTCGCTCGCCGCGTCGTCACCGGCGTCGCCGGTCTCGGTGTCGGCGGCCGTCGTGGTGGCGTCGCCGGCGGGCTCCGGGCTGTCGTCCTCGGGTGCGTCGCCGCACGCCGCGAGGGCCAGCGTGGCCACGGCCGCGAGAGCGGTCGCGTAGATGCTCTTCTTCACGCTTGTCTCCTGGTCATCGTTGTGCCGGTGGTCCGGCGGGCGATGGGGGCGCCCTACCTACGTCATCGGCTGTGTAGAGCCGACCTTAAGCCTCGCGAGCCTCGAATCTGGCCGCATCGTGAGATGTCGTGCCGGTCTGTTACAGAAACGTTGCTATGGCGCGCGCACCGGCGCGCCTCCCCGCCCGCCTCCGCGGAGCGGCGCACCGCCCCGGCCACCGGGTCTGACCGGGGCCGCGACACGCGCCTCGTAGCCCGCCCGCTGCGCCGTGCGGGCGAGGACGCGGACCCCGATGCCGATCGCGCGCTCGTCGACGACGAGGTCGCCCTGGTGCAGGTCGTGCGCCGGACCGCCGGGGACGCGCGTCCCCAGACGCACCATCGCGCCGGGCACCCGGGACAGGTACCAGGCGAAGTCCTCACCCCCGAGCGACTGCTCGGTGAGGATGACGGCGTCGTCGGCGATGACCTCACGGGTGGCGCTGTCGAGCATCCGGACGCACTGCTCGTCGTTGACGACCGGCGGCATCCCGCGCTGGTGCTTGAGCTCGACCTCCACGCCCAGCGGGGAGAGGAGGTCCTGGACGACGTCGTCGACGAGCGCCCCGGCACGCTCCCAGGTCTCGACGTCGAGCGAGCGCAGGGTCCCGGTGACGGTCCCGACGGACGGGATGGTGTTCGGGGCCTTGCCGGCGTTGACGGCGCCCCACGTGAGGTTGGCGCCCGAGCGGGGGTCGAGGCGGCGGTCGAGCACGGCGGGGAGCTGGGTGATGATGTGCCCGAGGGCGTAGACGACGTCGCCGGTGAGGTGCGGCCGGGACGTGTGCCCGCCGGTCGAGCGCACCGTGATCGTCACGTTGTCCGAGGCCGCGGTGATCGGCCCGATGCGGGAGCCGACCTTGCCGCAGTCGATCTTCGGCGCGCAGTGCAGGGCGTAGATCTGCTCGACGCCGTCGAGCACGCCCGCGTCGAGCAGCGCCTGGGCACCGCTGGGCTGGACCTCCTCGGCGGGCTGGAGGACGAGTCGGACCCCGACGGGCAGCTGCCCCTCCTCGTCGAGCCGGGCGAGGACGAGGCCGGCACCGAGGACCGCGGTGGCGTGCACGTCGTGCCCGCAGGCGTGGGAGACGCCCTGGCGCCGGGAGCGGAAGGGCAGCCGGGTGCTCTCCTGGACCGGCAGCGCGTCGATGTCACCACGCAGGGCGATGCGGCGGCGGCCGCGCTCACGCGGGTCGGGGCCGATGTCGCAGACGAGGCCGCTGCCCGCGGTGCGCCGCGGGGACAGCCCGGCGGCGGCGAGACGGTCGAACAGGAGGGTTGTCGTCTCCTGCTCCATCCACCCGAGCTCCGGGTTGGCGTGGATCTCGCGGCGGATGGCGATGAGCTCGTCCTCGAGCTCCGCTGCGAGCTGGACGATGCGGTCGGGCGTGGGTGCTGCGTTCACCCCAGCGACCCTAGTCCTCCACGGGCGGGGGGCGCCGTTCAGCGCAGCGCGTCGGGGACCCTGTCGACGACCTCCTTGAGCCGCTGGGCCTGCGCCGTCGTCGTGACGAGCAGCGCGTCGGGGGTGTCGACGACGACGGCGTCCGGGACGCCGAGCAGCGCGACCAGTCGCTCGCCACCGGGCACGACGACGGATCCCGGGCTGGCGAGGACCAGGGCCAGATCCTCGTCGCCCAGGTGCGTCACGCCGTCGGGGCCGGCGGGGAGCAGCGCACCGAGCGAGCGCCAGTCCCCCACGTCGTCCCAGCCCAGCTCGGCGGGGACGACGGCCACGCCACCGTCCGCCGCGACGGGCTCGGCGACGGCATGGTCGATGGCGATGCGGGTGAGCCGCGGCCACTCGCGGGCGAGCACCTCGGCCCGCTCGGCGGTGTCCCAGGCACGGGCGATCGCGACCAGCCCGTCGTGCAGCGGCGGCTGGAGCCGCTCGAGGTGCTCGAGCAGCACCTGTGCCCGCACGACGAACATGCCGGCGTTCCAGCGGTACCGCCCGGTGGCGAGGTACTCGACGGCGGTCGCGGCGTCGGGCTTCTCGGCGAAGGACCGGACGCGCCTGGCCGAGGGCGCCCCCTCGAGGGGTGCTCCGGACTCGATGTACCCGAAGGCCGTGGAGGGGTGGTCGGCCGCGATCCCCAGGGTGACGACGAACCCGGCACGAGCGACGTCGACCGCCTCCCGGACCGCGGCGTGGAAGGCCGCGGGGTCACGCACGACGTGGTCGGCCGCGAAGGAGCCGACGACGACGTCCCCGTGACGCTCCCTGAGCAGCGCTGCCGCCAGCCCGATCGCGGCCATCGAGTCGCGCCCGGACGGCTCGGTGAGCAACGCCGTCGGCGGCAGGTCGGGCAGCTGGGCCCGCACCGCCCCCGCGTGCGCCTCCCCTGTGACAACGACCACCCCGTCCGGACCGGTGAGCGGGAGCAGCCTGTCCCACGTGCCCTGGAGCAGCGTGCGACCGCTGCCGGTGAGGTCGAGCAGGAACTTGGGGTGGGCGCGGCGGGACAGCGGCCACAGCCGCGTGCCGGCACCACCGGCGGGCACGACGGCGTGGAACCCAGCGATCGAGGACATGTGCGCAGCCTAGACAGCGGGCGCCGCCCGGCCGGGGCCATGGTCCCGACCATCGCAAAGAAGTGGATACGATGCTGGGGTGTCCACCACTCACACTGCAGCGCGGCAGGCTATGGGTCGCCGCACGACGGTCACCCTGAAGATCGTCATGGCCGTGACCGGGATCATCTTCCTGCTCTTCGTGCTGGCCCACATGTACGGGAACCTCAAGGCACTGTCCGGGCAGTCGGCCTTCGACGACTACGCCCACCACCTGCGGGTGCTCGGCGAGCCGCTGCTCCCCTACTCGGGCTTCCTGTGGATCATGCGGATCGGCCTCATCGTCAGCCTGGTGCTGCACGTGTGGAGCGCCCTCCAGCTCAACCGCCGCAACCGCGGCGCGCGGAGCCAGAAGTACGTGATGAAGAAGTCGGTGACGTCGACGCTGTCCTCCCGCACGATGGGGTGGGGCGGGCTCGCGCTGCTCCTGTTCATCGTGTTCCACATCCTGCAGTTCACGACCCTGACGATCGAGGTCGGCGGCTCCTTCGACAGCCCCTACGACCGGCTCGTCGCGGCCTTCGAGACCTGGTGGCTGCTCGCCATCTACGTCCTCTCGATGATCGCGCTCGGGATGCACCTGCGCCACGGCGTGTGGAGCGCGGTGCAGACCCTGGGCTGGTCCAACCGCAAGCGCCAGCCGGCGATCAAGGCCACCGCCCTGGTCGTGGCGCTCGTCGTCGTCGTCGGCTTCCTCGTCCCGCCGCTCGCCATCGCCTTCGGCCTCGTCTAAGACTGCGGAGTAGTGCACCCCATGACTGACCAGCTCATCGACGGCCTCTACCGTGAGGGCGCTCCGATCGCCGACACCAAGGCCCCCGGCGTCCCGATCGAGCGTCGCTGGCAGGAGCGCCAGTTCGGTGCCCGGCTCGTCAACCCGGCCAACCGTCGCAAGCTCAGCGCCATCATCGTCGGCACCGGGCTGGCGGGGGCCTCGGCCGGCGCCACGCTCGGCGAGGCCGGCTACCAGGTGAAGTCCTTCTGCTACCAGGACTCCCCCCGCCGCGCGCACTCGATCGCCGCGCAGGGCGGCATCAACGCCGCCAAGAACTACCGCAACGACAACGACTCGGTCTTCCGGCTCTTCTACGACACGGTCAAGGGCGGCGACTTCCGCTCCCGCGAGTCCAACGTCTACCGCCTGGCCGAGGTCAGCGCGAGCATCATCGACCAGTGCGTCGCCCAGGGCGTGCCCTTCGCCCGGGAGTACGGCGGGCTCCTCGACAACCGCTCCTTCGGCGGCGTGCAGGTCTCCCGCACGTTCTACGCCCGCGGCCAGACCGGCCAGCAGCTCCTCATCGGCGCCTACCAGGCGCTCGAGCGGCAGGTCGCGGCCGGCACGGTGCAGATGTTCGCCCGCCACGAGATGCTCGAGCTCGTCGTCGTCGACGGCAAGGCCCGCGGGGTCATCGTCCGGGACATGGTCACCGGTGAGATCGAGACCCACCTCGCCGACGTCGTCGTGCTGGCGACCGGTGGCTACGGCAACGTCTTCTACCTCTCGACGAACGCGATGGGCTCGAACACCACCGCCATCTGGCGGGCGCACCGCAAGGGCGCGATGTTCGCCAACCCGTGCTTCACCCAGATCCACCCCACGTGCATCCCGGTCTCCGGGGACTACCAGTCCAAGCTCACGCTGATGAGCGAGTCGCTGCGCAACGACGGCCGCATCTGGGTGCCCAAGCGTGCCGAGGACTGCGACAAGGACCCGCGCGACATCCCCGAGGAGGACCGCGACTACTACCTCGAGCGGATCTACCCGGCGTTCGGCAACCTCGTCCCCCGTGACATCGCCTCCCGTCAGGCGAAAAACATGTGTGACGAGGGGCGCGGCGTGGGCCCCGCGGTGGACGGCGTGCGCCGCGGCGTGTACCTCGACTTCGCCGAGGCGATGAGCCGCATGGGCCGCAAGGCGGTCGAGGCCAAGTACGGCAACCTCTTCGACATGTACAAGCAGATCACCGGGGAGAACCCCTACGAGGTGCCGATGCGCATCTACCCGGCGGTGCACTACACGATGGGCGGCCTGTGGGTCGACTACGACCTGCAGTCCACCATCCCGGGGCTCTTCGTCACCGGCGAGGCGAACTTCTCCGACCACGGCGCCAACCGGCTCGGCGCCTCGGCACTCATGCAGGGCCTCGCGGACGGCTACTTCGTGCTGCCGAACACGATCAACGACTACCTCGCCGACGGGCCCTTCGAGAAGGTCCCCGAGGACCACCCCGCGGTCCTCGAGGCACGGGCGGCCGTGACCGACCGGATCGACCGGCTGATGAACGCGGGTGGCAAGCGCTCGGTGGACTCCTTCCACAAGGAGCTCGGGCTCATCATGTGGGAGTACTGCGGGATGGAGCGCACGGCCGAGGGCCTGCGCACCGCCGTCGAGAAGATCCGGGCGCTGCGCGAGGAGTACTGGCGCGACGTCAAGGTCCTCGGCTCGGCCGACGACTTCAACCAGTCACTGGAGAAGGCGCACCGCGTCGCCGACTTCCTCGAGCTCGGCGAGCTCATGTGCATCGACGCCCTCCACCGCCGCGAGTCGTGCGGCGGGCACTTCCGCGCGGAGAGCCAGACGGAGGACGGCGAGGCCCTGCGGCACGACGACGAGTTCGCCTACGCCGCGGCCTGGGAGTGGGCCGGGGCCGGTGAGGCACCGGTGCTCCACAAGGAGGACCTCGTGTACGAGTACGTCGAGATGAAGCAGCGGAGCTACAAGTGAGAATCACCCTCAAGGTCTGGCGCCAGCCCAACGCCGCCACCCGCGGCCGGATGGTCGACTACCAGCTCGACGACGTCTCGGAGGACATGTCCTTCCTCGAGATGCTCGACGTCCTCAACGAGCAGCTCATCGAGAAGGGCGAGGAGCCGGTCGCCTTCGACCACGACTGCCGCGAGGGCATCTGCGGCTCGTGCGGCCTCATGATCGACGGCGTCGCGCACGGGCCGGAGGTCACCACCGTCTGCCAGCTGCACATGCGCTCCTTCTCCGACGGCGACACCATCACCGTCGAGCCGTGGCGCGCGGACCCGTTCCCGGTCATCAAGGACCTCGTCGTCGACCGCTCCGCCTTCGACCGGATCATCCAGGCCGGCGGCTTCGTCTCGGCCAACACCGGTGCGGCCCCCGACGCGCACGCCACCCCCGTGCCCAAGATCGACGCCGACGCCGCCTTCGAGTCCGCCGCGTGCATCGGCTGCGGCGCCTGCGTCGCGGCCTGCCCGAACGGGTCCTCGATGCTGTTCACCGCCGCCAAGGTCACCCACCTCGGTCGGCTGCCCCAGGGTCAGCCGGAGCGCCACGGGCGGGTCGTCTCGATGGTCGCCCAGCAGGACGCCGAGGGCTTCGGCGGCTGCACGAACATCGGCGAGTGCGCGGCCGTGTGCCCCAAGGGCATCCCGCTGGACACGATCAACCAGCTGAACTTCGACCTGCGCACGGCTCTTCGCGCCGGTCACTGAGCACGACCGGCCCCCACCCGGACCGGGCCGTCGCGTGCTCGGGCCGCGTCAGCGACGGGGCGTCTCGCCGCGGGCCTCGCGGCGCCGGGCCGCGCGGTCGACGTAGGCGTCCTTGCGGGCGTGGCGACGGTCGCTGCGGCGGTGCTTCCAGCGACGAACCCGTCCGACGAGCCCGCCCCAGTGGTCCTCGCGTTCCCGGGCCTCGGCGAGGATGCGGTCCTCCTCCCGTCGCCGCTCCGCCGTCTCGCGCCGCGCGGCCAGCACCTGCTGCCCCTCCTCCCCGAGGTGCTCGAGGTCCGCGGCGAGGGTGGCTTCCCGGACGTCGTCGGCGGCCTCCACCGTGCCGGTGATCGCCTCGTACTCCCACTCCAGCGTGCGCGGCGCCGAGAGCGTGACGTAGTTGGGGTGCTCGTCGAAGTTCGTCGTCGCCGGGTCCTCCGGCTTCGGCGGTGCGGGCGGGTTCGCGGTCCATGCGGCGATCATCAGGGTGACCCGGGACAGCAGGTTGATCCACAGGAGCAGCGTGATGAGCGCCGCGGCGGTCGCCAGGATCGGGTCGTCGGCGCCCCCGACGAGCGTGGTGCCGAAGGCGCGCAGCACCCCGGAGGCCACCCCGCCCATCACGGCACCGACGAGGAGGTCGCGGCCGGGCACGTGGACTCCGGCGAGCACCCGGAAGAGGAGCACGAACACGAGGGCGTCGACGACGAAGGCCGCGAGGAAGCCGGCGATCCGCAGCGCGACCGACGCGACGGTCCCCTCGATCCCGATGAGGCCGAGCACCCAGCCCCCGGCCGTGCCGGCCGCGATCCCCAGGGCCGCCGTGAGCACGACGGCGAGCATGAGCGTGAGGAACCCGCCGAGGTCTCGCACCCGGGTGAGCACCGGGCTCTCCTTGGGGGTGACGATCCCGAACATCGCCCGGATCGACCGCTTGAGGGCGTTCATCACCGTGATGGCGGTCCACAGCAGGACCGCGGCTGCCCCGATGCTCGCCGGGTTGAGTGCGGTCTCGAGCATGAGGTTCTCCGGGGCGACGAGACCCCCGTTCGTCCCGGTGTCGATGATGCCCGGCAGGGCGTCGTTCACGCCGTCGAGGACGGTCTGGCGCAGCTCGGCGTTGTTGCCGAGCACCGTCATGAAGACGGTGTACCCGATGGTCAGCGCCGCGAAGACGGAGAACAGCGCGGAGTAGGTGATGCCCCCGGCGAGCAGACCGCCGCGGGCCTTGGCGTACCGGGCCAGGCCGCGTCCGGGGCGCGAGTGCTCCCACCACGACAGCAGCGCCTTGAGCCGCTCGCCGAGGGTGGGCTTGTCGGTGCGCTGCGCCGCGGTGCTCATGGGGCAACCCTAGGGACGGACCCGTGACGCGGCATCAGCGCGGTCATGACCCCGCGGGTGCGCCGATGTGGAGGGAGGTCTCGTCCACAGGCCCGGACAGAAGTCTGCTGTCGGCGAGAAGGGAGGGGGGATGGTCGGCGATGTTCGGTTGTGTGCTTTTTGGTGGCAGACTGGTAATTATGAGCGCCGAGGGACCCGACTCCCCACCGCTGCTGGCCCGACAGCGCCAGCAGCAGATTCTCGCGGCTGTCGGTCAACACGGCGGGGTCCGGGTCGCCGACATGGTCGAGCAGCTCGGCGTCTCGGAGATGACCATCCGTCGCGACATCACCATCCTCGTGCGCCGCGGGCTGGTCGCCCGCGTCCACGGGGGCGCCGTCGCACCCAGCCGCTCGGCGCTGGAGCCGGCCTTCGCCGTCAAGGAGGGGCAGCACCAGGCGGAGAAGGCCCGGATCGGTGCCGTGGCCGCGTCGCGCGTCGAGGCCGGCGACGCCGTCGCGCTCTCGGCGGGGACGACGACGCTCGCCGTCGCACGCGCGCTCACCGCCCACCCGGACCTCGCCACGCTCACCGTCATCACCAACTCCCTGCCGGCCGCGGACGTCCTCCACCGGGCCTCCATGCAGGCGCGGGAGAACTCCCGACCGAGCCCGACGATCGTCCTCACCGGCGGGGAGCGCACACCGTCGGACGCCCTCGTCGGCCCGGCGACGGTGGACTACCTGCGCGCTGTCCGGGTGGACTGGGTGTTCCTCGGGGCCCACGGCTTCGACCCGGCCGTCGGCCTCATGACCCCCAACCTCCAGGAGGCCGCGACCAACGCCGCGCTCCTGGCGACGGGACGCAGCGCCGTCGCCGTCCTCGACGCGAGCAAGTGGGGGGTGCGGGGACTGCGCTCCTTCTGCGGGGTCGAGGACCTCGCCGCCCTCGTCACCGACACCCGGCCCGACGAGGAGACCCTCGCGGCTGCCACCACCTACGACTTCTCCCTGGAGATCGCCTCAGATGACTGACACCGTGCGCAAGACCCGTGGAACCCTCGCGGACGGACGCGAGATCATCTACTTCGACGACTCCGAGCCCTACGTCTCGGGCGGGGCGACGAGACGGCTGGACGACCCGCGGCCCCTCCCCGACCGCTTCGCCCCCGTCGAGGGGCACGACGGCCGGACGCGCGCGGTCACCGGGCCGGAGATGCGGTGGGACGTGCTCACCGGCGAGTGGGTGGTGATGGCCGCGCACCGGATGAACCGGACCTTCCTGCCGCCCGCCGACGCGAACCCGCTGGCACCGGCCAAGCCGGGCGCCACCTACCAGGACGGGGAGATCCCGGACACCGACTACGACGTCGTCGTCTTCGAGAACCGCTTCCCCTCGCTCCTGCGCATCCCGGGCCAGGCCGACGAGGCGTGGTACGTCGACGGGGAGGAGCTGTGGCCGGCCCGACCGGCCGCCGGGCGCGCGGAGGTCATCTGCTTCTCGCCGGACCCGGCCGGCTCGCTCGCGACGGTCGGCACCCGGCGGCTGCGCACGGTCATCGAGGCGTGGGTGGACCGCACGCGCGAGCTCTCCGCCCTCCCCGGCGTGGAGCAGGTGTTCTGCTTCGAGAACCGTGGCAGGGAGATCGGGGTGACGCTCCACCACCCGCACGGCCAGATCTACGCCTACCCCTACCTGCCGCCCCGGACCGCGCAGATGCTCGGCCAGGCGCGGGCGCACCGGGCGCGCACCGGCCGGAACCTGCTGCGCGACGTGCTCGAGGCCGAGCTGCGCTCCGGACGGCGGGTGGTGGCCGAGTCCGCGCACTGGGTGGCCTACGTCCCCGCCGCGGCCCGCTGGCCGGTCGAGGTCCACCTCGCCCCCCGCCGGGACGTCCCCGACCTGCCCGCGCTGCAGGACGACGAGCGCGCCGACCTCGCCACGATCTACCAGCGTCTGCTGCGGGCCGGTGACCGGTTCTTCACCACGGGTGAGGGGGAGGACGCCCGCAGCGTCCCGCTGCCCTACATCTCCGCCTGGCACCAGGCCCCGGTCCACGAGGGACGGGACGACCTGCGCCTGCACCTGCAGCTGTTCTCGATCCTGCGCGCGCCCGGCAAGCTGAAGTACCTCGCCGGCTCCGAGTCCGGCATGGGCGCCTGGATCGGGGACACCACCCCCGAGACCATCGCCGACCGGTTCCGCGAGGCGCTGCGATGACCGCTCGGCTCCTCCCCGCGTGGACCGCCGACGACGGCGCACACCGTGCCGCCGACCTGTTCGGCGCGACCTTCGGTGCGGCGCCGGAGGGCGTGTGGTCGGCACCGGGGCGGGTGAACCTCATCGGCGAGCACACCGATTACAACGGTGGCCTGTGCCTGCCCGTCGCCCTGCCGCACCGCACCTTCGTGGCCCTGCGGCCGCGTGAGGACCGGACCGTGCGGCTCGTCTCCGCCCAGGAGAGCGGGACACGCTCGGTGTCCCTCGACGACGTCGGGCCGGGGACGGTCGAGGGCTGGCCCGCGTACGTCGTCGGCGTCGCGTGGGCGCTGGTGGCGGAGGGCCTGGCCTCCCGGGACCGCGCGGTCGGCTTCGACGTCGCGGTCGACAGCTGCGTGCCGTACGGGGCCGGGCTCTCCTCGTCCGCGGCGCTCGAGTCCGCCGTCGCGATCGCGCTCGACGACGTGTGGGGGCTGGGCCTCGGCGCCGACGACGCGGGCCGCTCCCGACTCGCCGCAGCGTGCGTCCGCGCGGAGAACGAGGTGGCCGGGGCGCCCACCGGCGGCATGGACCAGTCCGCGTCGCTCCGCGCGCAGGAGCGCCATGCGCTGCTCCTCGACTGCCGGGACGGCGGCACGCGGCAGCTACCCTTCGACCTGGCGCCCGTCGGGCTCGAGCTGCTCGTCATCGACACCCGAGCGCCTCACGCGCTGGTCGACGGGCAGTACGCCGAGCGGCGGGACAGCTGCGAGGCGGCGGCCCGGCAGCTGGGGGTGGCGACGCTGCGCGAGGTCACCGACCTCCAGGGCGCGCTGTCCGCGCTCGACGACCCGGTCGTGCGCCGCCGGGTCCGCCACGTCGTCACGGAGATCGAACGCGTCGCACGGTTCGCCGAGCTGCTTCAGGGCGGTCCCCTGGACGCCGAGCGGGTCGCCGGGCTCGGCGCACTCATGGCGGGCTCGCACGTCTCCATGCGCGACGACTACGAGATCTCCTGCGCGGAGCTCGACCTCGCCGTCGACACGGCCACCGCCGTCGGCGCGCACGGCGCCCGGATGACCGGCGGTGGCTTCGGCGGCTCGGCGATCGCGCTGCTGCCCGCCGGGAGCGCCGACCGGGTGGCCCGCGAGGTCACCGACGCGTTCGCCGCAGCCGGCTTCGCCCGGCCCGCCTTCCTGCTCTCGCCCGCGAGCGCCCCGGCCGCGGCGGTGTCCGCGACGAGCGGGTAGCGGCGCCGCGCGCCGGCCGGAGGCACCCGCGCTCGGCGCCACGCCTCGCTCCGGCCACCGGGCCGGTGACCGGAGGGGGGAGAGGTTGTGCGGGACGTCAGATTGACTCACCAGGTGAGTCAATCTGACGTCCCGCGACGAGGTCCCCCGTCGGCCCGCTCCCGGTCGAGACCGGTGGCGCCCACCGGGGCGGGCGAGCGTGGCCGGCTGGAGCGGCGCGCCGGGTCGGAGGCAGGGATGGCTGCCGCGCCGGGTCGAGAGCCGGGGAGTGGAGCCGCGTCGGCTCAGGTCGCGCGCGCCACCGCGAGGGAGTCGCTCGCCGCCCGCTCGGCGGTGGGCACGAGGTCGACGACGACGGGCGCGTGGTCGGAGAAGCGCTGGTCGTAGGCCGGGGCGCGGTCGACCACCGCCTCACGCACGAGCTCGGCGACCCGCGGGGTGGCGAGGAGGTAGTCGATCCGCCAGCCGGCGTCGTTGTCGAAGGCCTTCCCGCGCATCGACCACCACGTGAACGGGCCGGGGCCCTCCCCTCCCAGGCGGCGCCCGAGGTCGACCCAGCCCAGCTCGTCGAACCAGTGGTCGAGGTAGGCGATCTCCGCGTCGAGCACCCCGGAGGTCCGGTTGTAGTTGCTCTTCCAGTTCTTGATGTCGACGGGCCGGTGCACGATGTTGACGTCCCCGCCGACGACGACGTCCCGCTCCCCCGCCGCCGCCTGCCGCGCGAGCTCGGCGAGCCGGGCGGTGACCTTGTCGAGGTGGGTGTACTTCGCCGCCATCCGCTCCGGGTCGGTGGCGGTCCCCGAGTGGACGTACACGGACGCGAGGGTCAGGGGCCGGTCGCCGCCCGGGACCTCGACGTCCAGCTCCACCCACCGCCCGGTGTCCACCGGTGGCTCGTCGGTCCCCAGCCCCACCCGCACCGCCGTGACCGGCAGCCGGGAGGCGACGGCGACGCCGGCGCGGCCCTTGATGTCGCTGGCCTGGTGGGCCACGTGCCAGCCGTCACCGAGCAGCTCCTCGAGCACGTCGTCGGGGGCGCGGACCTCCTGGAGGAGGAGCAGGTCGGGGGTGCGGCGGGCCATCCACGCGTCCATCCCCTTGCGGTAGGCGGCGCGGATCCCGTTGACGTTGACGGTGGCAATTCTCAGCATGCCTCCATTCTCACCGAGCCACCGACATCGCCGGACAGCGGGGCCCGCGGCCGTCGTGGCCGCGAGCCCCGCTGCCGGAGCGGTGCCGCCTCCTCAGGGGGTCCGACGCACCCCCAGCGTGTCGGTGTGGTCGCCGTCCCAGTCACCGACGAGGGCCTCGTCCGTCGCGCGGCCGAAGACGACGATGATGTCCGCGTGCCCGTCGCTCAGCGTGTTGCGCATGTGGTACTCCGCCCCCCGGCGCACGGCCATGGTGTCCTGCCCGTCACCGTCCCAGTCCCCGGCCAGCGTGACGTCGCCCGGTCGCCCGAAGTGGAACACGGTGTCGGCCGGCCCGGACGTCATCGTGTTCCGGACGTGGTACGCGGTGCTCCGGCGCACGGCGAGGGTGTCGCGCCCGTCGGCGTCCCAGTCACCGACGACGACGGCGTCGCCCTCCCGGCCGTAGTGGACCACCACGTCCGCCTCCCCGCCGCTGAGGGAGTTCTTCACGAAGTAGGCCCTCCCCCGGCGCACGGCCAGGGTGTCGACCTCGTCACCGTCCCAGTCGCCAACCAGGACGTCGTCGCCGGCCCTGCCGTAGGTGAACTCCCAGTCGGCCGGACCCCCGCGCGGGTGGTTGTTGACGAAGTACCGGGCGCCGCGACGCACCGTGATGGAGTCGGCGCCGTCACCGTCCCAGTCGCCGATGAGCACCTCGTCGGTGTGCCGCCCGTACATGAAGGCGTAGTCCGCAGCACCACCCTGCCAGCCGTTGGTCAGGAAGAACCCGTACGCCTGCCCCGGGTCCTGCGGCCCCGCGACGCCGGAGGGCCGCACGACCATGGCGCTCCCGCCACCCGACCGTTCCGGCTCGGCGGCCGCCTGCAACCGGCCGCCCGGCAGGAAGGCCACGCCGGTGACGTTGCCGAGCGTGTCCGTGGCATCGACCTGGTGGCCGCGTGCCCGCAGCGCGTCCCCGAGCGCCGTGTCGTGGATCCCCGCCTCGGCCAGCGTGGCCGTCGTGTTGCGGTTCGACAGCCGGGGTGCCGCGATGGCGTCCGGCAGCGACAGGCCGAGGTCGAGGTGGTTGACGGCCACCTGCAGCACCGTGGTGATGATCGTCGATCCTCCGGGCGACCCGAACGCGGCGACCGGTGAGCCGTCCTCGCCCAGCACGATGGTCGGGCTCATGCTGCTGCGTGGCCGCTTGCCCGGCGCCGGCGCGTTGGCCGGGTGCTCGGGATCGGGCTCGAAGTCGGTGAGCTGGTTGTTGAGCAGGAACCCGTACCCGGGGACGGCGATCCCGCTGCCGCCGATCTGCTCGATGGTGAAGGTGAAGCTCACGACGTTGCCCCACCGGTCGGCGACCGTGAGGTGCGTCGTCGAGCCGGGCCCCTCGTCCGAGCCGGCGTCCGCAGCCGCCCCGTCGGTCCCGTCGTACGGCCAGGGGTCGCCCGCCGGCACGGGGCGGGGCAGCGCGTCCTCACCGATGAGCTCGCGGCGCTCGTCGGCGAACTCCTGGGAGAGCAGCCCCGTCAGTGGCACGTCGACGAACGCGTCGTCGCCCACGTAGGCGTTGCGGTCGGCGAAGGCGACCGCCGAGCTCTCCGCCACCTGGTGGAGCACCTCCTCCGGCGTCAGGTCGGCGAGGTCGACCCCCTCGAGGATGTTCAGCGCCTCACCGACGGTCGAGCCGCCGCTGGACGGCGGGCCCATGCCGTAGACCTCGAACCCGCGGTAGTCCACCATCGTGGGCTCCCGCTCGAGGGCCTCGTACGCGGCGAGGTCCGCGAGGGTCATCGCGCCCGGGCGCACCGGACGGTCGGCGTCCTCCACGACGGGCGGGTTGGTGTTCGTCGCGACGATCGCCTCGGCGATCTCCCCCTCGTAGAACACCGAGGGCCCGTGCTCGGCGAGCAGCCGGTAGGTGTGCGCGAGCTCCTCGTTGGTGATGACGGTGCCCGGTTGCGGCGCCTCGCCGTCGACGAGGAAGGTCTCCGTGGTAGACGTGAAGTCGCGGAAGACCTCGAGGTTGTCCTGGGTGCGGGACTGGTACTCGGCGTCGACGACGAAGCCGTCCTCCGCGACGGCGGTGGCGCGTTCCAGGACGCGCTCGAGCGGCATCGTCCCGTGCTCGGACAGCGCCAGCTCCCACCCGTGGACGAGCCCGGGCACGCCCTGGGACAGGCCGGAGACCCGGCGCTCCTGGAACGGGATCGGCTCGCCGTCCTCGAGGAAGACGTCCGGCTCCATCGCCGCCCACGCCTCCTCCCGCGAGTCGATGGTCGTGACCTCGCCGGTGTCCGCGGAGTAGATGACCATGAAGCCACCGCCGCCGATGCTGCCGTCGTAGGGGCGCGTGACCCCGAGCGTCGCCGACGCCGCGACGGCGGCGTCGACCGCGTTGCCGCCGGCACGCAGGATCTCCAGGCCCGCGAGCGAGGCGTACGGGTCGAGCGAGGCGACCGCACCGTCGTACCCGGTTGCGGTCGCCTCCTTGTCGTACTCCTGCGGCAGGCCGTGTGCGGCCGGTGCCTGGGCACCGACGAGCAGTGCCGACACCAGCAGTGCGGGTAACAGTGACGTGGCCGTTCTCCCCGGCCCTCTCCACGCGTGTGACATCGTCGTCCTCCGTTGGATCGGGGACCCCCGTGGCCCCTCCGGTGCCGGGCATGCTACTGCCGCCCTCAGCGCACGGGACACCCCCCGGGACGGGTGATCCGAGGGTGGTCGGGCGGCCACGCCCGGCGGCTGTCAGCGGCCCAGGATCAGCCCGGGACGGGCCGCGCCGAGCACGACGACCGTCTGGACGACCGCGATCGAGCCGGCCAGCACGAGGACGAGCTCCCAGCCCGCAGTGCCGCCGACCCAGCCGGCGAGCAACGGCCCGCCGGCGGCGATCCCGTAGCCGACGGTCTGCGCCATCGAGGACAGCTGGGCGGTGTGGCCCGGGTGCGCGGTCCGCAGCCCGAAGAGGCTGAGCGCGAGCACGAGGGCACTGCCCGAGCCCACGGCCGCGAGCGCGACCCACAGGAGCGCAGCTCCGGGGAGGAGGTAGAGCCCGGTCATGGCGGTCACCGAGAAGAGGCTGATCCCCACGCCCAGCCCTCGAAGGTCGGCCCGCCCGCGCATGAGGACGGTGAGCAGCAGCCCGGAGACCATGCCGACGACCTGGTAGACGAACAGGTGCCACCCGGCGGCGCGGGGGTCCAGGCCGAGCTCCGCCTCGACCGTCGGCAGCCACGTGACGAGGATGTAGAAGACGCTGGACTGCAGCCCCATGAAGACGCTGACGAGCCATGCGCTGCGGCTGCGCCACATCCGGGCGACGACCGGTTGGCGGACCCCTCCGGGCGCCGCCGCCGTCGTCGGGCCCGGCTGCGGCGGTGAGTTCCTCGCCCGCACCACCCAGAGCACCGCGACGACGGCGACGACGCCGGCGAACGCCGCGAGCGGCAGCCGCCAGCCGCCGCCCCACGCGTCCGAGACGGGGACGGCCAGCCCCGACGCCGTCGCCCCCGTCGTCGTCATGACGGCGGTGAAGCAGGCGGTGACGAGCGCGATGCGGTGCGGCTGCTCGCGCTTGATCACCGCCGGGGCGAGCACGTTCCCGGCGGCGATGGCCACGCCGAGCCCCGCTGTGCCGACCCACAGCGCCCCCGGCACGGGCAGCGACCGCAGCACGACGGCGGCCGCCAGCACCATGAGGGCGACGGCGACGACCCGTTCCGGCCCGAAGCGCACGGCGGGCCGGTGGACGAGGGCCGAGCCGATCCCGAAGCCGATGACCGGTACCGCGCCGAGGAGCCCGAGCGCCGTCGTGCCCAGTCCGGTGTCCGCGCCGATCCGCTCGATGAGCGGCCCGACAGCGGTCACGGGCGCGCGCAGGCAGACCCCGAGCAGCAGGACGGCGACCACGGCAGCGACGGCGGTGCGCCGCTCCGGGCCGGGTCTGGCCAAGTCAGGCCTGCTCGGCGGCGTCCACGACGTTCGCCAGCAGCATGGCGCGGGTCATCGGACCGACGCCTCCCGGGTTCGGTGAGAGCCAGGCGGCCACGTCGGCGACGCCGTCGGCGACGTCCCCGCGCAGCCGTGCCTTGCCCGTCTCGGGGTCGACGACGCGGCTGACCCCGACGTCGAGCACCACCGCGCCCGGACGGACCATGTCCGCGGTGACGATCCCCGGGACGCCCGCCGCCGCGACGACGACGTCGGCCCGGCCGACGTGGGCGGCGAGGTCACGGGTGCCGGTGTGGGTGAGCGTGACGGTCGCGTTGACGTCCTTCCGGGTGAGGAGCAGGCCGATGCTGCGTCCGACGGTGGTCCCCCGGCCCACGACGACGACGTGCGCGCCCTCGAGGTCGACGTCGTACCGGTCGAGCAGCTCGAGCACCCCGCGAGGCGTGCACGGCAGCGGGCTGGTGACCGGCTCCTTGACGCGAAGCACGAGGCGGCCCAGGTTCGTCGGGTGCAGGCCGTCGGCGTCCTTGGCGGGGTCGATCCGCTCGAGGACGGCGTTCGTGTCGACTCCCGCGGGCAGCGGGAGCTGGACGATGTACCCGGTGCACGCGGGGTCGGCGTTGAGCCGGTCGACCGCCGCGAGGATCTCCTCCTCGGTCGCGGTCGCCGGCAGGTCGACGCGGATCGACTCGATGCCCACCTCGGCGCAGTCGCGGTGCTTGCCCGCGACGTAGCTCCGGGAGCCCGGGTCGTCACCGACGAGGACGGTGCCCAGCCCGGGGATCACGCCTCGCTCGCGCAGCGCGCCGACCCGGGTGGTGAGCTCGCTCCTGATCTGCGCCGCGGTGGCCTTGCCGTCGAGGATGCGCACGGTCACTGCTGCAGGCCCTCGTAGAGCGGGAAGGTGTCCGTCAGTGCCTTGACGCGTGCGCTCAGGGCGGTGACGTCGGCCGACGCCCCCTGGGTCAGGGTGGTGGCGATGATGTCGGCGACCTCGGTGAACTCGGCGGCGCCGAACCCGCGCGTGGCGAGGGCCGGCGTGCCGATCCGCAGGCCGGAGGTCACCCGCGGCGGGCGCGGGTCGAAGGGCACCGCGTTGCGGTTGACGGTGATGCCGGCGGAGTGGAGGAGGTCCTCGGCCTGCTGGCCGTCGAGCGCCGAGTCGCGCAGGTCGACGAGCACGAGGTGGACGTCGGTGCCCCCGGTGACGACGGAGACGCCGGCCTCGCGGACCGCGGGCTCCATGAGCCGCTCGGCGATGATGCGGGCACCCTCGAGGGTGCGGCGCTGCCGCTCCGCGAACTCCTCACCGGCCGCGACCTTGAGTGCCACCGCCTTGGCGGCGATGACGTGCATGAGCGGGCCGCCCTGCTGGCCGGGGAAGACCGCGGAGTTGAGCTTCTTGCCCAGCTCCTCGGCGTCGCGGGACAGGATCATGCCGGAGCGGGGGCCGCCGAGGGTCTTGTGGATCGTCGTCGAGACGACGTCGGACTCGGCGACCGGGTTCGGGTGCAGACCGGCGGCGACCAGGCCGGCGAAGTGCGCCATGTCGGTCCACAGGTAGGCGCCGACCTCGTCCGCGATCGCGCGGAACGCCGCAAAGTCCAGCTGCCGCGGGTAGGCGGACCAGCCGGCGATGATGACCTTGGGCCGCTCGGCGAGCGCCTGCTCGCGGACCTGGTCCATGTCGATCCGGTGGGTCTGCTCGTCGACGCCGTAGGCGGCGATGTCGTAGAGCCGGCCGGAGAAGTTGATCTTCATGCCGTGGGTGAGGTGGCCGCCGTGGGGCAGCGACAGGCCTAGCACCTTGTCGCCGGGGCGGGCGATGGCGTGGAGCACCGCCGCGTTGGCCGTGGCGCCGGAGTGCGGCTGGACGTTGGCGTACGCGGCACCGAAGAGGGACTTCGCCCGCTCGATGGCGAGGTTCTCGGCGATGTCGACCTGCTCGCAGCCGCCGTAGTACCGGCGGCCCGGGTAGCCCTCGGCGTACTTGTTGGTGAGCACCGACCCCTGGGCCTGGAGCACCGCGCGGGGGACGAAGTTCTCGCTGGCGATCATCTCCAGCGTCTCGCGCTGGCGGACCAGCTCGCCGTCGAGGACGGCGGCGATCTCGGGGTCGAGCTCGGACAGCGACTGGTCCGCGACCGGACGGGTCTCGGTGGGCTGGCTCATGGTTCCTCCGCAAGTCTCACTGGTTGACGCACGCCGGAGCATGCAGTGCCGGTGACCCTCGGCCCAGGCGGGCGACCTGAGGTCTGCGTGGTTCGTCGCTCCCCGGTGGTGATCCACCTGTGGCGCCAGTCGCGACAGTGACCAAGCCTAACGCCTCCGGCGGACGGTGCGGTCAGTCGCTCGGCTCGTCCTCACCGAGGATGCGCCGCAGGTAGGCGTAGGTGAGGTCCCCGGTGTGCTGGTCGTACTGGTGCTCGTACCCGTGCTTCGCGTACATCGACAGGTTCTGCTTGGAGTCCTGGCCGGTGAACACCCAGACCTCCTTCGTCTGCTCGGGCAGGTACTCGAGCACGGCCATGAGCAGCTGGGTCCCCAGCCCCTGACCCTGGAGGTCGGGGACGACGGCGAGGCGGCCGAGGTTGGCCCGCTCGCCCTCGAGCTCCACCCGGATCGACCCGACGAGCCGCGTCCCGAGCCACGCGCCCAGGGTGACGACGTCGGGCCGCTCGAGGTCCGTGCGGAGTTCCGCGAGGGTCTGGGTCAGTGCCGGGATGTTGGGGTCACCGTAGAGCTGTGCCTCGGTGACGAAGGCCGCGCGCCGCACCGTGAGCAGCTCACCGGCAGCGTCGTCGTCGACCACATCGATACGAACGTCGTCCATGGCGTCATCCTCGCACCACGCACCCGACGTCGCGCACAGGTCCACCCAGCGATCCCCCCGCCGAGAGCGGAGTTGTTTCCGGCGGTCGGCCAGCCCCGCGCTCCCCTCTCGCCGAGAGCGGAGTTGTTTCCGGCGGTCGCCCCGCTTGCTCGGACAACAACTCCGCTCTCGGCGCCGGGACGAGGGTGTGCGCCCGTTCGCGGGCGACGCCGGTTTACGGGGGGCGCCAGTTCGCGGGGGCGGCGGGGCTAGCGGAAGACGACGGTGCGGGCGCCGTCGCGCAGGACGCGGTGCTCGGCGTGCCAGCGCACGGCGCGGGCGAGCACCCGACGCTCGACGTCCTCACCGAGCGAGACCATCTCGCGCTCGTCGTCGCTGTGGTCCACCCGCTCGACGTCCTGCTCGATGATCGGGCCCTCGTCGAGGTCCGCGGTCACGTAGTGCGCGGTCGCCCCGATGAGCTTGACGCCCCGCTGGTGGGCCTGGGCGTAGGGCCGGGCGCCCTTGAAGCTGGGCAGGAAGGAGTGGTGGATGTTGATGACCCGGCCCTCGAGCTTGCGGCACAGGTCGTCGGAGAGCACCTGCATGTAGCGGGCGAGGACGACGAGCTCGACGTCGTGCTGCTCGACGAGCTCGAGGAGGCGGGCCTCGGCCTGCGGCTTCGTCTCCCTCGTCACCGGGATGTGGGTGAAGTCGTAGCCGTAGAAGTCGGCCATCGACTCGAGGTCACGGTGGTTGGAGACGACCCCGACGACGTCGATCGGCAGCCGCTCGTTGCGCTGCCGGTACCCGAGGTCGCTGAGGCAGTGACCGGCCTTCGACACGAGGACGAGGGTCCGGACCGGACGGCCGACGACGTCGAGCTGCCAGTCCATCTCGAAACGTCCGGCGAGCTCGGTGAGGACCTGCTCGAGCTCCTCGCGGGGAGCGGCCGTCTGGACCTGGACCCGCATGAAGAACAGGCCCGTGGACGGGTCACCGAACTGCTGGGACTCGGTGATGTTCCCGCCGTGCTCCGCGAGCAGGCCGGCCACGGCACTGACGATGCCGGGCCGGTCGGGGCAGGACAGGGAGAGAACCAGGTGCTGGTCGCCGTCGTGGGTCACCCGGCAGAGGCTAGCCGACCCGGCGGTGCCGCCTCACCCCGGTCCGCCGCCCGGGCGAGGGGCGCCGACGACGTCGTGTGGGGTTCGGGTCCTCCCGGGACCCGAACCCCACACGGTGCGCCGGGCGCGGTGCGCGGGTGCGTCCGTGCTCGCCCTGCCGTCCGCTAGGCCCGACGACGGGTGGCGAGAAGCGTGGCCCCGGCCAGGAGGAGGAGCAGCGCGACGACGACGGGCACCGCCGCGTCGAGGCCCGTCTGCGGCAGCTTCCCGCCGGGAGCCCCGTCGTCGCCGTCACCCGGCCCGCCGCCGGGACGGGCGGGCGGGTCGGTCGGGTCCGTCGGGTCGACCGGCGGGTCCGTCGGGTCGACCGGCGGGTCCGTCGGGTCGACCGGCGGGTCGGTCGGGTCGACCGGCGGGTCGGTGGGCGTCGGCGTCGGCTCGTCCTGCTGCTCGACCAGCACTGCCACCGTGCGCGCCGGGACCGTCACCGTGCCCGTCTCGGCGTCCCACACTGTTGCCCGGACGACGTCGTCGGCCCCGGCGACCTGCACCGGAGAGAGCGCGAGCCCACGCCCGGCGAACCCCTCGACCTGCTCGATGACCGGCTCGGGTGAGGCGTTGAAGACCGCGAGCACGCTGTCCAGTGCCGGGTCGACGTCACTCTCCCCCGCCGTGTCGTCGATCGCCATGACGAGCAGCCCCGGCGTCGCATCGGGTCCGGAGCCCGGGAAGGTGACCTTCTCGTGGATGAGCTCGGCCGAGCCCAGGCGGAAGAGGTCGGTCGAGAAGCGCAGCTCGAGCAGGTCCTGCGCCATCGCCGCGGACCGGGCGATGTCCTCGGGCGTCGGGGCCAGGTCCGGGTCGGCGAGCAACGGCCGCATGATCTCCCACGCGTCGGCGTTGTCCTCCGCGGGCGGCAGGCCCACACCGACGTTGTTCGTCTGCATCGACCAGTCGAGCCGGTTGAAGTGGTCACCGGAGTTGTAGCTGTTGCGGTCCAGCGACTTGGAGCGCAGCAGGTCGGTGCCCGCGTGCCAGAACGACGGCGTCTGGGCCAGCGCCGTCGTCGCCAGCGACAGCGTGTTCATCCGCACCCGCTCCGCCATCGACGTGTCGACCGGCAGCTTGAGGGTGAGGTTGTCGAACAGCGTCTCGTTGTCGTGCGCGTCGACGTAGGTGACGACCTCGTCGGGCTGGGTGGCGTACCCGGCGGGCTGGCCGTTGTAGTCCAGCTGTGCCCCGGTCTGCTCCTCACCGGCCGCGGTGACGAAGGAGAAGTCCGCGAGGTTGCCGGCCAGCCCCAGTCGCACGAGGTCGGTCTGGTGGGCCAGACGCGCTGCCTGCTCCTCCGGCGTGCCCTCGGCCACGGCATTCGGGTCGGTGAAGGACCCGGACCCGAAGCCCTGGATGGTGCGCTGGTCCTCGTCGAAGGGTCCGCCGCCACGGACGGCGTCACGCAGCCGGTCGGAGAACGTCCCGATGCCGGTGCCGCCGAGCTGGCCCTGGATGGCCTGGGTGAAGCGCGCGTTGCCGGTGACCTCGCCGAAGTCCCAGCCCTCGCCGTAGACGTAGACCGACTCGCCGTCCACGCCGTCGTCCGCGAGCGTCAGGGAGTCCAGCGCCTCGCGCACGGCCAGCATGTTGTCCACCGAGTGGTGGCCCATGAGGTCGAAGCGGAAGCCGTCGACGTGGTAGTCCGCGGCCCAGGTGACCACGGAGTCGACCATGAGCTTCTCGGCCATCTCGTGCTCGGTGGCGACGTTCTGGCAGCAGGTGGACGTCGTGACGTTCCCGACGGCGTCGAGCCGGTGGTAGTACCCGGGCACCACGCGGTCGAGGACCGACAGCTCGGCCTGTCCGGAGGAGTTGGTGTGGTTGTAGACCTTGTCGAGCACCACCTGCAGGCCGACGTCGTGCAGGCCGCCGATCATGGTGCGGAACTCCGCGACGCGGTCCCCGCCGTGCTGGGAGCCGTCGGCGGCGTAGGAGCCCTCCGGGGTGGAGTAGTGCAGCGGGTCGTAGCCCCAGTTGAAGCCGTCGAGGTCGCGGACCTCGCTGACGGCGGCCTGCTGCTCCTCGGAGTCCGGCGCCGCGTCGGGGACCTGCGGCTCCACCCGCTCGGAGCGGTCCTCGTTGATGGTGGCGATGTCGAACGTCGGGAGCAGGTGGACGGTGTTCATGCCCGCCTCGGCGAGGTCGCGCAGGTGGGTGACACCGGCGGAGTCCTCCAGCGCGAACGCGCCGTAGGTGCCGCGCAGCTCCTCGGGGACGGTCTCGTCGCTGATCGAGAAGTCGCGCACGTGCAGCTCGTAGATCGTCCGGTCGACCGGGTCCTCAACGACGGGCGCCGGGGTCTCGGCCCAGATCTCCGGTGCCCACTGCTCGTCGTCGAGGTCGAGGAGCACGGAGTGGGTGGAGTTCAGGGTCAGGCCCACCGAGTAGGGGTCGGTGACCTCGTTGACGAGGACCTCGCCCTCGTCGTCGACGTAGACCTCGACGGCGTAGCGGTAGGACATGCCCGTCCACCCGACGTCCCCGGTGACGGTCCACGAGCCGTCCGCCTGCCGTTCCATGGGCACGGTGTCCTGCGGCGCGGCCGCCAGGTCGGCACCCTCGTCCCACAGCAGGAGGTCGACGTCCGTGGCGGTCGGTGCCCACAGCGCGAGCGTGGGCACGCCGGCTGCGGACCAGTCCGCGCCGAGGGTGCGGTCGGCCGCCGCGCCGGCGTACAGGTCGTCGAGCACACCCGGGACCTGCAGCCCGGTGAAGGCGCTGGGTGTCTCCCCGTCGACCTGCAGCACCCGGAGCTGCCCGGTGAGGATCTCCTCGACCTGCTCGGTGGTGAGCCCCTCGACGGTCAGCGCGAGGTGGTCGGCCAGGTGCGGGAAGCGGTCGGCGAGCGCCTGCGGAAGCCCCTCACTGCTGAGGGTGAGCTGGGCCGAGCCGGCCCCTCCGGTGACGGTGCCGTCGACCACGTCGAGACCACCCTTGGGCGCCCAGTGCACCGACCACTCGAGCTCGGCGGGTGCCGCACCAGCGGGCAGCAGCGAGGTCGGCCACGCGATCGTCGTCTCGTCCAGCCAGTAGGCGGCGTCCTGCCCGGTGCCGGCCAGTGGCGGGTCGGTGACGTCGACGGTGAGCACGTGCGTGGCGATGTCGTAGCTGAAGGCGACGAGGTTGCCGGCCGTGGCGCTGAACGCGATGTTGTCCCCACCCGGCACGCCGTCCGCACCGTAGTTCTCGTCCCAGCTGCGGCCGTGGGCCACCTTGACCTCGTAGCTCCCGGTCGCCAGCTCCGTCGTCGACCACTCGTAGGTGCCGTCGCCGTCCGGGTCGCTCATCCACGTGGCCATGCAGTCGGGCTGCCAGTCACCGGGGCAGCCGACCTGGGCGTTGAACGAGCCCGGCAGCGTGACGATCGGGCCCTCGGCGGTGCTGGAGAAGTAGTGGGTCACCGGGTCGTAGAAGAAGGTGACCGGTCCGCCGTCGTGGGTGTAGGAGACGTTGTCCCCGCCGGGCACGCCGCCGGCGCCGTAGTTGACGTCCCAGCTGCCACCGACTGCGACCTTGTACTCGTAGCTGCCGGCCGGGATGTCGAAGGTGCCGGAGTAGATGCCGTCCGCTCCCAGCGTGAGTGCCGCCGCCGCGCAGTCGGACTGCCAGTCGCCCGGGCAGCCCATCGCGGCGTTGTGGCTGCCGGGGACGGTGACGAGGTCCCCGCCCGGCTGCTCGGCCCCGGAGGTGCCGTCGACGGCCTGGCCGACCGAGCCGACGGTCGAGGCCGCGACACGGTGGCCGGCGGCGTCGACGGACACGGCCCGGTACTCGACGAGGGTTCCGGTCGGCAGTGCGGAGACGTCGTGGAAGACCTGTGGCGCGTCGCCCTCGGCGGTGCCGAGCGGCGTCCAGTCCTCGGCACCGACGAGCCGGTAGGCGAAGGAGGTCTCCGCCCACACGTCGTCGGCGACGTCGGCGCTGACGGGGGCGACGCCGTCGAGCGCGCCACCGTGGGCGGGCAGCAGCGTGATCTCACCCGGCTCGTCCGGCGCACCGACGGTCCGGTCGGCCACGAGGACGACGGCGTCGAGGGCCGGCACGGTGAGCGTCAGCTGCCCGGACGCGTCCGCCGTCACGGGGCCGTGGTCACCGTGGAGCACGGAGTAGCTCGCGCCGGGAGTCAGCGTGGTGAAGGTGACGGTGGAGTCGCCGGCCTGGTTGTTCACGGCGACGACGTGCTCGACCTTGTCCTCGCGGTCCACCCGGGCGAAGGCGTAGACGCCGGCCCCGTCGGCGGCGTACAGCTCGATCTGCGCGCCGTCGGCGAGCGCCGGCGTGGTGGAGCGCAGCTCGGCGAGCTCGGCGATGTGGGTGTACAGCGGCACGTCGGTGTCGAACCGGTCCTGCGCCCCGATCTGGTCCCCGTGCAGCGTCCAGTCCTGCTGGTACTGCTCGACCTGGCTGGCGAAGAGCGACTGCCGTGCGTCCTTGTCCCCGCCCTGGCCGACGAAGCCCTGCTCGTCGCCGTAGTAGACGACCGGCTGGCCGCGGGTGAGGTACATGAGGGAGTGCGCGAGCATCGAGCGGTCACGCTCGTCGCCCGTGCCCTGGAGGAAGTAGCCGACGCGACCCATGTCGTGGTTGCCGAGGAAGGTCGGCAGGGCGTGCGCGCTCGTCGTCGGGGTCGTGTAGTAGGCGTCCGCGGAGAACAGGCCGGACAGGCCCTCGGCGGTGAAGCCCTTGGCGTAGTTGACGGCAGCGGACTGGTAGGCGAAGTCGAGCACGCCGTTCATGTCGGTGTTGCGCACGTAGGGGGACAGCAGGCGGGCGTCGGCGTCGTAGACCTCACCGAACATGAAGAACTCGTCGCGGCCCTGAGCGCGTGCGTAGTCGAGGACCTCGGTGGTCCACTCCTCCCAGAACTCCATGTTCACGTGCTTGGCGGTGTCGATGCGGAAGCCGTCGATGCCGAGGTCGACCCAGTCCTGGTAGACGTCGACGAAGCCCTCGACGACGGTGGGGTGCTCGGTCATGAGGTCGTCCAGGCCGACGAAGTCACCGAAGGTGACCGACTCGCCCTCCCACGTCGAGTCACCGCGGTTGTGGTAGAGCGTCACGTCGTTGAGCCACTCGGGGGCCAGGGTGATGTCCTCGTTCGGCACCGGCGTGTAGGGGAAGGACGTCTGGGCGTCCAGCTCCGGGAAGGTCCCGGTTCCCGCGTAGTCACCCGGGTCGAAGACGTTGCCCTCCGCATCGCGGTAGGGCGAGGTGGCCATGTCGATGTAGGAGTACTCGCCCTCCGCGTAGTCGATGACGTCGGCGGTGTGGTTGGTGATGATGTCGAAGTAGACCTTGATGCCGCGGGCGTGGGCGTCGTCGATGAGCGCCTCGAGCTCGGCGTTCGTGCCGAGGTGCGGGTCGATCTGCGTGAAGTCGGTGATCCAGTAGCCGTGGTACCCGGCCGAGGCGTTCGCGCCCTCGCCCTGGACGGGGTTGTTCTTGAACGACGGGGTGAGCCAGATCGCCGTCGTGCCCAGACCCTGGATGTAGTCGAGGTTCTCGTGCAGCCCGGCGATGTCCCCGCCGTGGTAGAAGCCCTTGTCCGCTGGGTCGAAGCCGTGGTCCAGACGGTCACCGTCGAGGCCACCGGTGTCGTTCGCCTCGTCGCCGTTGGCGAAGCGGTCGGTCATGACGAAGTAGAACTGCTCGTCGGAGCCCGGCTGGCGCACCGGCTCGGTGACGAGGGCGTCGTCGGCGTCGGTGTGCCCCTGGTCCAGCCCGACCACCTCGAGGGCGACGAGGCCGTCGGCGTGGTCGAAGGTGAAGCGCAGGTCGGTCTCGCCGGCGAGGTGGAGCGCGTAGTTCGCCTCCCCTCCCCCGACGCCGTAGGCCTCGTCCCACGAGCCACCGACGGTGACCTTGTACTCCCAGCTGCCCGCGGGCACGGTGAGCTCGGCCGCATAGACGCCCTCGGTCCCCGTGGGCTCGAGCGCGGTGTCGGTGCAGTCGGGGGCCCAGTCGGCCGGGCAGCCGAGCTCGGACTGGAGGTCACCGGCGACGACGACGAGCGTGTCGTCCGCGGCAGCGGGCAGCGCGGTCGTGGCGGCGGCCAGACCTGAGGCCACCAGACCCGCGGCTGCGAGCAGGGCGACGGCGGCGCGCGGGCGAGCAGATCTCGCGGACATGGGACTCCCTCGTCTCCAGATGATCGGTGTCCGCAGCCTAGACCCGCCTGAAAGGCGATGCAAGGCTTGCAACCCGTTTCACGGGGTTGCGGTCCCAGCCATCACGCAGGCAGCACGACGCGATCGGCCGGGGCCTCCCCCGGCCGATGCGCGTCGGCAGGGTCAGCCGCCGAGCAGTCCGCCGAGCCCGCCGCCGCTGCTCTTGGAGCGGTTCTCCTGGTGCCCGCCCGTGATGACCGACTCGCTGGGCTGGACGACGACGTACCCCTGGCCACCGAAGGCCATCTGGAACGTCTCGCCCGTCCCGCCGCGCACCAGCGACTTCAGCCCGCCGGTGTCGACGCGGATGTCCATGCTCACTCCGGAGGTCCACAGGACCACGGCCTGGGCGTCGGCGAAGGTCGGCGCGCTGGCGACGTCGAGTGCCACCGGCTCGCCCTGGGTGGTGACCGCGACGTACCCGGTGCCGCGCAGCGAGACGTTGTACAGGCCGCCCGTCATCGCGGCGCCGCGGGCCTGGAGTCGCTGGATGTCCCACTCGATGGAGGCCGAGAAGGCCAGCACGCTGGCGCCGTTGACCGAGATCATGTCGTTCTCGAGGTAGACGAGTTGGATGTCCGCGGCCTGGTCGGCGACGAACAGCTCGCCCTGGCCGGTGGCCTCCATCATGCTCACGCCCTCACCGGTCACCGCGGACTTGACGATGCGTCCGAGGCCGCCGGAGCCCTTGTTCTGGAACCGGACGTCGCCCTGGTAGGCGACCATCGAGCCGGACTTCGCCCACACGGGGCCGTAGCCCATGTTGATCTTGAGCAGCTTCTTGTTCTGGAGGGTGAACGGGTCCTGGGAGGTGGTCTCCTGGAACTCGCTGAACAAGGTGCCGTGGATGGGCATGGTCGCTCCCTGTGTCGTGGGTCTCGCGGGCGGGTGCAGCGTACTGCCGGAGCATCGGAAAAAACTCCGCTCTCGGCGGGGAAAGTGCGATCCCTTCCCGGCGAGAGCCGAAACAACTCCGCTCTCGGCGGGAAAGGGCGAATCCCCTCCCGCCGCGAGCCGAAACAACTCCGCTCTCGGCGGGAAAGGGCGAATCCCTTCCCGTCGAGAGCGGAGTTGTTGCGCGCCGGGTGCTCAGATGAGGCCGAGCTGCTCCACGGCCTCGCGCTCGCCGGTGAGCTCGGCGACGGAGGCGTCGATCCGCTCCCGGGAGAAGTCGTTGATCTCCAGGCCCTGGACGATCTCCCACTCGCCGCCCGCGGAGCGGACCGGGAAGGAGGAGATGATGCCCTCGGGCACGCCGTAGGAGCCGTCGGACGGGATCGCTGCCGAGGTCCACGAGGTCCCCGTGCCGCGCACCCAGTCGTGGACGTGGTCGATGGCCGCGTTGGCTGCCGAGGCCGCCGACGACGCACCACGGGCGTCGATGATGGCCGCGCCACGCTTGGCGACGGTCGGGATGAAGTCGTCGGCCAGCCAGGCCTCGTCGACGAGCTCGGTGGCCGGGCGCCCGGCGACGGTCGCGTGGAACACGTCCGGGTACTGGGTCGCCGAGTGGTTGCCCCAGATCGTGAGGTTCTCGATCTGGCTCACCGGGGTGCCGGTCTTCTGCGCGAGCTGGCTCAGCGCCCGGTTGTGGTCCAGCCGGGTCATCGCGTTGAAGCGCTCGGCGGGGACGTCCGGTGCGTGCCGCTGCGCGATGAGCGCGTTGGTGTTGGCCGGGTTCCCGACGACGAGCACGCGGACGTCGGACGCCGCGTGGTCGTTGATCGCCTTGCCCTGGGGGCCGAAGATCCCACCGTTGGCCTCGAGGAGGTCACCGCGCTCCATGCCGGCCGTCCGGGGACGCGCGCCGACGAGCAGGGCGATGTTCGTGCCCTCGAAGCCGGCCTCGGGGGTGTCGAGGATGTCGATCCCGGCGAGCAGCGGGAAGGCGCAGTCGTCGAGCTCCATCGCGGTGCCCTCGGCGGCCTTGACGGCCTGCGGGATCTCCAGCAGGCGCAGCCTGACGGGCACGTCCGGCCCCAGCAGCTGGCCCGAGGCGACGCGGAAGAGCAGGGCGTAGCCGATCTGGCCGGCTGCACCGGTGACGGTGACGTTGACGGGCTGGGTGCTCATGGCGTTCTCTCCTTCGGGACGAGTCAGGCGAGGCGCGCGGCGAGGTTCTCGTCGAGCGCGGCGAGGAACTCCTCGGTGGTCAGCCACTCCTGGTCCGGGCCGACGAGCAGCGCGAGGTCCTTGGTCATCTTGCCGGACTCGACCGTCTTGACGACGACGTCCTCGAGGGTCTCGGCGAAGCCGGTGACCTCCGGGGTGTTGTCGAGCTTGCCCCGGTGGGCCAGGCCGCGGGTCCACGCGAAGATCGAGGCGATCGGGTTCGTGGACGTCGGGTTGCCGGCCTGGTGCTGGCGGTAGTGCCGGGTGACGGTGCCGTGCGCGGCCTCGGCCTCGACCGTGCGGCCGTCCGGGGTCATGAGCACCGAGGTCATGAGGCCGAGCGAGCCGAAGCCCTGGGCGACGGTGTCGGACTGGACGTCGCCGTCGTAGTTCTTGCAGGCCCAGACGTAGCCGCCCTCCCACTTCATGGCGGCGGCGACCATGTCGTCGATGAGGCGGTGCTCGTAGGTGAGGCCCGCGGCGTCGAACTGGTCCTTGAACTCGGCGTCGAACACCTCCTGGAAGATGTCCTTGAAGGCGCCGTCGTAGGCCTTGAGGATGGTGTTCTTCGTCGAGAGGTACACCGGGTAGCCCCGCTGCAGCCCGTAGGAGAAGGAGGCGCGGGCGAAGTCGGCGATCGACTTGTTGTAGTTGAACATCCCCATCGCGACGCCGCCGTCCTCGGGGAACTTGGCGACCTCGAGCTCCATCGGCTCGCTGCCGTCGTCGGGGGTGTAGGTGATCGTCACGGTGCCGGGGCCGGGCACCTTGAAGTTCTGCGCCTTGTACTGGTCACCGTGGGCGTGGCGGCCGATGATGATCGGCTTGGTCCAGCCCGGGACGAGCCGCGGGACGTTGGAGATGATGATCGGCTCACGGAAGATGACGCCGCCGAGGATGTTGCGGATGGTGCCGTTGGGCGAGCGCCACATGTTCTTGAGGCCGAACTCCGCGACGCGCGCCTCGTCGGGGGTGATGGTCGCGCACTTGACGCCGACGCCGTGCTCCCGGATGGCGTGGGCGGCGTCGACGGTCACCTGGTCGTCGGTGGCGTCACGGTTCTGGATGCCGAGGTCGTAGTACTTGAGGTCGATGTCGAGGTACGGGTGGATGAGGCGGTCCTTGATGAACTGCCAGATGATCCGCGTCATCTCGTCGCCGTCGAGCTCGACGACCGGGTTCGCAACCTTGATCTTCGCCATGTTCCTGCGTCTCTCCTGACCACCGCGAGGGGTGTGCTCGGCGTGCTCGGCGCCGGGGCGCCGGCACCGCGACCTCCAGATTACTCGACATCGAGATAAATGGGCTACACGCAGACCGTCCCTCCGGCGCCTCAGGGGTGCTGCCCGGCGGCCCCCGGGTCGACCGCACCTACGGCCGTCTCACCGGTGGCCGGCTCGCCCTCGGCCGTCTCACCGGTGGCCGGCTCGCCCTCGGCCGTCTCACCGGTGGCCGGCTCGCCCTCGGCCTGCCGCACCTGGACCCGGTCCACCCGCCGGCCGTCGAGCTCGGTCACCGTCAGCGCGAGCCCGTCCCACAGCACCGTGTCCCCGACCTGCGGGAGCCGCCCCAACCTCGTCATGATGAACCCGGCCAGCGTGTCGTACGGCCCCTCGGGCAGCTCCCGGTCGAGCACCTTGGCGACGTCGGCGCGGCCGAGCAGCCCGGCGAGCTCCCCCGCGGTGCCGCGCACCGTGACGCCGGGGTCCTCCCGGTCGTACTCGTCGTGGATCTCGCCGACGAACTCCTCGACGACGTCCTCGAGCGTGACGATGCCGTCGGTGCCGCCGTACTCGTCGACGACGATCGCGAGGTGGGCGTTCTGCGCCCGCATGTCGGTGAGCGCCGACAGCACGCGCTTCCCGGTCGGGAAGAAGGGCACCTGCCGGACGAGGTCGGCGACGACCCGCGCGCCGGCCCGCACGTGGATGAGGTCGCGGACGTGGACGAAGCCGAGGACGTCGTCGTCGTTGCGGCCACGGACGGGGTAGCGGGAGTGCTCCAGCGTGGAGACCCGCGCCTGCGCCTCGGTCACGGGCAGGTCGGCGTCGAGGAACTCGACCTCCGTGCGGGGGGTCATGATCTCCTCCACCCCCCGGTCACCCACGGCGAGGATGTCCACGACCATCTCCCGCTCGACCGCGCCGAGGGACTCGTGCTCGGCCACCATCGAGCGCAGCTCCTCGGGACCGATCTCCTCGCGCTGAGCCGTGGGGTCGCGGCCCAGCAGCCGCATGACGAGGTCGGTGGACGCACCGAGCAGCCAGATGACCGGGCGCATCGCGGTGGCGATCCAGTCGAGCGGGGTCGCCACGAGGAGCGAGAAGCGCTCCGCGCTCTGCATCGCGAGCCGCTTGGGCACGAGCTCGCCGAAGACGAGGGAGAGGTAGGAGATGACGACGGTGGTACCGACGAAGGCGACGGTGCTCGCCACGCCGCTCGCCAGGCCGAGGCTCTCCAGCGCCGGTGAGACCTGCGGCGCGATCTGGGCGGCGCCGAAGGAGGCGGAGAAGAAGCCGGCGAGCGTGACACCGATCTGCACGGAGGACAGGAAGCGGTTGGAGTTCCGGGTGAGCCGGGCGACGCGCCCCCCGGCGCCCCCCTTGTCCTCCATGGCCCGCACCTGGCCGTCGCGCAACGAGACGAGGGCGATCTCCGAGGCGGCGAAGACCCCACCGATGAGGACGAAGAGGAAGACGAGGGCGATGTCGACGACGAGGCCGTTCATCGGGCCATTCTCCCAGGATGACCCGCTCGCGCAGGACGGGTCAGGTGAGGTTGCCCGCCGGGGCGAGCACGGCGAGGGCGATGGCGGCGACGGCGAGCACGGTGACGTCGAAGGGGGTCGACCGGGCCCGGAACGTCTCGGGGGACCTGCGGTCGGTGCCCCGGACGACGGCCAGCACGGCGCACAGCAGCGCCAGGACGACGACGCCGGCAGGGACGTTGACGAGGACGGCGGCCACCCCGGCGAGGGCGACGCCGACGACGACGATCCACAGCACCGCCGTGCTCCTGCCGTGCGTCCGCTCCATGGCACCGAGGCTACCGTGGGTCCCGTGAGCCTTCCCTCCCGCCCCGCGCCGCCGCCGTCCCGGGTGACCGTCGTCGGGACGGGACTCGCGGGCCTGCGCACCGCTGCCGAGCTGCGCGCCCAGGGCTTCGCGGGCGTCCTCACCGTCGTCGGGGCCGAGTCGCTGCCGCCGTACGACCGCCCACCGCTGAGCAAGGAGCTCTTCTCCCGGACCGAGCCGGTCTGGCTCGCCGACGAGGGGTACGGGGAGCTGCCCGCCCTGGCGGACGAGCTCCTCGTCGGGCACCGTGCCGTCCACCTCGAGGCGGACGACGACGACGCCCGGCTCGCCGTCGACAGCCCCGACGGCCGCCGGGAGGTCGCCTCCGACGTCGTCGTCCTCGCGACCGGCGCGGGTGCCCTCACCGTCCCGGGGTGGCGCGACGTCCTGACCCTGCACGACCCCGACGACGCCGAGCGGCTGCGGGAGCGGCTCCGGCCGGGTGTCCGCCTGGCCGTCATCGGGGCCGGCTGGATCGGAGCCGAGCTCGCGTCCGTGGCCGCCGAGCAGGGCGCGCACGTCACCGTGCTCGAGGGTGGACCCGTCCCGCTCGGCCACGTGCTGGGCCCGGACGTCGGGGAGCTGGTCGTGCCCTGGTACGAGGCGCACGGCGTCGAGCTGCGCTGCGGCGCGACCGTGACCGGCGCGGACGCGGAGGGGGTGGAGCTGGCGGACGGTGAGCGGCTGGCGGCGGACGTCGTCGTCGCTGCCGTCGGGGTGCGGCCGCACACCCGGTGGCTGTCCGGTGCCCTGCCGCTCACCCCGCGCGGGGCGGTGCCGGTGGACCTCGCCGGGCGGGTGCGCGGCGGGCCGGCCTCCGTGCGGGCCGTCGGCGACTGCGCGGACCGGACCTCACCGCGCGACGGCCTGGTGGCGGGCGCGCACTGGGACGGCGCCCTCAACCACCCGTCGGCGCTCGTCGCCGACCTCCTCGGCACGTCGGGCGCCCCGGCGCCGGACCCGGCCCCCTACGTCTTCTCCACCCAGCTCGGCCACGACCTCACCGTCGTCGGGCAGGTCCCGCCCGGCGCGGAGGTCGTGCTGCGCGGCGAGCCCGGAGCCGGACCGTGGACGGCGCTGTACGTCACGCGCGACGCCGACGGCACGTCACGGCTCCGCGCGGGCCTCACCGTGGACCGGCCGCGCGACGTCGGTCCGCTCCGTAAGGCGCTCTCGGCGCCGCGCCACCCGGCGGTCGACGTCGCCGCCGCGTCCGACCCGTCGGTCCAGCTGCGCAAGACCCTGACCCCGGCCTGAGGACGCACGCCGGCGGCGGTCGGCAGCGTCCCCCGGCGTCGCATGCCGCCGGCTCCCGCCCCCGGCGCCCCACGCCCGCCCGGCCCCGAGCCCCGGCGCCCCGAAGCCGCCGGCCCCGGCCCGAGGCCCCGCGATCGTGTGTGGTCCGGGTCCTCGGGGGACCCGAACCACACACGATGCGCGAGAGGGCCGGTGCGCGAGCCGGTGTCCGTGTCAGTGGGCGAAGTGGCGGGTGCCCGTGAAGTACATCGTCACCCCGGCCGCCTGGGCCGCGGCGACGACCTCCTCGTCGCGGATCGACCCTCCGGGCTGGACGACGGCGCGCACGCCGGCGTCGAGCAGCACCTGGAGGCCGTCGGCGAAAGGGAAGAAGGCGTCGGAGGCGGCGACGGCGCCCCGGGCTCGCTGCTGCCCCTCACCGAGAGCGTTGGCCCGCTCGACGGCGAGGCGGCAGGAGTCCACCCGGTTGACCTGGCCCATGCCGACGCCGACGCTCGCGCCGCCCGCCGCGAGGAGGATCGCGTTGGACCGCACGGCACGCACGGAGCGCCAGGCGAAGACGAGGTCGCCGAGCGTCGCGTCGTCGGCCGGCTCGCCGGCGGCGAGGGTCCAGTCCGCGGGGTCGTCCCCGGGGGCGTCGATGCGGTCGGCCGCCTGGACGAGCAGCCCGCCGCTGATCGGCCGGGACTCGACCGCGCCCGCGGGTGCCTCGGGAACGACGAGCAGGCGGATGTTCTTCTTCGCCGTGAGGATCTCCACCGCCTCCGCGTCGAACCCGGGCGCCACGACCACCTCGGTGAACACCGGCGCGATCTGCGCCGCGGCCTCCGCGGTGACCGTCCGGTTCGCGGCGATCACGCCACCGAAGGCGGAGACCGGGTCGCACGCGTGCGCGGCGGCGTGCGCCGCGGCGATCGTGGCCCCGACCGCGATCCCGCACGGGTTCGCGTGCTTGATGATGGCCACGGTCGGTTCGCTGTGGTCGTGGGCCGCGCGCCACGCGGCGTCGGCGTCCACGTAGTTGTTGTAGCTCATCGCCTTGCCGTGCAGCTGCTCGGCCTGGGCCAGACCGGGCTGGCCGGAGCGGTACAGAGCGGCGGGCTGGTGCGGGTTCTCGCCGTAGCGCAGCACGTCGGCGCGCTGCCAGGTCCCGCCGATCCACGCCGGGAAGCGGCTCTCGTCGTCGGGTGCGACGACGTTGCCCAGCCAGGACGCGACGGCGACGTCGTAGTCGGCGGTGTGCCGGAAGGCGGCGGCAGCGAGCCGGCGACGCTGGGCGAGGCTGAAGCCGCCTCCCGCGAGGGCGGCAGCGACGTCGTCGTACCCGGCGGGGTCGACGACGACGGCGACGCTCGCGTGGTTCTTCGCCGCGGCCCGCACCATGGTCGGCCCGCCGATGTCGATCTGCTCGACGCACTCCTCGGGCCCGGCGCCCGACGCGACGGTGTCGGTGAACGGGTAGAGGTTGACGACGACGAGGTCGAACGGGGCGACCTCGAGCTCGTCGAGCTGCTCACGGTGCGCCTGCTTGCGGCGGTCGGCGAGGATCCCCGCGTGGACCCGGGGGTGCAGGGTCTTGACCCGGCCGTCGAGGCACTCGGGGAAGCCGGTCACCTGCTCGACCGGGGTGACGGGGACACCGGCGGCCGCGATCGTGCGGGCGGTGGAGCCGGTGGAGACGATCTCGACCCCGGCGTCGTGCAGGGCGCGGGCGAGGGGCTCGAGTCCGGTCTTGTCGTAGACGGAGACGAGGGCCCGGCGGATGGGAAGCGTGTCGGTCACGAAGGTCACTCCTGGGTTCGGTGGGACGGACCCGGGCACCCAGGCGTGCGGTGCCCTTGCAGGGGACTTCCGGCCGCTCCCCGGTGGTGTCGCTCCACCTCGGTTGCGCCAGTCACGGCCGGGTCAGAGTCTACCGCGCTCCCTGCGCTCCTCCTCCTCCCCGTACCGGCGGGCGTTGGTCGACCGGCCGGGCGCGATGCCGTTGCCAGGCCGCACGGCATTCCGCCTGACTGCCACCGGGGTGCTCGGTGAACCACGCGCGCGTGAAGCGGTTGTACTCGAACTGCTGCCCGATCGGGCCTGCCGGCGCGTCCCGTGTGCGGTACCAGTGCTGCACGGCCTCACCGAACGTCCGGCCCGTGCCGTGGGCGACGAACTCGCGCATGTGCTCGTCGAAGCGGAAGTGCGGGCCGATCTGTGCGGTGAAGAAGCGCCGCAGCACCTGGCCGCAGCGCTGACCGGGCGGGATCACCGTGCCCGGCCCGACCGGCTCCTCGAGCTGGGCACCGACGGCCCGGCGGGGCGCCTGGGCGGGCGGTGGCGCACCGTCGAGCACCGCGGCGACCCGCTCGAGCAGCTGCTCCTTGCTGCCGCCCCGCGGGAGCCCGAGCACCCCGGCGAGCTCCGCGAGCTCGGTCCGCAGCCAGTACCAGCGCCGCAGCTCGACGCCCGTCCGCACGGTCGCGATCGGCGGCCTGGTCTCGCGTGTCCCGGTGTCCACGGGTCGATGCTCGCACCGGCCACCGACATTCAGCCGACGACGACGCGCCGCCCCTCGACCCGCCACGGCAGCCGCGCGAGGCGCCCGACCTGCTCGACGAGCTGGACTCGCTCGGCCACCTTGATCCGCTCGGTGAGGGTCTCCACCGTGTCGTCGTCGTGGACCGGGACTGCCACCTGGGCGATGATCGCGCCGGTGTCGACGCCGTCGTCGACGACGAAGAGCGTGGCGCCGGCGATCTTGACCCCGTACTCCAGGGCGTCACGCGGGCCGTTGATGCCGGCGAAGGCGGGGAGCAGGGAGTTGTGGGTGTTGACGTACCGCCCGCCGAAACGTTCGAGGAAGTGCCGCCCGCACAGCTTGAGGAAGCCGGCGGAGACGACGAGGTCGGGCTCGGCCGCCGCGACCGAGGCGGTGAGCGCACGGTCCCAGGACTCACGGTCCGGGTGGTCGGAGAGCCGCTCGACGAAGGTCGGGACACCCGCGCGCTCGGCGATCTGGAGCCCTCCGGCCGTGGGCCGGTCGGCCCCGACCGCGACGATCTCGGCCCCGTAGGCCGGGTCCCGGGCCGCGTCGAGGAGGGCCGCGAGGTTGGATCCCCCGCCTGAGATGAGGACGACGACGCGAGTGGGCACGTGCCGAGGGTAGTCCGCCGGGATGGAAGACTGGGCACCATGCCGTCCCAGGAGCTGCGCGAGGCGCCGACCGAGGAGCAGGTGCGTGCCGCGAACCGGCCGCTGCTGTGGTTCTCGCTCGTGCTGCTCGCGGCGCTGTGGCTCTCGGTCACCCGGCCCCCGTGGCCGCTGCCTCTCGTCCCGGGCCTGCTGGCGCTCCTCGCGATCGTCCTCGGCGTCGTCGGGCTCGTCCGCGCCAGGCGCGCGCGGCTCCGCGGTGGGATGACCGTCCTCGTCGTCATCGGGATGGGCGTGGCGGCCGCGATGGTCCTCCTCACGGGGGTGCAGGCGCTCCTGTGGCCGGTGTACGCGGACTTCCACGCCTGCCTCGACCGGGCGCTGACCCACCGTGCCGAGGACGCGTGCCTCAGCGAGCTCGAGGACCGTGCCCAGTCCTTCCTGTTCGACCTCGCGCGTTAGCCCCGCCCGAGAAGCGGGATCGACGGGACGCTCGTAGGTTGGTGGGTGAACCCCCGAGAACACAGGAGGCACACCCATGGCCCAGCTGACTGGCAAGAAGGTGGCGTTCCTCGCCACCGACGGTTTCGAGGACTCCGAGCTCACCGCCCCGTGGGAGGCCGTGACGGCCCAGGGCGCCGAGGCGGTCCTCATCGCCCCCGAGTCCGGCTCGATCAGCGGCAAGAAGGGGCACGAGCAGCAGGTCGACCTCACGACCGCGGACGCCGCCCCCGGCGACTACGACGCACTCGTCCTCCCGGGCGGCGTGGCGAACGGTGACCACCTCCGGATGGACGGGCCCGCGGTCGCGTTCGTCCGCGAGGTCTTCGCCCAGCACAAGCCGGTGGGCGTCATCTGCCACGGCGGGTGGATCCTCACCGACGCCGACGTGCTCCACGGCCGCACGATCACGTCCTACCCGAGCCTGAAGACCGACCTGTCCAACGCCGGGGCGACCTGGGTGGACGAGGAGGTCGTCGTCGACGCGGGTCTGGTCTCCAGCCGGACGCCGGACGACCTCCCGGCCTTCTGCGACAAGCTCGTCGAGGAGATCGGCGAGGGCAAGCACGAGGGCCAGACGGCCTGAGACGACGGGCCTGACGACCTCAGCCGTTGTCCCGGTCGAGCGGCGGCGTGGGCGACGAGCCCGCGCCGCCGTCGTCGTCCCGGGAGCCGGTGAGCCGCCCGCGGAGCGAGCGGTAGCCACGCACGGTGGCGGCGTGCACCTGCGGGTGCAGGGCGACGAGCGCGATGACGGACCCCGCGCCCACCTGCCACGCCAGGGCGCCGGCGACGGCGGGCGCGGACGCGCCCACGGTCGCCAGCCGCCCGGGACCGATCCCGCCGGACGCGGCGTGGCTGAGCGCAGCCGCGAGGACCGCCACGGTCGCGGCGGTGACGACGCCGCTCAGCGCCGCCCGCCACCAGGACTCCTGGAAGCGCCGGCGGTGGAGCCACACGCCCACGCCCACTCCGAGGAGCACCGGCAGGAGGACCACCCAGCCCGTGCCGGCCGTGCCGGGCTGAGGGAGCACGCCGAGCACGGGGAACGCCGGCAGTGGTGCCGCGACGACCTCGCTCGGTGAGAACAGCGTGCCCGCGCCGACGGCGAAGCCCGGTCCCGCGAGCCAGGCGACCGCCCACACGACCATGGTGGGAAGGTAGGCGAGCTGGCCGAGGAGGAGGACGACCGTCCCGAGCCGGCCCGGTGCCAGGTCCTCGTGCAGGTCGAGGACGGTCACCACACCCTGTACGAGGGCGACGGCCACGAGCAGCGCCGCGGAGGCGAGCAGCGGGAGCAGGACGAGCCACGCAGCGCGCACACCGGCACGGCACCACGGGGGTGTCCGGCCCAGGAGCGCGAGCCACCAGGCCGGCCGGGTCGCTCCCGCGCGCCACAGGGCGAGGGTCAGTGCCACGGCCCCAATGAGCAGCGCGCCGAGCGCCACGGCCGGGCGCCCTGCCGGTCCGGGGACCACGGCGGACAGGGCGAGCACACTGAGCACCCAGCCCGCCAGAGCGAAGGCAGCGGTGGCGGGACGACGCAGGCGCGCACGGCGGGCGCCCCCGTAGACGAGCGCCGCGCTGACGAGGCTGGTGCCGAGCGGTGCGAGGGAGACGACACCACCGTCCCCCATGTCGATCGCCCCGCCGTGCCCGAGCAGCCACACGCCGGTGCCGACGACGGCCGCGTCGTCCCAGCTCGCCTCGCCCAGGAGGGGCGCCGCGGCGGTCGCGACGTAGGCGGCGATGGTGGGGACGACGACGAGCAGCCAGCTGAGGATCGCTGCCTCGATACCGGCGAGGGTGGCGCGCAGCCAGGCCTCCGGCAGCCTGCGCGCCCGCCCGGCCGGTCCGGCCACCCGGGGCTCCACCGTCGTCGTCATCTGACCCATGGTGCGTCCAGGCGGGGCGCCGGCGCGCGAAGGCGGCGGCGTGTCGCGCGACGTGTGCCGGGGCGCACCATCCGACCGGCCCGCCGGCTCAGGCCGCTGCCGGGCACCTGGCGAACGCGGTCCGGACCGCGAAGGCTCCCAGCACGGTGCCGGCCACCCAGCGCTGAGCGGTCTGGACGACGGGGCGGTCGGCCGAGGGGCGCCCAGCCCTTCGACCTCCACCGTGCGCCCGGGGTGGGGACCCCTCGTCACGGGGCGCACGGTGGGCGGACGACGAACGGCCCGCCGAGCACTCGGCGGGCCGTTCGGGTGGTTGGCGTCAGCCCTGGAGGATCTCCCGGGCGAGGCGCGCGGTCTCGCTGGGGGTCTTGCCGACCTTGACGCCGGCGGCCTCGAGGGCCTCCTTCTTGGCCTCGGCGGTCCCGGAGGAGCCGGAGACGATGGCGCCGGCGTGGCCCATGGTCTTGCCCTCGGGCGCGGTGAACCCGGCGACGTAGCCGACGACCGGCTTGGTGACGTTCGCCTTGATGAACTCCGCGGCCCGCTCCTCGGCGTCACCACCGATCTCACCGATCATGACGATGACCTCGGTGTCCGGGTCCGCCTCGAACGCCTCGAGGGCGTCGATGTGCGTGGTCCCGATGACCGGGTCGCCGCCGATGCCGATCGCGGTGGTGAAGCCGATGTCCCGCAGCTCGTACATCATCTGGTAGGTCAGCGTGCCGGACTTCGACACCAGGCCGATGCGGCCGGGGCCGGTGATGTCGGCCGGGGTGATGCCGACGTTGGACTTCCCGGGGCTGATGATCCCGGGGCAGTTCGGGCCGATGAGCCGCACACCCTTGCCCTGCGCGTAGGTGAAGAACTCGGCGGTGTCGGCGACCGGGATGCCCTCGGTGATGATGACGACGAGCGGCATGCCCGCGTCGACGGCCTCGATGACGGCGCCCTTGGCGAACGGCGGCGGGACGAAGACGACGGACACGTCCGCGCCCGTCGCCTCCTTCGCCTCGGCGACCGTGCCGAACACCGGCACGGAGACCGTCCCGGCGGAGCGGTCCTCGGCGCCGGGGCCGAGCGGGGTGACGTCGAAGTCGACGCTGGTGCCGGCCTTGCGCGGGTTGACGCCGCCGACGATCTGGGTGCCGGCGCCGAGCATCCGGCGGGTGTGCTTCTGCCCCTCGGCACCGGTCATGCCCTGGACGATGACGCGCGAGTTCGCGTCGAGGAAGATCGACATGTGCTGTAGTCCCGTCCTTACTTCGCGAGCTCGGCGGCCTTGGCCGCGGCGTCGTCCATCGTGTCCACCATGGTGACCAGCGGGTGGTTGGCCTCGTCGAGGATCCGGCGTCCCTCGACCACGTTGTTGCCGTCCAGGCGGACGACGAGCGGCTTGGTCGCCTCGTCGCCGAGGATCTCCAGCGCCTTGACGATGCCGTTGGCGACCTCGTCGCACGCGGTGATGCCGCCGAAGACGTTGACGAACACGCTCTTGACCTGCTCGTCACCGAGGATGACGTGGAGTCCGTTGGCCATGACCTCGGCGTTGGCGCCGCCACCGATGTCGAGGAAGTTCGCCGGGCCGACGCCGTACTGCTCGCCCGCGTAGGCGACGACGTCCAGGGTGCTCATCACCAGGCCCGCGCCGTTGCCGATGATCCCGACCTGTCCGTCGAGCTTGACGTAGTTGAGGTCCAGGGCCTTGGCCTGCGCCTCGAGCGGGTCGGCGGCCTCCTTGTCCTCCAGCGCGGCGTGCTCCTCCTGGCGGAAGGCGGCGTTCTCGTCGAGGGTCACCTTGCCGTCGAGGGCGATGATCGTGCCGTCCTCGGTGCGCACGAGCGGGTTGACCTCGACGAGGGTGGCGTCCTCGTTCGCGTAGACGCGCCAGAGCGACTCGATGACGCCGGCGACCTCGTCGGCGACGTCAGCGGCGAAGCCCGCGGTCTCGACGATCTCGCGCGCCTTGGCGCCGTCGATGCCGACGATCGGGTCGACGGGGACGCGCGCGAGCGCCTCGGGACGCTCGACGGCCAGCTGCTCGATCTCCACGCCACCCTCGACGCTCGCCATCGCCAGGTATCGGCGCTCGGCGCGGTCGAGGAGCACCGAGAAGTAGTACTCCTCCGCGATCTTGGCGCCCTCGGCGATCATCACGCGGTGGACGGTGTGCCCCTTGATGTCCATGCCGAGGATCTCGCTCGCGCGGGCCTCGGCCTCCTCGGGGCTGTGGGCCAGCTTGACGCCGCCCGCCTTGCCCCGCCCGCCGGTCTTGACCTGCGCCTTGACGACGACGGTCCCGCCGCCCAGCTGCTCGGCCGCGGCACGTGCCTCCGCCGGCGTGGTCGCCACGATTCCGCCCAGGACGGGTACGCCGTGCTTCTCGAACACGTCCCGTGCCTGGTACTCGAAAAGGTCCACCAGGTGAGTCCTCTCATCGACGTCTATCGGAATGCCTCGACATCGAGACATCTCGGCCCACTGTACCCGCCCGCCCCGAGGAGGGCGCACCCGGGTGCGCATGGGCCGGCGGACGCTCGCGGACACCTCGTCGGGGGGTGGCGGCTGGGGTCAGTCCCGGCGGAGCACGGCGACGAGGAAGTCGGAGTCCTCGGCAGCCGGGCGCAGGTCCCAGGTGGACAGCAGGTGGTCCGCCACCAGTCCCGCGGCGCGGGCGTCGCCGAGGAAGTCGTCGAAGTCGTAGCCCCGTCCAGCCCCGAACCCGATGACCGCGCGCCCGTCGTGCGTGAGGTGGAGGGCCATCCGACGCAGCACCTCCCGCCGGGTGCTCGCCGCGAGGAAGGTCATGACGTTACCGGCGCACAGGATCGCGTCGAAAGGCTCGGCGATGCCCCGCGCGGGCAGGTCGAGCTCGGCAAGATCCTCGACCACCCACGTCGCGTCCGGGAAGTCCTCCTCCGCTGCGGCGATGAGCACCGGGTCGACGTCGACGCCGACGACGGTGTGCCCCCGCTCCGCGAGGTAGCCGCCGTGGCGGCCGGGACCGCAGCCGGCGTCGAGCACCCGGGCCCCGCGCGGCACCATCGCGTCGACGAGCCGCGCCTCCCCGACGAGGTCCGCCCCGGACGCGGCCATCTGGCGGAACCGCTCGACGTACCACCGGGAGTGGTCGGGGTTGGCCTCGGTGATCTGCACCCACTTGCTCTGCTCGGTCATGACTCCATCCTCTCCCCCGCCCGCGGCCGTGCCACAACGCAGCCGTCGGGGTCACGCTCGGCCGGGCCAGACCCCCGAGCTCCCCCGCCGGTGACTGTCGAGGAGGTGGGTGTCGACGATGCCCACGGCCTCCATGAGCGCGAACATCGTCGTCGGGCCGACGTGCCGGAACCCGCGCGTCCTCAGCGCCTTCGCCAGCGCGACCGACTCGGGGGACGTCGTCGGGACCTCGGCGATGGTGCGCGGGCGCGGGGTGTCGGCGGGTCGGAAGGACCAGACGAGCTGGGCGAGGCCGCCGTCGGGGCGCAGGGCGACGGTCGCCTGCGCGTTGGCGATCGTCGCCTCGATCTTGCGGCGGTTGCGCACGATCCCCGCGTCCGCCATGAGCCGGGTGACGTCGTCGTCGTGGAAGGCGGCCACGGCGTCGGGGTCGAAACCGGCGAAGGCCTCCCGGAACGCGGGGCGCTTGCGCAGGATGGTCACCCACGCGAGGCCCGACTGGAACGCCTCGAGGCTGAGCCGCTCGAACAGGCCACGCTCGTCCCGCACCGGCATGCCCCACTCGGTGTCGTAGTACTCCCGCAGCAGGGGGTCGTGGGCTGCCCACGCGGGTCGCGCGAGGCCGTCCTCGCCGACGACGACGCCGCTCACCTCAGCGGGCGGCTTGAGTCATCGGCGGGCTCGACCGCGGGGAGGTCCGCGTCCCGGTCCCCGCCCTCCCCGAGGAGCCGCTCGGACAGCTCGACGAAGGCCTCGGCCACGACGTCGGTGTACAGGTGCCCACCCTCGATGTCCGGGTGGATGCCGTCGGACTGGAGCTTGTCCGGTTCGGCGTCGATCGCGGCGTACCAGTCGGCGATGATCGCGTTCGGGTAGTCGGCGACGACGTCGGCGAGTGCCGCGTTGGCCTCGGGGATCCAGTGGGAGCCGCCGTAGAGGTTGACGACGACGACCATCCGCCCCGGCCCGAGGGCGTCGAGGGCCGCGCGGACGACGTCGGGCTCGCCCACGCCGGCGTTGGTCCCGAAGTCGAGCACGACGGCGCGGCGCACCGTCCCCGCGGCCACGGCCTGCTCGATCGCGGCGAGCCCGTCGGGCCACTGGCGGTTGGACTTGGCATCGATGGCGATCTCGGGCCACCGGTAGGTGAGGCCGTGCGCACTGGTCACCATGATCGAGTCGCCGAACCCGGTGATCTCCTCCCCGTCGGGCACGGTCCAGTCCGCGTCCGCGGGGAGCTCCTCCTCCTCTGCCTGCGCGGCGGAGTCCGCGACGAGCTCCTCGTTCGCCTCGATCTGCTGCTGGGTGAGGGAGGTCCGCGGCGCGGTCGCCACCGCGACCGCCGTCGTGACGAGGAGCACCGCCGTCGCCCCGGCGACGACCTGTGCCGCCCGGCGGCGTCCGCCGCTCAGCGCGGTGCGCCAGCCGCGCCAGACCCCGGAGAAGCCGTACCTGCGGACGGGCTGCTCGAGCCAGCGGTAGGAGGCCCCGGCGACGACCAGAGTGAGGGCGAGCGCGAGCACCCGGGTGGTCCAGCTCAGCAGGGAGTCGTACGTCGTGGCCGGCAGCAGCTCGGTGAGGATGAGGATGAGCGGCCAGTGCCACAGGTAGATGCCGTAGGAGCGCTCCCCCACCCACGCGACCGGCGGCATCTTCATCAGCCGCTGGTAGAGGGTCACGGGACCGAGGAGCGCCGCGACGAGGAGTGCCGTGAGCAGTGACGCGGCGAGGATGCCGCCGCGGAAGGTGAGGGCCGACTCGGCGTCCAGCGCCGTCATCAGCCAGAGCAGACCCACGGCGGCGCCGGCCGCCACCCGCTGGCGCCACCGCAGCCAGGCCGGGGAGTGGAGCCAGCTGGTCGGCGCGGCCCACGTGAAGGCCAGCGCCACACCGATCATGAGGCCGAAGAGGTGGGTGTCGGTGCCGTAGTAGACGCGGGTGGCGTCCTCACCGGGAGTGAACAGCACAGCCATGAGGGCCGCGGACGCCGCTGCCAGGCCCAGGGCGACCCACACGCGGTGGCGGCTCGCCCTCGTCACCGCGACGAGCACGACGAGCGCGACCGGCCACAGCAGGTAGAACTGCTCCTCGACCGCCAGGGACCAGAAGTTGACGAAGAGCAGCGGGCTCGTCTGGGCGAAGTAGCTCGCGCCCGCGCCGATCTCCAGCCAGTTGTTGGAGAAGGTGAGCACGCCCAGGACCTGGCGCCCGATGTTGACGAGGAGGTCCCCGCCGACGACGGCCGCGAGGCTGACGCTCAGCAGGACGACGCTGACGAGCGCCGGCAGCAGCCGACGGGCCCGCCGCAGCCAGAACTGCGGGAGGTCGAGTCGCCCGCGCTTGCCCAGCTCGCGCAGCAGGAGGGTGGTGATGAGGAAGCCGGAGATGACGAAGAAGACGTCGACGCCGAGGAAGCCTCCGGGCAGCGAGGTGGGCCGCAGGTGGTAGACGAGGACCGCCCCCACGGCGATCGCGCGCAGCCCGTCCAGGCCGTGGATGTGACCGGCCTGCGGGGTGGTGCGACCGGTGGCCGGGCGCCGTGGAGTGGCCTGCGTGCGCGCGGGGCGTACCGGCGCGGTGGTCTGGGCCATCCGCCCTCCTCGACAGTCGTGTCGGGGTCAGGCTAGGTCGCGCGCGCCGGCGGTTGTGGGAGCCGCGCCGCACCACGCCGCCACTCCCGTCGAGCGTAGGGCGCGAGGTGGCCGGCTAGAGCTTGCTGACCGGGGCGTAGCGCAGGAGCAGCCGCTTGACCTGGCCGCCGCCGAAGTCGACCTGGGCGACGGCGCTCGAGCCCGAGCCCTCCAGACCCACGACGGTGCCCAGGCCGTAGGAGTCGTGCGTGACCTTGTCGCCGAGCTCGAAGCCGGGGATGTCACCCGCCGGCCGGGGTGCGGCGCCGAAGCTCGGGGCCGGGGGCTCCTGCTCGCGACGGCTCGTGCGGACGGGTCCGCTGCGGCCGTGTCCAGCGGAGCGGCCGCCGGACCCCCAGCCACCGCCGCTGCTTCCCCAGCCACCGCCGCGCAGCACGTCGGTGGACGACTCGGCGCGGCGCCAGTCGAGGAGCTCCTCGGGGATGTCGGACAGGAAGCGGCTGGGTGGCAGCTGCTGCGGCATGCCGAAGGCCGTGCGTACCGCGGCCCGGGACAGGTAGAGCCGCCGCCGGGCGCGGGTCAGGGCGACGTAGGCCAGCCGCCGCTCCTCGGCGAGCTCGTCCTCGTCGATGAGCGAGCGCTGGTGCGGGAAGGTGCCGTCCTCCAGGCCGGTGACGAAGACGACCGGGAACTCCAGGCCCTTGGCGGTGTGGACGGTCATGAGCGTGACCTGTCCCTGGTTCGCGGCGTCGTCGTCGGGGATCTGGTCGGAGTCGGCGACGAGAGCGACCCGCTCGAGGAAGTCGCCGAGGTCCCCGTCGGGGTCGCTCTGCGCGAACTCGGCGGCGACGGCGTGGAGCTCGGCGAGGTTCTCCACCCGGGTGGCGTCCTGCGGGTCCTCGCTCGCCCGGAGCTCGGCGAGGTAGCCGGAGCGGTCGAGGGCGGCGTCGAGGATCTCGGCGGGCCCCTCCCCGGCCGCGAGCATGTCCCGCAGGCCGGTCATCAGCTCGTGGAAGCCGCGCACCTGGGTGCGCCCACGAGTGGCGAGGCCGAGGACCTCGGGGGCGGCGCCGTCGGGAGCCGCCGCGTGCTCGATGGCCTGCCCGAAGGAGATGCGCTCGCGCTCGGCGTGGGCCGCGAGCATCGCCTCGGCCCGCTCCCCGAGCCCGCGCTTGGGCACGTTGAGGATGCGACGCAGGTTGACGGCGTCGTCGGGGTTGGCGACGGCCCGGAGGTAGGCGAGGGCGTCCTTGATCTCCTTGCGCTCGTAGAAGCGGGTGCCGCCGACGACCTTGTAGGGGATGCCGACACGCACGAGCACCTCCTCCAGCGCCCGGGACTGGGCGTTGGTGCGGTAGAAGACGGCCACGTCACCGGGCCGGACACCTTCGGAGTCGCCGAGGCGGTCGATCTCCTCGGCGATGAACCGGGCCTCCTGGTGCTCGGAGTCGGCGACGTACCCGACGACCTGGGGGCCGTCCCCGCTGTCGGTCCACAGGTTCTTCGCGCGCCGGTTGGGGTTGCGGGAGATGACGGCGTTGGCGGCGGTGAGGATCGTCTGGGTGGAGCGGTAGTTCTGCTCGAGGAGGATGGTCGTGGCGTCGGGGTAGTCGGCCTCGAACTCCAGGATGTTGCGGATCGTCGCACCGCGGAAGGCGTAGATGGACTGGTCGGCGTCACCGACGACGGTGAGCTCGGCCGGCGGCAGCCCTGCGTCGTCGGTGCCGGTCACTCCCGCGAGCTCGCGGATGAGGACGTACTGGGCGTGGTTGGTGTCCTGGTACTCGTCGACGAGGACGTGCCGGAAGCGGCGGCGGTAGTGCTCGGCGACGTGCGGGAAGGCCTGCAGCATGGTGACCGTCTGCATGATGATGTCGTCGAAGTCGAGGGCGTGCGCCTGACGCAGCCGCGCGTCGTAGTCGCGGTAGGCCTGGGCCAGGGCGGAGTCGAAGGCGTTGCCCCCGCTGATCCCGGCGGCGAAGGAGTCGGGGTCGACGAGCTCGTTCTTGAGGTCGGAGACCTTCCGGGAGAACGCCTTCGGCGGGTAGCGCTTGGGGTCGAGGTCGAGCTGGCGCACGACCAGCGTCATGAGCCGCTGGGAGTCCGCTGCGTCGTAGATCGAGAAGTTCGACCGCAGCCCGAGGGTGGCGTGCTCGCGGCGCAGGATCCGCACGCAGGCCGAGTGGAAGGTCGAGACCCACATGTGCCGCGCGACCGGCCCGACGAGGTCGGTGACGCGCTCGCGCATCTCGGCGGCCGCCTTGTTGGTGAAGGTGATGGCCAGCACCTCCCCCGCTCGCGCGCGGCGGGTGGCGAGGAGGTGGGCGATGCGGTGCGTGAGGACGCGGGTCTTGCCCGAGCCCGCCCCCGCGACGATGAGGAGGGGCCCGCCCGCGTGGGCGACGGCAGCGCGCTGCTGGGGGTTGAGCCCCTCGAGCAGGTCGGCGCCGTGGTCGACCGCGGGCGAGTCGTCGGCGCGGTCGTCGTCACGGGGCGGGACGGCGGCCGGGAGCGGTGGGTGCTCCCCGCCGAGGAGGCCGGGCAGGTTGTCGAAGAGGGAGGTCATGGCCTCTCAAGGGTAGGTCCTGGCACCGACAGTGCCGCTATCAGGTCTGCCACATGCCGATGAGGAGCGCGCCGGTGGCGATGAGTGCGCCACTGAGCTCGACGAGGATCGCCAGGCCCACGGCCCGCATCGCCAGGCCGGTGGAGCGTCGGGCCTCCCGCTGGTTCCGCACCCGCGCGCTCTCGGCGGCGTACACGCCGGCGACGAAGCCGATCGGCAGGCCGATCACCGGGATGACGAAGAAGCCGACGACGCCCGCTGCCGCGCCGATCACCAGGGTGCGGGTCGGGACACCGCCCTTGCCGAGGTAGCGGCCCGCGAGGAGGTACTTGCCGACCTCCGCGGCGACGACGGCGACCGCGGCGATGATCCCGACGGTCCAGCCGACCTGCCCGCCGGTGACCACCGCCCAGACGACGACGGCGGCGCCGACGAGGAAGCCGCCACCCGGGACGACCTGCACGACGGCGCCGACGAGCCCGATGATGACGACGATGAGGACGATCGCCTCGCCGAGGACGCCCATCAGCGGGTCAGCGCCACAGCGCCGCGATGGCGATGTTGAGGGTCGTGAGCGCGGCGATCGAGCCGATGAGGGCGCGGCTCGGGTCCTTCTTGCGGCTCGCGACGACGACCAGCGCGGTGACGACGGCGGCGACGACGAGCTTGATGCCGATCTTCATGTGGTTGACGTCGAAGTCGAGGGCCGCCTCGGCGACTCCCACCATGAGGATGCCGGTGATGAGCGCGGTGAGGACGCCGTGCAGGACGCCGGTGGCGAGCTTCGGCGTGCGCAGGTTGGTCACGGTCCCGCCGAGCACGATCGCCCAGCCGACGAAGTGGAGGAAGAGGAGGAGGTAGTACACGAAGGTCATGGCGCCAGCCTAGGCGAGTGCCGTCGTCGTCCCGTCCCGCGGTGCCGGGGCCTTGACCAGCAGGGCGCTCGTGTACCGGTTCTCACCGGCCCGCAGCCGCGCGTGGGTGCCGCTTCCCTCGAACGCGGCGAATCGTTCGAAGGGCCGGTGCAAAGGCCGCGGGATCCACGCGTCGAGGAGGGCACGGCGGCGGTCGTCGTCGCGCTCGAGCGCTGCGCAGACGTTCGGGGTGATGTCGCGGAGGTCCACCACCTCCAGCGAGCTGTCCCGCAGCGTGCCCCACAGCTCGACCATCTCCTGCGCCCCTCGGAGATCGGCGAACAGCAGGCTCCCGCCGGGGCGCAGCACCCGGTGCGCCTCACCGAGGAAGGTCTCCATCGAGGGGTAGCAGTGCGAGGACTCGACGTTGACGACGGCGTCGAAGGACCCGTCCGGGAACGGCAGGTCGAGGGCGTCGCCCTGGACGAAGCCGAGGCCCGGTGCGCGCCGGTGGCGCCGGCACAGGGCGACCGCGGCATGCGAGAGGTCGACCCCGGTCATGCTCCGCGGGGCGCGGTAACGGGCGAGGAATGAGGAACCCCCACCGCGCCCGCAGCCGACCTCCAGCACGTCGGCGCCGCGCAGGTCCGCGTCCCCGACGACGTGGTCGTAGAGCTGGATGCACATCCGGTCCGGCTCGTCGGCGGGCTCGAGCGCCAGCGGCTCCTGCCGCGGGTCGAGAGGTGCGTAGCCGTAGTTCATGAAGGCCCACTCCGGTCGGCGCACCCGAGCCGCGAGCACCTCGTACAGGGCCCGCCACGCGAGCTGACGCATGCTCATGCCTCAGGCTAGACCGGCGAAGAGGGTCGGGAGCCCCGGCCGCGGCACGGCGGCCGCGCGAGGAGCAGCGGTCAGATGAGCCGCCGAACCGCCGCCCAGCGGGTGAGCTCGTGGCGGGAGGAGAGCTGGAGCTTGCGGAGCACCGCCGAGACGTGGGTCTCCACCGTCTTGACCGAGATGAACAGCTCGCTGGCGACCTCCTTGTAGGAGTACCCGCGGGCGATGAGCCGCATGACCTCCTGCTCGCGGGCGGAGAGCCGGTCGAGCTCGTCGTCGGTCGTGGCGATGTCCTTGGCCGCCGTGCCGAAGGCGTCGAGGACGAACCCGGCCAGCCGCGGGGAGAAGACCGCGTCTCCCCCGGCGACCCGTCGCACGGCGTCGGCGAGCTCGGTCGGGGTGATCGCCTTGGTGACGTAGCCACGGGCGCCCGCCCGGATGACGCCGACGACGTCCTCGCTGGAGTCCGACACCGACAGGGCGAGGAACCGCGACGGCACGTCGCGGCACCAGGTGATGACGTCGATACCTCCCCCGCCGCGCCCGCCGGGCAGGTGGACGTCGAGCAGGACGACGTCGGGCTGGGTCTGCCGCACGACGGCGACGGCCGACTCGACGTCCGCCGCCTCCCCGACGACGAGGAGGTCGGGGGCGTGGGCCTCCAGCTCGCTGCGCACACCGCTGCGCACGAGGGAGTGGTCGTCGACGACGACGACCCTCAGCTGCTGCGTGGCCTGCTCCTGCGTCGAGCTCATGTCACTCTCCTGTCCGTGGTTCGGGCATCCGCAGGACGACCTCCGTGCCCTCCAGCCCGCTGGCGGGCCCCGTCCGGATCGTCACGCTCCCACCGTGCCGCTCGATGCGGCCGATGATCGAGTCCCGCACGCCGTGCCGGTCGGCCGGGACCGTCGTGAGGTCGAACCCGGCACCGCGGTCGCGCACGAACACCTCGGTCGTATCCTCCCCCACCTCGACGTAGAGGGACACCGGCGGTTCCCCGTGGACGACGGCGTTGCGCAGCGCCTCACGGGTGGCTGCCAGGAGGGCCTCGGTGGTCGCGTGCGGGGGCCGGTCCCCCGCGGTGACGACGTCGACGGCGACTCCGTGCTGGTCCTCGACCTCCCCGGCGACCTCCCGGAGGGCGGCGGCGACGGAGGTGCCCGCGGCGGGGCGGTCGGAGTACAGCCAGTGCCGCAGCTCGCGCTCCTGGGCGCGGGCGAGGCGGGCGACCTGGTCGGGGTCGTCGGCACGGGCCCGGATGAGGGAGAGGGTCTGGAGGACGGAGTCGTGGAGGTGGGCGGCGATGTCGGCGCGCTCCGCCTCGCGTGCCCTGGCGGTCCGCTCGGCGCTGAGGTCGCGCACGAGGCGCAGCCACACCGGCGCGAGCACGACCGCGACGCCGACGAGGATCGCGGTGCTCGCGACGATCCCGGACAGCAGCTCGTCCCCGCCCAGCCCGCGGCCGAGGAGCAGGACGACCCCGACGACGGCGAGCAGCAGGCCGCCCCCGACCCGGGCGGCCCGCTGCCAGCGCGACGCCGGCGGCCCGTCCTCCCCGGACAGGGACGAGTCGAGCTGCGTCCACACGAGCGCGGCGCCACCGACGACGACGAGGAGCGGCACCAGCCACTGGTTGGGCAGCGTCACGCCCACCCGCCACAGGATCAGCGCGACCGCGGCCAGGAGGAGCAGCAGGCCGACGACGACGTCGCTCGCCGAGACCGCCCGCGAGACCCCCCGCAGCCGGGGGGCCAGTCGGACGGTCGCCGCCGGACGGGCGGCGCTCGCGGCGTCGCGGGGGTCACCGCTCGGGACGAGCACCCACAGCCAGCCGTAGAGCACCACACCGGCGCCGAACGCGAGCGCGGCGAGCACGAGCGCCACCCGCACCCGGGAGACGGGCAGGTCGAGGTGCGCCGCGAGACCGGCACACACGCCGCCGACGCGGCGCCCGGCCATCGGCCGGCGGAGGGGCAGCCGCTCGAGGGAGGACGTCGTCACGGTCCGATCGTCACACGTCGGCCGCCCGCGCGGGAGGGCTCCCGCACGGTTCCAGGGGCATCCCCGGCCGATCCCGCTCCTCACCGGGGTGGGATCAGGGGCTTCCCCGATACCGGTGGCATCCCCGGCACGGTTGGCTGGGAGCATGAACGGTCAGAGTGCTCCGCACACCCCCTCCCCACCGCCGCCCTCACCCCCCGGCGGCTTCTTCGACTCCGTCCGCCGCCTCGGCATCTGGCGCTCCCAGGACCGCTGGGGTGCCGGCGTGGCTGCCGGCATCGCGCAGCGCTACGGGCTCGACCCGATCCTCGTCCGTGGCCTGTTCGTCGTCGCCACCATGTTCGGCGGGCTCGGGCTCGTCCTGTACGGGGTCGCCTGGGCACTGCTCCCCGAGGCCTCCGACGGGCGCATCCACCTCGAGCAGGCCGTCCGCGGCCACTTCGACATCGCCCTCGCCGGCGCACTGGCGGTGCTCATCATCGGGCTCAGCCGGCCGGTCTTCTGGTGGAGTGCCTCGTGGTGGGCCGTGCCGTGGGTCGTCGTGCTCGCCGGGATCATCGCCGTCGTCGTGGTGAGCCGCGACGGCAGGACCCGCACCGCACCCGCGGCCACCGCCGCCGGTTCTCCCGGACCCTCGTACCCCCCACCTCCCCACCCCGGCCACCCGGCCGGTGCAGCGGCCTTCGTCCAGCCCGACCCCACGAGCACCGCGGCAGACGCCGCCCAGTCCGGGTCGGCGTCCCGGCCCGCCTACGACATCCCGGAGGACCACGTGTCCCGACCCCCGTCCACCACCGGCGAACCGGCCTCCCCGCCGGGGCACGTCGCCGGCCTCCTCCCGGCCGGCGCAGCCACGGAGCCGCTCACCGCGAGCGCACCGCACGGCCCGGACGTCACCCAGCAGCTGCCGGACGACCAGCCCACCTACGCTCCGACCGAGCCCCTCGCCGCGCCGGACGTCACCCAGCAGCTCCCGGGCGACCACCCCGCGGCGCCCGAGTCGTCGACCGCGAGCGCCGACGAGGCGTGGACCGACGGCACCGAGGAGCGCGCAGGCTGGGCAGGGTCCGGCTGGGGATCGGGGTGGGGCTCGGGCGGTGGCTGGAACGCCGGCGAGCCGGGCACTCCCGGTCCGCCCCGGCCTCCGGTGCCGGTGCAGCCCCCCGTCCCGGGGCCCGGCTCGCGCACGACCAACCTCGTCCTCGCGCTGAGCCTGCTCGGCGCGGCCGGCGTGGCCCTCGCCCACCAGCAGGGTGCACTCGACGGCAACGCCTGGCTCGTCGGCGGTGGCGCGGTGCTCACGCTGCTCGGCCTCGGCGTCCTCGTCAGCGGGATGCGCGGCCGCACCCAGGGCGGCCTGGGGGTGCTCGCGCTGCTCCTCGCCCTGGTCATGGTGCCCGCGGCCGCCGCGACGGCCGCGCTGCCCGGCTTCGCACGCCTCGGGTCCTCGGCGACGACCTGGGCCGGTGACCCGACGTGGGCGCCCACGACCGCCGACCACGCCTCCGCCGGCTACTCCCTCGTCGCCGGTGAGCTCGTCGTCGACCTCAGCGACCTGGACGCCGACGAGGACGTCACCATCCCCGTCGGCGTGACGTTCGGGAACCTGCACCTCATCGTCCCGGAGGACGGGGACGTCACCGTCCACGCCAGTGTCGGGGGCGGCGAGGTCGTGGGACGGCTCGGCGAGGACTGGGACGGCCCGGGCCTGCCGATGTCGGGCTCCGGTGAGCAGTCCCTGACCAACGGAGCCGGCGTCAACGCCATGTTCAGCCGCGACGACGACGGGCGGGGCCCGGAGATCGTCGTCGACGCCGAGGTCAGCTTCGGCCAGATCCACATCGAGGAGACATCATGAGCGACCACCACGACACCCTGACCCACCGCACCGGCCCCCGCGTGGGCACCATCGTGTGGGGCGTCATCCTCGTCCTCCTCGGCCTGGGCGTGGCCGGCGTGGGGCTCGGTCTCACCATCGACCTGCAGGCCGCCCTCATCGGGCTGCTCGCCCTCGCCGGCGTCGGACTGCTCGTCAAGGCCCTCGTCGGCCGCGAGAGCTGAGCACGCAGGCCGCACATACGCCGAGAGCTGGACTCCTCCGAGGAGGGGTCCAGCTCTCGGCGTATGTGGAGGCTGGGTCGTCAGGCGACCGGTTCGCGAACCGGCTCACGCGCCGGCTCCAGGGCCACCGGGGCCTTGGCGAGCTGGTTCATGCCCAGGCCGAGGAAGACGAGCAGGACACCCAGGCCGATGACGAGGGCGGCCACGCCGTAGGAGACGACGGAGGTGAACAGCGAGGCGCGGAGGAAGGAGGCGTTCATCACCGAGGTGCGCTGCTCCTGCAGCTCCGTGTGCTCCGGGGTGCCCGGCTCGACCTCGCGCATCGCGGCGCCGAGCTCGGCGTAGGTGCGGCCCTCGGTCCCGGCCAGGGCGTGGGTGTTGATGATGTCGGCCTGGGCGTAGGCGGAGAACGGACCCTTGACCTCGGCCCCGGCGAGGAACGCGGCGTCCTCCGGGACGGTGATCTCCTCCGCCTTGAGCTGGCTGGTCACCAGACCCCAGGTGACTCCGCCGGCGAGGATGAAGACGATGCCGGCGATGATGGCGAGGAGGCCTGCCGTACGGGCGAGACCGGTGCCGCGAGTGGTGCTCATGATGTTTCCCTTTCGGTACTGGAACTCGTCGTGAGGTCCTGAGGACAACTCTGACATTCCGGATTGTCCGTTTTCGGGTCGATGGTCCCAGACGTCCCGGTTCGGGGCCTCAGCACACCGTGAGCCGCGTCACTGCGCCGGGTGCAGCGCTCGCTCGTAGAGCCGGTCGCAGGCCGCGAGCACGTCGGCCCAGTCGGCGGCCGGCGGCGTCCTGTGCGCGTGCTGACGGAGTCGGCGATGCAGGTCCTGGTCCTCGGCCAGGCGCACGATCGCGTCGGTCAGGGCCCCGTCGGCAGCCGCGTCGTCCAGGCCGTCGCCCCGGTCGGGGGTGAGGAGCCCGTCGACGCCGTCGGTGATGTACTCGCTCACGCCGGTGCCACGGCCGGCGACGACGGGCAGACCGGCGGCGCGCGCCTCGAGGGCGGCGATGCCGAAGGCCTCGAGCCGCGCCGGGGCGATGAACACGTGCTCATCGGCGTACCGCCGGGCGAGCTCGGCGCGCTCCAGCCGCCCGACGAGCGACACGACCTCGCCGAGGCCCAGCCGCTTCACCAGGGTGCGGACCCGCGCCTCCTCGGGCCCCGCCCCGATGACGGTGAGGTGGACGCGCGGCGCGCCGGACGGGTCGGCCCCCAGCCTGCGGTGCGCGGCCGCGACGAGCTCGACGAGGGGTGCCACGCGCTTGCGGGGTGCCAGCCGCTGGGTCGCCACCAGGCGCAGCGGCCCGGAGGACACGTCCGGGGGCGCCGAGGGCCGCCAGTCCGCGACGGCGAGCCCGTTGGGCAGCACGAGGACGTCGTCGCGCCCCAGCATCCGGGCGACGCGCTCGCCCGCCACCCGCGAGACGGCCGAGACTGCGGCCGGTCGGTGCGACATCCCGGGGACCCGCAGGACGGCCCCGTAGAGGCCGACGACGCCGTCGAGCATGGAGTGCCAGGTGACCGCGAGAGGCACGCCCGTGAGGCGGGCCGCGACCATCCCGTCCACCGCGAACGGTGAGACGACACCGGCGTGGACGTGGACGACGTCGGGGCGCAGCCGCGTCATCGCCTCCCGCAGCAGCCAGGGACCGCGCGGGTTGACCGGCAGCCCGAAGGTGACGGCCGACGCCATCCGGTGGACGCGCACGCCGGAGTCCAGGACGCGGGTGGCGCGGCGCGTCCCGTCCGCGCCCGCCGTGGCCGTCGCGACGTGGACCTGGTGCCCGGCCTGGACCTGACGGCCCGCGAGGTCGTGCACCTGCGTCTCGATGCCTCCCGTGCGTGGGGGGAAGCAGTCCGAGACGTGGAGGACCCTCACTCCCACTCGATGGTGCCCGGCGGCTTGCTCGTGACGTCGAGCACCACCCGGTTGACCTCGGGGACCTCGTTGGTGATGCGGCTGGAGATACGGGCGAGCACGTCGTAGGGCAGCCGGGACCAGTCGGCGGTCATCGCGTCCTCCGAGCTCACCGGGCGCAGGACGATCGGGTGCCCGTAGGTGCGGCCGTCGCCCTGCACGCCCACCGAGCGGACGTCGGCGAGGAGGACGACGGGGCACTGCCAGATGTCGCGGTCCAGGCCGGCGGCGGTGAGCTCGGCGCGGGCGATGGCGTCGGCCGCGCGGAGCACGCCCAGTCGTTCCGCGTCGACGGCGCCGACGATCCGGATGCCGAGACCCGGGCCTGGGAACGGCTGGCGCCACACGATGCTCTCCGGGACGCCGAGCTCGAGGCCGACGGCCCGCACCTCGTCCTTGAACAGGGTGCGCAGCGGCTCGACGAGCTCGAACTGGAGGTCGTCGGGCAGCCCGCCGACGTTGTGGTGGGACTTGATGTTGGCCGCGCCCTCACCGCCGCCGGACTCGACGACGTCGGGGTAGAGCGTGCCCTGGACGAGGAAGCGCACCTCCTCGTCGTGGCCGCCCTCGGCGACGATCTCGCGCGCAGCCTGCTCGAAGGTCCGGATGAACTCACGGCCGATGATCTTCCGCTTGGTCTCGGGGTCGGAGACCCCGGCGAGGGCGTCGAGGAACTGGTCGGTGGCGTCGACGACCTTGAGGTTGACGCCCGTGGCGGCGACGAAGTCCTCCTCGACCTGCTCGGCCTCCCCGGCCCGCAGGAGGCCGTGGTCGACGAAGACGCAGGTGAGCTGGTCACCGACGGCACGCTGGACGAGCGCGGCGGCGACCGAGGAGTCCACTCCCCCGGACAGTCCGCAGATCACGCGTGCGCTGCCGACCTGCTCACGGATCGCGGCGACCTGTTCGGCGATGACGTTGCCGGCCGTCCAGGTGGGCTTCAGGCCGGCGCCGTCGTAGAGGAACCGCTCGAGGGCGGCCTGGCCGAAGTCGGAGTGCCTGACCTCCGGGTGCCACTGGATCCCGAAGAGCCGCCGCTCGCGGTCCTCGAAGGCTGCGACGGGTGCGCCGGGCGAGGTGGCCAGCACCTCGAAGCCCTCGGGCGCCTGCTGGACGGCGTCCCCGTGGCTCATCCACACCTGCTGCCGCTCGGGGGTGCCCTCGAGGAGGGAGCCCGCGGCACACAGCTCGACGACGGTCGCGCCGTACTCGCGCTCGCCGGTCCGTGCCACCGTCCCGCCGAGGGCCGAGGCCATCGCCTGGAAGCCGTAGCAGATGCCCAGCACCGGCACCCCGGCCGCGAACAGGGCGGGGTCCACGCCCGGGGCGTCCTCGGCGTACACCGACGCCGGGCCGCCGGAGAGGATGAGCGCCGCCGGGTCCTTGGCCAGCACCCGCTCGACGGGCATCGTGTGCGGCACGATCTCGGAGTACACCCCCGCCTCGCGGACGCGGCGGGCGATGAGCTGGGCGTACTGGGCGCCGAAGTCGACGACGAGGACGGGGCGGGGCGTGCTGGCCCGCTCTGCGGTGGTGGGGGCGTCGGTCATGCTCACCGGGCCAGCGTAGTCGCGTGGCGGGAGACCACACTCGGGAGGTCCGCCGCGAACCATGCCGCAGCCCGGTGCTCCATGACGAAGGACAGGACGGGCACGACACCGGCGACGACGAGTGCCGCCATCCGGCCCAGACCCCACCGCATCGTCGACCACAGGTTGAACACGCTGATGAGGTAGACGACGTAGATCCAGCCGTGGGCGAAGGGGACCCACCCGATCCAGGCCTCGACGTCCGGCCCGACCCCGACGAGGTAGACGAGGATCATCTCCACGCAGAGCAGCAGCAGCATGACGCCGGTGACGAACGCCATCACCTGGTAGAAGCGCCACGCGCCCCGTGCCTTGCGCTCGCGCTCGGCGCGCAACGCCGCGTTCGGTCCGCCCGGTGCGGCCGTCGTGTTCTCGGTCACTGGTCCTCCCCTGCGCCCGCGCGCGCGGGCCGCCGTCCCAGTGTCTCAGGCCGCCCGGGCCCGACGAAAACAGGCTGCCCGTGGGTTCCGCCGCGGCATAGGCTGCCGTCTCGTGCTCGACGTTCCGACCGGCCATCCCGGTCACCCCCCGCTCACCTCCCCGATGGCGTTCCTCACCTGGACCGCCCGGCGGGGATGGCGCACGCTCGCCGTCGCCTGCCTGCTCGCCTCCACCGTCTCCCTCTCGGGCGCGGCCGTGCCCCTGCTCCTCGGTCTCGCGCTCGACACCGGTCTGGAGGAGGGCGTCTCCGCCCGGCTGCTGTGGCTCGCCCTCGCGCTCGTCGGGGTCGGCCTGGTGAGCGCGGTGGCCACCACTTTCGGGCACGCGGCGGAGGTCGGCGGCTGGCTGCACGGCGCCTTCACCAGCTCCCGGCTCGTCGGTCACCACGTCACGCGTACGGGTCCGGCGATCGGGGAGGAGCTGCCCACTGGCGAGGTCGTGAGCGCCGTGGCCAACGACTCCTTCCACATCGGCAACGTCCTGGAGCTGCTGCCCGCCTTCGTCGGGGGCGTCGCCGGCTACCTCGCCGTGACGATCTACATGCTCCAGGCCTCCCCCACCCTGGGCCTCGTCGTCGCGCTCGGTCTCCCGGTCGTCACCGTCATCGTCTCCCTCCTCATCAAGCCGCTCCAGGCCCGTCAGCGGGCCCAGCGCGACGCGGCGGGGAGGCTGGCCACGCTCGCGACCGACACCGTCTCCGGCCTGCGCATCCTGCGGGGCATCGGCGGCGAGGACGTCTTCGCCGAGCGCTACCACGCCCAGTCCCAGCGCGTGCGCCGGGCGGGGGTGCGGGTGGCCGGCGTGTCCTCGGTGCTCGAGGCGCTCCAGGTGCTGCTGCCTGGCCTGTTCCTCGCCTGCGTCGTGTGGCTCGGTGCGCGGCTGGCGATCACCGGGGAGATCTCCCCCGGTGAGCTCGTCACCTTCTACGGCTTCACCGCCTTCCTGTCCGAGCCGCTGCGCTGGGTGACCCAGTTCATCAACTTCTTCACCCGGGCCCGGGTGGCCGCACGCAAACTCATCGGGGTCCTGTCGGTGACGCCGGAGGCCGGGACGCTGGCCGAGTCGGAGGCCGCCGACTCCCTGCCCCGCCCCGCCGTGCCGGAGGGACCCGGCACGGTCGTCGACGAGCGCACCGGCCTGGCGCCGCTGCCCGGCGCGCTCACCGCCGTCGTCGCCCCGAGCCCCGGTGAGGCCGAGGAGCTCGCCGGCCGGCTCGGCAGGCTCGACGACCGCGTCCCGGGGACGGTCCTGCTCGACGGCGTGCCGCTGCACGACCTCCCGCTCGAGGAGGTGCGCCACCGCGTCGTCGTCGCCTCCGCCACGCCGCAGCTGTTCACGGGCACGCTGCGTGAGGCGCTGGACGCCCGGGACGCCGCCCTGGAGGACGGCGAGCTGCTGCGCGCCCTCCACACGGCCGACGCCCACGACGTCCTGGAGTCCCTGCCGGAGGGCCTGGACGGCGCCATCACCGAGAAGGGCCGCTCGCTGTCCGGCGGGCAGCGCCAGCGCGTCGCCCTCGCCCGGGCCCTGCTCACCGACCCGCAGGTCCTCGTGCTGGTCGAGCCGACCAGTGCGGTCGACGCCCACACCGAGGCGCGGATCGCCGCGCGGCTCGCCAACTACCGGCGGGGCCGCACGACCGTGGTCCTCACCGCGTCCCCGCTCGTCCTCGAGCACGCCGACGACGTCGTCCTGCTCGACGACGGTGCCGTGCGGGCCCGGGGACGTCACCGGGACCTCCTCACCCGCGCCGCGGCCGGCGACCCGGAGGCCCTCGCCTACCACGACGTCGTCGGTCGGTCCCTCGCCACCACGGAGGTGCGCTGATGCAGCTGCCCGTCGCCGACGCCGCCCGCGTCCGGTCCGTCGCCGGCCGCCTGCTGCGCGCCTACCGGGGACGGCTCGTCGGGGTGGTCCTGCTCCAGGCGCTCGCGGCCGTCGCCGCACTCGCCCTGCCGTGGCTGCTCGGCGGGCTCGTCGACGCCGTCGTCACCGGGACCACCCGCCGGTACGTCGACACCGTCGCGCTGTGGCTGGTGGGTGTCGTCGTCGCCCAGGCCGTCATCACCCGCTTCGCCCAGCGCAACGCCATGGTGCTCGGTGAGGAGGTCTTCGCCGAGCTGCGCGAGCGCTTCCTGTCCGGTGTCACGCACCTTCCGCTGTCCACCGTCGAGCGCGCCGGCACCGGCGACCTGCTCGGCCGGACCACCAACGACATCGACCGCATCCAGTGGGCGGTGCGCTTCGGCGTCCCCCGCGTGCTCGTCACCGCCACGACCATCGCGCTCACCTTCGGTGCGGCGCTGCTCGCCGCCCCCCTCGTCGCCCTGGCGATGCTCGTCGGGCTGCCCGTCCTGGTCGAGGCGACCCGCCGGTACCTGCGCAGGTCCGCCCCGGCCTACCGCGCGAACGCCGCCGCCTACGCGGACCTCAACGGCACGCTCACCGAGTCCGTCGAGCACGCCGCGACGGTCGACGCGCTGGCGCTGGGACGCCGCCGCCGGGCACGTCTCGACGGGGCCGTCGGCGCGGCCTGGGAGACGGAGAAGGTGACCCTGCGGCTGCGGATGTTCGTGTTCTTCTGGTCCGTGGTCTCGTTCGCGCTGCCCGTCGCGGCCGTCGTGCTGTGGGGCGCCCACCTCACCGCGGCGGGCCTGTCGACGATCGGTGCCGTGACGACGGTCGCGCTCTACGTCATCCAGATCCGCGGGCCGCTGTTCGAGCTGCTCATGTGGGTTGACGAGATCCAGGTGGCGACGGCGAGCCTGGCCCGGATCATCGGCATCGAGCTCGTCGAGCCGGACCGCCGCCCCGGCCCGGCCCGGCCCGAGCGCGAGGAGATCAGCGCCGCGTCGGTCCGGTACGCCTACCGGGCGGGTGAGGACGTCCTGCACGGCATCGACCTGGCGCTCACCCCGGGCGAGCGGCTGGCGATCGTCGGCCCGTCCGGGGCGGGCAAGTCGACCTTCGGGCGGATGCTCGCCGGCATCCACCCCCCGACCGGGGGCCGGGTGACGATCGACGGCGTCCCGCTCGTCGACCTCCCGGAGCACGAGCTGCGCCGGCACGTCGCGCTCGTCACCCAGGAGCACCACGTCTTCGTCGGGTCGGTCGCCGAGAACCTGCGCCTCGCCAAGCACGACGCCGACGACGACGAGCTGGCCCGCGCCCTCGCCGCGGTCGACGCGGCGGAGTGGGTGGCCGCCCTCCCGGACGGCCTGGAGACCGCGGTCGGCTCCGGCGGGGTGACGCTGACACCGGCACAGGCTCAGCAGCTCGCCCTGGCGCGGCTCGTCCTGCTCGACCCGCACACCCTCGTGCTCGACGAGGCCACCAGCCTGCTCGACCCCCGCGCGGCCCGGCACCTCGAGCGCTCGCTGTCCGCGCTGCTCACCGGCCGCACCGTCGTCGCCATCGCCCACCGGCTGCACACGGCCCACGACGCGGACCGGGTCGCCGTCATGGAGGACGGCCGCATCGCCGAGATCGGCCCCCACCACGAGCTCGTCACCGCCGGCGGCGAGTACGCCGCGCTGTGGGAGTCCTGGCAGCAGGAGTAGCCCGACGCTCAGCGAGGCGTGATCCGCACGACGGGCAGCCGCTCGCCCACGTCGGCCGGCCACGGCTGCCCCGGCTCGAGCGGGTCCAGCCGCAGGGCGCGGCTCAGCGCGCGGGCGGTGCGGGGGTGCCGGCGCCGGTAGCGCTCGAGGACTGCAACCGCCTCGGCCGGCTCCAGCACCTCGGCGCGGGCGCTGCGTCCTGCTCCCCAACCGGACCACAGGCGCACCCGAGGGTCCGCGCTGACGTTGCGCAGCCACTGCGCCGACCACCCGTAGCCCGAGACGACGACGTGCGCGGGCCCCTCACGCACCACGGTCTCGAGCACGACGTGCCGCACCTGCCCCGACCGTCGGCCGCGGTGGTCGACGAGGACCAGTCGACCGCCGAACACTCCCCCGAGCCCCAGTCGGAAGACCCAGATCGGAGCTCGGGCGAGGGCGCGCGGGATACGGCGGGCGGGACGTGACGACGGGCTCACCCGTCCAGGCTGGCACGGCCCACCCCGCCGCTCGACCGAATACTGCGCTGGGCAGTGTCCTGCACGTCTGCTCGCTCCTCGCGCACCGGCTGTGAGCCGGGGCCTCGTCCGTCAGTCGCCGGACCCGGCGAGCCGCCTCTCCCGCACGTCGTCACGCAGCACCTTGAGCCAGAAGACCACGGCGAACAGCGCGAACGCCCACCACTCGACGGCGTACGCCAGGCTCTGCACGTTCGGGTCGGTGTCGAGCTCCTCCAGCGGGGAGGGTGCCGGCGCGAGCCCGCCCGGCTGCGGTGGCTGCTCGAGGACGAGGTAGGCGCTGTACATCGGCGTCCCCCACGTCCCGGCCAGCTCACCGGCGCTGATGCCGCCCGCGAAGCCGTCCGGGAGGCCTGCGTCGCCCGCGGCCTCGGAGTCGCTGAGCATGCCCACGACCTCCAGCCGGCCGGCCGGTGGCGCCGGTGCCGTGACCTGCCCGTCCGTGACGGCCCCGGCCTCCAGCCGGTCGGCGAGCGCCCCCTCCTCGGGGAGCCAGCCGCGCAGGACCGGCATGATGGCGCCGTCGTGCGGCCCGCCGTCGACGTGGAAGGCGCTGACGACGAGGAGCGCGTCCCGCCCGTCGACGTTCCGTCCCGGCACGAGCACCTGCTGGGCGGGGTCGAAGCTGCCCTGGAGACTGACGCGCCTGCCCAGGTGCTCGCCGGTGAAGCGGCTCTGCGGTGCGAGCACCTCCTCGACGGGGACCGCGGGGGCGGCCAGGAGCTCCTCGCGCTCGATGCGCGCGGCCTCGGCCCCGCGGATCCCGGCCCGGTCGAGCTGCCAGAGACCCAGCCGCGTGCACACGGCCGCGACGACGACCACGGCGAGCAGCAGCACGACCATGCGCGTGGTCGTCGCTGCCCGCAGCCAGTCACGGGCGTCGGCCCGGGGGCGCGCGGAGGTGGACACCCACCCAGGGTAGTTCGCGGGGCACACCGTCTCGGGTGGCTGGGGGCAGAATGAGCCGCAAGGCTGGACCGTGACCGACGACACAGGGAGAGCTCACCCATGACCACCGCCCCCGTCTCCGCCGCCGTGTGGCGCCGCCGCAACGAGCAGGGCACCGACGACGCCACGCTCGCCCGCATCGACGCGTGGTGGCGCGCCGCCAACTACCTGTCGGTCGGGCAGATCTACCTGCGCGACAACCCGCTCCTTCGCGACCCCCTGCAGGCGGACCACGTCAAGGCCCGGCTCCTCGGTCACTGGGGCACCACGCCCGGTCTCAACTTCATCTACGCCCACGCCAACCGCGCGATCCGCGACCACGAGCAGCCGGCCATGTACATCACCGGCCCCGGCCACGGCGGGCCGGGCCTGGTGGCCAACACCTACCTCGAGGGCACGTACTCCGAGATCTACTCCGACATCACCCAGGACACCGAGGGGCTGCGCCGCCTCTTCCGCCAGTTCTCCTTCCCCGGCGGCATCCCCTCCCACGTCGCGCCGGAGACCCCCGGCTCGATCCATGAGGGTGGCGAGCTCGGCTACGCGCTGTCACACGCCTACGGCGCCGTCTTCGACAATCCCGACCTGCTCGCGTTCGCGGTGGTGGGCGACGGCGAGGCCGAGACCGGTCCGCTCGCCGCGAGCTGGCACTCCAACAAGTTCCTCAACCCGCGCACCGACGGCGTCGTGCTGCCGATCCTGCACCTCAACGGGTACAAGATCGCCAACCCCACGGTGCTCGCCCGCATCGACGAGGACGAGCTCACCGACCTCATGCGCGGCTACGGCCACCGGCCCTACGTCTTCACCGCCGGCTTCGACGACGAGGGCCACGCCTCCGTCCACGCCCGGTTCGCGGCTCTCCTCGACGAGGTCCTCGACGAGATCGCCCAGATCAAGCAGCAGGCCGCGGAGACCGACCCGGAGGAGGTGGAGCGGCCCCGGTGGCCGATGATCGTGCTGCGCACCCCCAAGGGCTGGACCTGCCCCGACACCGTCGACGGCCAGCAGGTCGAGGGCTCGTGGCGGTCGCACCAGGTGCCGCTGGCGAACGCACGCGACACCCCCGAGCACATGCAGGTCCTCGAGGACTGGATGAGGAGCTACCGGCCCGAGGAGCTCTTCGACGACGACGGCCGCCTCGTCGAGGACGTCGCCTCCCTCGCCCCCGCGGGACCACTGCGGATGAGCGACAACCCGAGCACCAACGGCGGGCTGCTGCTGCGCGACCTGCGCCTCCCGGACGTCGGTGACTTCGCCGTCGACGTCCCCGCACCGGGCGCGTCGGTCACCGAGTCCACCCGGGTGCTGGGCCAGTGGCTCACCGAGGTCATGCGGCGCAACCCGGACAACTTCCGGCTCTTCGGGCCGGACGAGGTGGCGTCCAACCGGCTCCAGGCCGTCTACGACGTCACCGCCAAGCAGTGGAACGCCGACCTCCTTCCGACGGACCGCGAGGAGCACCTGGCGCGCGTCGGGAGGGTGATGGAGGTGCTCTCCGAGCACCAGTGCCAGGGCTGGCTCGAGGGCTACCTCCTCACCGGCCGCCACGGCCTGTTCACGTCCTACGAGGCCTTCATCCACATCGTCGACTCGATGGTCAACCAGCACCTCAAGTGGCTCAAGGTGACCGGCGAGCTGCCGTGGCGACGCCCCATCGCCTCGCTGAACTACCTGCTCAGCTCGCACGTGTGGCGCCAGGACCACAACGGCTTCTCCCACCAGGACCCGGGGTTCATCGACCACGTCGTCAACAAGGGCGCCGACGTCGTGCGCGTCTACCTGCCGCCGGACACCAACACCCTGCTCGCGACCTACGACCACGTGCTGCGCACCCGCCAGTACGTCAACGTCGTCGTCGCCGGGAAGCAGCCCGGCCCGGACTTCCTCACGATGGAGGAGGCCCTGGACCACTGCAGCCGCGGGGTGGGCATCTGGGAGTGGGCGGGCACCGAGGAGGAGGGCAGCGACCCCGACGTCGTCCTCGCCTGCGCCGGCGACATCCCCACCCTGGAGGTCCTCGCGGCGGCCGACCTGCTGCGCCGCCACCTGCCGGAGCTGCGGGTGCGGGTGGTCAACGTCGTCGACCTCATGCGCCTCCAGGACGTCACCGAGCACCCGCACGGGATGAGCGACCGGGACTTCGACACGGTCTTCACGACCGACAAGCCGGTGATCTTCGCCTACCACGGCTACCCGTGGCTCATCCACCGGCTCACCTATCGCCGCACCGGCCACAAGCACCTCCACGTGCGCGGCTACAAGGAGAAGGGCACGACGACCACCCCCTTCGACATGGTCATGCTCAACGACCTCGACCGCTACCACCTGGTCATGGACGTCATCGACCGGGTGCCCGGCCTCGGGTCGCGGCACGCGGGGCTGCGGCAGCGGATGTCCGACGCCCGGCTGGCGGCACGGCGGTACACCCGCGAGCACGGCACCGACATCCCCGAGGTCGCCGAGTGGCAGTGGCCGGACGTCGGGGAGACGGGGACCGCGGCAGGCGGCCCCCAGTACGACACCGGGGCGGACAACGAGTAGGCGGTCGCCGCACCGGCCGCGCAGCGCGGCCGGTGTGGCCCGACACACACGGACAACCGGGACAAAGTCCCGGGGCCCGCTCGGACCGGCGGGAGAGACTGGCTGGGCGGTCGTCCGGCCAGCACGGAAGGAGACGTCGTGGCGCGCAGCATCTACATCGCCTCACCGGAGGGGCACACCGGCAAGTCGATCATCGCCCTCGGGCTCGTCGACCTGTTCGTCCGGCGGGTGGAGCGCGTCGGGATCTTCCGACCGGTCGTGCCCGCCGGCACCGAGCGGGACAACGTCCTGGAGCTGCTGCTCTCGCACGACGGCGTCGACCTGCCCTACGAGGACTGCGTCGGGGTCACCTACGACGAGGTCCACGCCGACGAGAACGCGGCGCTGAGCCGCATCGTCCAGCGCTTCCACGCGGTGGAGCAGCGCAGCGACATCGTCGTCATCGTCGGCTCGGACTACACCGACGTCGCCGGACCGGCCGAGCTGGCGTTCAACGGGCGGGTGGCCGCGAACCTCGGGGCGCCCGTCCTCCTCGCGGTCCGTGCGCTGGACCGCACGGTCGAGGAGATCGAGCAGGTCGTCGACATCGCCAGCAGCGAGCTGCGCTCCGACCACGCGAGCATCGCCGCCGTCGCCATCAACCGCTGCGAGCCGGAGCGCGTCGACGAGGTGCAGCAGGCCCTGTCGCGGCTCAGCGTGCCCGTCTGGACCTTCCCCGAGCTGCCCCTGCTGTCCGCCGCGACGATGGGGGACCTCGTCGAGGCGCTCGACGGCACGGTCATCGCGGGTGACGACGCCCTCCTCGCCCGTGAGGCGGAGTCGATCCTCGTGTGCGGCATGAACGTCGAGCACATCCTCGAGCGGCTCAAGGAGGGGCAGGTGGCCATCGCCGCCGGTGACCGCTCCGAGGTCCTCATCGCGCTGGCCGCCGCGCACGCCTCCCAGAACTTCCCCTCGCTCGCGGGCATCGTCCTCAACGGCGGGTACCAGCCCAACGCCGCCGTCGGCACCCTCGTCGAGGGGCTGGGCCGGTCGTTGCCGATCGTCACCACCGAGCACAACACCTACGAGTCGGCCCGCATCGCCTCGACCACCCGCGGGCTCATCTCGCGCGGCAGCCAGCGCAAGCGGGACCTCGCGCTGAGCGCCTTCGAGCGCAGCGTCGACGGTGAGTCGGTGCTCGCGGCCCTCGACGTGCCCCGCAGCAGCGTCGTCACGCCCCTGATGTTCGAGGCCGAGCTCATCGAGCGGGCCCGCACGGACCGCAAACACATCGTGCTGCCGGAGGGGACCGACGACCGCATCCTACGGGCGGCGAGCACGCTGCTCTCCCGGGGCGTCGCCGACCTCACCCTCCTCGGTGTCGAGAGCGACGTCCGCGGCCGGGCGAGCGAGCTGGGCCTGGACATCGACGCCGCCGCCGTCGTCGACCCGCGCACGAGCGAGCTCCTCGAGCCCTTCGCGCGGGAGTACACGGCGCTGCGTGCCCACCGGGGCATGACGATGGAGCGGGCACTGGAGATCATGCCGAGCGTCTCGTACTTCGGCACGATGATGGTGCACCTGGGTCACGCCGACGGCATGGTCTCCGGCGCGCGGCACACGACGGCGCACACCATCAAGCCGTCCTTCGAGATCATCAAGACCCGTCCGGGCACCTCGATCGTCTCCTCGGTGTTCCTCATGTGCCTGGCCGACCGCGTCCTCGTCTACGGCGACTGCGCCGTCAACCCCGACCCCGACGCCGAGCAGCTCGCCGACATCGCGATCTCCTCCGCGGAGACCTCCGCCCAGTTCGGGATCGAGCCCCGGATCGCGATGCTGTCCTACTCGACGGGCACGTCCGGCAGCGGCGCGGAGGTCGACAAGGTGCGTGCCGCCACGACGATCGTCCGCGAGAGCCGCCCCGACCTCTCCGTCGAGGGACCGATCCAGTACGACGCCGCCGTGGACGCCTCGGTCGCGCAGACCAAGCTCCCGGAGTCCGACGTCGCGGGGCGCGCGACCGTCTTCATCTTCCCCGACCTCAACACGGGCAACAACACCTACAAGGCGGTGCAGCGCTCGGCGGGCGCCGTCGCGATCGGACCGGTCCTCCAGGGCCTGAACAAGCCCGTCAACGACCTGTCCAGGGGCGCCCTCGTGGGCGACATCGTCAACACCGTGGCCATCACCGCCATCCAGGCGCAGGCCAGCGAGGAGCAGCAGTGAGCAGCACCGTCCTAGTCATCAACTCCGGCTCCTCCTCGATCAAGTACCAGCTCATCGAGCCGGACGAGGGCACCGTCGTCGCCTCCGGCCTCGTCGAGCGCATCGGCGAGGGCTCGGGGCACCTGCGCCACACCTACCGCGGCAAGGACACCACGCTCGCCGAGCCGGTGCCCGACCACGGCGCCGGCCTGCGCCGGGTGCTCGAGCTCTTCGCCGAGGTCGGGCCCGACCTCGCCAGCGCGGGGATCGTCGCGGTGGGACACCGGGTGGTCCAGGGCGGTGCCCGCTACTCCGGGCCCGTCCTCGTGGACGAGAAGGTGCTCGCCGACATCGAGGAGCTCATCCCGCTCGGGCCGCTGCACAACCCGGCCAACCTGCGTGGCATCGAGGTGGCCCGTGAGCTGCTCCCGGACGTCCCCCACGTCGCAGTCTTCGACACCGCGTTCTTCTCCGAGCTCCCCGACTCCGCGGCGACCTACGCGCTCGACCGCGAGGTGGCGACGAGGTACCGGGTCCGCCGCTACGGGGCCCACGGCACCTCCCACCAGTACGTGTCCCGCACGGCGGCCGAGGTCGTCGGGCGACCGCTCGCCGAGCTGCGCCAGATCGTCCTGCACCTCGGCAACGGCGCGTCGGCCTCCGCCGTGGTCGGTGGCCGGGCCGTCGACACGTCGATGGGGATGACGCCCCTCGAGGGCCTCGTCATGGGCACGCGCACCGGCGACATCGACCCCGCCGTCATCTTCCACCTGCACCGCAACGCCGGGATGGGCGTCGACGAGATCGACGACCTGTTCAACCGCCGCTCCGGGCTCAAGGGGCTCGCGGGGCACAACGACGTCCGCGAGATCCACCGGCTCGTCGCCGAGGGGGACGCCGCGGCCCGCCTCGCGCTCGACGTCTACAGCCACCGGCTGCGCAAGTACATCGGCGCCTACGCCGCCGTCATGGGTGGCCTCGACGTGCTGACCTTCACCGCGGGCATCGGGGAGAACGACGACATCGTCCGCTCCGAGGCGCTGGCGGGCCTGGAGTTCCTCGGCATCGAGCTCGACCCCGAGCGCAACGCCGGGCGCGTGAAGGAGCCGAAGGTCGTCTCCACCGACTCCTCGGCGGTCACCGTGCTCGTCGTGCCCACCCGCGAGGAGCAGGAGATCGCCCAGCAGACCCTCTCGCTGCTCTGACCGTCAGCCGGCGGTGCCGGACTCCTCCTCGAGCTCGCCCCCCTCGGTCGAGTCCGGGTCGGACGCTGACCCGTCCTCGCGCGCTGGCGTGCCGTCGTCGTCGGCGTCGTCGGCCGTCGGTGCGATGACGAGCGGGTCCTCGCCGTAGTAGGTGCCGCGGAACCGCGGGCGCATGAGGTTCTCGGCCGACAGCACCTCGTCGATCTCCTCCTCGGTGAGCAGGCCCCACTCGAGGACGATGTCGCGCACCCCCCGCCCGGTCCGGGCGGCCTCGCGGCCCACCCGGTCACCGTTGTGGTGCCCGATGATCGGGTTGAGGAAGGTCACCAGGCCGATCGAGTTCATCACGTTCTCCCGGCACACGTCCTCGTTGGCGGTGACGCCGGCGACGCACCGCCGGTCGAGGGTGTCGCACGCCCGGGTGAGCAGGGAGATCGACTCGAAGGTCGCCGTCGCGATGACCGGCTCCATGACGTTGAGCTGCAGCTGGCCCGCGTCGGCCGCCATCGTCACCGTCGTGTCGTTGCCGATGACGCTGAAGCACACCTGGTTGACGACCTCGGGGATCACCGGGTTGACCTTGGCCGGCATGATCGAGGAGCCGGCCTGCATCTCCGGCAGGTTGATCTCACCCAGGCCGGCCCGCGGCCCGGAGGAGAGCAGCCGCAGGTCGTTGCAGATCTTGCCGACCTTGACCGCCACCCGCTTGAGCGCGGCGTGCATCGAGACGTAGGCACCGGTGTCGGACGTCGCCTCGATGAGGTTCTCCGAGCGGACCACGGGCAGACCACTCACCTCGGCGAGGTTCGCGACCGCCCGCACGGTGTACCCGGGCGGGGTGTTGAGCCCGGTGCCGATCGCCGTCGCGCCGAGGTTGACCTCCAGGAGCAGCGCCTGGTTGCGCCGGAGGTTGAGCAGCTCCTCGGTGATGAGCGCGGCGAAGGCCGCGAACTCCTGCCCCAGCGTCATCGGGACGGCGTCCTGCAGCTGGGTGCGGCCCATCTTGAGCACGTGGGAGAACTCGTGGCCCTTGGCGGTGAGCGTGGCCGCGAGCGCCTCGAGGCGGTCCTTGAGCCGGTCGACGGCCTGGTGGACCGCGATCCGCAGCCCGGTCGGGTAGGCGTCGTTGGTCGACTGGCTCTTGTTGACGTGGTCGTTGGGGTGGACGACGTCGTAGCGTCCCTTGGGCAGCCCGAGCCGCTCGAGGGCGAGGTTGGCGATGACCTCGTTGACGTTCATGTTCACCGAGGTGCCCGCGCCGCCCTGGTAGACGTCGACGGGGAACTGGTCGAGACACCGGCCGGTCTCGAGCATCTCGTCGCACGCGCCGACGATGGCGTCGGCGACGTCCCGCGGCAGGGTGCGCAGCTCCCGGTTGGTCAGTGCCGAGGCCTTCTTGACCAGCACCATGCCCCGCACGAGGTCGGGCAGGTCGCGCACCCTCGTCCCGGAGAGCGCGAAGTTCTCCACCGCCCGCAGCGTGTGGATGCCCCAGTAGACCTCGCCGGGGATCTCGCGCTGGCCGAGCAGGTCCTCCTCGGTCCGCGTGGCCGCCATCAGCGCGCGGGGCGGGTCATCGAGGCCACGTCGAGGGCGGCGTCGAGCTGCTCCGGCGTGATCTCACCGCGCTCCACGTAGCCCAGTGCCTCGACGGCCTCGCGGACGGTCGTGCCGTTGGCCACCGCGTGCTTGGCGATGGCCGCGGCGGCCTCGTAGCCGATGACCCGGTTGAGGGGCGTGACGATCGACGGCGAGGACTCCGCCAGGGCGCGGGCACGCTCGACGTTCGCGGTGATGCCGTCCACCGTGCGGGTGGCCAGCGCGACGCTCGAGCTGGCCAGGAGCGTGATCGACTCGAGCAGGTTCCGGGCGATGACCGGGAGCATGACGTTGAGCTCGAAGGACCCGGTGGTGCCCGCGAAGGCGATGGTCGCGTCGTTGCCGATGACCTGGGCGCAGACCATCGCGGTGGCCTCGGGGATCACCGGGTTGACCTTGCCCGGCATGATCGAGGAGCCCGGCTGCAGGTCCGGGATGGCGATCTCGCCCAGCCCGGTGTTCGGGCCGGAGCCCATCCAGCGGAGGTCGTTGCAGATCTTGACGAGCGAGACCGCGACGGTCCGCAGCGCACCGGACATCTCCACGGCGCTGTCCTGGGCGCTCTGCGCCTCGAAGTGGTTCTTCGCCTCGGTGACCGGCAGGCCGGTGTGCTCGGCGATGAGCGTGATGACGCGGGGGGCGAAGCCGAGCGGCGTGTTGATGCCGGTGCCCACGGCGGTGCCACCGAGCGCGAGCTGGGCGAGACGGGGCAGGGCTGCCTCGACGCGCTCGATGCCGAGGCGGATCTGCGCCGCGTAGCCGCCGAACTCCTGCCCGAGGGTGACGGGGGTGGCGTCCATGAGGTGGGTGCGCCCCGCCTTGACGACGTCGGTGAACTCCGCCGCCTTGGCCTCGAGGGAGGCGGCCAGAGCCTGCAGGGCCGGGACCAGCTCCTTGACGACCGCCTCGGTCGCGGCGATGTGGATCGAGGAGGGGAAGACGTCGTTGGACGACTGCGAGGCGTTGACGTGGTCGTTGGGGTGGACCGACCGTCCCAGCAGGGTGGCCGCGATGTTGGCGACGACCTCGTTGGTGTTCATGTTCGACGACGTGCCGGAGCCGGTCTGGAAGACGTCCACCGGGAAGTGCTCGTCGTGCTCCCCCGTGATGACCTGCTCCGCGGCCTCGGCGATGGCGCGAGCGACGTCCTCCTCGATGACGCCGAGCTCGGCGTTGGTCAGCGCCGCTGCGCGCTTGATCTGGGCCAGCGCCGCGATGTGGTGACGTGACAGCCGCGTCCCGGAGATGGTGAAGTTCTCCACCGCACGCTGCGTCTGCGCGCTGTAGAGCGCCCCGCGGGGGACCCGCACCTCCCCCATCGTGTCGTGCTCGATCCGGAAGTCGGCTTCGTCCTGCGTCACTGCTGCTCCAAAGCTGGTGGGGGTGCGGGGGGGTTACTTCTCGTCGAGGTCCGAGCTCAGCAGCTCGGCGAGGGAGTCCAGGGCCTCGTCGGCGCCGTCGCCCTCGGCCGTGATCGTCACGCTCTCCTGGTACTTCGCGCCGAGGGTCATGACGCCGAGGATGCTCGTCGCGTCGACCGGGTCGCTGCCGTCCTTGCTGATCTTGACCGGGAGACCGGTCTCGCCGGCCGCCTTGACGAAGAGGGACGCCGGCCGGGCGTGGAGCCCGACCTTCGAGCCGATGGTGACAGTGCGCTCTGCCATGGGTGACTCCTACCGGTTGTTGGGGGTGTAGGGGCTGTTGGGGGCGTACGGCGAGACGACGACCTCCACCCGCTGGAACTCCTTGAGGTCGGAGTACCCGGTGGTGGCCATGGCACGTCGCAGCGCACCGATGAGGTTGACGGTCCCGTCCGGCTGGTCGCTGGGGCCGTGCAGGATCTGCTCGAGGGAGCCGACGGTCCCGACCCGGACCCGCTCACCGCGGGGCAGCTGCGGGTGGTGGGCCTCCGAGCCCCAGTGCCAGCCCCGGCCGGGCGCCTCCTGGGCGCGGGCGAGGGAGGAGCCGAGCATGACGGCGTCGGCACCGCAGGCCACGGCCTTGACGAGGTCGCCGGAGCGGCCGACGCCACCGTCGGCGATGACGTGGACGTAGCGCCCGCCGGACTCGTCGAGGTAGTCGCGGCGGGCCGCGGCGACGTCGGCGACGGCGGTGGCCATCGGGGTGTGGATGCCGAGCGAGGTGCGGGTCGTGTGGGCGGCACCGCCCCCGAAGCCGACGAGCACACCGGCCGCGCCGGTCCGCATGAGGTGCAGCGCCGCCGTGTACGTGCCGGCACCGCCGACGACGACGGGCACGTCGAGCTCGTAGATGAAGCGCTTGAGGTTGAGCGGCTCGGCGGTGGAGGAGACGTGCTCCGCGGAGACCGTCGTCCCGCGGATGACGAAGAGGTCGACCCCGGCCTCGACGACGGTGCGCCAGTGCTCCTGGGTGCTCTGCGGCGAGAGCTTGCCGGCGACGGTGACGCCCGCGGCGCGGATCTCGTGGAGCCGGCGGGTGATGAGCTCGGGAACGATCGGCTGGGCGTAGATCTCCTGCATCCGGGACGTGACGGCACCCCCCTCGAGGGAGGCGATCTCCGCGAACAGCGGCTCGGGGTCCTCGTAGCGGGTCCACAGCCCCTCGAGGTCGAGGACCCCGATGCCGCCGAGCTTGCCGAGCAGGATGGCCGTCGCGGGACTCATCACCGAGTCCATGGGCGCGGCGAGCACCGGGATGTCGACGTAGTAGGCGTCGATCTGCCAGCCGACCGACACGTCCTGGGGGTCTCTCGTGCGCCGGGACGGGACGACGGCGACGTCGTCGAAGGAGTAGGCCCGTCGCCCCCGCTTGCCGCGGCCGATCTCGATCTCGTTGCTCACGCACGCCAGGTTACCCGGCGGTCGGTAGATTGCGGCCCATGGCCTGTCCTCCTCCCCGTCACCCGTCCCGGCGCCAGGTGCTCGTATGGGCCGGCGCCGGGGCCGCGACCCTCGCCCTCGCGTCCTGCGCGGGCGAGGAGGAGGCCCCACCGCTGCCTCGACCCGGTGAGCGCCTGCTGCCGGTGTCGGAGGTGCCCGTCGGGCAGTCGGCAGCGGTGACGACGAGCGAGGGCGCCGAGCTCGTCGTCACGCGGCCGGCCGAGGACGAGGTCGTCGTCCTCAGCGCGGTGTGCACCCACCAGGGCTGCACGGTGCGGCGGGAGCGGGAGAACCTCGTGTGCCCCTGCCACGGCTCGACCTTCGCGGCCGTCGACGGGGCGGTCCTCCAGGGCCCGGCGGAGGAGCCCCTCACCCGGGTGCCCGCCCGGATCGAGTCCGGCGACGTCGTCGTCGGCTGACCACCCCCACCCCTCTCGCCGACAGCAGAGTTGTTGCCCCCCACCCGCTCGCCGACAGCAGAGTTGTTGCCCCCCACCCCTCTCGCCGACAGCAGAGTTGTTGCCCCCACCCGCTCGCCGATAGCAGAGTTGTTCCCCCCCCCCACCCCCTCGCCAACAGCAGAGTTGTTGCCGAACGGCTGACTCGCAGCGACTGGTCCACCTCGGCGCAAGCTCGTCGTGCTGCGACGGATCCACCTTCGCCGCGAGCTCAGCCGTGCTGACAACAAGTCCGCTCTCGGCGCCAGGTCTCGTTGCGCTCGTGTCTCGTTGCGCTCGTGGCAACTCCGACTGGGCAGGCAGGCTCCAGCACAACAAGTCTGCTGTCGGCGAGCAAAGGCGGAGCGGGGCGCTGCTCAGTCGTGCTCGGCGGCGTGGGACTCGAGGAACTCGAACACCTCGGTGTCGTCGACCCCGGGGAAGGAGCCCGACGGCAGCGGGCTGAGCACGTGGGCGTGCATCTTCGCGCTCGGCCAGGAGTGGTCGCGCCAGCGCTCGGTGAGGTCGGGAGCCGGACGGCGACAGCACGCCTCGTCCGGGCACGTGGACGCCGCGCGCCGGGTCGTCTCCCGACCGCGGAACCACTTCGCGTGCGCGAAGGGAACGCCGAGGGTGATGGAGAACTGCGACTCGCGTCCGGTCCCGGTCTGGGTGCTGCACCAGTAGGTGCCGGCCGGCGTGTCGGTGTACTGAGCGAACTCGGTCGTGCGGTTGCGTCGGGTGAAGGCTGCCCGCGCCGCCCACTGGCGGCACAGCGGCTGCCCCTCGATCGCCCCGGAGGCGTCGGTGGGCAGCGGTACGCCGTCGTTCTCGTACCCGCGGTACAGGGCGCCGTCGTCGCCGGCGCGGATGAAGTGGACCGGGATGTCCAGGTGCTCGGTCGCGAGGTTGGAGAAGCGCTGCGCCGCGGAGTGGTGGGTGACCCCGAAGGAGTCACGGAAGTCCTCCATCGCGAGGTCCTTGTCCTTCTTCTTCGCGGTGAGGTGCGTGATCGCGGCGAAGCGGGGCATGAGGCAGCAGGCGGTGAAGTAGGCGATGTCCTGGCGCTGGCGCAGGAAGTCGCCGTAGTCGCCGGGGCGCTGGTGCCCGAAGAGCCGGTGCGCCATCGCCTGCAAGGCGAGCGAGCGCAGCCCGTAGCCGCCGGGGATGGATGCCGGCGGCAGGTAGATCCGCCCGTTGCGCAGGTCGGTGACCGTGCGTGTGGAGTGCGGCAGATCGTCGACGTGGATGATCGTGAAGCCGAGACGCTCGGCCATGAGGGCGACCTGGTGGTGGGTGAGGGCACCGCCCCGGTACCCGGCCGCTCGCACCCACTCCTCGGCCACCTCCTCGATCTCGGGCAGGTAGTTGTTCCGGCGCTGCATCTCGAGCCGCAGCTCGGTGTTGATCCGCCGTGCCTCGAGCGGGGTCGCGATCACGGCTCGGGCACGGCGGTCGACCTCCCGGTGGAGCGCGACGAGCGACTCCAGGGCGTCCATCGGCAGCCGGCGCCCGGGCCGGACCGGTGGCACGCCGAGGGAGGCGAAGAGCGGCGAGCGCTGCGCCCGCTCGAGCTCGATCTCCAGCTCGGCACGCCGGTCCGGCGGCGGCTCGGGGGCGAGGAGGTCGGCGACCGCGACGTCCAGCGCGCCCGCGATCGCGGTGAGCAGGGACAGGCGGGGCTCACGGTGCCCGTTTTCGAGCAGGGACAGGTGGCTCGTCGTCGACCCCGTTGCCGCGGCGAGCTCCCGCAGCGTCAGACCGGCACGCCCCCGCGCGTGCCGGATGCGACGTCCGAGGACGAGGGGGTCTGCCGGCGACATGGGTTGACTGTAACGAAACTTTCGCAGTTTTTGTCGTGCACCACCAGTGGAAACCCCCTGGAATGGCGAGGAGGGTGGAACACACGGGGTGCCGACCGGCGCTCCGCCGCACGGAGGAGACCCATGATCACCGCCACGCCCGCCCCCGTCATGCACGGCCTGACCGTCGAGTCGCCCGAGCTCGTCGAGTGGATCGCCACGATCGCCGACCTCACGCAGCCGGACAGCATCTACGTGTGCGACGGGTCCCAGGACGAGCGCGACCGGCTCAACGCCGAGCTGGTCGCCGCCGGCACCTTCATCGCCCTCGACGAGGAGAAGCGGCCGGGCAGCTACCTCGCCCGTTCCGCGCCCTCGGACGTCGCGCGGGTCGAGTCACGCACCTTCATCTGCTCCGAGCGGAAGGAGGACGCCGGCCCGACGAACAACTGGGCCGAGCCGGCGGCGATGCGCGAGGAGCTCGCCGGGGTGTTCGCCGGCTCGATGCGCGGGCGCACGATGTACGTCGTGCCGTTCTCGATGGGACCGATCGGTGGGCCGATCTCCCAGCTGGGCGTCGAGATCACCGACTCCCCCTACGTCGTCGTCTCCATGCGCATCATGACCCGGATGGGGGCGGCCGCCCTCGAGCAGATCGAGCAGGGCGCACCCTGGGTGCCCGCCGTCCACTCCGTCGGCTACCCGCTCGTCGACGACGACGGCGTGGAGCGCCCCGACGTCGTCTGGCCGTGCAGCGACACGAAGTACATCACCCACTTCCCCGAGACGCGGGAGATCTGGTCCTACGGCTCCGGCTACGGCGGCAACGCCCTGCTCGGCAAGAAGTGCTACGCGCTGCGCATCGCCTCGGTGATGGGCCGTGACGAGGGCTGGCTGGCCGAGCACATGCTGCTCCTGAAGGTCACCGACCCGCAGGGCAAGACCTTCCACGTGGCGGCGGCCTTCCCGTCGGCGTGCGGCAAGACGAACCTCGCGATGCTCAACCCGACGGTCCCCGGTTGGACGGCGGAGACGATCGGTGACGACATCGCGTGGATGCGCCCGGGCCCGGACGGCCGGCTGCGCGCGATCAACCCGGAGGCGGGCTTCTTCGGCGTTGCCCCGGGCACCGGCGAGTCCACCAACCCGACGGCGGTCGCCGCCCTGGGGCGCGACGTCATCTTCACCAACGTGGCGCTCACCGACGACGGCGACGTCTGGTGGGAGGGGCTCACCGACGAGCCTCCCGCCCACCTCGTCGACTGGCAGGGCAACGACTGGACGCCCGACAGCGGGCGCCCGGCGGCGCACCCCAACTCGCGCTTCACCGTCCGCGCCGACCAGGCGCCGTCGATCGCACCGGAGTGGGAGGACCTGGCCGGGGTTCCGGTCGACGCCATCCTCTTCGGCGGGCGCCGCGCGACGAACGTGCCGCTGGTCGCCGAGGCCTACGACTGGGAGCACGGGGTGTTCATGGGCGCCACCGTCTCCTCCGAGCAGACCGCGGCCGCGGAGGGCACCGTCGGGGCGCTGCGCCGCGACCCCTTCGCCATGCTGCCGTTCTGCGGCTACAACATGGCCGACTACTGGTCCCACTGGCTCCGCATGGGTGAGCGTCTCGGCGAGCGGGCACCGCGGATCTTCCAGGTGAACTGGTTCCGCAAGGGTGAGGACGGCCGCTTCCTGTGGCCCGGCTTCGGTGAGAACTCCCGGGTGATCGCCTGGATCGCCGGGCGGGTCGCCGGCACCGTCGACGCGCGCGACGGCGTCACCGGGCGGCTGCCGCTCGACGGGGACCTCGACCTCGAGGGGCTGGACATCGACGAGGCCGACGTCCGCGAGCTCTTCGCGGTCGACGGCCGAGCATGGGCGGACGAGGCCGCCCAGACCGAGGAGTACTTCGCCACCTTCGGCGCCAGGCTGCCCGCGGAGATGCCCGAGCAGCTGGCGGCGCTGCGGGAGCGGCTCGCGTCGGCGGAGTGACCCGCGCCGCGCCGGGCGCACCCCCGGTGCGGCGCGTCCCGGCGCCGGGCCCGGCCCGGCTCGACCCACCGGTCGGCCGGGCCGGGCCCCGCGTCAGGCGACCGGCGCCGCAGCGCTGAGGGCGGCCGGCTCCAGCGATGGCAGCCACTCGAGGTCGGCACCCGGACCGTCCAGGCCCCGGCGCGTGCGCCAGTCGTTGAACCCGGTGGCCCACTCCCGGTGGCAGGCGCGCTGCCACTCGTGCAGCTCCTCCGGCGTGCGCACGCCCAGCTCGGGGAACGCCCGGAGCAGGCAGTCGAGCACCTCGAGCGTGGCGAGCACGTCGACCTCGGCCGTGTGCAGCCGGTCCAGCGCCTCGACCCGGTAGTGCCCGCACAGGTCGACGAGCTTGCGCTTGCCCGGCCGGTAGCGGTCGAGGGCCCGGTCGATGACGAGCGGGTCCAGCACCGGGCCGGGCGCCCTGCCGAGACGGTCGGCGAGGGTCGGGAGCTGCCAGCGCGCGAGCTCGTGCTCGAGCAGGGTGACGTCGAAGCAGGCGTTGTAGGCAACGACGGGCACGCCCGCGGCGATCGCTCGCACGAGCTCGGCGGCGATCTCCTCCAGGGCGGTGCGCGGGGCCGCGCCCTCGGCACGCGCGTGGTCGGTGGTGATGCCGTGGATGTCGCTCGCCGCCGTGGGGATCTCGACACCGGGGTCGATGAGCCAGGTGCGCTGCCGCACACCCCGGGCGTCACGCATGATGAGCGCCGCCGTCACGATCCTGTCGTGGCGTGGGTCCACGCCGGTGGTCTCGGTGTCGAACCCGAGGAACGGCCCCGTCGCCCAGGTGTTCATGACCTCTCCCATCGGGCGCCGAGTGCGCCGTCGTCGATGGCGGCCACTGTGCCAGCGGGCACTGACATCGCCGGTCAGCACACGCCGGGGAGACGCACCGCCCCGCCGGCGGTCGCCGTGGCAGGGGACGGCGCGACGACCCACCCGGTGCGCCGTCCCCGCGCCCGTGACGGCGCGCACGGTCAGCCGAACGGGCGCACGGCGGGCACGCGGGCCCGTCGTCAGCGGGTGTAGTTCGGGGCCTCGACGGTGAGCTGGACGTCGTGCGGGTGGGACTCCCGCAGCCCGGCGGGGGTGATGCGCACGAAGCGCCCCTTCTCCGCGAGCTCGGTGAGCGTGTGCGCGCCGACGTAGAACATCGACTGGTGCAGGCCGCCGATGAGCTGGTAGGCCACCGCGGACAGGGGGCCACGGTAGGGGACCTGGCCCTCGATGCCCTCGGGCACGATCTTGTCGTCGGTGTCGACGTCGGCCTGGAAGTAGCGGTCCTTGGAGTAGGACACCCGCCCGCGGGAGGCCATGGCGCCCAGCGACCCCATGCCCCGGTAGTGCTTGTACTGCTTGCCGTTGACGAAGACGAGGTCGCCTGGGCTCTCGTCGCACCCCGCGAGCAGCGAGCCGAGCATCACCGTGTCCGCGCCGGCGACGAGCGCCTTGGCGATGTCCCCCGAGTACTGCAGGCCGCCGTCACCGATGACCGGGACCCCGGCCGGCTTGCACGCCTGGGCGGCGAGGTGGATGGCCGTCACCTGGGGCACGCCCACACCGGCGACGACGCGGGTGGTGCAGATCGACCCCGGTCCGACGCCGACCTTGACGGCGTCCACGCCCGCGTCGACGAGCGCCTGCGCACCCTCACGGGTCGCGACGTTCCCACCGATCACCTGGACGTGCCTCATCGCCGGGTCCGTCTTGAGCCGGGTGACCATCTCGAGCAGCAGCCGTGCGTGCCCGTTGGCGGTGTCGGCCACGAGGACGTCCACACCGGCCTCGACGAGCGCGGTGGCACGCTCCCACGCGTCGCCGAAGAAGCCGATCGCCGCGCCCACGCGGAGCCGGCCCTCACCGTCCTTGGTGGCGTGGGGGTACTGCTCGGACTTGACGAAGTCCTTGACCGTGATGAGGCCCTGGAGGACGCCGTCGTCGTCGACCAGCGGGAGCTTCTCGATCTTGTGCCGGGCGAGCAGCCCGGCCGCGTCGTCGCGGCTGATGCCCACCGGGCCGGTCACCAGGGGCATCGGGGTCATGACGTCGCGGACGAGTCGGGAGGAGAACTCGGCGGGGTCGATGAAGGCGGTGTCCCGGTTGGTGATGATCCCCAGGAGCACGCGCCGCTCGTCGACGACCGGCAGGCCGGAGACGCGGTAGCGGGCGCAGAGCGCGTCGAGGTCGGCGAGCGTCGCGTCCGGTGCGACCGTCACCGGGTCGGTGATCATGCCCGACTCGGACCGCTTGACCGTCTGGACCTGCTGGGCCTGCGCCTCGATGGACAGGTTGCGGTGCAGGATGCCGATCCCGCCTTGGCGGGCCATGGCGATCGCCATGCGCGCCTCGGTGACGGTGTCCATCGCCGCCGACAGCAGCGGCACACGCAGGGTGATGTCCTTGGTCAGCCGTGCCGTGGTGTCCACCTCGGACGGGATGACGTCCGTCGGCCCGGGGAGCAGCAGGACGTCGTCGTAGGTCAGGCCGGTGAGACCGAAGGGATCGGTCGAAGAGGAGTCACTCACCCCTCGATCCTACGTGCGCGGGCGAGCGGGTCACAGGTGTGGCTACTCACGTACGGTCGCGATGATCTCCGCGACCGCCGCCTGGGCGGTGCGTACCCGGTGGACGTGCCTCAGCCAGATCGAGGGACTCTCGTCCCCCAGCAGGAAGACGGTCGCGTCGCCCCGTTCGGAGGCCCGGGTGACGACCTCCTCGGTACCGGGCGGGTTGCCGATGACGGCGAGCACGGCCGTCTCACCCGGAGGGAGCCAGCCGAGGCTGCCGTCCTCCCGCACCACCTGCTCCGCGCTCACGACGAGCGCCCCGACGTCGTGCTCGGCCAGCCCCCCGGCGATGACGTGGGCCCGCACGCGGTCCTGCGCGGGCGCGAGGATCCGGACCGGGGCCGGGCCGGAGACGACGAGCTGGCGGATCGCCTGCATGAGACCGACCTGGATGACGCCGTACGGGTCGCTGCCGGGTCGCTCCGCCAGCCGCTGCCGGCCCTGGTCGAGCATCTCGACGGCGGGCGTGACGAGGTCCGTCCATGCCGCGACGATCCCGGCCTCCCGGGCGGCGCGCTGCAGCATGCGGTGGACGCGCCGGAGGTCCGGCTCGACGGCGGCCGCCGCGAGGGTGAGCGGGTCCAGCACGAGGGACTCGTCGTCGCTCTCCTCACCGGGGCTCTCCTCGACCCCGGGCCGGCCGTCCCCGCTCCCCGACTCCGTGGCGATCCGTGCCGCGTCGACCGGCGCGACGCCGCGCAGGGTCAGCCGCCGCATCGTCTGCAGGCGGGCGACGTCCTCGGGGGTGTACCGCCGGTGGCTGCCGGCCTGGTGGCCCGACGGTCCCAGGCCGTACCGACGGTCCCAGGTCCGCAGGGTCGAGGCGGCGACGCCCAGGGTCCGCGCGACAGCGGCCACGGTGAGCGGTGCCGCATCCAGCCGCGGGTCCCCGCCGCCCGCGCCGGGGGTCGCTCGAGCCACCAGTCCTCCTCGTCGTCCGGCCTCGATTCTGCACCTGTGCGGACACTACGGCACGTCCGGCGCGCCGACGGGCACCGGACCCCGGCGCGGTGCATCGCTCCCGGCTCGGTCGACACCCACCCGTGACGCGATTTGCGAATCACTTGCGCAAGGGGCTTGAACAACCCATGCATCGGTTGCTAGGTTCATCTCATTCGCCCCGCGGCACAGCAGTCGCACCCCGGACAGAAGGAGCGCGATCATGGCAGAGCTCTCAAGGCTTCCCGGCCCAGTGATGGACCTGTGGGAGTGGCAGTACGAGGGGAAGTGCCGCGAGGCCGACCCCAACCTCTTCTTCCACCCCGAGGGCGAGCGGGGTGGCACGCGGCGGCGACGCGACGAGGCCGCCAAGGCTGTGTGCGCCGAGTGCCCCGTCATCCAGCAGTGCCGCGAGCACGCCCTGAAGGTGCGCGAGCCCTACGGCGTGTGGGGCGGCCTGTCCGAGGACGAGCGTCAGCAGATCCTCACCACCCCCCTGCGTCGCGCGAGCTGACCGCGTCGCACCACGCGCGCAGCGACGGGCCCCGGTCGTCGACCGGGGCCCGTCGCCGTGTCTGCGCACGCGCGTCACGACGCACACGAGAAGGGGCCCCGGTCGTCGACCGGGGCCCCTTCTCGTCGTTCGGCTAGCCGAACGTCACTTCTGGACGACGGCGAGGACGTCGCGCGCGGAGAGGATGAGGTACTCCTCGCCCGCGTACTTCACCTCGGTACCGCCGTACTTGCTGTAGATGACGACGTCGCCGACGGCGACGTCCAGCGGGACGCGGTTGCCGTTGTCGTCCACGCGGCCGGGGCCGGTGGCGACGACGGTGCCCTCCTGGGGCTTCTCCTGAGCGGTGTCAGGAATGACGAGGCCAGACGCCGTGGTCTGCTCGGCCTCGAGGGTCTGCACGACGATGCGGTCCTCGAGGGGCTTGATGGAGACCGACACTGCGGACCTCCCCTTCGCTGAGTGGGTAACGGACAAGGTCAGATCGCACCCTCGCCACGTGGCCGCCGTCGCGGGGGTCGGCCAGTGGGTCCGGGTGCTGGCGCTGCGACCTCGCGGCCGCAGCAGCCCCAAATCTATGCCCGCGGTTAGCACTCGGTCAAGGCGAGTGCCAGCAGCTGCGGGTGCGCACCGGTGCCCGCACCTAGTATCGACGGGTGGACGCCTCAGCGCTGACCAAGCTGCTCTCCCCCGAGGGGTGGGCCCTGCTCGGCCAGCTTCCCCCCTACGACGAGTCCGCCGCCCTGCGGCTGGCGACGGGTCTGCGCGAGCGCGGCGTGGACGCCGAGCTGGTCGCGGCCGCGATGACCCAGTCCCGGCTCCGCGCGAAGGCGCGCGGGAAGTTCCTCGAGTTCGCCGACGGCATGATCTTCACCCCGGAGGGGCTGGAGCAGTCGACACGGCTCGCGGTCGGCGCCCACCACGCCGCGCGGTACGCGGCCGCCGGCGCGACGCGCGTGGCCGACCTCGGGTGCGGCATCGGCGGCGACGCGATGGCGATGGGGGCCCTGGGTCTCAGCGTCGTCGCCGTCGAGCGGGACGAGCTCACTGCCGCCGTCGCGACCGTCAACCTGCGCCACTTCCCCGAGGCGACCGTCCAGCACGGCGACGCCCTCGACCTCGACCTCACCGGCTTCGACGCGATCTTCGCCGACCCGGCGCGCCGCACCCGGGGCGGGCGGCGCGTGTTCGACCCGCGCGCCTACTCCCCCTCCCTGGACGAGCTGCTCGCCCTGCGCCGCCAGGTCCCGGCACTCGGGCTCAAGGTGGGGCCGGGCATCCCCCACGGCATGCTGCCGCCCGACGCCCACGCGCAGTGGGTGAGCGTGGCGGGCGACGTCGTCGAGGCCGGGCTGTGGTTCGGCCCGCTCGCGCCGGAGGGGCCCGGGCGCAGCGCCATGGCGCTCACCCACGACGGCGGGACGCACCGCCTCACCGACCGGGAGCTCACCTCCGCCGACGCCCCGGTCCGCATGGGCCGGGTCCGACCGCTCGACACCTACCTCTACGAGCCCGACGGCGCAGTCATCCGGGCGGGCCTCGTCGCCCTTGCCGGGGAGCAGGTGGGGGCCGGGCTCGTCGCGGAGTCGATCGCCTACCTCACCGGGCCCCGCCTGGAGCGGACCCCGTTCCTCACCCCCTACCGGGTCCTCGACACCCTGCCGTTCGGGCTCAAGCCGCTGCGCAGCTACCTGCGCGACCGGCAGGTCGGCACCGTGACGATCAAGAAGCGGGGGACCGCCGTCGAGCCGGGACAGCTGCGTCGCCAGCTCTCCCTCACCGGACCGAACAGCGCGACGATCATCCTCACCAGGCTCGCGGGGCGGCAGAGCGTCATCGTCGTCGAGCCGCTCTGAGCCTCCTGTCGTCACCCCCGCCCCCGGACGGCATGATGGCGCCATGGAGATCCCGTTCGCGCCGTCAGCGCGGTCGACCGTCGGCATCGAGTGGGAGCTCGCCCTCGTCGACGCCGACTCCGGTGACCTCCGGCAGGTGGCACAGACGGTTCTCGACGCCGTCCGGCCACCGGGCGCCGACGCGCACCCCAACATCCACCCGGAGCTGCTCCTCAACACGATCGAGGTGGTCTCCGACGTCGCGACGACCGTCCGCGGTGCGGGAGCGGACCTCGAGCGGACGATCGAGGAGCTGCGTGGGGTCATCGAGCCACTCCGGGTCGAGCTCATGTGCGCCGGGACCCACCCCTTCGCCCGCTACGACTACCAGCGGGTGACGAACAAGGAGCGCTACTCCACGCTCATCGAGCGCACCCAGTGGTGGGGCCGGCAGATGGTCATCTACGGCGTCCACGTGCACGTCGGCGTCGAGGACCGGCGCAAAGTGCTGCCGCTGCTGCGCGCCATGCTCTCCTACCTCCCGCACCTGCAGTCCCTGGCGGCGTCCTCCCCGTTCTGGTCCGGGCGCGACACGGGGTACGCCTCCAACCGTGCGCTGCTCTTCCAGCAGCTGCCCACGGCCGGGCTGCCGCAGGTCTTCGAGGAGTGGGCGGAGCTGGAGGCCTACACCCGCGACATGCTCCACACCGGGGTCATCGACCACTTCAACGAGGTCCGGTGGGACATCCGCCCGGCGCCCCACCTGGGGACGCTGGAGATGCGGGTGTTCGACGGTGCCTCCAACCTCACCGAGGTCCTGGCACTGGCGGCGCTCACGCACTGCCTGGTCGAGCACTTCTCCACGATGCTGGACGAGGGGCGGGAGCTTCCGCGGATGCCTCCGTGGTTCCTCCAGGAGAACAAGTGGCGGTCGGCGCGCTACGGGATGGACGCCATCGTCATCCTCGACGCCGCCGGCAACGAGCAGCTCGTCACCGACTCGCTCGCCGAGCTGCTACCGGTCCTGGAACCGGTGGCCGCCCGGCTCGGGTGCCTCGAGGAGCTCGACGGCGTGCGCACGATCATGCGCCGGGGCGCCTCCTATCAGCGGCAGCGGCGGGTGGCGCGCCGCAACGACGGGGACCTCGACGCCGTCGTCGCCTCCCTGGTCGCGGAGATGAAGGCCGGCCGCCCCCTGTGACGACGGCGTCCGCCGCAGTCCAGCGGCGCGTCGGTCGCCCCTTTCGATCGTGGGTCGCCCCCTGCGGCGCCCTCCGTTGACTGGAAGGGACGACCGAGGGAGGGATCCGCTAGGCGCGCACCGTGGCCAGCGGCATGCCGGAGTCGACCGGGAACTCCACCGGCGACGGCGCCACGCCCGAGCGCAGCATCGCCGCACCGAGCGCCGCGATCATCGCGCCGTTGTCGGTGCAGTAGCGGATCGGGGGGATGCGCACCTCGATGCCGTGGCGCTCCCCGCGCTCGGCGGCGAGCTCCCGCAGCCGGGAGTTGGCGGAGAAGCCCCCGCCGATGACGACGGTGTCGCAGCCCTTGTACTGGCAGGCGGCGAGGGTCTTGCTCACCAGGACGTCGGCGACGGCCTCGGAGAAGGAGGCGGCGACGTCGGCGGCCGCCAGCTCCTCCCCCGCGTCCTCGACTGCCTCGACGTACCGGGCGACGGCGGTCTTCAGGCCCGAGAAGGAGAAGTCGTAGGGGTGCCGGACGGCGTCCTTCCCCTTGGACAGGCCACGCGGGAAGCGGATGGCCGCGCGGTCGCCCTGCTGGGCGAGCCGGTCGACGTGCGGTCCTCCCGGGTAGGGCAGCCCGAGCAGCCGGCCGACCTTGTCGAAGGCCTCGCCCGCGGCGTCGTCGAGGGTCTGCCCAAGCTCGACGACGTCGGTGGCGATGTCGCGCACCTCGAGGAGGCTCGTGTGGCCGCCGGAGACGACGAGCCCGACGAAGTGCTCGGGGAACCGGCCGTGGACCAGCTCGTCCACCGCGATGTGGCCGATGACGTGGTTGACCCCGTACAGCGGCTTGCCCAGCCCGAGCGCGAGGGACTTGGCGGCGGCGACCCCCACCGTCAGGGAGCCGACGAGCCCGGGGCCCGCGGTGACGGCGACGGCGTCGATCTCCTCCAGCCGGCAGCCGGCGGCGTCGAGGGCGGCGTCCAGCGTCGGGACGAAGGCCTCGAGGTGCGCGCGGCTGGCGACCTCCGGGACGATGCCGCCGAAGCGCGCGTGCTCGTCCATCGAGGAGGCGGTGACGTCGGCGAGCAGCTCGCGCCCGCGGGCGAGCGCGAAGCCGGTCTCGTCGCAGCTCGTCTCGATGCCCAGGACCAGTGGTTCACTCACCCCCACAGGGTAGTGCGCCGCCGGTGGCGACACCTGTGGCCGGTCTCACGGCCCGGTCCGGATGGTTCGGGCCACCCCGGAGGTTGTCGTCGGCATGAGGACCGATGCCCTGCCCGCTGCCGCCGCGCTGCCCCGCGAGATCTTCCACGACGCCCACACCACGCACACGTTCGTCGACGAGCCGGTCGACGCCGCCGTCGTGCGTGAGGTGTACGAGGCGGTCCGCTGGGCTCCGACCGCGATGAACGCGCAGCCGCTGCGGCTGGCCGTCGTCCGGTCCGGCGACGCCCGCGAGCGCCTCGTGGCCCACATGAGCGAGGGCAACCGGGCCAAGACGCTCGCGGCCCCGCTCACCGTCGTCGCCGCCTACGACCCCGCGTTCCACGAGCACCTCGACGTGCTGGCCCCGCACCGTGCCGGCGCCCGCGAGAAGCTGGACGGCGACCCCGAGTTCCGCGACTCCTTCGCCCGGACGAACGGGCTCATCCAGCTCGGCTACTTCATCCTCGGCCTGCGCGGCGCCGGCCTGCACGTGGGGCCGATGACCGGGATGGACGCCGCAGGCATCGACGCCGAGCTCTTCGCGACGTCCGGGTGGCGCACCATGGCCGTCGTCAACGCCGGGCGCGCCCCGGCGGAGACGGAGGGCGCCGTCCGGCCCCGCGCCGGCCGGCTCGACTTCGCGACGGCCGCCGTCGTCCTCTGACGGACGCCGTCCGGCTCACGGCCCGGCGGTGAGGTCTCCCTGTCCCCTGCGGAGCGTGAGACGCATGACGAGGGCGTCCTCGTCGCCGTAGTAGCGGCGCCGCGTCCCGACGGGGACGAAGCCGGCTCGCTCGTACAGGCGCTGCGCCGCGGCGTTGCCCACCCGGACCTCGAGGAACACGTGGCGGGCGCGTGCGGCTCGGGCCCGGGCGAGCAGGTCCGCGAGCAGCTCGGTCCCGATACCCTGCCCGCGGTGGGCGTCCGCCACCCCGACGGTCATCACCTCGGCGTCCTCCGCGAGCGCGATCCCGGCGTAGCCGACGACGACACCGGCCCGTTCGGCGGCGACGTAGTACCGCCCGGGGTGCGCCAGCTCGGCGAGGTAGGCCTCCCGCGACCACGCCCCGCGCCCGAAGAGTTCGACCTCGAGCTCGAGCACCCTGTCGAGGTCCTCCGTCCGCAGCGGCCGCAGCGTCACGATGCGCGTTTGCGCGCGGCTGCCGGGGAGATGTCCGGGCGGCGCAGGTACAGCGGCTCGGTGCTCAGCGAGACCTCCTCGCCGGCCTCCGCGCGGGCGAGCCGGGCCCGCACGATCCGCGCGAGCACCGCGGCGTCGACCTCGTCGGGGGCCCCCGGCGTCGGCGGCACCGTGTCGGCGTACAGCACCGCTCCGGCCCCGGCGACGACGACGTGGCCCCGGTCCACGGCGGCACCGACGGGGTCGCTCGCGACGTCGGACGCGGGGCCGACCCGGGGCCCCTCGAGGAGCTGGACGTCGTCGTCCCCCAGCGCCCGGTAGCGCGCCGAGTACACCTCCTTGCGGCGGGCGTCGCCGAGGACGAGCACGGTCGCGGCGGGGTGGAGATCGAGCACCTGGCGCGCCAGGGCGTCGAGGCTGCTCACGCCGTGCACGGGCACCCCGCGTGCCCGGCCGAGGGCGAGCGCGGTGACGAGCCCGACACGGAGCCCCGTGTAGGGCGCCGGACCGGTGCCGGCAGCCACCCGGTCGAGGTCCGCGACACCGACTCCGGCCGTCTCGAGCACCTCGGTGATGAGCGCAGCGAGCCGCTCGGCGTGACCGCGGTGGTCGGCGCTCCGCGCCCGGGCGAGGACCCCGCCGTCGTCGTCGTGGAGCGCGACGGCGCTCCCGGCCGAGGTGTCGATGCACAGGGTTCGCACCCGACCAGGGTAGTGCGGTGCCGCGGGCACGGTCACCCGCGCTCGGCGAGCTCGTCCGGGCCGTCGGCCCCCTCGTGGGGCGGCGCGACTCCGGCACGGACGTCGGCGGCGATGCGGGAGTCCGCCTGCCGGTACTGGCGCAGCAGCAGCCAGGCGGCCGCGGCGCCGAGGACGACGATGATCCCGATCGGGAGGAGCGGGGACACCGCGCCGGCGCGCTCGTCCTCGGGCACGGGCGGGGCCGTCGCGACCGGCTGGCCGCGCCATGCAGCGAGGAACTCCTGGAAGACCGCGGTGGACAGCGCCCCCTGGAGGACCGTGCGGGCGCCCTCGGTGACGGGCCACACCTCACCGTCGAGCAGCCCGAACCAGCCGTCGACGTCCGCGTCGTAGACGAACGTCACGCCGTCGGCCGACCGGTGGAGTGCCGCGGCGAGCTCGAGGTCCTCGGTCACCGCCACCAGCTGTGGTTCGGACCCGTCCTCCGCGGCCGCCCGGACCACACCCAGGGGCACCGGCTGGTCCGCGGACCGAGCCACGACCGGCGCGACCCACTCCTCGACGGGCTGTGCCGGCTGGTCGAGCTGTTCCCCGGCGATGTAGGTCTCGCTCCACGTCCCGACCTGCCGCGGCACCCCGACGGCGAGGTCCTCCGGCTCGGCCAGGTCACCGGCCGCCTCCGGGCCCTGCTCGGCGAACCAGGCGGCGACGGCCTCGGGCGCGCGCGGCTCGGGCGCCGCGGTGGGCGAGGGGCTGGGAGCCTCGGTGGCGTCGGCGACCGGGGTGGCCACCGGCAGGGTGAGCGCGACCGCGAGCAGGAGCGCGAGCCCCGCGCTCACCCCGCGCTCCCGCCGTCGGCCCGTGCGTCGTCGGCCGGCCGGACGAGCTCCCCGAGGGCGGCGCGGAGGTCGACCCCGTCCCACCGCGCCCCGTGCGTCTCGATGGTCACGGTGCGTGTCCCGGCGTCGTCGGCCTCGTCCCGCGCCACCAGGCCGCCGCGGGGGCGGGCGACCGTGACCTCCAGCCGGTCCTCGGCGAGACCCTCGACCATCCCCTCGCCCCACTCGACGACGGTGACGGAGTCCTCGAGGGAGCTGTCGAGGTCCAGGGCGTCGACCTCGGCGAGCGAGGTCAGCCGGTAGGCGTCGACGTGGACGAGGTCGGGCCCCTCCCCCAGGCTGGGGTGGGCCCGGGCGATGATGAAGGTCGGCGAGGCGACCTGGCCGCGCACCCCCAGACCGGCGCCGATGCCCTGCGTCAGCGTCGTCTTCCCGGCTCCGAGGTCCCCCGTGAGGACGACGAGGTCCCCGGCGCGCAGGACCCCGGCCAACCGGCGGCCGAGCTCACGCGTGGCCTCCGGGTCGGGCAGCTGCCAGGTGCTCATGGGGTGACCTCCTGCGAGACGTGGGTGCGCGGGACGCGGGTGCCCAGGCGGGTGACGATCTCATAGCTGATCGTCCCGGCGGCGTCGGCCCAGTCCTGGGCGGTCGGCACGCCGTCGCGGGCGTCGCCGAAGAGGACGGCGACGTCGCCGACGGACGCGTCCGTGCCGCCCGGGCCGAGGTCGAGGACGATCTGGTCCATGCTCACCCGTCCTGCCACGTGGGCGCGGTGCGCACCGAGCTGGACAGGGCCGCCGCTGCCGGCGTGCCGGGGGATGCCGTCGCCGTAGCCCAGCGGCAGCAGCGCGAGGCGACCGGCGGACGCCGTGGTGTGCGTGTGGCCGTAGCCGACCGGCGTCCCGGCGGGCACGTCCTTGGTGAGGATGACGTCGGCCTCGAGGCGCATCGCCGCCCGCAGCCCGAGCTCGACGGCGCCGGAGACCTCCGGTGCGGGTGAGAGCCCGTAGAGCGCGATGCCGGGGCGGACGAGGTCGAAGTGGGTGTCGGGGTGGAAGAGGGTGCCGGACGACGCCGCGAGGTGGCGCACGGCCGGGTGCAGGCCGGCGCGGGACACGACGGCGAGCGCCGCGCGGAACACGTCGAGCTGCTGAGCCGTGGTCGGCTCGGCCGGCTCGTCGCCGCGGGCGAGGTGCGACCAGACACCGACGACGTCCACGGTGCCGTCCGCGGCGAGGCGGGCGGCGTGGTCGACGAGCTCCGCCCAGGCCTCGGGCCGGGCACCTCCGCGTGCCATGCCGGTGTCCACCTTGAGGTGCACCCGGGCGGGCCGGCCGGCCGCGACGGCCGCGGCCGCGAGCTCGGCGAGCGCCCACGGTGCGGCGGCCGAGACGTCGATGCCCGCGGCAACGGCGTCGGCCAGGGGCGCGCCGGGGCCGAAGATCCAGGTGAGCAGCGGCGCCTCGATCCCGGCGGCCCGCAGGCCGAGGGCCTCGCCGAGCTGCGCCACCCCGAGCCAGGTCGCCCCGGCGGCGAGCGCGCTGCGCGAGACCGGGACGATGCCGTGGCCGTAGGCGTCGGCCTTGACCACCGCCATGACCTCGGCGCTGCCCGCGGCGGCGCGCAGCCGCTCGACGTTCGCGCGGATGGCGGCGTGGTCGACGACCGCCCGGGCCGGGTAGTAGCTCACAGCGCCCCAGTCTCCCACCACCGTCGGGCAGGCCCCCACCACCGGCAGCGCACGTCCGGCCGAGCGCTCACGTCCCGCCGAGCTCGGCGACGACGGCGCTGACCGCGTCGGCGACCTGCAGTGCCGTGACCGGTCCGCCGCCCGACGCGCGCAGCCCTGCCCGGCCGTGCAGGTACGCGGCCGCCGCGGCGAGCTCCGCGGTACGCGCACCGTCGGCGTCCTCGTCGGTGGTGAGCTCCTCCCCGTGACCGGCGAGCAGCGCGCCGAGGACGCCGGCGAGCACGTCGCCGGTCCCGGCGGTGGCGAGCCACGGCGTGCCGTCCGCCTGGGCGAAGGTCGCCCCGCCGGGGGCCGCGACGACCGTCGTCGGGCCCTTGAGGAGCACGACGGCACCGGTGAGGCCTGCTGCGAGGCGGGCCAGGCGCAACGGCTCGGCGTCGACGTCGCCGCGCGCCGTCTCCTCGCCGCGGTCACTGAGCAGCCGGGCGAGCTCACCGGCGTGCGGCGTGAGGACGACGTTCGGCGCGAGCCGCTCGGGGGCGAGGGCGAGGGCGCCGGCGTCGAGCACGGCGGGGACGCCGTCGGCGAGCGCCTGCGTGAGGACGCCGCGCACGTCATCGGCACGCTCGGCGTCGTCCGGGTCGACACCGCTGCCGACCGTCCACGACTGGACCCGGCCGCTGCCGACGACGACCTCCGGGAAGCGCTGGTGGACGAGCCGGGCCACGGTGTCGGGGCCGAGGTAGCGCACCATGCCGAGACCGGCGCGCAGGGCGCCGGCCGCGGCGAGGACTGCGGCCCCCGGGTACGTCGTCGAGCCGGCGAGGAGCCCGAGGACGCCGCGGGTGTACTTGTGGTCGGCCGGTCCCGGCGCGGGCCGCAGGTCGGCGACGTCGGCAGCGGTGAGCCGCCGGACCGCCGGGGTCCCGAGGCCGGCCGTCAGCCCGATGTCGACGACGACGAGCCGCCCGACGCAGGCCTCCGCGGGCCGCACGAGCAGCCCGGGCTTCGCCGCACCCATGGTGACGGTGACGTCCGCGCGCAGGACGGGGCCGGGGAGGGTGCCGTCGTCGACCCCGATCCCGGACGGGACGTCGACGGCGACGACGGTCGGCTCGTCCGGCATGGCGGTGCGCCGCTCCCACAGGCCGGTGACGACGTCGGCCAGCGGTTGGCGCAGCCCACCGGTGGCGCCGATGCCGGTGAGCCCGTCGACCCACACGCCGCCGCGGTCGGCGAGCGCGCCGAGGACGACCCAGCGGGGGCGCCCGGCGTCGTCGAGGACGTCGTGGCAGCGGACCCCGGCGGAACGGGCGGCGGCCAGGCCCCGCTCGTGCGGCCGGTCGGTGCACAGCGCCGCGGCCACCTGGAGGCCGCGCCGCGCGAGGTACGCACCGGCGTACAGCGCGTCGCCCCCGTTGTTGCCACCCCCGACGAGCAGGAGGACGGTGCTGCCGCTGCGCCGCGCTCCCAGCCGGCGGAGCTCGTCGAGCACGGCGGTCGCGACGGCGAAGGCCGCCTGCTTCATCAGCTCGTCGGGGGCCGTGGCCGCGAGCAGCGGCGCCTCGGCGGCCCGGACGGCCTCGGCCTCGTACGCACGGATCATGGCACCATTCTTGCCACGAGCACGGCCCCGCTACAGGACGGTCAGCCCTCGGCGACGACCATGGCCGAGGCGATGCCCGCGTCGTGGGAGATCGACAGGTGCCAGCTGCGCACCCCGAGCTCGTCCGCCCGGGCCGCCACCGAGTCGCGCACGTGGACGATGGGGGCTCCCCCGGGCACCCGCTCCACGGTGCAGTCCTGCCAGGACATCCCGCCCGGCGCGCCCAGCGCCTTGGCGATCGCCTCCTTCGCCGCGAACCGGGCGGCCAGGGAGGCCGGCGGCAGCTCGCGCTCCTCGGGGGTGAAGAGCTTGTCCCGCAGCCGGGGGGTGCGCTCGAGGGTGAGCATGAAGCGGGCGACGTCGACGACGTCGATCCCCACGCCGATGATCACCGGGTCACTCCACGGTGACGGACTTGGCCAGGTTGCGCGGCTGGTCGACGTCGTAGCCCTTGGCCTTGGCCAGCTCGCAGGCGAAGATCTGCAGCGGCACCACCGACACGAGCGGCGTCATGAGGGTGGGCGTCTCCGGGTAGCGGAAGACGACGTCGGCGAAGGGTTCCACGTCGGTGTCCCCGTCCTCGGCGATGACGAGGGTGCGGGCGCCCCGGGCGCGGATCTCCTGGATGTTGGAGATGACCTTGGCGTGCAGGGTGGGCCGGCGGGGCGTCGGCACGACGACGAAGACCGGCTGGCCGTCCTCGATGAGCGCGATCGGCCCGTGCTTGAGCTCGCCCGCGGCGAAGCCCTCGGCGTGGATGTAGGCGAGCTCCTTGAGCTTGAGCGCCCCCTCGAGGGCGACGGGGAAGCCCACGTGGCGGCCGAGGAAGAGCACCGAGGTGGTGTCCTTCATCGAGCGGGCGACGTCGCGGACGTGGTCCTGCCGCTCGAGCACCTCGGTGACCTTCGCGGGGATCCTGCCGAGCTCGGCGAGGTAGTCGGCGACCTCGTCGATGTACTTGTTGCCGCGCAGCTGGGCGAGGTAGAGCCCGAGCAGGTAGGTCGCGGTGATCTGGGCGAGGAACGCCTTGGTCGAGGCGACCGCGACCTCCGGGCCGGCGTGGGTGTAGAGCACCGCGTCGGACTCGCGGGCGATCGTCGAGCCGTGGGTGTTGACGACGGCGAGCACCTTGGAACCCTGCTCGCGGGCGTGCCGGACCGCCATGATCGTGTCCATCGTCTCCCCGGACTGGGAGATCGCGACGACGAGGGTCTTCTCGTTGACGACCGGGTCGCGGTAGCGGAACTCGTGGGCGAGCTCGACCTCGACCGGGATCCGGCACCAGTGCTCGATCGCGTACTTGGCGACGTGACCGGCGTAGGCGGCGGTGCCGCAGGCGACGACGATGATCTTGTCGATGCTCCGCAGGATCGTCTCGTCGATGCGCAGCTCGTCGAGCTGCAGCCGCCCCAGCTCGTCGGTGCGTCCGCGCAGCGTGTCGGCGACGGCCTGCGGCTGGTCGTGGATCTCCTTGTCCATGAAGGAGTCGAAGCCGCCCTTGACCGCGGCCTCCGCGTCCCACTCGACCGTGAACGCCCGGTTCTCGACGGGCCGGCCGTCGGCGTCGACGACGGCGACGGAGTCCCCGGTGATCGTCACGACCTGGTCCTGGTCGACCTCGAGCGCCGACTTGGTCTGGGCGACGAAGGCGGCGACGTCGGAGCCGAGGTAGTTCGCGCCGTCGCCGAGGCCGATGACGAGCGGGGAGTTGCGGCGGGCGGCGACGATCGTGCCCGGGTGCTCCGCGTGGACGGCGAGGAGCGTGAAGGCGCCCTCGAGCCGCTTGGTGACCTCGAGCATGGCGGCGGTGAGGTCGCCGCCGTAGGCGCGGCCGAGCAGGTGGGCGACGACCTCGGTGTCGGTCTCCGAGGCGAAGGTCGCGCCGTCGGCGACCAGCTCGTTCCGCAGGGAGTGGAAGTTCTCGATGATGCCGTTGTGGATGAGAGCGAGGCGCCCGTCCCCGGAGAGGTGCGGGTGGGCGTTCTCGTCGGTCGGGCCACCGTGCGTCGCCCACCGCGTGTGCCCGATCGCGGCGCGCGCGTCCGGCAGCGGGTTGCGCTCCAGCTCGTCGAGGAGCCCGCGGAGCTTGCCGGCACGCTTGCGGACGACGACGTCGCCGCCCGAGACCGCGGCGATGCCCGCGGAGTCGTAGCCCCGGTACTCGAGCCGGGCCAGGCCGTCGACGACGGCGTCGGCGGGCCCGGCTCCGGCCGCGCCGTTGGTGACTGCACCCACGATTCCGCACATGGGTCACCAGGGTAGTGGCCGCGGGCGCCGCGGCCGTGCACGCGGCGAGGGCGCCGCACGGCCTCGTGCCTCGCGGCGCTCGTGCGCGAGACAGGGCCGGCGGTGGTCCACACTGGTGCCGTGACGTCTCCGCACCCAGCGCCGCCGGCAACGCAGCCGGCGGTCTCCCCGTTCCTCGAGTTCGACCGCAAGGCCTGGAGCCGGTTGTCCTCCTCGACGCCCCAGCCGCTCACGGCGGCGGACATCGACCGCCTGCGCGGGCTGGGTGACCCCGTCGACCTCACCGAGGTCGACACCGTCTACCGGCCACTGTCGCGGCTCCTGTCGCTCTACGTCGCCTCCTCGCGGCGGCTGGGCTCGGTGACGTCGACGTTCCTCGGGGAGCGGATGGGCCGCACCCCCTTCGTCATCGGTGTCGCCGGCTCGGTCGCGGTGGGCAAGTCGACGACGTCCCGGCTGCTCCGCGAGATGCTGCGCCGCTGGTCGGGGACCCCGCGGGTGGAGCTCGTGACCACGGACGGCTTCCTCCACCCCAACGCCGAGCTCGAGCGACGAGGGCTCATGTCACGCAAGGGCTTCCCCGAGTCCTACGACCAGCGCGCGCTGCTCCGCTTCCTCAGCGCGGTCAAGTCCGGCCTGCCCGAGGTCACCGCCCCCGTCTACGACCACCTCACGTACGACATCGTGCCCGGCCGGCAGATCGCGGTGCGGCGTCCCGACGTCCTCATCGTCGAGGGGCTCAACGTCCTGCAGCCGGCCCGGACGACGGCGGACGGCTCACCGAGCCTGGCGGTGAGCGACTTCTTCGACTTCTCGATCTACGTCGACGCCCGTACCACCGACGTGCGCCGCTGGTACGTCGACCGGTTCCTGTCCCTGCGGCAGACCGCCTTCTCCGACCCGCGCTCCTACTTCCACCGCTACGCGGCGCTGAGCGACGACGAGGCGGTCGCGACGGCCACGGGGATCTGGAGCTCGATCAACGAGCCGAACCTCGAGGAGAACATCCTGCCGACGCGCGGCCGCGCGTCACTCGTCCTCACCAAGTCGGGTGACCACCGGATGCACCGGATGCGCCTGCGCAAGATCTGACGGCGCCTCAGCCGGACGTGGACGTCCGCTCGTCGCACCCGCTGCGCTCCTCGCCGTCGCGCGGCACGCCGTCGGCCGTGGCGCTCGCGGGGTCGTTGTCGCTCGCGAGCTGCTCGAGCTCCTCCAGGCCGTGGTCCAGCCGACCGAGCCGGCCGTGGAAGCGGCGCAGGACCGAGTCGACGACGAAGCCGAGCAGCACCCCGCCCGTCATCCCGACCGCGATGGCGACGAGCGGGTGGTCGTGGAGGAACACGCCGGCCCCCACGCCGAGGAGCGTGGAGTAGACGCCCCACGTCACGGCCGCGATCCCGGCGACGAGGAGGAAGCGCGGGCGGGGGTAGCCCACCGCCCCGGCCGTCATGTTGACCGCGACGCGGCCGATGGGGATGAAGCGGGCGGAGAGGATGAACACGGTCCCGCGGCTGGCCAGGGCGCGGCCGGCCCAGGCGACGCTGGCGCGCCCGCGTCTGCCCTGGAGGATGCGCAACCGGTCGATGGGGACCTTGGTGCCGATCGTGTAGGCGATGACGTCACCCGTGAAGGCACCCGCCGCCGCGACGAGGATGAGCAGCCAGAGGTTGGGGCCGTCCCCGGTCATCGCCAGGACGGCCACGGCGATGACGACCGACTCGCTCGGCACCGGCGGGAAGAACCCGTCGATGGCCGCCAGGGCCAGGACCGCGACCAGCAGCCACGGCGAGTCGGCCATGCCGAGCACCCACGCCTCGACGGCCGCCATGACCTCCGTCATGAGGGGCTCATTTGCGTCACCGGTTCATTGAAGCGCGCCGAGGGCGTCGGTGTCATCGGGGAAATCCCTGAGCGAGGACGCTCAGCCCAGCCCGAGGCGAGCGCGGACCACGTCCGCGAGCTCGTTGGCGACGGTGTCGGCGTCCGCCTGGGTGGCGGCCTCGACCATCACCCGCACGAGCGGCTCGGTGCCCGACGGGCGTAGCAGCACCCGGCCGGTCTCGCCGAGGCGCTGCTCGGCCGCGGCGACGGCGGCCTGCACGCCCTCGTCGGTGCCCGCCCGGCTCCTGTCGACGTCCGGGACGTTGACCAGCACCTGGGGCAGGCGGGTGACGAAGGCGGCGAGGTCGGCGAGGGAGCGCCCGGTCTCCACGACGCGCGCGGCGAGGAGCAGCGCGGTGAGCAGCCCGTCACCGGTCGTGGCGTGCTCGGAGGCGATGATGTGACCGGACTGCTCGCCGCCCAGGGCGTAGCCACCGGCCCGCATGGCCTCGAGGACGTACCGGTCCCCCACGGCGGTCTGGACCGTCCTGATGCCGGCGTCGCGCATGGCGAGCAGCAGCCCGAGGTTGCTCATCACGGTGACGACCAGCGTGTCGTCGGCGAGGTGCCCCCGCTCCTTGAAGGCGGTCGCGAGCACCCCCATGACCTGGTCCCCGTCGACGATCGCACCGTCGTGGTCGACCGCGATGCACCGGTCGGCGTCCCCGTCGAACGCCACCCCCAGCGCGGCGCCGGAGGCCACGGTCACGGCCTGCAGCTGCTCGGGGTGGGTGGAGCCGCAGTCGTCGTTGATGTTGCGGCCGTCGGGCGAGGCGTTGATGACGACGACGTCCGCACCGGCCTCACGCAGCGCGAGGGGCGCGATGTCGCTCGCCGCGCCGTTGGCGCAGTCGATGGCGATCCGCAGGCCCTCGAGCGGTCGGCCGGTCGCCGCGACGAGGTGGTCGATGTAGGTGCGGTCCGCGGCACGCGCGTCCTCCTCGATGCGGCCCACGCCGTCACCGGTGGGACGGTCCCACGACGAGCCGAGGCTCTCCTCGATGGCGTCCTCGATGGCGTCCTCGAGCTTGAACCCGCCGCGCGCGAAGAACTTGATGCCGTTGTCGGGCATGGGGTTGTGGGAGGCCGAGATGACGACCCCGAGGTCGACGTCCGTCGTCGCCGTCAGGTGGGCCACACCGGGCGTCGGGAGCACCCCGACCTCGACGACGTCGACGCCCGCGCTGGTCAGCCCGGCCGAGATCGCGGCGGCCAGGAAGTCACCGGAGATCCGGGTGTCCCGACCGATGACCGCGCGCGGGCGACGCCCCTCGGGAGCCGCGGTCGCGGTCAGCACGCGTGCCGCGGCCGCTCCCAGCCCGAGCGCCAGCTCGGCGGAGATGTCCCTGTTGGCGAGTCCGCGGACGCCGTCGGTTCCGAACAGTCGGGGCATGGGTGGTCCTTCGTCTCGGTGCTGGGGGCCGGGTGGGCGCCGCACCTATGGTGCCAGGTGTTCGCGGCCGGGAGTGCGCGCTGTCCGCGCCGCGACGACGACGGCCCCGCCGGCTGGTGCCGACGGGGCCGTGGTCGAGCGCGGGTCGATCAGCGCTTGGAGTACTGCGGGGCCTTGCGGGCCTTCTTGAGGCCCGCCTTCTTGCGCTCGACGGCGCGGGCGTCGCGGGTGAGGAACCCGGCCTTCTTGAGCGCGGGACGGTTGGAGTCCGCGTCGATCTCGTTGAGGGCACGCGCCACACCGAGGCGCAGGGCGCCGGCCTGGCCGGAGATGCCGCCGCCGTGGATGCGGGCGACGACGTCGAAGCGGCCCGCGATGTCGAGCAGGTCGAAGGGCGCGCTCACCAGCTGCTGGTGGAGCTTGTTGGGGAAGTAGTCCTCGAGCGTCCGACCGTTGATGGTCCACTGGCCCGTCCCGGGGACGAGACGGACGCGGGCGACCGCTTCCTTGCGGCGACCGAGCGCCTGGCCCGGGGCGGTGAGGCTCTGACCGGCACCGGCGGCGGGTGCGTCGGTCTCGGTGGTGTAGCTGCTGGGGACGTTCTCGTCGTCCAGCTCGATCTCGGAAGTGGTCTCAGCCACGGTTCTCCTCGTGTCCTGTTCAGATGCTGCCTGGTCCCGACGGACTACTGGGCAACCTGGGTGATCTCGAAGGCCTGCGGCTGCTGCGCGGCGTGGGGGTGCTCCGGGCCGGCGTAGACCTTGAGCTTCTTCAGCTGCTCCCGACCGAGGGTCGTCTTGGGCAGCATGCCGCGGATGGCCTTCTCGACGGCGCGCTCGGGGAAGCGCTCGAGCAGCTGGGCGTAGCTCGTCGCCTTGAGCCCGCCCGGGTACCCGGAGTGGCTGTAGGCGATCTTGTCGTTGAGCTTGCTGCCGGTGAGGGCGACCTTCGCGGCGTTGACGACGATGACGAAGTCACCGTTGTCGACGTGCGGAGCGAAGCTCGGCTTGTGCTTCCCACGGAGCAGGGTGGCGACGTGGGTCGCCAGTCGGCCGAGGACGACGTCGGTAGCGTCGATGACGTACCAGTTCTTCTCGACGTCGCCGGGCTTCGGTGTGTACGTGCGCACGGGCGTAGCCTTCGTTTCTCTTCTCGAGGGCGACGTGCGTGAAGCGCGTTGCCGCCCATGGTCTGATGATGCTCGCTGCGCGCATCCGCGCCGCTGCTCCGGCGAGTGGGAAGCACCGGGGAGCGCAAAGGGATGCACAACGACGTCCTAGAGTACCGCTGGCAGCGGTACCGGGTCAAAGGAGCGGCGAACGCTCCCGAGTGAGACGTGCCACCCGGTCACCCGGGCGTGCCGCCCTCGTCGGTGAGGCCGATCGCCTCGTCCTCGTCGCGGACCCGCACGGCGGCCTCCTCGGCGCTCGCCGCACCGCCGGCCACGCCGACGTCCTGGGCCAAGACGTCCTGCTCGCGCTCGCCCGACGGACCGGCGGCATCCTCCGTCACGGCCTCGATCCGTCCCGCCCGGTCGGGCTCCCGGCTGGCGTCCGGTTCCTGCGGCTCCTCCCAGACCTCCGGCTGCTCCGCGTCGACCCGCTCGTCGATCGTGTCGCCCTCGATGAGCTCGGCCTCGGTGAGGTTCTGGCCACGCAGCGGGTCGCGCTCCGGCGGGGAGTACCCCTCCTCCACGAGGTCATCGACACCGCGCTGCTCGAGGGTGTCCTCCTTGGGGAGCTGGTTGTGGTCGCCCTCTCCCGGCCACTGCGGGTCGGGGCTGGTTGCCGGGGTGTCCTCTGCTGGCTCGGTCATGCGTTCCAGGCTGCCACCGCTCCGGCGGCGTCGCACGGTGAGCCCGGCCGGCCTCAGGGCAGCGTGCGCACGGCGCGTGCCTCGGCGGCCCTGGCGGCGAGCGCCTCCTCCGGCGGGTAGCCGACCTCCTCCAGGGTGAGCCCGTGGGCGGGGGCGACGGTGACCGCGGGGTCGCGCCGTCGGGCCGCGAGCACCGCAGCGGGCCAGTCGAGCGGGCGGCGTCCCTCCCCGACGGCGAGGCCCGCCCCGACGAGCGCCCGGACCATCGAGTGACAGAAGGCGTCGGCGCGCACCGTGGCGACCACCAGCCCGTCGTCGCCCTCCCGCTCCCAGCGCATCGCCTGGAGGGTGCGGATCGTCGTCGCCCCCTCGCGTGGCTTGCAGTACGCGGCGAAGTCCTGCTCGCCGACCAGGAGCCCGGCGGCGACGTCCATGGCGCCGACGTCGAGCGGGCGCCCGTGCCACAGGACGTCGTGCCGGCGCAGCGGGTCGCGGGCCGCCGCCGTGTCGGCCACCCGGTAGACGTACCGGCGCCAGACCGCCGAGAAGCGCGCGTCGAAGCCCGGCGGCGCGAGGCCCGCCCGCACGACGACGACGTCCCCGGCGCCCCGGGGCCGCGCGTCCCGGCCGAGCACGCCGGCGAGCCGCGACACGAGCGCCTCACCGGGTGAGCGGTCGCTGCGGCCGGGGACCGCGTCCCAGGCGGCCCGGGGCACGTCGACGTGCGCGACCTGACCGCGCGCGTGGACGCCGGCGTCGGTCCGGCCGGCGACCGTCAGCCGCGCGGCGCCGGGCAGGCGCAGGACGGTCGCCAGGGCCGCCTCGAGCGTCCCCTGGACCGTGCGCAGACCGGGCTGGCTCGCCCACCCGGCGAAGCCGGTGCCGTCGTAGCGCAGGTCCAGCCGCACCCGCACGAGGTCGTCGGCGGGCCGGCGGACGTCGCCTGTCGCTGCGCTCACTCCTCGGAGGCTAGTACCGTCGCGCGGGTGGACACAGTGAGCCCGGAGCTGCCGGAGCCGGCCACCCTCGCCGTCGACTGCGGCGGCGGCGGCATCAAGGCGTCGGTGCTCGACGCCGCGGGCACGATGCGCGCCCACCCGGTGCGTGCCGTTACGCCGTACCCGCTGCCGCCGCAGCGGCTCCTCGACACGATCCGCGCCCTCGCCGAGCAGCTGCCCGCCGCGGACCGCGCGACCGTCGGCATGCCCGGGATGATCCGCCACGGGGTCGTGGTGAGCACGCCCCACTACGTCACCCGGGCAGGTCCCCGCACGAGGGCGCTGCCCGAGCTCGTCGACGCGTGGACCGGCCTGGACTTCCAGGAGGCCCTCACCGGGACGCTGGGGATGCCGGTGCTGCTGCTCAACGACGCGGAGGTGCACGGCGCCGGCGTCATCGCCGGCGCGGGCCTGGAGCTCGTCGTCACCCTGGGGACCGGGCTCGGCAACGCGCTGTTCGACGGGAGCCGGCTCGCCCCGCACCTCGAGCTGTCCCGGGGCCCGGCCCGCTGGGGACTGACCTACGACGAGTACATCGGCGAGCACGAGCGGCTGCGCCTCGGCGATGCGATGTGGTCGCGCCGGGTGCGGCAGGTGGTGGACTCCCTGCGTCCGGTCTTCCTCTGGGACCGGCTCTACCTCGGAGGCGGGAACTCCCGGCGGATCACCGCACCGACCCTCGACCGGCTGGGTGACGAGGTCGTCATCGTCCCGAACAGCGCGGGGATCGTCGGCGGGGTGAGGGCGTGGGAGCTCGGCGGGATCAGTCCCAGTCGGCACGCCGGTCAGTGACGCTCCCGCGGCTCGTCTCCGCGACGAGGTCGAGCAGGATCTCGTTGAACTCGGCGGGGCGGACCAGCGAGACGAGGTGGTGGGCGCCGGGCACCACGTGGAGCCGCCCGTTCCGGCAGGCGGCGAGGAACCGGCGCTCCTCGAGGCGGAAGTGGTCCCAGCGGCCGTTGACGAGCCGGACGGGCACGTCGCCGACCGCCCGGAGGTCGGCGACCGGGTCGATGCCCGCCATGGCGGCGAGCGCGGCGTCCATCGCGCCCAGCTCCATGCCGCCCGCGCCGAGGTCCTCGACCGCCGCCGCGGGCAGCGCGAGGCGCGCCATGGTGTCGTTGAGCCACCGCCCGCCGTCGGGCAGCCGCGCGATGAGCGCGGCCACCCGCCGGTAGCCCGCGAGCCCGACCCCCCGTGGTCGGGTGGAGCAGCCGGCGGCCAGCACCCCGACCACCCGCTGCTCGGTCCGCGCCGCCCAGTGCAGGGCGAGGTACCCACCGAGCGACAGGCCGACGACGACGACGTCCCCGCCGGCCGACCGGGCGGCCTCCTCGACCGTCGCCAGGGCGCCGTCCATGGTGAAGTCCTCGCCGGCGCGCTCACCGTGCCCGGGCAGGTCCGGCGCGAGGGCGGGGACACCGGCCTCCTCCAGCGCCGCGAGCTGGCGCAGCCACATCGTGCGGGAGGCGCGGATGCCGTGGACGAGAACCACCGTCACAGAGCTCACCCGTTTACCTTCCCACGCCACCGGCGCGGGTGACGACGGTGGGCACCGAGGCCCGCCCCCGGGAGGCTGGGCTCCTCAGCGGACGGGAGAGGCGCTCGCCCGCGCACTTGCCTCCACGGCCAGCAGGAAGTCCTCCAGCGCAGCCTCTCCCGCCTGCACACGTGCCGGTCCGGCGGCCCGGGCGGGCCGCACCCGGTCCACCACCCCCCTGGCGGCGTTCTGCGCCACCTGCGCGACGGTCCGCCCGGCGCCCGGGCGGACCGCCCGGGCGACGAGCCGGGACACCGACGCGTCCCGGCGCTGGCGGGCCACCGGTGAGAGACGGTCGACGCAGTCGAGAAGGGCGCGCAGCGGGAGCGACGCCCCCAGTGCCCGGTACACCCGAGCGGGGACGGGCGTTCCCAGGGTGGCACCGGCCCGGCGCAGCGCCAGGGCCACGTGCGCCTGCGCACCCCACTCCGCCGCACGACGGCAGACGGCGCCCCAGTCACCGACCTGGCGGCAGAGCTGGTCGACGTCGAGCATCCAGCACAGCCTGTTCGCCCCCGCGAGCGCCGCGTGCAGGGCGACGTGCACGAGCGTGTCCGCCTCGTCCATCGTCCACGCCTCACCGAGCCCGATCCGGACCCGTCTGCGGCGCCCGAGGATCCCGGCGGTCGAGATGTCGAACTCGCCGCGGCGGGACCGCATGTTGATCATCGACCAGTGGAGGTCGACCTGGATGCCCGCGGGAGTGAACCAGTGCATCTCTCCCGGGGTCTCGGGGTTGCGCAGCATGTCCTCGTAGTCACCGACCTCCCACCCGGCCGCGAGGAGGGTCCGGCTCACGGCACGGAGGTCCTGGGGGTCGACGAGGAGGTCGAGGTCGCCGTAGGGCCGCAGCCCGGGCACGGGGTGGGCGAGCTCGGCGAGCACCGGTCCCTTGAAGACGACCCACCGGACGTCGGCGAGGAGCTCGTCGACCTGCCGCAGCAGCATCGCCGCGCGAATGTGCAGGGACTTGGCCAGGTCTCGATCCGTGCGGAGCGCCTCGGCGACCTCCGGTGCGCTCTCCCGCAGGCGGACGTGGGTGAGCGGGGCGATCCGGTGGTGGCGGGCGGCGGGGACGACGGCCTCCGGGGACACCGCCGCTCCGTCGACCACGTCTCCGCGGCACACGGCCACCAGGAGCTCGGACACCGCACGGTCGCGGGTGGTGCTGTCGCTCATCGCCGTCCCGTCGTCGCCCGGTCGCCGCATCCCCACCGGCGGATACCCGCGAGCCTAGCGAGCGGGCCGACGAGCAGGCACGGGAACGGTCGCCGTCGTTCGGAGCCGACCGGGCGGAGGGCTCGCCACGGGAGGGGTGAGCCGCCGGGTGAGCCGCCCACGTCCGGGCTGGTCACCCGGGCATCATCCACGTTATCCGGCGACAGTCGTCGCCGTGGAGGACGGGCGTCCGTAGGCTCGGTCTCACGTCAATGACGACCTCCGTCCACTGGCGGTGGGCCCACTCAGGGCATCAGCTCCTCACCCCGAGCACGAAGGAGACTCACATGTACGAAGCGCCACGGATGACCGAGGTCGGCAGCGTCCACGGTCTGACCCTCGGCAACCCCAAGCACGGCCCGAGGAAGGACAACTCCAACTGGTTCGACATCTGGGGTGACCCGGGCAACCCGGGCCACCCGCCCGTCGGCTCGCGCTGACCACGCACTGCGGGTCGGAGGGTCCACCGGGCCGTCCGACCCGCAGCGCTCTGTCCGGGGACGATCACCCAAGGAGCCGCTCACCAGTGAGCACACCCACTGTCCACGCCACCTTCGAGCGGCTCTCCCGCGAGGAGCTCCTCCTCGCCACACCGCGGTCGGACGGCGCGGGCGTCGCGGACGTCGCCGGCCCGGCGACCGGCCTCACCGCGCGCGAGGCGATCGAGGAGGTCCTCCTGGAGGCGCTCGCCGCGCCCCCCTGCTACGTCCTCTTCTCCGGGGGCCGTGACTCCTCGGCCCTGCTGGCGCTCGCCGTCACGCTGGCGCGGCAGCACGCGCTCCCGCTCCCCGTGCCCGTGACGGTCCGCCACCCGCACGCCCCGGAGGCGGACGAGACCTGGTGGCAGGAGCTCGTGCTCGAGCATCTTGGCCTCCGCCACGGCGTCGTCCTGGAGTTCCAGCACGAGCAGCGCCTCCTCTCGGACGCCGCCACGGGAGCGCTGCGGCGCCACGGACCGGTGTGGCCGGAGGCCGTCCAGCTGCACGGCGCGATCTACCGCGACCTGGACCCGGGGACGATCGTCACGGGGGAGGGCGGCGACATGCTGCTCAGCGGACGGCGGACGGGTGCGCTGCGGGACGCACTCGCGCTGCGCCGGCCACGGCGCCGCCACCTCCGTCGAGGGCTGCAGGCCGCGCAGCCGGGTGTCGCGCGACGACGCGCGGCCCGCACCCACGCCGGCTCCGGTGCACCGTCCTGGCTGCGCCCACCGGCCGTCGCCGCGTACGTGCACGACGCCGTGTCCGCGAGCGTGGAGCCGCTCCGGTGGGACGCCGCGACGAGGGCACTGATGTACTCCCGACCGATGACGGTCTTCATCGCCAACGTCGAGGCCGCGATCGCCGAGTACGGCTCCCGGCCCGTCACGCCCTTCGCCGACGGCCGTGTCGTCGAGGCGCTGGCCCGCGAGGCGGGGCCGCTGGGCTGGGGGAACCGGACGGCGCTGTTCCGGCGGCTGTTCCCCGACGTGCTCCCCGACCGTGTGCTCAGCCGCACCTCCAAGGCCTGGTTCAACTCCACCCGCTGGGGCCCGGAGGAACGCGAGTTCGCCCGCCTCTGGGACGGTTTCGGGATCGACCCCGAGTGGGTCGACCCCGACGAGCTCCGGGCCGCCTGGCTCGTCGCGGACCCCCACCCCGGGGCCGACTTCCTGCTCCACCTGGCCTGGGCCCACACCCACGGCATCCCGGCGGAGCCGGAGGCGTGGTCGTGAGCGTCCACAGCACCGTCCGCGCGATCCTGCGCCGCCCTCCGTCCGCGTGGTGGCGGGCCGCCCGCACCGTCGCACTGGCCGGGGTCGTCGAGGTCGGCCTGCGCACCATGCCGGTGCCGCGGCTGGCCCGCCTGCTCCGCGTCCGGCTCGTGCTGGACGGTCGGCCGGGCCAGGTCACCGACGTCTCAGGGCTCCGGCTGACCGACCGCGAGCGCGCAGACCTGGACATCACCTGGCGGGTCCTGCGGCACCGCCCCTTCAACGGCACCTGCCTGCGGCGGGCACTGCTCGGCGCGCACGTGCTGCGGCGACGCGACCACGCGGTGCGGATCGGTGTGCAGAAGATCGGTGGTGAGGTCAAGGCGCACGCCTGGGTGGAGCTCGACGGCGTCGTCCTGGACCCCGACGGCGTCGAGAGCTTCAAGGTGCTGGAGACGAGGGGACGACGATGACGGACACCACCGCCACCGGGGAGCCGCCGCAGCGTCTCTACGGCCTCACGGTCGCCGCCGACTTCGTCCTGCACCAGGATCGCCCCGCGCCGCCCGGCGAGCGCGTGCACCTCACGGTCATCGACGGCGAGCCGATCGCCGAGAACCGGCAGACCCCCGCCGGGCAGGTGCTGCTCGACTTCGGCGAGGAGCCGGACCGCTGGTACACGGCGGTCCGCCGGGAGGACTCGTCGGTGCTGCTCCGCGTGCACGGCGTGTGCGACTTCGTCATCAGCCCCGACCTGTCCGACGTCACCCTCCACCTCGTGCACGGCACCGACCCGGGCATGCGCGCGATCATGACGACGGGCACCCTGCTGGCCCTGCAGCTCTACCTGCGGGGCAGCGCCGTCCTCCACGCGAGCGCCGTCGAGCGGGACGGCACCGCCGTCGCCTTCCTCGGACACTCGGGGATGGGCAAGAGCACGCTGGCCGCGCTCATGTGCGCCTCGGGGGCGCGTGTGGTCAGCGACGACGTCGTCCCCGTCGCCACCGGGGAGGAGCCACGGGTCCCGCTGGGGGCGACGGAGCTCCGGCTGCGGCCCGGTGCGGAGGCGGTGACCGCCGACCTGGCCGCGGGCTCCTTCCGGACGCGGCTGAGCGCGGACGACAGGACGGTCGTCGGGCTCCCCTCCCCCGCGACCGAGGCCGTCCCCCTCGGCGCCGTCGTCATCCCCCGTCCCAACCGCGACGGTCGGATGGAGCTGGAGCTGCTCGACCGGAAGACGGCCGCCTTCGCGCTCATGAGCTTCCCGCGGCTCATGGGGTGGCGGGACCCGGTGGTGCTGGGCCAGGTGCTCACCCACCTCTCGTGGCTCGCCCGCAGCGTTCCGGTGATGGTCGCGCACGTGCCGTGGGGCCCGCCGTTCCGCGAGGACATCGCGCCGACCATCTGGGCGGCGGTCCACCGCCACGCGCTCGCCTACCGCGGCTGAGCCACTCCGGGGTCCTCGAGGTACGCCGCCGCCTGCAGCCGGAACAGCTCGGCGTACCTGCCCTCCCGCGCCATGAGCTCCTCGTGCGACCCGGCCTCGACGACGCGTCCCTGGTCGAGGACGTAGATGACGTCGGCGGACCGCACCGAGGAGAAGCGGTGGGAGATGAACACCGCGGTGCGGCCCGCCAGCACGGCCCGCAACGACTCGTACAGGGCGCTCTCGGCGCGCGGGTCCAGCGCGGCCGTCGGCTCGTCGAGGATCATGAGCTGGGCGTCACGGTAGAAGGCGCGGGCGATGGCGACCCGCTGCCACTGACCACCCGAGAGGTCCCGGCCCCCCTTGAAGAGGCGGGACAGGATGGTGTCGTACCCCTTCGGCAGCGACTCGAGGAAGCCGGCGGCACCGGCGCGCCCGGCGGCCTCCGCCACCCGGCCGTCGTCCGGCTCCACGGTGTGGCGCCCGACGGAGATGTTCTCCCGGGCCGTGAAGGCGTACCGGACGAAGTCCTGGAAGATGACGGCGACCCGCTCCCGGACGGACACCCTGGAGTACTCGCGGGTGTCGCGCCCGTCCCACCGCACCGCGCCGGACGTGGGGTCGTAGAGCCCGGCGAGGATCTTGGCCAGGGTCGTCTTGCCGGACCCGTTCTCCCCGACGAGGGCGACGACCTGTCCGCGACGGATCCGCACGTCCACTCCCCGCAGCGCCTCACTCGTGCTGCCCGGGTACCCGAAGTGCACGTCGTCGACGACGATCTCCGCGAAGCTCTCGGGTGCGGGGGCACCCGCCTCCTCACCGTGCGCCGCGGCGCCGAGCTCCAGGAACTGGTCGACGTCCTGGAGGAAGAGCCCGGCCTCGAAGATCGACTGCATGCCGCGCAGGAGCGCCTGCACCTGGCTCTGGAGCATGCGGATGGCGACGATCGCCGCACCCGCCTCGGCGACCGAGACGGAGCCCTCGCCGATGAGCCAGACGAGGACGAGCAGGGTGCCCGTGAGCACGACGGCGGCGCCGAGGTTGCCGGCCGTGCTCAGCGCCATCCGTCGGCGGAGGTGGCGGGCGAGGTCGGCGAGGTAGCGCCCGTAGAGGGTGTCGAAGCGCGCCCGCAGCGGCGGGCCGAGGTCGAAGGCGCGGACCTCCTTGGCCTCGTCCCGGGCCGTGAGCAGGTAGCCGAGGTAGAACCGCTGCCGCTGGTGCGGGGTCTGGTCGACGGTGAAGCCGAACTCCAGTCGGCTCTCGCGACGGTTGGTGAGGATCATCGGCAGCCCGCCGAGCAGGAGCAGCGGGAGCAGGGCCGGGTGGATGCCGACGAGGACGGCGCCCACGCCCACCGTCGCGGTCAGCCCGCCGACGATCCCCAGCAGGGCCTGGGTGACCTGGAACGGCCTGGTGGTCGCGCTTCCCTCCACGCGTTGCAGCCGGTCGTAGAACGCCGCCGACTCGAAGTAGCGCAGGGAGACGCCCGTCGCGGCGTCGAGGACGTCCTGGTAGGTGCGCCGGGCCACGGACTCGCCGAGGTAGCGGCTCATGCTGCCACGCACCGAGTCCAGGAGCGCGGCCGCCGCCATGAGGCCGGCCAGCGCGAGGGTGGCGAGCACCAGCCCCTGCGGGACTCCCTCGCCCGGGCCCAGGTCGAGCACCGCGGTGAGGAACGCCTCCACGACGAGGACCTGGCCGGCCAGCACGAGGGCCGCGACGACCTGGACGACGAGCAGGCCGACGAACAGAAGGCGGCCCGCGGCCCACACGAGGCGGGTCGACCGCCTGAGCAGCTGCCAGAGCCGCCCGGCGGAGCGCCGCTGGTTGCGGCTCTCGATCCGGAGGTCGAGCGGGTCGAGCGGGTCGGGGCCCCCGTCGGTCACCGGGCCACCCCGCACGTGGTCACCGCAGCAGGTCCTTCTCGCGCAGGTCCGCGACGAAGGCCTCCGCGTCGGCCTGTGCCGTCGCCCGGTCGATCCCGTACTCCTCCACCAGCGCGTCCGCGAGGTCGCCGAGCGTGCGGTCCTCGGTGAGCAGCTTGGCCAGGTGGGCTCCGGCGACGTTCGTCGTCAGGTACACCGACCGGGCGGTGTCGAGGATGACGAGCTCGCCGTCGATCTCCTGCCAGGTGATGTCGTCGCTTCGCAGCTTCACGCGGGCTCCCTCACGTCGGACGGCCGGGACGCAGCCCGGCCGCGATCTCACCGCCCCGCTGCTCGACGCGGCCGTCGCACCAGCGTACTGCCCGCGCCGGGAGCGGGGCGTGCCTTTCCGAGACCGGACGGCCGCCGCAGAGCACACGTGAGGCCCGCAGCAAGCTGCGGGCCTCGTGACCGTGGGCTCTCCGTGCCGGTGCGCCGAGGGACGGGCTCGGGGTGCCGAGCCCGTCGGCGGGTCAGCCGCGGGGGTTGGCGTGACCGGTGTCGGCCGCGCCGGGCTGCGCGTCCGTGGCGTCCTCGGTCGCGGCCTCGGCCGAGGACTCGGCGGCTGCCTGCTGCGCCTCGGTGGTCTCGGCGGCCTTGGCCTCCTCGACGGCGTCGGCGGCCTCGTCCGAGACGGTGGTCTCCGGCTCCTCGACGACGGGCGTGGTCGCCTCCTTGGCGGCGCGCTCGACGGCCTTCTCGGCCTCACGGACGGTGGCCTGCTTGGGGCTCACCGGCTCCATGACGAGCTCGATGACGGCCATGGGCGCGTTGTCGCCCTTGCGCGGAGCGGTCTTGGTGATCCGGGTGTAGCCACCCTGACGCTCGGCCATGGCCGGCGCGATCTCCGTGAACAGCTCGTGGACGACGCTCTTGTCCTTGACGGTGGTCATCACCTTGCGGCGGGCGTGGAGGTCGCCACGCTTGCCGAGGGTGATGAGCTTCTCGACGACGGGGCGCAGCCGCTTGGCGCGGTGCTCCGTCGTCGTGATGGCGCGGTGCTCGAGCAGCGCGGTGGCGAGGTTCGCCAGCATGTGACGCTCGTGGGCGGGGCTGCCACCAAGACGGGGACCCTTAGCGGGAGTGGGCATGATCTCTCCTGTCGTAAATCGTTGGTGGCGTCAGTCGCGCGCGTCGTCGCTGAACTCGACGTCGCCCTCGTACGCCGAGTCCTCGACGGCGTTGATGTCGAAGTCCACCGGGCTGTCCTTGAGGCTCAGGCCGAGCGCGGCCAGCTTCTCGCGGATCTCGCCGATCGACTTCGCGCCGAAGTTGCGGATGTCGAGCAGGTCGGCCTCGCTGCGCGCGACGAGCTCGCCGACGGCGTGGATGCCCTCGCGCTTGAGGCAGTTGTACGAGCGCGACTGCAGCCCGAGCTCCTCGATCGGGAGGGCGAGGTCGGCCGCCAGGGCCGCGTCGGTCGGCGAGGGACCGATCTCGATGCCCTCGGCCTCGACGTTGAGCTCACGGGCCAGGCCGAAGAGCTCGACGAGGGTCTTGCCGGCGGAGGCGAGGGCGTCCCGCGGGGTGATCGCGTTCTTCGTCTCGACGTCGACGATGAGCTTGTCGAAGTCGGTGCGCTGCTCCACGCGGGTGGCCTCGACCTTGTAGGTCACCTTGAGGACCGGGGAGTAGATCGAGTCCACCGGGACGCGACCGATCTCGGAGTCGAAGCTCTTGTTCTGCGCGGCGGAGACGTAGCCGCGCCCGCGCTCGACGGTGAGCTCGACCTCGAGCTTGCCCTTGGCGTTGATCGTCGCCAGGTGCAGGTCGGGGTTGTGGACCTCCACGCCCGCGGGCGGGGTGATGTCAGCGGCGGTGACGACGCCCGGGCCCTGCTTGCGCAGGTACATGACGACGGGCTCGTCGTGCTCCGAGGAGACGACGATGTTCTTGATGTTGAGGATGATCTCGGTGACATCCTCCTTGACGCCCGGCACGGTGGAGAACTCGTGGAGGACGCCGTCGATCCGGATGCTCGTGACGGCGGCACCGGGGATCGAGGACAGGAGGGTGCGACGCAGGGAGTTGCCGAGCGTGTAGCCGAAGCCCGGCTCCAGCGGCTCGATGACGAACCGCGAGCGCTGCGGGGAGACGACCTCTTCGGTCAGGGTGGGGCGCTGTGCGATGAGCACGATGTGTTCCTTTCAGCAGGCATCCGCTATATGACGCCGTGCAGGGCACCCGCCGGTCATCGGTCCGACCGGCGGGAGGCGAGGTGCCGGGCACCTCTGGGACACCGAGCGCCGGCCCGCAGGCCGGCGCACGATGGGGGTCAGACGCGGCGGCGCTTCGGGGGGCGGCAGCCGTTGTGGGCCTGGGGCGTGACGTCCTGGATCGAGCCGACCTCGAGGCCGGCGGCCGTGAGGGAGCGGATCGCGGTCTCGCGGCCGGAGCCGGGACCCTTGACGAACACGTCGACCTTCTTCATGCCGTGCTCCTGGGCGCGGCGGGCGGCGGCCTCGGCCGCCATCTGCGCCGCGAACGGAGTGGACTTGCGCGAGCCCTTGAACCCGACCTGACCCGAGGACGCCCAGGCGATGACGGCGCCGGTGGGGTCGGTGAGGGTGACGATCGTGTTGTTGAAGGTGCTCTTGATGTAGGCGTGGCCGTGGGTGACGTTCTTGCGCTGGCTCCGGCGCGGCTTGCGGGCCGAGGTGGCCGTGCGGGTCTTGGGGGGCATGTCGTGCTTCTCTCCTGGTCGTCGGACCGGTGCGCTCGGCGGTGACGCCGAGACGTGCGACCGGACTACTTAACGGGCCTTCTTCTTGCCGGCCACCGTGCGCTTGGGGCCCTTGCGGGTACGTGCGTTGGTCTTGGTGCGCTGACCGTGCACGGGCAGCCCGCGGCGGTGGCGCAGGCCCTGGTAGGACCCGATCTCGACCTTGCGACGGATGTCCGCCTGGACCTCGCGCCGCAGGTCTCCCTCGACCTTGAGGTTGGTCTCGATGTAGTCACGCAGGGCGACGAGGTCGCCGTCCGTCATGTCCTTGACGCGCAGGTCCGGGCTCACGCCCGTGGCCTCCAGCGCCTGCTTGGCGCTGGTGCGTCCGACGCCGTAGATGTAGGTGAGCGCAACCTCAAGCCGCTTCTCGCGGGGGAGGTCGACGCCGACGAGTCGTGCCACCTTGTTCTCCTCTTGCTGCTCGGAGGTCCTCCGCACCACCCTCCCGTCCGGGTCGGACGAGCCCCGGCCTCCGAACCGGGGGTTGCACGCAGGGTGCTGGTGGTACGTCTGGCGGCAGGCTTGCCGCCGGCGTCAGGTCAGCCCTGACGCTGCTTGTGCCGCACGTTCGTGCAGATCACCATCACGCGACCGTGACGACGGATGACCTTGCAGTTGTCGCAGATCTTCTTGACGCTGGGCTTGACCTTCATGGCATTCCTCCGCCGCCGCTGGGCGTGTACGCGCCGCGACGGCGCTGGTCGGGTGGTTACTTGTAGCGGTAGACGATGCGACCCCGGGTGAGGTCGTACGGGCTGAGCTCGACGACGACCCGGTCCTCCGGCAGGATCCGGATGTAGTTCTGACGCATCTTGCCCGAGATGTGTGCGAGCACCTTGTGGCCGTTGCTCAGCTCCACCTTGAACATCGCGTTGGGCAGCGCTTCGACAACGCTGCCCTCGATCTCGATGACGCCGTCCTTCTTCGCCATGTCCTCCGCTAACTCTTCTCTGCTGTGGCCGTCGGCGTCTGGGATGACGACGACGGTGGCGCGCCGTGAGACTCACCCGTCCCCCGGTTCCAGGCAGGGATGTGGGCAGGCACGCTCGTCCAGCGCTCCATCATACGACATCAGCGGCACCATCGCGTCCATGAGGTGGCTCACAGGTGCGCCGTCCGGACCACCCTCGACCGTACCGGGTCGAGGGTGCGGGCGGAGCCGCCGGGGGACGGCCCCGCCCGCTGGACGTGTCCGGGTCCGGCCAGCACCGGTGCCGATCACGAGCACCTGGTGCGCGGCCACGCCGGGCACGTCCTCACACCCCGCCGGCGGGCGATCCGGCGGGGCGCGTCTCAGCCGCCGGGCGGACGCCCGGCGGTGCGGGGTCCCGACCCGTCACCTGTACCGGCGGCGGACCGGCGGCCGCGCGCCGTCCCGCGCGCCAGACGTAGCGGGCGAGGACGAGCACCGTCACCACCACCGCTGCCGCCCACCACGGGAAGGGCGCACCTGCGGGCTGCTCGCCGGCGACCGCGAGGTCTTCGACGGGAGTCGGCGTCACGCGCTCGCCGGTGACGAGGATCCGGTGGCTGTTGACACCGATCGGCGTGCAGGTGACGAGGGTGACGAGGTCCGCCCCCGGCGCCGGGTACAGCGTCTGGGTCTCGTGCGGCTCGACGACGGCGACGTCGACGACCTCGTAAGTGAGCACCTCCCCGAAGGTCTCGAGCGTGAAGCCGTCCCCGACGGCGACCTCGTCGAGGTGGGTGAGCATGGTCGCCTCGGCCAGGCCGCGGTGGCCGGTGAGCACCGCGTGCGTGCTCGGTCCGCCGACGGGCAGTGACGTGCCCTGGAGGTGGCCGATCCCCTCGAGCAGCACCCGCTCGCTGGTGCCGTGGAAGACCGGGAGGTCGACGTCGATGGTCGGGATCCGTAGCCGGGCCATCAGGCCCCGGTCGTCCGCCGTCAGGAGGTCGGCGTAGTCGAGGGCGGTGTCCCCCGGGGCGGCCACCGGCAGCCGGGCGTATGAGTCGACGACGGCACCACCGGTGAGGCTCTCGTTGTACCGGTGGGCCGCGGCGAGGACCTCGGCTCGGCCCTCCGGACCGACGGTGTCGACGACGTGCGTGTACCCGAGGATCTGCTGGGACTGTCGGTAGTGGGCGAGCCAGCTCGAGGCCGACGGGTAGCCGAGGACGAGCACGCCGAGGAGGAAGACCAGGGCGATCCCCAGGGGGACCGCCGGGACCTTCCACCGCCGACGGCGCCTGCTGGGCGGAGCGGCCCGTGCTGCAGTGAGGACGGCCATCTGGTCTTCCTCCTCCTGGGTGCTGGGTGGGTACGCGGGGGGCATGTACCCACCCAGCGGTCTTGCGGGGTCAGGCGGCCAGCGGCGTGCGGCTGCGGTGCCGCATCGCGGCACCGATAGCGACGGCGATGAGGCCGAGGCCGGCCATCGAGAACAGCACGGTGCCGGCCGCACCGGTGAGCGGTAGGTCGAAGGCGGCACGCTGGCTGTTGAGGACCTCGTAGGAGGCGGCCTCGGCGAGCGACCCGGCGGTGACCGTGACCTCGATCGGGTCGGTCGTGCCCACGTACCCCACGGGGGCCTTGGTCTCGACGATCCAGTAGGTGCCCGCCTTGAGCCCCTCGATGAGGATCCTGCCGTCCTCCTCGGTGGTGAAGGTGGTTTCGCCGTTCACCGCCACCGGTCCGGATGCGTCCTCGGCGGCCGCCGCCGTGCGGAAGACCTGGAACTCGGCGCCCTGGAGGTGGGACGTGACGTCGCCGGCCTTGCCGACCTTGACGATCTCCAGGCCACCCCAGCGGGTGTCGACGGTGTTCGTCGTGCCGGTGAACTCGTTGACGTGGACCTCGGCGTCGTTGGTGATGATGCCGTCACCGATCTCGATGACGGCCGTGGTGAGCTCGACGGTGACGGTCCCTCCCTGTCCCTCGGCGAGGAGCAGGTCGCGTCCGTCCGCGGTGAGGACGACCGACGCGGCGCTTCCGTCCTCGGTGACGGTGTACTCGACGTCCTCCGTGAGAGTTGTGTCCCCGAGCCGCACGGTCGTGCCACGGAGCTCGAGCCGGGGGTCGAGGTCGTCGACGATCCGGAACTCGGTGAAGGTCTTGCCCGCCGCGAGCTCGGGCACGTCGACCGAGACCTTCCAGGTGACGATGTCGCCCAGGCCGTAGGCCTCGGCGTCGGAGACGTCCTTGGCGATGCCGGTGACCGAGTTCTTCGGGTACACGTGCACGTCGTAGAGCCAGGTGTTGTCGGCCGTCGGCAGTGGCACCGACACGAGGAACGGCTCCGCCTTGACGGCGACGGGGTTGTCGCCCACGCCCGTCTCGGCGACGAGGTAGACCCCGATGGGCAGCCCGGTGAAGGCGGCCGTGCCCGCGGCGTCGGTGGCGAGGTTCGTCCCGGCGTCCAGCGGGTAGTCCGCGGGTGCGTCGAGCACGTCGCCGGCAGTGAGCCCGGCGGCGGCGTCCCAGCCGAGGTTCGTCGCGAGGTCGATCGTCGTCACGCGCTGAACCGTGAAGGTCACGCCCTCGAGTGCGGTGAGCCCGGTCGTGTCGACCGGCGAGCCGTCGTGGGGCAGCCCCGTGGGGGCCGCCGGCTCCGCGAACTTGTGCACGGTGATCGAGCCGCTCGCATCCGTCTCGAGGTTCGGACCGCCGGTGGCGGTCGCCGGTGCTGCCACACCGAGGAGGCCGAGCGTCAGCGCTCCGGCCGCCGCGACGGCCCAGCGGGCGAGCCGTCCAGTCGATGAGTTCATCGTTGTCTCCGTTTCCAGTGCTCGACCGGTGTGGCCGATGGGGGGGGTGATCGGGTTGTAGGGAAGGGGTCAGGTGGTGCGCCGGGTGCGCACGTGGTGCGCGGCTCCGGCACCGACGGCGAGCGCCAGCCAGAGCGCACCCACGCCGAGGTAGCCGGCGGGGCCGGTCCCGCCGGTGAGGGGCAGGGCGAGGGCGGCCACCGGGGCGTTGACGAAGCGGTAGACCGCGCGGTCGCCAGTCCCGAGCGTGACTGCCGAGGGGTCGACGTCGACCCAGTCGGCGGCGGCGTCGTGGTCCGGGTTCTCGGGGGTGGCGCCGACGTACTCCTGGACGGCCAGGTGCCGGTAGGCGAGCGGGTTCCCGGCGACCGCCGTCTCGCTGAGGGTGTAGCGCTGCTCCGGGCGGACGTGGAAGGAGTTGCCCTCGGAGATGCCCTGGGAGCCCGGGACGGTCCGGGCGTCCAGGCCGGTGGGGCCGTCGACCGGGGTCGCGGTGAGCTCCCAGTCCGCGGGGACGAGAACCGTGTCGCCGACGACGTGCTTGAGGAGCGTCACGGTCGCGGTGGCGTTGGTGACCGTGCACGTCACGTCACCGCCCCCGGGGACGACGACCGCGCCGTCGGCCGCGAGAGGCAGGGGAAGGCCGTCGGCGAGCTCGCACCGCCAGGGACCGTCCTGGACGTACTCGGCAGGGCCGTCGCTCTCCTGCAGTGCGTAGGGCGCTCCGGCGTCCACCCGGCCGGTCGCGCGGCCGGTGCCGGTGATGCCGCTCGGGCCGTCGGCGGTCGCGCTGAGCGTCCACCGGGCCGGGTTCTCCGTGCCGCCGGCCACCTCCTTGACGAGCGTGAGGGTCTGGGCGCACACGGTGACGGTCGCGGCGGCGGACACGTCGACGTTCTCGTCGTTGGTCAGCCGGGCCGTGTTCGTGTACTCGACACAGCCCGCGGTGACGGGCCAGGCGAGGTCGTAGGCGAAGGTCCGCGCGCCGTCCTCGGCGTCGAGCAGGACCGGGGCACCGGGCAGCTCGTGGTGGCTGTCGCTCAGCGCGACGCTCCGGTCGGTGGTCGCCGGCGCCACCGCACCGAAGTCGACCGCCGCGGTCCCCGTTGCGGTCCCGCCCGTGCCGGGGTGCGAGCCGGCGTCCCACGTGGCCGTGGCCGTCATCGAGACGGTGCTGTCGGCCGGTGTGGTGTCGGGCAGCGCGCAGGCGTAGTCCAGCTCGATGGAGCCCTGCGCCGGGACGGTGCGCCCGGTGCCGTCCGTGACGGTGCACGTCGCGCCGGGGACCAAGTCGGCGACGTCGACGTCGGTGAACGGGACGTCGTTGGGGTTCGCGACGGTGATCGTGCCACCGATGGCGAACGCCGAGTCGGTGGCCGTGGGGGTGGCGACCACCTCGTAGCCGAAGCGGGCCTCGTCCTGGTCGGCCGCCGCGTCGACCCGGTCCTCCCCCTGAACGGCCTTGGCCACCTCCCAGTCGTACGCGCGGGCGAAGGAGGCCGTCGCCGTCGTCGTCACGACCAGCTCGTCCAGGTCCATCGTGTTGGTGAAGGTGCACACGACGTCCGCCTCGTCGACGACGGTGAAGGTTGCCGACGTGCCCGAGTAGGTCGCCGTCACTCCCCCGGTGCAGGCCAGGTCGGTGAGCTCCCACCCGGGCGGCAGGTCGACCTCGCTGATCGTGAAGGTCTCCGTCGGCAGCTGGTTCGTCCACGGGGAGGCCGCGTCGGACAGGGTGAGGACGACCGCGTCCTCGCCCTCGTAGCCAGGTCCGCTGAGCGTGAAGGTGAACTCGTCCAGCGAGCCGCCGGGGTCGGTGACCTTGTCGACCGTGAGCGTGCCGTACGCGATGTCCTTGAACGGGGCCGGCAGGGTGTTGTTGCCGAGCTTCGCGCAGTTGAGCTGCACGATGCGGGCGTGGAGCGACGAGCCGCTGTAGGAGCCGGCGCCGTGCCCGGCTCCCCAGTCCAGAGCGCTGGCGACGTGGACGTCCCACAGGAGGTGGTAGTCGCCCGCCGTCGGCAGCTCGAAGCGCATAGTCACGGTGACGGTCCGGGCGCTCACGGGCCCGCTCACCGTCTCCTGCACGATGATGGCGTCCGCCCCGAGCACGTCGGTGCCGTTCGTGACGCCGACGGCGCGGAGACCGTCGTAGCCGTAGATCGGACCGTCGTTCATGGCGTAGGACATGACGACCTCGTTGCGGCCGGCGCTGAGGCTCAGCCGAGCCCGCTGCGGGATCCAGTCGCCCTCGGAGTAGCCGGTGCCCAGGTTGCCCTTGGTCCAGCTGCCGTTGGCCTGCTGGTGCTCGTAGCCGAGGAGGCTGCCCGGCTGCGGGTTGCAGTAGCCGGCGGGCTCGGACAGGGGGGCGGCGACGGTGGGCTCACCCACCACGGCGACGGCCGGTGCGGAACCGGCGGCCGGCTCGTCATCCGTGGCGGAGGAGGTGGCGGTCTCGACGGCGGGCTCGTCCGTGGGGGCGGGCGCCGGTGTCTCCGCGAGTGCCTCCCCCGGCGCGGCCACCCCGGCTGGCGCGGTGGGCGCAGGAGCGTCCGCGGCGCTCTCGCCGGCCTCTTCGTCGCTCACGGCGGTGGCGGACGACGCGGTGGTGGTGACGTCCGGAACGCCACCAGGGCCGTCGGCGGCCCACCCGCCGGCGCCCGAGCTGGTGCCGCTGACGAGTGCCAAGCTCACCAGGGCCGCCAGACCGAAGCGCGCGGTGCGCCGGCCGCCGCTCGAAGCCCTGTGCCTCATGAGAAATCACTCCCCGGATCGATGTCCCTGGAGCACACCAGTCCGGGCAGGTGGCACGGAGATCATCGACGAGTGACCACGAGATGACCGCGGCGCGCCACTCGGGCTAGCCGGCCCTCCACCGCGGGCCGGCCGGGGTGAGCGTTTCGTGCGTGCCGCGGAACCGCGGGACACGTGCCTCACCCGGCTTCCGCAGGATCCTGCGAACGAGCGAGGGTGACCCCTCCTTTCGAAGGACATCACCCCCGGCTCACCCCCGACTTTCGGAGGGTCAAGCCGCTCGACGCCACGACGGCGCCGTTACCGGGAGCCCGGCCGTCAAGGGCGGCCTCGTCCGCGGCTCACCTGTGACCGGCTCGTCCGTCGTCGGGTGCGGCCGGATCCGTGAAGCGGCTCGCTGCCGCACTCACCGAGGCGGCCCCCGGACAGCACGAACGGGGCCGTCAAGGACGACCCCGTTCGCCGGCCGCCGTCACGTGGACGCAGTCGCGGCACCGATCACTGCACCGCGCGTCCGACGGTCGGCCGCCCGCGTCCCCACCGACCGGGCGGTGCCGGCGGGGACGCGGGGCGAGGGTGGTGCCGACTGGCCTCAGCGGGGGGACCGCCGCCAGCCGGCACCGGCTCTGGTCAGGCCTCCTCTCGACGCCTGATGAGGGCGGCCCCGCCGAGGGACAGCACGACGGCCAGCAGGGCTGCACCGAGGAGCTCCGACCCCGTCCGTGGCAGATCGTCGTCGGGCAGCTGCGCGACGGGCGGCGTCGTGTGCGACGTCGTGCAGTCGTCGACACAGGTCGGGGGCGGTGGCCCCTCTCCGGTGACGACGTTGCGCAGGGTCACGCCCCAGGCGCCGTCGTCCACGACCACCGAGTAGGTGAGGGTCGCGGGCCCGGCGAGCTCGGGGATGTGCCAGACGAGGACGTCGCCGTCCCACTCGAAGGTGCCGGTGCTGACCTCGATGGTCCCGGTGCCGCGGGCGTGGTCGAGCACGCGGGAGACGTCGTCCCGCACGACGAGGTGCGTGGGCGCCGCGTCACCGGTCGGCGTCGCGGTGACCGTGTAGTCGATCCGGTCACCCGGTCGCACGAGGCTGCCGGACACGGGGTCCGAGCTCTTGCTGAGCGTCCAGCTGAGGTCCGGGACCGGGAGGCAGGCGTCGTCGTCGTACTCGTCGCCGCCTGACGTGATGACCGCCCGGTTGAACAGACCGTTCCCGGCCTCGGCCTCCTCGCCGCACTCCCGCACACCGTCCCCGGCGGACCCGGTCACCTCGGAGAGGTCGACCCTGACGACGACGGAGTAGGTGTGGGTGGTGCCTGCGGGGAGCTCCACCCCCGTGGCGATCTCGGTCTGCGTCACGCCGTCCCAGCCGGGGTAGCCGGTGCCGTCGCGCTCGACCATGGCCGCGAGGATGTCGATCCCCTCGGCGAAGCCGAGCTCGTCACGCAGGTCGTAGGTCACGCTCTGGTCGGCGTCGCCGTTGGTGACGTCGATCGTGTAGCTGACGTCCCACGTGCCGTCGTCGTTGTCGGTGAGATTCCCAGCGGTCTTGGCGACCGACGGGGCCACCGGCTCGGCGCAGGCACGGTCGGTGTCCTCCTGCCCGGCAGCGGTGAGGGTCGCCGCGTTGAGGAACCCGCCGCCGTCCGCCTCGTCCTCGTCGTCGCACTGCCCGGCGTCGGTGCCGACGACTCCCGCGGCGACGTCGGCGGTGACCATGACGACGTAGGTGTGCGTCTCGCCTGGGGCGATCTCGACGGCGGTGGCGAGCACCTCGGTGCGGTCCTCGGGCAGCCCGGTCCAGCTGCCGCCCGCCTCGGGCTCGTCCTCGGGGAACCACACGGCCTGGGTCGGTGTGATGCCCTCGCCGTACTCGATCGTGTCGCTCAGGTCGTAGACGCCCGGGTACTCCGAGTCGTTGACGACGTCGATCTCGTAGCGGACCTCCCAGCTGCCGTCGGCCTGCTGGTGGGCGGAGACCGCCGTCTTGTCGAGCTCGAGGTTGGGCGAGCAGACCTCGACGGTCTCCTCCGCGGACTGCTCGGTCTGCTGGATCCACGCGGTGTTGGTGTACTCGACACACTCACCGGGGACACCCTCGTGCTCGAGGGAGTAGGTGAACACCGTCGGGGTGCCCTCGGCGTTCCACGTGGCCGTCCCGAGCTCGACCGGGTTGGCCGGGTCGGTCTGGTCGTCGATGACGAGGACGCTGGAGTTGACCGGGGTCTGGCTCCAGCCACCGGACGCGATCTCCGCGGTCCCGACGGCGGAGGTGCTCGGTGTCGGCACGGTGTCGGCCCACGTCGCGGTCGCCGTGTTGGTCCCGGAGTAGCTCGGCTGGGTCATGAAGGTGCACGTGTAGGTGAGGTCCACGGAGGCGCCCGCGGCGACCTCCACCGCGGTGCCGCCGGCGACGACGCACACGGCACCACCCCCGACGTCGACCGTGTCCGTGACGTCCGCGGTGATGGCGAGCCACTCGTTCGGGTTCGTCACCGTGACGACGCCCGTCATGGCCCAGTCCCCGTCCTCGCTCCCGGTCGGGGTGGCGCTGACGGTGTAGTCGACGGTGGCCGTCCCGGTCTCCGGGTCCACCGTCACCGTCGTCTCGTCGGCCTCCTTGTCGATCTCCCAAAGATAGGTGCGGTCGAAGGACAGCACGACGTTCTTCTCGACCTCGAGGTCGACACCGGCGCACAGCTCGACGGTCTCGGTGCTCGATCCGGTGACCGCGAGCGGGCCGATCTCCAGCCCGGGCGTGTTCCCGATCGTCGCGGTGTTCTCGAAGGTCTCGCACTGGCCGGGCGTGCTGGGCCACGTGAGGTCGTAGGTGAGGACCTGCTCGCCGTCCGCGGCGTCGAAGGTGTTGCCGCCGGGCAAGGTGGACAGGTCGAGCTCGGAGTCGGTGACGGTGACGTAGCGGTCGGTCTCGGCCACGACGGCCTCGTCGAAGTCGAAGGCGGCCGTCGCGGTCGCCGAGCCGCTGGTTCCCGGGTACGCCGCGGCGTCCCAGGTGGCGGTGACCTCGTTGGTGCCGGTCGTCGTCGCCGTCACGTCGGTGATGGTGCACGTGTAGGGCAGCGTGACCGACGCGCCGGCGCCGACGGTGACGTCCGTGCCGCCGGGGACCGTGCACGTGCCACCCGGTGGCGCGCCGACCGAGTCGGCCACGCCGACGCCGGTGAACGGCACGTCGTTGGGGTTGGTCACCGTGATGGTGCCGGCCAGCTGGAAGCCGGAGTCGGTCGGCCCGTCGGGGGTGACGGTGACGTCGTAGGTGAAGGTGCCGTCCTCACCGGCGGGCACCTCGAGGTAGTCCTCCTCGGCCACCTTGGTGATGTCCCAGTCCCAGTCGCGGTCGAACGTCGGGACGGCCGTCTTCGTCACGGTGAGGTCGGCGTAGTCCGGCGGGACCACGGTGTTGCGGACGGTGCAGCTGACGATGTCCTCGGCGGCGACGTCGACGGTGAAGCCGAGGGCACCGGCGTCGGTGACCGGGAGCACTGTGCCGTCGAGGGTATTGACGCAGACCGCGTTCTGGCCGTCGACCGGGGAGAGCTCGAACCCCTCCTGCTGGGTCTCGGTGATGGTGACGGGCCGGGTGAGGTCACTGCCGGTGTAGCCGACCTGGAAGTTCACCGCGCTGGTGTCGTCCGTCGTGGCCGAGGCCGGTGTGACGTCGGTGGTGTCGGTGCTGAAGGTCCACCCGGCACCGCCCGGGACGACGTCGCCGTCGAGCTCCGCGACCTCCTTGACGACCGTCAGGGTGCCCGCGCAGTTGGCGGAGGCGATCTCCTGCAGGGTCGCCCCGAGGTCCTCGAGGTTGGTGCGGTAGAAGTCGGTGCCCTCGGTGGGCCCGGAGACGAGCGGGATCCGGATGCTCGCTCCCTCGAGGAACGCCTCCGGTCCGATGCCGACGAGGATGACCTGCGCGCCGGTGGCCTTGACGGCGTTGGCCGACAGGATCGCCTCGTTCACCTCGGCGATGGTCGACACGTCACCGGGACCCTGCCGGTCGCGGTGGAAGGTCGGCTGGCCGTCGGTGAGGAACAGGACGACGTCGTAGGTCTCACCCGACTCGACGACCTGGTGGAAGCCGCGGTCCCAGTTGGTCCCGCCGCCACCGGCGGGCGGCTGGCTGTTGCCCTCGATGTGGGTCTTGAGCTCCTGGGCACCCGCCTGGGTCGCCACACTGGTCAGGGGGTACCCGCTGTTCCCCGCGCCCTCCGCCGGCGCGAGGCTGGCGAAGGTGTAGAGGGCGATGCTCGACGGCGTGCCGGTCAGGGCGTCGATGAAGTCGAACGCGGCCTCCTTGTGCTGCTCGAGGAGCGCCTCGGACTCGGTGACCGAGTTGGACAGGTCACCGACCATGGCGACGTCGATGCCGCACTGGGGTGGTGCGGTGTTGTTGGGACGCACGCTGGCCCAGGCGGGCTCGGTGACCGAGTCGTTGAAGGCGAGGGGGAGCTCGACGATGCGGTCGTCGACGCTCGCGTCGGCGGTGATGAAGCCCGACGCGAAGATGTAGGCACCCTCGGGTCCGGGCGCCCACTGCGAGGGGGCCACCCAGCCCGCGGGCGCGCCGGTCTGGACGGCGTAGAAGGCGTCCGAGCCGTCGAGCTCACCGGTGAGGTCGGCGAAGATGCCGCACTCGCCGCTGGCGTCGGTGGTACACGTCCCGACGGAGGTGCCGGTGGGCGGCCCGTCGTCGGGCAGGGACGTGATGCGGAAGAACTCGAAGCTGGCGCCGGCGAGCGGCGTCGCGGTCGAGGTCCCGGCTCCCGTGCCCGTCCGGTCACCACCAGCGCGCGCGATGAGCTTCACCTCACCGGGGCCGGGGTCGCCCGGCGGCACGAGCAAGGGGGTGACGGAGTCGTCGGCGTCGACGGCGTCGTCATTGGCGGCGTCGTCGGTGGCGGCGTCGTCCGTGGCGGCGTCGTCGGCGGGGGCTACTGCTGCCGGCAGGTCGGCCGCGCCGTCCTCGGCGCCGTCGGCCTCCGTCGCGTCCTGGGGCGCGGGCTCGGCAGTGTCCGTCGCCGTGCCGTCCGGCTCCTCGGTGGCACCGGGTGCGGTGGTGTCCGTGGCGGGCGTCGTGGCCTCCGCGAGGGCGGGCTCCACCTGCTCCACCGCGTCGGTGAGGTCCGGCTCGTCCTGGGGCGCGGCCAACGAGGCGCCCCCCGAGAGGACGAGGGTGAGGCTGGTGAGGCCCACGAGCACGCCGCGTGCTCCGCGGCGCCATACGGGGTGGATCCGGGACTGTGGACGACGGGACATGGCGACGCTCCTTGTGATCGGCAGGGCGCTGCCAGCCCACCACCGGAGCGGGGTGCGAGCGCCTGCGGCCGGGGATGATCGTCGGCTGATCAGGATCGTCGGCCGGGGGTGACGGACCGCTGCGACTCCCCGCGGACAGCGCAGCGGCGGTCGCATGCGCCCGTCATCACCCTGCGTTGCCGGCCACGTTCCGTGGCCGGACGGACGTCCCCTGCTCCACACTGACCGCATGGACACCCCGCACCGCGTGTCGGTCATCATCCCCGTGCGTGACGACCCCCGGTTGACCGCGTGCCTCGAGGCAGTCCACCGGCAGACCTACCCCGCCGACCTCGTCGAGGTCGTCGTGGCGGACAACGGCAGCTCCTCCCCCGTCCGGCCCCTGCTGGAGCGGTGGCCGGACGTGCGGTACGTCCACGAGCCGGCGGGCGGGTCCTACGCCGCCCGCAACGCCGCGGTCCTGGCGAGCAGCGGCGCCGTGCTCGCCTTCACCGACTCCGACTGCCTGCCCGAGGAGTCCTGGCTGGAGGAGGCCGTCGCGGCGTTGGAGGCGGGCGCGGACGTCGTCGCCGGTCACGTCACCGTGTACGCCCGCGACGCCCGACGCCCGCACCCGGTCGAGGCGTACGAGCTGGTCCATGCCTTCCCGCAGGAGGTCTACGTCAGTCGCGGTGGCGCCTCGGTGACCGCCAACATGTGCACCACCCGGGCAGCGTTCGACCGCGCCGGTCCCTTCCGTCCCGAGCTCTACTCGGGGGCCGACATCGAGTGGTCGCAGCGGGCCGGCTCGCTCGGCCTGCGCACCGTGTACTGCCCCACCGCGGTCGTGCGCCACCCTGCCCGGGAGTCCTACGCCGCCCTGCTCGGCAAGTTGCGCCGCGTCATCACCGGGCGGCACGAGCGTGATGTCCTCGACGGTGGCCCGACCACGGTCCCGTGGCCACCGCCACGCGCGTTCGTCCCTCCGCTGGGCGCGTTCCGCCGCGCGCGGAGCGCCCCGCAGCTGGTGGGGGCACGCGCGCGGGGGGCGTTCCTCGTCGGGGAGGTCTACCACCGCTACGCCGCGGCGTGGGTCGCGACCGACCTGGCGGTGCGGGACCGGTGGCGGCGTCGCGGGAGCGGGCGTCGATCGTCCTGAGGGTGGTCAGGGCCGGCCGACCGGTGCACCGGCCCGCCAGCCGGCCACCAACCGGTCGCGCAGGTTCGCCGTGAGCGGCGTGGTGACGACCGTGTCTCCCGGCGCGGCGGGCCGCAGCGGCAGGCCGGGGCGCATGTGCTCGAGCCGCCACAGCGCACCGACCGCGCCGATGAGGACGACCGTGACGCCGACGAAGGTGGCGAAGCTGAAGGAGTCGAAGGTCGCGCTCGCGACCAGGCCCGCCGGCATGGTGGCCGCGAGCGCCTGACCGAGGTGGCGGGCCTCCTCGCTCTCGGCCCGGAGGCGGGTGCTCCGCGCCAGTGCGTAGGGGACGAGGAAGAGCGCACCCAGCGCGACCAGCCCGACCACTCCCCCCGCCACGAGGGTGCCGTAGATCTGGTTGTCGAGCAGGACGTAGCGCTCCGGCATCACGGTGCCTGCGCCGCGCCCGAGCCACGGCCGCTGCGCGAACATGCGCTCGACGAACGCCTGGTCGGCGAGGCGGTTCTGGATGCTCGGGTCGTTGTCCATGTTGGTGAAGAGTGCTCGGATCGTCCCGAGCACTCCCCTGTTGACGACGTGGAAGACCGCGGTCCCCGCCACCGCGATGACGAGCACGTTGTAGCGACGCCTCCACGGCCAGGCCAGGGCGAGGAGCCCCATGGCGACGGCGACGGTGACGACCGCCGACCGGGAGATCGACAGCGGGATCGCCGAGGCGATGAGCGCCACGCACAGCCACCGTCCCGCGGACGACCGTCCCCTCGGCGCGAAGAACGCGTAGTGGAGCGCGACCGGCAGGATGAGGGCCAGCACGACGCCGAACTCGATGTAGTGGTTGGCCGTGCCCGCCACCCGCGCGAAGTCGGCGTCACCACGGGCACTGACGCCGATGAGGTCACGGTTGAGCTGGAGGCCGGGGATCCGGATGAAGCGGGTGAGGTCGAAGATCCGGAGGAACTGCAGGATGCCGACCCCCGCCATGACCGTTGCCAGACCGACCATCGTCTGCAGGAGGACGTCCAGCTGCCTGCGCGTCCGGACGCCGTCGGTCACCGCGAGCGCCACGCCCACCATGGCGACGTTGAAGATGAGCCACCGGTCGGCGCTGCTCGCCTCCAGCTCGGGGAGCTGGCGGTCGTAGGCGACGGCGTACCCCACGAGCTGGACGGCGAGGTAGCCACCGAGCAGCCAGCGCACGGGCTGACGTCCTGGCGGGAGGCCGCCGGCCCGTCGAGCGGACACGCACCAGAGAAAGGTCAGCAGGACGGCGACCGCCACGGACGGACGCCCGACCGAGCCGAGACCGCCGATGACCAGGCGGGCGGGGATGAGGAACTGCAGGCAGAGGAAGACGACGAGCACGGCAAAGGTGGTCAGCCGCCACGGGCGGACGAGGAGCGGGCGCCAGCGAGCAACGACGTCCGGCCGCCGGAGCAGCACCGGGCGGAACTCGAGGTCGGCCGGGCGCTGCGTCCGGCGTCGGCCGGCGACCGGCGCCGCGCTTCCCGTCGTCGTGCTCACGCGTGGGCGTGGTCTCTGTCCCGCGGCCGGAGCTCGAGCTCCTCGTCACCGCTGTCGGGACTCTCGTCAGGCTGCCAGTCCGCGGCGCCCTCGGTGGCCTCAAGGTCGTCCTGCTTCGCGAGGCGCCGGGCCCGCCGTCTGCGGTAGAGGCCGACGATGTCGTCGAAGAGCACCGCGACGAGCACCGCGAGGCTCGCGCCGAGCAGGCCGACGACCGCCTGCACCTGCATCTTGCCGTCGTAGACGACGTTGGTGAGCGAGGGTGCGGCGAGGATGTCCAGCCCGTACTGCGTGGACGGTGGCATGCCCGCGTTCGTCTGCCTGTCCTGCAGCTCCTCGACGGCCAGCTCGAAGACGTGCTGCGCCGTCGCGACGGCCTGGTCGGAGCTCTCGCCCCGGACGGTGACGGACAGGATGGTGCTGCGGGACTGACCGGACACCTCGTAGTCCGGCACCAGTCCCTCCTCCTGGACACGGGTGCGCACGTCGGTGCTGTTGAGGACGATCGCCACCGCGGAGCTGGCCTGCTGCTCCCCGCCGTAGGGGTTCGGCACGGGCGACTGCGTGCGGCCGGGCGTGATGAGGGCGGACCCGGAGACCTCGTACTCCGGCTGCACACCGGCACCGGCGGCATACACCGCGCCTGCGGTGAGGGCGAGCAGCGGGAGGAAGATGTACCAGCGGCGCAGGGTCGCCACGGTGATGCGCCAGACGTCCACGGAGCCTCCATCGGCAGTCGGTGTGATGTGCGCCATAGTGTCATCGGCGCGGGGGTCCAGGTAGTGCCTTCACGAGATCGCCACGAGTCGTCACGCCGCGTACCGCCGGCTGGGACGCCGGAGCGGGCCGGACGCACAGAATGCGGAACGGGTGGGGACACTGCGTGTCCCCACCCGCTGGCCGCACGCTCGGGTCGACGCCAGACTTTCGCCGATCACAAGCGTCGTTCTGTCGTACCCGCGGGCGGACCTCAGCTCTGTCGCCAGCCGGGCGGTGCCGGCGACAGAGCTGAGCGCTTCGGGCACTGCCCAGCAAGGGACAGCGGCCCGACATGCGACAAGCACAGCACCACGCCACGGCTCCCCGGTACCGGCTGACGGGTGACGGGCAGATGACCGGCGAGGGCCCTCGGGTGAGTTCCGGGGTGAGCGCCCGGCGAGCTCGTGGCACCCCCGTCGCCGCGCTCACCCCCGCGGCTTCTCTCATCCTCCCGTCGTCATCCGTCGGTCATCCTTACGGCCCGGATGCGGCCGTGCCAGATTTGAGACCGCTGCTCGGGCGCTCCAACGGTGGGTCGGCCGATGCTCAAGCACCACGACGACGATGGAGGGCGACTTTCCGACGTGAACATCCCTCGCTACGCCCTCCCGTCACCACCCTCCACGTGCCGCTGGCTCGCCACGTCGTCATGGTCTGACCCGACGCCGGCACCGTCACGTCTCACGGGGTGGTCGCGATGACTCTCCGCACCGACAGCTTCCACACCGGCGACGAGCAGACCGACCCCGAGGGCACGCCCACCGCGGTGACCCGCCCGGTCCGCTCACGGGTCACCCGCCCGGGGCTGCCCTGGCGCTCCTCCGTCAGCAGGTACCTCACCCTCCTCGCGGCGACCGACTTCCTCGTCGCCGCCCTGGTGGTGGGAGCGCTGACGGCGCAGGAGCACCCCGCCGGGATCGCTGCCGCCCTCGCCGTTGCCGCCGGTCTGGGCTTCGTCCTCACGATGCTGGCCTGCCGCGGCTACCAGCCGTCCGGCGTCGCCACAGGCAGCCGCGAGCTCCGCAGCCTGCTCCACGTCGCGGGCGTGCTCGCCGTGGCCTCGCTCGTCGTGCACTACGTCGGCGTCGCCCAGGTTCCCCGCTCCCTCTTCTTCGAGGCGCTCGTCCTCACCCTCGCCGTGGCAGCGGCGGGACGGTGGGGCTCACGGCTCGTCCTGCGGCGCCTCCGCTCCCGTGGTCTCTTCGTCCGGCGCACCCTGCTGGTGGGACCCATGAGCGGCCTCAACCACCTGTTCGACGTCCTGGACGAGGCACAGTCCCACGGTCTGGTGGTCGTGGGGGTCTGCACGCCGACGACGGCCGACGACGCCGGCGGACGCAGCCCGGTGCTCGGGCGCTACGCCGACATCGCCGACCTCGTCCGCACACTCGACCTCGATGCCGTGCTCGTGTCCGCAGACGCGATGGGCGCCGCCGACCTGCGGCGGCTCGGCTGGCAGCTGGCCGCGCTGCCCACGGACCTGCTCGTGCTGCCCTCGATCAGCGAGGTGGTCCCCCGCCGTCTCCACGTCGAGGCGCTCGGCGGGACCCCGCTGCTCGGGGTCGCGCTCACCACCCCGGGCCCGAGCAGGTGGGGCAAGGCGGTCTTCGACCGGGTGCTCGGCACCGTCCTGCTCATCGCTGCGGCCCCGATCATCCTCCCGGCGGCGATGGCGGTCCGGCTGACCTCTCCCGGGCCCGCCTTCTTCGCACAGACCCGCATCGGCATCGACGGTCGCGCCTTCACCATGCACAAGCTCCGCTCGATGTACGTGGACGCCGAGGAGCGGCTCGCCGAGCTGCGGGACCACAACGACGGCAACGGCCTGCTCTTCAAGCTGCACGACGACCCGCGGGTCACCCGGGTGGGGGCGGTCCTGCGCCGCCTGTCGATCGACGAGCTCCCCCAGCTGTGGAACGTCGTCAAGGGCGACATGTCGCTCGTCGGGCCCCGGCCGGCCCTGCCGTCGGAGGTCGCGCAGTTCACCGGGGACGTGACCCAGCGCCTGCGGGTCAAGCCCGGGCTCACCGGTCTGTGGCAGGTCAGCGGACGGTCGAACCTCACCGTCGAGCAGTCGGTCCGCCTCGACCTGCGCTACACCGACAACTGGTCCGTCCGCATGGACGTCGCCATCCTGTGGCGCACCGCCCACGCGGTGCTGAGCGGCAACGGTGCGTACTGACCGCGACCGACACGGTAAGAGGGCGGGCGACATGGGCGGTACCGGATCGATCATCATCCCGGCGCACAACGAGGAGTCGGTGATCGGCGCGCTCCTCACGGCCCTCACCGCGGAGCGGACGGACGCGGAGATCGTCGTGGTGGCCAACGGCTGCACGGACGGCACCGCGCGCGCTGCCCGGACGTTCCCCGGCGTCCGGGTCCTCGAGACCCCGGTGCCCTCCAAGATGGGAGCGCTGGCGCTCGGCGACCGCGAGGCCAGCCGGTTCCCCCGCTTCTACGTGGACGCCGACGTCGTGCTGGGGTCCGCCGACCTCCGCGAGCTCGGCGCGGCGCTCCGGCTGCCCGGCGTCCATGCTGCGGGTCCGACGCGCCACCTGGTCATGGACGGCGTGAGCTGGACCGTGCGCGCCTACTACACCGTGTGGAGCCGCCTGCCCGGCGTGGCGACCGAGCTCTACGGCCGCGGGGTCATCGCGGTCGACGAGGTCGGGCACGGCCGGCTGGCCGCCTGGCGCGCCGCCATGTCCGACGACCTCGTCGCGGCCATGAGCTTCGCGCCGGACGAGCTGCGGGTCGTCGACACGGCGCGCGTCCTCATCCGACCGCCGCGGCACTACCGCGACCTGCTCCGCCGTCGCGTCCGGGCGATGACCGGCAACCGACAGCTCACCCGTGACACCGGCGCTCCCGGCCTCCGTGCCTCCCGTACCGGGATCGGCACGCTGGCGACGCTGGCCCGCCGCGAGCCCGCAACCCTCCCGGCGATCGCCGTGTTCCTCGGCACCGCCGTCGTCTCTCGCGCCCGAGCCCGGTGGGCGGTCGCCCGAGGAAACACCGAATGGCTGCGGGACGAGAGCAGCCGGACCGCTCCCACCACCCTCCTCAGCGCGACCTCCATCGCGCGACCCGCACCGGAGCACTGACCATGGCTACCGCCACCACAGGTCGTTGGGCCCTCCTCACCGCACTCACCGCACTGCTCTCCCTCCTGGCAGCGAGCACCCTCCCTGCGTCCGCTGCCGACGACGCACAGATCTCCTTCAGCCTCGACCAGAAGCGGGGCTCTCCCACCCTCCTCGACGGCACCACCGTCGACGGCGTCATCTACCCATTCCTCACCGGTGACACCGGCGTCACCGCGGTGAGCTGGTGGCTCGACGACACCGCGATGACCGGTGACGCGGTCCGCACGGACACGACGTCCCCGTTCGACTTCTCCCCCGGCTCGGTGACCCACGCGTCGGCGCCGTTCGACACGGCGACCCTGCCCGACGGTGACCACACCATCACCGCGCACGTCACCACGGCCGCCGGCGTCATCGTCCGGCACGCGACGTTCGTCTCCGCCAACGACGTCGCGGCCCTGCTCACCACGTCCCCGTCCACCGTCACCCTCGCGGCGACCGTGGGCGGCCCCGCGCCCGGCGCCTCGGTCGACGTCGGCACCTCGGACGGCGTCGCCCGTGCCTTCACCGCGACGAGCACCGCGGACTGGCTGACCGTGGCGCCCGGGGCCACCACGACGCCCGCTCAGGTGTCGTTGACGGCGGCGACCGATCTCGACGTCGGCACGTACCGGACCGCCGTCCTCCTCGAGGCGCCGGGCCTGCCCAGCGCGACCGTCGCGGTGACCCTCACCGTGTCGCCCGCCCCGCTCGAGCAGTTCACCGTCGTGCGCAGCCTCAACGCCAAGCGCACCGGCCCGGTGCCGCTCCACGGCACGGAGGTGTCGGGTGACATCTACCCGTTCCTCGCCCCGGAGACGGACGTCACGAGCACGACGTGGTGGCTCGACGACCCGGCGATGGCCGGTACTCCCGTCCGGACGGACGGTGTCGCGCCGTTCGACTACGGGCCCGGCTCGGTCAAGCACCGGGCGGCACCGTTGGACACGACGACGCTCGCGGACGGCGAGCACACGGTCACCGTGCGCGTGACGACGACCAGCGGCGCGCAGCACGTCGCGACGGCCACCTTCACCACGGCGAACGGCTCGAACGCGCTCGTGTGGGACCCCGCCTCCGTCGTGCTCGAGGCCGCCGAGGGCGGCGGGCCACTGACCCGCGACGTCGCACTCGGCGCGTCCGATCCTGGCACGGTCGTCACGCTGGCCGGCGACGTGCCGTGGCTCTCCGCGCCGTCGTCCGTCACCGCCCCCGGCACTGTCACCGTCACGGCGGACCCGGCAGGCCTGTCCGGGGGCACCCACACCGGGCGTCTCACGGCGACGGCGGAGGGCGCGACGTCCGCGGTGCTCACCGTCTCCCTCGTCGTCGACGCCGCTCCCGGACTCGTCGTCGACCCGGGGGCGCTCACCCTCGAGGCCGTCGCTGACGGGGCCGCCGTCAGCACCCCGCTCGTCGTGTCCGCGGGGGACGGCTCGGCACTGCCCTTCGCCGCCTCGAGCTCGAGCACGTGGCTCACCGTCGACCCGACCACGACCACCACCCCTGCTCAGCTCACCGTGACCGCTGGCCCGGCCGGCCTCGCCCCCGGGGGGCACACGGGAGAGCTCACGCTCTCCTCCGCCGGACTGCCGGACGTCGTCGTGCCCGTGACGCTCACCGTGCGCGACACCTCGACGTTCCAAGTCGTCACCGGCGTGGACGCGAAGCGCACCTCCCCCGAACCCCTCGCCGGCCGGACCGTCAGCGGGGACATCTACGCCTTCCTCGCCCAGACCGACGGCGTGTCCTCCACGTCCTGGTGGTTCGACGACCCGGCGATGACGGGACAGCCGCTGCGGACCGACTCCGCGGCGCCGTTCGACTTCGGCCCCGGGTCCGTCGCCCACGCCGCGGCGCCCTTCGACACGGCCCTGGTGTCCGACGGCGAGCACACGATCACCACCACGGTCCTGACGTCCGACGGAACCACCCACGTCGTCCACACGGCGTTCACCACGGTCAACGACACGAACACACTGACCTTCGACCCGGCCTCGCTGCGCGTCGAGGTGCCCGAGTCCGCCGGGCCGACCGTGCGCCAGGCATCGCTCACCGCGACGACGCCCGGCACCGCGGTCACGGTCGAGGCCACCGCCCCGTGGCTCCGGGTGGCCCCGGCGAGCGCGACGACGCCGACCACCGTCGACGTCACGGTCGACCCCACCGGCCTCACGGCAGGCGTGTGGCACGGCCAGGTCCTCGCCACCGCGCCGGGGGCGTTCACCGCCGCGCTCCCCGTCGAGCTCGTCGTCGGTGACCCGGGCGGCTGTGAGCCCGTCTCCTGCGAGCTCATCAAGGTCGGCACGCCGTACAACCTCGGTTTCCGGTACGAGAGCGGCGGCATCATCGACACCGCCGGGGTCGGCACCGGGTTCACCACCCTCCTCCCGCGCGACGACGGCAGTGAGTACCGACGCAACAACCTCCGGGTCGACCTCGGCGACGGCACGCTCGACATCACCGGGACGCACGGGTCGGTCAAGGAGAACACCCTCGACAACGCGGTCGGCGTCGGTTTTGACGGCCCCACGTCCACCACCGTGCTGTCCACCACGATCGCCGGCACTCCGGCCGCGACCGGCAAGTACGAGCAGGCGGGCCTGTGGTTCGGGTACGACCAGAACCACGTCGACCGGCTGGCGCTCGTCCGCGCACCGCTCGGCTGGCGGGTGGAGCACGTGCTCGAGGTCGACGGTGTCGAGGTCGCGCGCCGGAATTCCCCCTACCTCACCATCCCGACCGACACCCCGGTCGAGCTGCAGCTCCGGCTGGACCCGGGCACCCGCCAGGCCACCGGCTTCTACCGGGTCGGTGACGGCGGCCTGTCACCCCTGATGACCGCGAGCGTCCCCGGGGAGTTCTTCAGCTTCGACGCCGCCGGCATCGACCCGCTCATCGCCACCCGCAGCTTCGGCGGCATCTTCGCCAGCCGCCGGGACGCCACCGTGGCCCCGGTCTTCCGCTTCTCCCAGTTCTCCGTGACGGGCGAGCAGGACCCCTCCGACGTCGCGGACTACCCCTTCGACCGCTACTCGGTGAGCGTCCCGTTCCCGACGTCCATGGCCTTCGCACCTGACGGCAAGCTCTACGTCCAGTCGATGTTCGGCAAGATCCACGCCCTGTCCTTCGCCCCCGACGGGACCGTCTCCGGCCAGGAGGTCATCTCCACCCTGGGCACGCGCCTCGCCCTGGGACTCACCGTCGACCCCGCCTCGACTCCCACCAACGTCATCATCTGGGCCGGGCACTCCTCGCCGTCGGCCGACGCCGGCGAGGCTGACTCCGGCGTCATCTCCCGGCTGTCCGGACCGGGCCTCACCCAGCGCACGGACGTCATCACCGGCCTGCCACGGTCCATCGCCAACCACGGCACCAACGCCATCCAGTTCGGCAGCGACGGCAGGCTGTACATCGCCCAGGGCGGCAACACCGGAGCCGGTGCCCCGAACACGGCGAACACCGAGTTCGGCGAGCGCGGCGAGCAGCCGCTCTCCGCTGCCCTGCTCGTCGCCGACGTCACGGCAGCCGGCTTCGACGGCACCTGCGCACACCCGACCGACATCTACCTCTCCGGGGACTGCGACGTCGACGTCTTCGCGTCCGGCCTGCGCAACACCTACGACGTGGTCGAGCACTCCAACGGCCACCTGTACGGACCGGACAACGGGCTCGGGGTCGTGGGCAGCTACCCGCCCTCTCCCACGGCACCGTGCCCCGGCTTCGGGGACACCCGGTCCTGGCTCCAGGGCGGGAACAACCCAGGTCACCAGAACGACTCCCTCAACCTCCTGGAGGAGGGACGGTACTACGGGTCACCGAACCCGACACGCGGCGAGTGCGTCTTCAAGGACGGCAGCTATCAGGGGGTGGCCCCCCTCCCGAACTACAGCCCGCCGATCGCGGACCTCGGTGCGAACCGGTCCGCGAACGGCATCGTCGAGTTCCAGGGGGACGCCTTCTGCGGGGCGCTCGACCACGACCTGCTCATCACCAACTACTCGGTCGGCGACGACGTCACCGCGGTGACGCTCTCGCCGGACGGCCGGTCTGTCGTCCGCGCGCGCAGCATCGTCGGAGGGTTCACGGACCCGCTGCCGATCGCCCAGGCCCCGGACGGCCGCATCGTGGTCGGCGAGTTCGCCGGGACCGGAGGCAAGGTCACCTTCCTCACCCCGCGCGACATCGGGTGCTGGAGCGAGGAGGCTCCGCTGCCCGTCGAGACTCTCGACGCCGGCGGTACGGCCATCGGGGACGCGCTGTACGTCGTCGGTGGCAAGGGCGCCAGCGGACACTCCAACCGCGTCTACCGGTACGACGCTCCTGCCGGCACGTGGGCGCGCGTCGCCGACCTTCCCGGGCCCGGCGTCGAGAACCCCGCGGTGACGACCGCCGACGGCAAGCTCCTCGTGTTCGGCGGGTCGACCGCGCCGTTCTCCGGTGCCGTCACCTCCGCCTGGTCCTACGACCCGGCCACGAACACGTGGCAGGCGCTCCCCGCCATGCCCACGGCACGCGGAGGCGCGACGGCGCAGGTCGTCGGCGGGGTGGTGCACGTCGTCGGTGGCATGACGAACGACGGTGCGTCCACGGCCGTCGTCGAACGGCTCACCCTCGCCACGGGCACCTGGGCGGCCGCTCCCCCGCTGTCGGTGGCACGTGACAACCCGGGCTCGGCCGTCGTCGACGGCGTCCTGTACGTCTTCGGCGGACGGACCCGCCTGGCCAACGGCCAGTCGCCCGCACCGACCCTCGGCTCGGTCGAGGCACTCGTCGCCGGGACGTGGACGGGCCGTGCGCCGATGCCGACCGCGCGTCGCACGATGGCCACCGGCGTCATCGACGGCACGGTCGTCGTGGTCGGCGGTGAGGCCCGCGCGGACGGTCTGCCCTTCGACGCCACCGAGCTGTACGACCCGGCGACCGACGAGTGGACGTCGCTGCGCCGGGTACCGACCCCTCGGCACGGCGCCGCAGCAGGCGTCATCGACGGACGGCTGCACGTCGTCGGTGGCGGTGAGTTCGCCGGCGCGAGCGCGAGCTCCGTCCACGAGGCCCTCACGTTGCCGACGACGCCGTGAGCACGCACCCGACCGGCGGGACCACCCCGTCGAGCCACCAGGAAGGCAAGGCATGACACACCACACGACCACCGTGACGGACTCGGACCCCGGGACGCCCTCGAGAGGGTCGCGGATCATCCTGGCGGGTGCAGCACTCGACAACGACAACCGCGGGGTCGAGGCACTGGGCACGTCCGTCGTCGCCCACCTCACCCGCTCACCGACGGTGGACCGGGTCAGCGTGCTCGACGACGGCTGGGGCGTCCGACCCGACCACGGCTGGACGCAGGTCGCCACCCGGGTGGAACGCGTCGGGGTGCGCAACTCGCGCCGGTGGCACCGCCGGGAGAGCTGGGCGCGGATCCGCTTCGACCAGGCGCTCGGCGGCCTCGGGAACCCCGTCCTCGGGCGTCTCACGGAGGCGGACGCCGTGGCCGACCTCAGCGGCGGGGACAGCTTCACCGACCTGTACGGCCCCTTCAGGCTCGCGACCATCTGTGCGCCGAAGGAGGCGGCCATCCGAGCAGGACGCCCGCTGGTGCTCCTGCCGCAGACCTTCGGCCCGTTCTCCACCGTCGACGGCCGGCGCCGGGCTGAGCGGATCGTCCGCGCGACGGCGCTGGCCTACTCCCGTGACGAGTGGAGCCACGACCGGCTGCTCGAGCTCGCCGGGCCCGACGTCGACCCGGCACGGCTGAGGAGGGGGGTCGACGTCGCCTTCGGGCTGCGTCCACAGGAGCCCGACGCCGCGATCGTCGCCCGGCTCACCACGCTGGCAGGAGAGCCGGTCGTCGGGGTGAACGTCAGCGGCCTGCTGCGGGACGCGGACGCCGCCCGCCGGTTCGGGCTCGCCGGTGACTACATCGCAACGCTCACTGCAGTGGTGCGGGCCCTCGTGGCTGCCGGGGCCTTCGTCGTGCTCGTCTCGCACGTCCACGGGAGCGACCCGAAGGAGAACGACGCGGCCGCGCTCGACCGGGTCCGCGCGTCCCTGGACGAGCGCGACCGGCAGCGTGTCTGGCGGCTGTCCCCGCGGCTGCGTGCTGCCGAGCTCAAGTGGTGCATCGCGAGGATGGACTGGTTCACCGGTTCCCGCATGCACGCGACGATCGCGGCCCTCAGCTCGGGTGTGCCCACGTTCGGTTACGCGTACAGCGACAAGACGCACGGCGTCTTCGGGACCTGTGGGGTCGCCGACCACGTGACGGACGCACGGTCCGTCACCGGACTGGAGGTCGTGGAGAGGGCGTTGGACTCCTTCGCCGCCCGCGACACGACGAGACGGGCGCTGGCGGCCAACGTCCCGGCCGTCGTCGACCGGGCGCACGGCCAGCTCGACGAGGTCCTCGGCGCCGTCACCGCCTGGCGCGGCTCGGACGCGGTGGGGGTGGTCGCGTGATCGGGCGCCTGCCGCAGTCGATCGAGGAGGTCGTCGCCTCGCACCTGTGCCTCGGGTGCGGGGCATGCGCCCACGTCGCCCCGGACCAGCTGGCGATGCACGACGTCACCGAGGTCGGTCGACGCCCGCTGCCGATCGCCGCCGTCAACGGGCGGGTGGCCGGGGAGGCGCTCGCCGTGTGTCCGGGACGGGAGCTCGCGCACGAGCCCGACGCCCTCACCGGCGCCCCGCTGCGCGGCGAGTGGGGCCCCGTGCTGGCACTGTACGAGTGCTGGTCCACCGACCCCGACGTCCGGTACCGCGGCTCGTCGGGCGGCGTGACGACCACGCTGGCCGCCCATGCCGTCTCCTCCGGCCGGGCGACCGGGGCCCTCCAGGTCCAGGCGGACCCGCTCGACCCGCTGCGCAACGTCACCGTGCGGAACACGACCTACGCGTCGATCACCGGCGCCGCCGGGTCCCGGTACGCACCGGCGAGCCCGTGCGAGCGGCTCGACCTCGTCGAGGAGGCCGACGGCCGGACGGTGTTCGTCGGCAAGCCGTGCGACGTGGCCGCGGTGAGGCGGGTGGCCGCGATCCGGCCCGCACTGCGGGACAAGCTCGACATCACGATCGCCATCTTCTGTGCCGGTACCCCGTCGACGGCGGCGACCGAGATGCTGGTGCGGGAGCTGGGCACCGACCCCGACGACGTCGTGTCCGTGGACTACCGCGGCGAGGGGTGGCCCGGGAGCTTCCGCGTGCGCTCCCGGTCCGGGGACGTCCGGAGCATGTCGTACGCGGAGTCCTGGGGCGGCACCCTGACCAAGCACAGGCAGTGGCGGTGCCTCATCTGCCCCGACCACACGGGCGAGTTCGCCGACCTGTCGGTGGGCGACCCGTGGTACCGCGAGGTCGGACCCGGGGAGGCAGGGCGCTCGCTCGTCGTCGTGCGCACCGAGGCCGGCCGGGACGCGCTTCTCGCGGCGTTGGCGGACGGCTCACTGGCCGGCGGGGAGGTGCCGCTGGACCTGCTCCCTCGGTCGCAGCCCAACCTCGCCGACACCCGGGGTGCGGTGTGGGGACGCGTCCTCACGATGAGGCTCATGGGCCTGGCCGCCCCGAGCTACCGCCGGATGCCCGCCCTGCGGCTCTGGTGGCGCCTCCCGCTGCGCGGGAAGATCACCTCGATCGGTGGCACCTACCGTCGCGCACGACTCCGGGGGCTGCGGCAGCCGGAGGTGAGCTCGGTATGAGCCACCGCGCCGACATCCTCATGATCACCTACCGCAGCGCGGGGTATCTCGACCTCAGCCTGCCGCGTCTGCTCGAGACGCTCGGGGAACGTGACCGCGTGTGGCTGTGGCACAACGGTGACGACGAGGCGACGCTCGAGGCGCTGCGCCCCTTCCTCGCCGACGACCGCGTGCACCGCTTCCACCACAGCCGCGAGAACGTCCGGCTGCGCGAACCGACCAACTGGCTGTGGCAGGAGTCCGCAGCGACCTACGTATCCAAGGTCGACGACGACTGCCGGGTCAGTCCCGGCTGGCTCGACACCTTCGCCGCCGCCCATGAGGACAACCCCGAGCTCGGCGTGGTCGGAAGCTGGCGTCACCCGGAGTCGGACTTCTTCCCCGAGCTCGCCGAACGCAAGATCACCTCACTTGCCGGTGGTCACCGCCTCATGCGGAACCTCTGGGTCCAAGGCAGCGGTTACCTGCTGCGACGAGAGTTGGTTGAGCGACATGACGGCATCCGTGAGGAGGAGTCGTTCACCGGCTACTGCATCCGCATCGCCCGTGCCGGCGCCGTCAACGGCTTCTACTTTCCCTTCGTCCGGGAGGACCACATGGACGACCCTCGTTCCTCCTACACGCTCATCAGGAGCGATGCTGACCTCCGGGAGAGGATGCCTCTCTCCGCCCGCGCGAACGGGGTGACCACCGTGGCGGACTGGACCGCACAGCTCGAGCAGAGTGCCCGGGTGCTCCAGACAGCATCGCTGGACCCGCGGGCATACGCGGGCTGGCGTCGGCGGGTGACGTCCGCACGGAAGCGAGCACGTCGTCTGGTCGGGCGGCCTGCCCGATGGTGAGCGACGTGTCCATCAAGGCGCCACTGCGACCAGCACCGGGCGAGCGCCCGGACGTGCTCATCGCAGTCGTGACGTACAACAGCGCCGGCCTCATCGAGCGTTTCCTCCGCGCTCTTCCCGCCGCCCTCACCGGCGCCGGGACGGCAACGGTCGTCGTCGTGGACAACGACTCGGCCGACGGCACACCCGATCTCGTGCGGACGCTCGCGCCCTGGGTGGACGTCGTCGAGCCGGGTGCGAACCGGGGCTATGGCGCCGGCATCAACGTGGCGCTCCGCCACACACGGGCACGCCGCGGTGTCTACGTGCTGAACCCCGACGCCGTACCCTCGCCTGGGAGCGTGGCGCGTCTCGCCCAGGCGGTTGAGGACCATCCCGACGTCGGTATCGCCGTCCCCCGCATCGTCGACAGGGCCGGACGGTTGAAGTTCTCACTGCGGCGCGAGCCGACCATCCGGCGCGCGCTCGGAGAAGCCGTCCTGGGCGGCCACCGCGCCGCCCGCTTCACCGCGTGGGGAGACATGATCCGCGACGCCGAGTACTACGCGGACGGTGCAAGGGCCGACTGGGCGACAGGCGCGGCGATGTTCCTCGCCCCTCGGACTCTTGACGCGGTCGGGCAGTGGGAGGAGGACTACTTCCTCTACTCCGAGGAGACCGACTACGCCCTGCGGGCACGCGATGTCGGCCTGCACGTCCGACTCGTGGGCGACGCGGACGTCGTCCATCCGGGTGGTGACATGTCGGTGTCACCGTGGCTGTGGAGCCTGGTAGCGGTCAATCGCACCCGCCTGTACCGCAGACGCCATGGCGCCGTCGCCGGGTCGGTCTACTGGCTGATCGTGCTGCTCAACGAGGGCAGCCGTTCACTGCTCGGGCGTCCGACGCACCGGGCCGCCGTTCGAGCGCTGATCCGTGGAGCTCGTGACGTCCCCCGCTCCCCTCAGCCCGCGGCTCCTCTGGCAGCGGCCCGGCGCTCGTAGTCGGAGAGCCACGCACGGGCGGCCGCCACCCGACCCAACGCGAGGGCTGGAACAGTGGGCCGACCGGCACGGACCGCTGCCAGCTCCGCTGCCACGGCGCTCTCGCTGAAGAGAGGGTGGTCGCCCAGCTCGAGAAGCGAGCACAGGCGATCGGCGTACGCCTTGCTCGTTCGCAGCCACACGTCCGCCGGGAACACGGACCGGCGACGATCGCTGCGGTCCGCCGGTCCTGCGATCCCGGTCCGGTCCCGCAACGCCTCCCGGACCATGTGGCTTCCCAACCTGGTGCCCCGCCTCATCGCCGCGATCGGATGCCGGCGCGCTAGCCCCGTGAGCTGTTGCAGGTACGACGTCTCACCCGACCAGTAGACGTGGTTCAGGGCGCGCGGAGGGTTGCCGTCATCACTTCGCGGGATCGCCGCGGTCACCGGGAACATTTCACGGTGGATACGAAGGTACAGGCCACCGTTTCTGCGCTGCGCGGGTGTCAGACGAGCCGTCAGCTCGAGCGAACGAGAGTCCAGGAAGGGTGCCTCGGTCCGCAGACCGGAGCGCCGTAGCGCGTTGGTGAGCATGTTGCCCCAGCGGAACTGGCGGTTGGCCACCTTCCAGTACAGGACGGTGTCGTCACGCCCTTCCAGGTCCCATTCGAAGAGGGACTCCCTCAGTGAGTCCCGAAGGACGCGGTCGACGTCCTCGCCAAGCCCGCTCCCGAGGAATCGGGACACGGTCCGCGCGTCAGCTGCGTACCGTCTCCACTGCCGCTCGAGCACGGCAGCGGGATCGGTGAGGCCCACCGCCTTGTCGTCACCCCACAGCGGTCCACCTGCGAGTCCATTGATCACCGTGCCGGTCATCGCGCGCAACGCGTCCTGGAACCACAGCTCGTACATCTCACTGGGACTGTGCGCCCCGTCGAGGCGGTCGACCGCGCTCAGGCCCCCAGCCAGCATGTCGTCGGAGGTGACGGGGATGCGGACGTGCTGCAGGTGGAGGGCGTCGGCGACCCGGGCGGCCACGACCGGCTCATGGGTCGGCGGGGTGCCGTAGGTGTAGGTCAACGGACGGATCCCGGACTGCACCGCTGCCTCCGCTATCGCACGGCTATCCAGCCCACCGCTCAGTCCCAGCGCGACCGTCCCGGGACCTTCGAGAGCATCGACGACGACCTGTGGCCACCTCGTCCTGAACGCCGCGACGGCCTCGTCGTCGTCGAGAGCCTCGTCGCTCGGGACGAAGATCGGTCGTACGTCGATGAACGGCTGCGACCCGGGTTCCCACCGGAGCCGCCCGCCCGCCGCGAGCATGCGAGCGTCGCGCAGCAGGGTGCGCGTCCCTAGCGGATGGTGCATCGCCAGGTACTCGATCACCCCTCGTTCATCCACGTCCGCCGCGACCCCGAGACTGACGAGTGACGCCAGGTGTGTGGAGATGGCGATGCCGCCCGCCAGAGGTCCCCAGTAGCAGGGGATGAAGCCCACACCGTCCGTGCTGAGCTCTACGCGACCGTCAGGTGCGAGCAGGATGCTGACGTGCCCGCCCTCGGCACCGACGACCCTCGTCGTCCCCGCGGCGGCAAGTCCGCGACGGTTCGTCGCGATGGTCAGCCGCTCACCAGCGGGTGACTGTTCGCAACGGGACAGTGTGCCGGCGTCTGGAGCCGTGGCAACCAGAGCGGCGCAGGCACTCTCGCTCTCCTTGACGGAGCTCCCGACAAAGCCCGGGACCGCCTCGGTGGCATGCATCAGCGCCGCACGTCGCGTCTCGATCGAACCGTGCGAGCGTGAACCGGCGATGACGAGGAGCTCACAGGACATGTGCCACCACCTCGGGCGGCGCCGCTCCGACAGGCCGTGCGAGGCGGACTGTCGCGCTGACCAGAGAGTCCAGTGCGTCGACGTACGGGAGGACCGAGCCGAGTCGAGTCGCGACGAGGGAGAGCTCGGTACATCCCACCAAGACGTACTCGGCGCCACCTTCCTTGAGTGCGTGGACCGCTGACAGGAGCGCGGCGAGTATGGGCTCGGGAGCACCGTCCGCCTTGATCGCGTTGATCGCCGCCATGACCAGCCGCTGCGCATCGCTGTCGGGCGTCGTCAGGTGCAGTCCCAACCGCTCGAACTCGCTCTGGTACAAGCCGGTGGCGGCGGTACCTGTCGTGGCGAGCAGACCGAAGCGCGCGGCACCCGTCCCGGAAGCCGCGAGCGCGCTCTCGCGAAGCATGTGGACGATGGGCACCGGCACACGGTCCTGCAGCCACTGATGGTAGGCGTGCGCCGTGTTGCAGGGGATGCACATGACCTCAGCCCCGATGGACAACAGCCGGTGGGCGCCCTCAAGGAGCAACGGCCGAGGGTCAGGACCGCCGTGCAGGAGAGCGGCGGTCCGGTCGGGGACGGCGGGGTTGGAATCGATGACGACGTGCAGGTGGTCCTGGTCGCGCTCGGCGGGCGTCGCCATGACGATGCGCCGGTAAGCCTCGGCGGTGGCGAGAGGGCCCATCCCACCGAGGATCCCGACTGTGCGTGTCGACGGCATGTCCGTCGTATGGGAGGGGCGCGTCAGCGAGTCAGTCATCCGCCATCACCGCCATCGCGACTGCTGGGGCCTCTCCCACGCTTTCCACGCTTCGCCATCGACACGAGTTCGGCCACCTCGCGTCGCGCACTCGGCCAGATCGCAAGACATGCCCCCCACGACACAAGGGCAGCCGCTCCCACCACGACGAGGGCTGCCAGTGCGGGAAGGTCGGCTGTGAGGGAGCGCGCGACCACGCATGTCAGCAGGACGACGAGCGAGAGGATCGCCGGTCGCACCATCGCACGGAAAGGGTCGCCAAGAGACAGGGGAGTGTCACGGCACGCGAACACGAAGGCGGGGGGGAGGAGGAGGACCTGGCTCACGGCGTAGGACGCGGCGACACCCTCGACACCCCACCGGACACCAATGAGGAAACCACCGACCGTGACGATGCCACTGACCACCGCCCAGCCCGCGTAGGCCCGCCCGCGCCCGGTGCTGGTGTAGATCCAGCCGGTGGTCGTCGACACGAGCTGGACGAAGCCGGCGAGCGCCAAGAGCTGGAAGATGGGGGCGGCTCCGGTCCACTGGTCACCGAGGGTGACGAGGATGATCTCGTGCGCCATGACGGCCATGACGACGACGGTCGGCATCCCTGCGTGGCTCAGGGCACTGACCGCTCGACGGTACGCGTGGCGGTAGCGTGCAGGTTCTGACTGCAGGGCGGCCATCGTGGGCACCATGACGGCCTGGATCGGGGTCTTGAGCTGCCGCAGCGGGAGCATCAGCAAGCCGTAGGCGCGGCTGTACAGTCCCAACGCCCCAGCGTCGAGGGCGCGTCCGATGATGATGTTGTCGCCCTGGCGCGACAGTGTGTGGAACAGGTTGGCGACCGACACATGAGCACCGAAGGCAACCAGCGGGAGTGCGGCGCGTAGCCCCCTCGGCCTGCTCGGCCGCCACGGTACGGCCCACCAGTTGAGTGCTGTGGCCAGGACCACCGTGCTCACACTCTGAACGACGAGAGACCACACCCCCATCCCGAGGAAGGCAGCTGCCACCGCTGCAACACTGGACAGGGCACCGGCTGTGACGTTCCGCAACGAGATCCGACGGAACTGCATCGCGCGGTTGAGAAGTGCACCGTGCTGCACCGACAGTCCGGAGACGATGAACCCGGCACCGAGAGCGGCGCAGATCGGGATGATCGCCGGCTCGCCGTAGAACGCCGCAAGTGGAAATCCCGCCGCCGCGACAATCGCGGCGAGCGCTACGCCGGCCGCCGCGTTGATCCAGAAGAGCGCGTTGACCTCGCTCCACCGCAAGTTCTCACGCTGCACGACCGCTTGACTCAGGCCGAGCTGACGGAACTGTGTGACCAGGACGGTCAGGGTGAGTGCCATCGCCATCAGCCCGAAGTCCTCCGGCGTGAGCAGCCGGGCGAGCACCATCGTGGTGCCGATCTGCAGGGCCGCCGAGAGCCAGTTGCTCAGCAACGTCCAGCTCACACCGCTGGTGACCGTACGCCCGAGGTCTCCGTCGCGAACTGACCGCTCCAGCCACCTGTCGAGCGAAGCGTCGGGTTCGGCGTGCGCTCGGTGTGCCTGGAGCCGCAACACACACCTCCTCGACGCCGACCGACAACGGTCCCCAGCGTGTCCCGCGGAGCGTCGTAAGGCACAGACCGACGACCGGATGACTGCGCGAGAGCAGAGGGGTGAGCGTGGGACCACCGCTCACCCGCTCATGCAGGAGGGCCGCCCCGAGTACTTCGGGACGGCCCTTGCCTGCTGTGCTGGGTACTGCTAGTTCTCGCGGAGGAGCTCGCCGGTCTCATGCCAGACGTTGCCCTCCCAGACATTGCCACGCACACCCTCGTCGAACCCACTGATCGGGCCGTAGCGACCACAGGTGTCGAAGTACTCGGTCGAGAAGTGATTGCCGATGAACTTGATGTTACGGCCGTGGGGGTGCGGCTTGCTGCCGAGGCTGCCGCCGTACGCACAGTACGAGCCGGTCGAGGCAAGGAGGTTGTGCTCGATCAGGTAGCCGTCGACCGTGTTGAAGTCTCCGTACATCGGCAGCGCCGCGGAGCAGCCCTTGCCCTCGCACTTGATGACGTTGTTGACCAGGGCGTTGTTCGTACCGCCGTTGTTGCCGACTCCACCTCGGTGGGCCCCGGAGTTACCGGTCCGGTCGGAGATGATGTAGGAGTTGCTGATCGTCGTGTCATGAACGACCCGCGACGCCCTGCCCACGTTGTGAACGTGACCGTGGTCGAAGGTGTAGCCACAGTCGGGCGAGTAGAGCGGGATGTCGTTCTCGGCCGCCTTGGCGCCGTCGATCTCGACGTACTCGAACCGGACGTTCTCCGGGCACGTCCCGTCGGCACCCTCCTTCACCTGCACCATGTACGTGCCCGTCCCGTTCACGGTGACGTCGCGGACGGTGACGTTGTCGTGCGTCACGGTGAGGCGGCCCTCGACCTCCATCCGCTCGATGACCTGACCGTCGTGCGAGCTCGAGAATCCGTCCGTGACGCTGCGCGTGGGCTCGTGCCGAGGACCGGTCGTCTCCGGCGTCGGCCACGGTCCGTACTCACCGTCGCCGGGCTGCGGCTTCGGGTCAGGCTTCGGCGCGGGCTCCGGCTCCGGCTCCGGCGCGGGCTCCGGCTCGGGCGCGGGCTCCGGGGTCGGCTCCGGGGTCGGCTCCGGCGTGGGCTCGGGGGCGGGCTCCGGCGCGGCCTCCGGACGGTCGCCGGCGTTGAGGCTGAACGCGCGCCCGTCGACCGTGCTGTCCACGACGACGGCCGGGTTGTCCCCGGACGACATGAAGTCGTTGCGGCACCCCTCGAGGGCGACACCCTCGGCGTAGTAGTTGCCGAACGTGATCCCGTTCGTCTTCCCGGGCACCTCGCACTCGACGGTGGAGTCGATGATGCGCGCGTTGTCGACGTCGGAGTCGACGCGGATGCTGTGGAAGCCCCCGTAGGTGACCTTGGTGTTCTTGACCGTGACGTCGTCGGCGCGGATGTAGATGCTGCCGTCGACGTGCCGGCCGTCGACCACGGTCCCAGGCTCGGTGATGGTCAGGCTTCCGGACGGGACCAGGTTGACGCCGTCGGGGACGCCTGCCGTTACTGCTGCTGTGGAGGGCACTGTCATGAGGCTGACGCCGGCGGCGACGGCCAGGCTCGTGAGCGCGTGTGTGACTCGCATCAATTCTCTTCTCATTGCGGACAGCGGTGAGTGCACCGCCGCGGGAATCCGCCCGAACTCCCCACGTGGACCGGCCCATCGTAACCATATCGTTATCAATGGATGACCGGTTTCGCTCCGCTTGAGCTCAGAGACCGGCGAAACCCCTGGCCAGAGCGCCAGGGTGGACCGCCTCACACACCCCCCAGCACGAAGTCGTTCACCCTCTCGGTGCGCGCCACGACCCGCGACATCGCGTCGACCAGATCCACCGCCCGCAGCTCCTCGGGGAGTCGGCGCACGGCCAGTCCCCTGCGGTCGAGCTCGCGGGCGATGAGCTCCTGGTGGTCGTCGACGTGCTCGTCGAAGCTCTGCCTGCGAGGCAGGACAACCGGGCAGCGGCCCGCGTCCAGTGCGGTGAGGCAGGATCCGATGCCGGCGTGCGCGATGACGAGGTCCGCGCGTCCGATCGCCTCGTGCAGCTCGGCCGCCGGGACGTCGACCCGCCCGTCCACCGGCAGCCCAGTGCAGTCGGTGACCCCGACCTGCCACAGGACCTCCGCGTCCGGTGCCAGGACGTCCGGCAGCACCCGGACGATCGCCTCGAGCGCCCGACGGAACCCGTACCGCCTCATCGTGCCGAGCGTCACGACGACCCTCCTGGCCTGCACCGTGGGACGGTCCGCGGTGACCTCGTACCCGTCGAACAGCGACCCGCGGTACTGCCACCGCCCGCCGGCCCACCCCGGGTACTGGCTGTAGGTCCGGGTGCCGGGGACCCTGGAGACGATCCGCCCCGTCAGGCTCGGTCCGTCCGCGCGCGCTGCGCTCTCGACGTAGTGGGTGCGTATCCCGAGCGTGCGGGCGACCGGCAGGAAGGCGAGCGCGATACCCGAGCCCGTGCTGACGACGCAGTCGTAGTGCCCCCTGCGCAGGATCCGGCGCGCCTCGGGGACGGCCCGCAGCACCTGTCCGTATCCCCTCGGCGGGATGTAGGGCACGTGGTGGACGGTCTCGCCGCTGAGCAGCGACCGCGACTGTGCCTCGTCGAACGTCGCCCACTCCACGTCGTCGAGCTGTGGCCGGAACCTCAGCCGCAACCGCCAGAGCTGTTCCAGGTGCCCGCCGGTGGACGCGACGAGGAGCGCGCGCCCGAGGCGCGACGAGTGCAGGTGTGTCGGCTCAGGCGCCGACGCGAAGCTGGTCGAGCTCACGAGGACCTCCCCCTGGGATGCTCGTGCCAGCCCATCATCCGGGTGCCCTCGCCGAGGTGCGTCAGCGGGTGATCGGCACCCGAATCGGGTGCCGACCGAGGATGACGGGGTGAGCCGCGCCGGCCCCGTCAGGACTCGTCGAAGAGAGACAGCTCCCGGGCACGCTCCAGCGCGTGGGTCCGGTCCGAGACCCCGAGCTTGCGGTAGATCCGACGGACGTGGGTCTTGACCGTGGACTCCGACAGGTACAGGCGCCGGCCGATGTGCGCCAGCGGCGATCCCTTGCGCAGCTCGCGGAGGACCCGCAGCTCCGCGGCACTGAGCTGGCCGGCCTGCAGCGGTTCCGGGAAGACGGTGTCCGTGCCGGCGAGTGGCGGCCGGTCGAGGAACACACGGGCCAGCGACCCCTGCTGGGCAATGGCCTCCAGATCGGCACGGGGCACGGTGAGGAACGGGCTGCGGAGCTCGGTGTCGGCGGCGATACCCACGGCCGTGGCCAGCTGGTCGACCGCGACGTCGTGGTGACCGGCGCGCCAGGACGCGCAGGCCAGGATGAGGAGCAGCTCCAGTCCCACCCGAGGGCGTGCGCCGGCGAAGGATGCCGCATCCTCCGTGAGGCGGATGGCCTCGGCGTAGGCACCGACGTAGAAGGCGTGCCGAGCCCGGGTGGCGAGTGTCCACGCGCCGCCAGCGTCCGTGGCGGCGAGCAGCGCCCCGGCACGGTCGATGCGGCCCTCGGCGAGCGCGAGGTCCACCTGCAGTGCCGCGACGGAGGCACGGACGACCTCCTCCTGCTCGTCGTCGTGGTCGGCGGCGTGCCGCTGGAGCTTGATGCGCGCGTGCTCGAGGCGGCCGTGGAGGATGTCGGCGAAGCCCGCCGCCACCTGGCTGAGCAGGAGGAGCGGTCGCAGACCGTGCTCGACGCTCGCCGGCGCGACCTCCGGCCACGTCACGTCATCGAGCCTCAGCGCTGCGAGCATGGTGTCCGTCAGGGGTCGCGCGACCGCCTCGAGGGCGGACGGGGCGGCTGCGCAGCGCGACGCGTACTGGATCCAGGCGTCCGCCGCCTGGGTGTGACCGAGCAGGGCCATCGCCAGGGCGGTCCCGCTCGCCGCCTCCCGGGCGGCGACCTCGTCGTCCCGGCGCATGGCCTCCTGGCAGGCCAGCGCGAACCCGTACGCGGCGCCCACACCGTCGTTGTCGTAGAGCATCGACAGTCCCCACTGCGTGAGCAGCTCCGGCACGGCCCGCTCGACCTCCGCCGGGCGCCGTGGGACCGCACCACCGGGCGTGCCATCGAGGCCTCCGAGCAGGATCTCCGGCGCGCCGTAGGTCGGCGTGCCGTCGAAGCGCAGCGCCAGGCGCTGCGTCGTGGTCAGCGAGCTGACCAGGATCCTGCCACCGGGCCGGAGGAGCCCCTCACGGAGGGCGGCCTCCGCCTGTGACGCCGCGCCGCTGTCCAGCACGTAGTCACGGGCCACGATGAGTCGCGGGCTCGCCGCGACCATCTCCGCCGGCAGCGCCCGGACCGCGGCGTTGACCTGCGCGGCGTGCCGCCGCAGCAGCTCGGCCCAGTTCTCCTCGAGGATCGTCAGCACGAGCGGCCACGCCTTCGCGCGCAGGGCGTAGGTGAGCGCCTCGGCGGGCTCGCGCTGCTCCCGGCGCCGCCTGCTCAGGCGCTCGTTGAGCTCGCGGTACCGCTCGGCATGCTTGGCGACGAAGTTCTCCAGCAGGGCCTGCCGCATGCCCGCCGGGTAGCCGGCCGTCCCGTTCGACCGCACCATGGTGAAGGACTCGGCGAGCACGACCTCGGCGGCGGAGCGCTGCTCGGGGCGGTCGAGGAGCACACCAAGATCATCGGGGCGCAGACGCTCGGGCACGGCCAGGGCGGTCACGACGTCCCACCACTGCTCGTGCTCGGCGTCGGCGAGGATGAGCGCGACGTACCGGGACACTCCGGCGGGGTCCGTCACCAGCCGCCCGTCGGCCGCGCGGCGTGAGTCCAGGAGCGCAGCGCGGACGAGCGCCGGCCAGCCGGCGTACTCCCCGACCACCCGGCTGACCTCCTCCTCCGTCACGTCCAGCCCGAGTCGCGAGGCGAGCAGACCTGCCCCGACGGTCGTCATGAGCAGCTCGGGAACCCCGAGCACGGCGGCGTCCACCGTGGCCGGCCCGATGCTCACGATCGGACGCTCGACCCGCGAGATGACGACGAGGTGGAGCAGGTCGTGAGCCTGGGTGAGCTCGACCAGCTCGGTGTCGACTGCCGGCTCGAGGTGGTGCAGGCCGTCGATGACGATGACCAGACGGCGGGTGAGCGTGCGCAGGGCCCCGTCGACCGAGGCGCGCCCGGGACTCTCGTCCGCGGCCGCGAGGCCCGCGGCGACGAGCGCGTCGTGCATCGCGCGCCAGAGGTCGGTCTGCGTGGTCGGCCTCGAGAGCGTGAGCCACGCGGCGGATCGGTCGTCCAGCTGGCCGCTGCGCAACCAGTACGCCACGGTGCTGGACTTGCCGAAACCGCGAGGTGCGCGCAGCACGACGAGAGGTGGCAGGTGGCGGACGACTGCTTCAGCGGCCGGCGTCGGACAGAAGACGCTGGGGACACGCGGCAGCCGGCTGCGGTGGCTTCCGCGCTCCCACACGTCTACCGCCGCTCCGTGATGAGGCCACGGCTGAGCACCAGTGCCTCGTCACGACTCGACGCACCGAGCTTGCGGTAGACGTGCCTCAGGTGGGTCTTGGCCGTGTTGACGGACATCCCGAGCGCTGCGGCCACCCCGGCGGGACCGGAGTTGTCGTGCAGCGCGGCAAGCACCTGCAGCTCCCTCGTGCTCAGCTCGTCGGTCGCGGGCGCGGTGACCTTGGACGCCTGCGACTGCGGCGCCGCGACGGTGGACGGCAGCGGCCGCAGCGCGAGCAGCTCGAGGTCCTGCCCGGCAAGGGCACCGAACACGTCCGGCGGGATGAGGGCGAAGGGGCGTCGCTGACCGGTCTCGTGGGCGATCCGCACGCCCCGTGCGAAGCGACGCCGCGCCGCCGTGCGCTGCCCGAGGCGGTACAGCGCCGCGGCGATGATGAGCTCGCTGAGCAGCCGGCTGCGGGCCGTCATCCGCCGGTCGGCGAGCCCCCGCTCCGCGACGTCGATCGCCTCCTGCTCCCGGCCCCGGGCGTGGAGCAGGTAGGCGCGGGTGGAGGTGGAGACGAAGGTGTCGGCGAGCCGGTCGAGCACCTGCTCCGCGACGTCGACCATGCCGCCGGCGACGAGCAGCTCGACCAGCTGGGTCGCCAGGGTCGACTCCGCGATCCCACCCGGCTGGAGGTGGCGCAGCGCCGCCCGGAGCTGCCCGACGGCGCGGGCCTGGTCCTCCTCGTCGCCGTAGACGGAGGCGTAGGTGGCGCGTGCGCTGACCGCCAGGGCCCACAGCTCGTCGCGCCGCGGCGGCTCGACGACCGCGGCGATGGCGTCGTGCACCTCGGGGCGCATGCCGTCCGCCGCGGCGATCGCCCGCATGATCCGGCCGCCCACCCGGACCAGCGTGCTGACGTCGTCGTCGTCCCCGCCGGAGACGACGTCGGCGAGCTCGGGGTCCTCGAACAGGCGCAGCGCGAGGTTCACCTCACCGTGCACGGTCTTGGCCGTGAGCATCCCGCCGATGCCGAGCAGGCGGGCCGTGCGGTCGTCCTCGGCGATGCCGTGGTCACGCACCCGTTCGAAGGCGTACGCCGCTGCCTCGTTCTCGCCCGCGAAGATGGCCGCGACCCCGGACTGCACGAGCACGAGGACCTCGTCGGTGGTCTCCCTCATCTCCTGCCAGCGCTGCCGCACAGCGGCGTCCACGAAGTGCGCCCCGGTCAGTGCCCAGCCGGTCTCGCCGGAGCCGGGTGTGGGGGCCATGCGCGGCAGGTGGCGCCGGACGACCTGCAGCCGCGGGTCGGCGTCGGCGAACTCCCGCGGGAACAGCATCGCGATCTCGACGAGGCTCTGCGGGTGGCGCGTGACGAGGGTCGTCCACTCCTCCTCGATGATCCGCAGGGCGGTGTCCCACTCCTTCGCGCGCACGGCGTGGCCCAGCACGCCGACCGGTCCCTCCTCCTGGGCGGCGAGAGCCATCAGGGCGATGTGGACCTCCCGTTCGATCTCGGGACGCAGCTCGCCCGTCACGCGCCGCAGCGCCTCCCGGATCGCCGGCGGGTAGGAGTAGCGCAGGCCGTCGACCGTCTCCCGCTCCCGCAGCAGCCCTCCCAGCCGGAGGTTGCGCAGCTCCCGGATCGCAGTGCCGTCCGGGACGATCGCGCGGGCGGCGGAGACGGAGAACTCCTCGGGGACGGCCGTCCGCATGAGGAACTCCCGCAGCGCGGGCGAGCGCACGTCCGCGAGCAGCGCCTGGATGTACCCGTCCACCGTCCCTGCCTCGACCGTGGCCTCCCTTCCGCCGACCGAGGCGGTGGCGATGCACGTGCGCACGGCAGCTGGCCAGCCCCCGAGCTCGACGACGAGGTTGCTCGCGTGGTCCTCCGTCATGCCGACCCCGTGCTGCGCCGCGAGTGCCATGACGTCCTCCGCCCGCATGGCGAGGTCCGTGGGTCGCAGCACGGTGAGGTCGACCGACAGCGCGCCCGTCGTCTCCAGCGAGCGCAGTGCCCGGGTGGCGACGACGAGCTCGATGGCCGGGCTCGTACGGACGAGCTCGAGGAGGTCCTCGTCGACCTCCGCCCGTCCCTCGAGGTGACCGGCCTCGTGGAAGTTGTCGATGATGACCCGCAGCGGCTCCGCGCGGCGCAGCAGCGCCCGCAGGACGGAGTCGCGTTCCGGGTCGCCGCTCTGTACGGCGTCCTGGTCGACGGTGACCCCGGCCGCGACCAGGGCGTCGTGCAGCGTGAGCCAGAACCCGGACGCCAGCCGCGCCTCGGCGTCGAGCGGGACGTAGACGGCGGGGACGCCGTCGTCCTCGCGGGAGGTCAGCCACTCGACGAGCGCGGTGGTCTTCCCGAAGCCGCGTGGGCCGCGGAGCACGGTGAGAGGGGCGCGTGACTCGAGCGCAGCGAGCACACGCGGCGCGACGTGAGCGCTCCTGCTGGCGCGCGGAAGTGGCCCCTGCACCCGCCGCCCCAGGCCACCCATGCTCATATCATGACAGAGGGGCGATGAGCACGTTCCTGCTTTCGAGCTCGGCCGCGCCACCGTCCGGTGCCGTGAGGACCCAGATGCCCTCGTCCGTGAGTGCCACGGTGTGCTCCCAGTGGGCGGCGCGGGCACCGTCGGCGGTGACGACGGTCCAGTCGTCGGCGAGCACGGTCGTCTCGATGGTGCCGCGGGTGAGCATCGGCTCCACCGCGAGACACATCCCGGGACGCAGGCGCACTCCGCGCCGCGCGGCGCGGTAGTTCAGCACGTCCGGCGGCTGGTGCATGGCCGACCCGATGCCGTGGCCGACGTAGTCCTCGACGACGGCGAGCGGTTCGTAGCCGGCCGCTGCGTGAGCCGCGACGGCGTCCTCGACGGCCGCGCCGACGACGTCGATGCGCCCACCGCCGGCGAGGGCCGCGATCGCGTCCCACATCGCCCTGCGGGTCGTCTCGCTCAGCGCCAGGTCCTGGGGGTCGGCCGCGCCGAGCACCATGGTGAACGCCGCGTCGCCGTGCCAGCCGTCCACGACGGCGCCGCAGTCGAAGGAGACGACGTCCCCGTCCGCGAGGACCCGGTCCCCCGGGATCCCGTGGACCACCTCCTCGTTGACAGAGATGCACACGTGCGCCGGGTAGCCGTGGTAGCCGAGGAAGTTCGATCGCGCGCCCGCACGGTCCAGGACCTCACGGGCGACGTCGTCGAGCTCGGCGGTGGTCACCCCGGGGGCGGCCGCGTCACGCAGCGCCCCGTGGATGTCGGCGACGACGAGGCCGGCGCGACGCATGACCCGGACCTGGTCCGGCGTCTTGTACTCGATGCGCTCGCGCATCAGCCCGCGTTCAGCGCGGCCAGCAGCCGCTCGGTGACCTCCTCGACGGCACCGATCCCGTCGACCCGCACGAGCAGTCCGCGGCCGGCGTAGTGGTCCGCGAGCGGGGCCGTCTGCTCGTGGTAGACCTCGAGACGACGGCGGATGACCACGTCGGTGTCGTCCGCGCGGCCCTGCTCCGCCGCTCGGCCGAGCAGCCGCTCGACCACGACCTCGTCGTCGGCCGTGAGCTCGACGACCGCGTCGAGCTCCAGACCGCTCGCGGCGAGCATCGTGTCCAGCTCACGGACCTGGTCCAGCGTGCGCGGGTACCCGTCCAGCAGGAAGCCCTCCGCGGCGTCCTCACGGGCGAGCCGGTCGCGGACCATGTCGTTGGTGATCTCGTCGGGGACGTACTCCCCCGCGTCCATGTACCGCTGCGCCCGCTGGCCGAGCTCGGTGCGCTCGGCGACGTTGCTGCGGAAGATGTCCCCCGTCGAGATGGCCGGGATCCCCAGCTCCGCGCTCAGTCGCGCGGCCTGGGTGCCCTTGCCCGCTCCGGGGGGCCCGAGGAGGACGAGACGACGGCCGGTCATCGCAGGAACCCTTCGTAGTGACGCTGCTGGAGCTGGGAGTCGATCTCCTTGACGGTCTGCAGCCCGACACCGACGACGATGAGGATCGAGGTGCCGCCGAGCGCGAAACCGACGGAGTCGTCGAGGTTGAGCGCCGCGAAGACGATGACCGGGAAGATCGCGACGAGCGCGAGGTACAGCGCACCGGCGGTCGTGATCCGGGAGATGACGTACTGGAGGTACTCCGCCGTCGGGCGCCCGGCCCGGATTCCCGGGATGAAGCCGCCGTAGCGCTTCATGTTGTCCGCGACGTCGTCGGGGTTGAACGTGATCGAGGTGTAGAAGAAGGCGAAGAACAGGACGAGGAAGAAGTAGATCACCATGTACAGCGGCGCCGACGGGGAGAGCAGGTTGAGCGAGATCCACTGCACCCAGCCCTCGGTCTGGTCACCGAACTGCGCGAACAGGCCCGGCAGCGCCAGCAGCGACGAGGCGAAGATGACCGGGATGACGCCCGCCATGTTGATCTTGATCGGGATGTAGGTGCTCGACCCGCCGTACATGCGGCGCCCGACCATCCGCTTCGCGTACTGGACCGGCACGCGCCGCTGGGACTGCTCGACGAAGACGACGAGCAGCGTGATGACGAGGAGCAGCGCGACGACGATCGTCACGTTCGCGACGCCGTTGGCGGCGCCGCCGACGGACCACAGCGCCGAGGGGAAGCCCGCCGCGATCGAGGTGAAGATGAGCAGCGACATGCCGTTGCCGACACCGCGCTCGGTGATGAGCTCACCCAGCCACATGATGAGGCCGGTGCCGGCCGTCATCGTGATGATCATGAGGACGATCGTCATCGCCGAGTCGTTCGGGATGAGCGGCACGGGGCAGCCGGGGATGAGGTTCCCGCTGCGGGCCATCGTGATCATCGTCGTCGACTGCAGGACGGCGAGGAAGATCGTGAGGTAGCGCGTGTACTGCGTGAGCTTGGCCTGGCCCTGCTGGCCCTCCTTCTGGAGCGCCTCGAAGCGCGGGATGACCACGCGCAGCAGCTGGGTGATGATGCTCGCGGTGATGTAGGGCATGATGCCCAGCGCGAAGATCGACAGCTGGAGCAGGGCCCCGCCGGAGAACAGGTTGACGAGGCCGAGGAGGTCGTTCGTGCTCCCGACGGCCTCGAGGCACTGCTGCACGTTCGGGTAGGAGACCCCCGGGGTGGGGATCACGGACCCGAGGCGGAAGATCGCCATGATCCCCAGCGTGAAGAGCAGCTTGCGCCGCAGGTCCGGCGTGCGGAACGCCTGGGCGAATGCGCTGAGCAATCTTCCTCCTGGATGCTTCTTCGTGACGACGCCGGGCGACTGCGGCCCGCGCCGGGACCGCCACGTACTGTACCTTCTCGCGCCCCACCTTTTGTGCTTCGGGAACACGAACGGGCGGCCCGGATGTCCGGGCCGCCCGTCGGGCGACAGCTCAGCCCTGGGTCAGGGACCCGCCGGCTGCCTCGATCTTCTGCTTGGCCGAGGCCGACCACGCGTCGGCGACGACGTCGAGCTTGACGCTCACCTCGCCGCTGCCGAGCACCTTGACGAGCTGGCCACCGCGGACGGCGCCCTTCGCGACGAGGTCCTCGACGGTGACGGAGCCACCCTCGGGGTAGAGGGCGGAGAGCCGGTCGAGGTTGACGACCTGGTACTCGACCCGGAACGGGTTCTTGAAGCCGCGGAGCTTGGGCAGCCGCATGTGCAGCGGCATCTGCCCACCCTCGAAGCCTGCGGGAACCTGGTAGCGGGCCTTGGTGCCCTTGGTGCCGCGACCGGCGGTCTTGCCGCGTCGGCCACCCTCACCGCGACCCACGCGGATCTTGGCGCTCTTGGCACCCGGTGCGGGACGCAGGTGGTGCACCTGCAGCGGGCGCGCGGCCTGCTCGGGAGTCTGCTTGGACTCTGCCATGGTTACTCGACCTCCTCGACGCTGACCAGGTGGGCCACCGTCGTGATCATGCCGCGGACCTCGGGGCGGTCCTCACGCACGACGCTTCGCCCGATGCGGCCGAGGCCGAGCGTGCGCAGCGTCTGGCGCTGGTTGTCCTTGCCACCGATCGCGGACTTGGTCTGCGTGACCTTCAGCTGTGCCATCACGCACCGACCTTTCCGGCGGTCTCGGCCTGCTTCTGCTCGCGCGCCTGCTCCTCGCCCTTGGCGCGGTTGCGCAGCATGGCTGCCGGCGCGACCCGCTCGAGCGGCAGACCACGGCGCGCGGCCACGGCCTCCGGCTGCTCGAGGTCACGCAGCGCCTGGGCGGTGGCGTGGACGATGTTGATCGCGTTCTCCGAGCCGAGCGACTTGCTCAGCACGTCGTGGATCCCGGCACAGTCGAGCACGGCGCGCACCGGTCCACCGGCGATGACACCGGTACCCGGGGCCGCGGGGCGCAGGAAGACCACGCCTGCCGCCGCCTCGCCGGTGACGGCGTGCGGGATGGTCTTCTGGATCATGGGGACGCGGAAGAAGTTCTTCTTCGCCTCCTCCACGCCCTTGGCGATCGCCGCGGGCACCTCCTTGGCCTTCCCGTAGCCGACGCCGACGGTGCCGTCACCGTCGCCGACGACGACGAGGGCGGTGAAGCTGAAGCGACGACCACCCTTGACGACCTTCGAGACGCGGTTGATCGTGACGACGCGCTCGATGAACTCGTTCCTCGGCTCGGCCCCGCGACGGCCCTCGCCCCGGCGACCGCCGGAACGCTCGCCGCCGGCGCTGCCGGTGCCGGTACCGGAACCGGTCCTGCTTCGCTGCGGTGCAGCCATCAGATGTTCCTTTGCTCTCGTTCGTTCACGCTGCTCACAGGGCCAGCCCGCCCTCGCGGGCGCCGTCAGCGACGGCCGCGACGCGACCGTGGTACTTGTTGCCGGCCCGGTCGAAGACAGCGACCTCCACACCGGCGGCCTTGGCCCGCTCGGCGACGAGCTCGCCGACGCGACGCGCCTTGTCGACCTTCTCTCCCTCGGCCGCACGCAGGTCGGCCTCGAGGGTGGAGGCCGACGCGATCGTCGTGCCGGTGGTGTCGTCGACCAGCTGCGCGACCATGTGGCGCGACGAGCGGGTGACGACGAGACGCGGGCGCTGCGGCGTGCCGCTGACCTTCTTGCGGACGCGCAGGTGACGGCGCGACCGAGCGGCGCTCTTGCTCTTGCCCTTGACGGACAGTGCCATCACTTACCTGCCTTTCCGGCCTTGCGGCGGACCTGCTCGCCGGCGTAGCGCACACCCTTGCCCTTGTAGGGCTCGGGCTTGCGGATCTTGCGGATGTTCGCGGCGGTCTCGCCGACGGCCTGCTTGTCGATCCCCGCGACCGTGAGCTTGGTGGGGCTCTCGACGGTGATCGTGATGCCGGCAGGCGGGTCGACGACGACGGGGTGGGAGAAGCCGAGCGCGAGCTCCACGGAGCTGCCCTTGGCGACGGCGCGGTAACCCGTGCCGACGATCTCGAGCTTGCGCTCGTACCCCTGGGTGACCCCGGTGACGAGGTTGGCCAGCAGGGTGCGGGTCAGCCCGTGCAGAGAGCGCGACTCGCGCTCGTCGTCGGGGCGTGTCACCACGAGGGCGCCGTCCTCACCACGGTCGACCGAGATGGGCTCGGCGATCGTGTGGCTCAGGGTGCCCTTGGGGCCCTTGACGGTCACGGTCGACCCCTCGATGGTGATGTCGACACCTGCGGGGACCGGGACGGGGACCTTTCCGATTCGGGACATGTCTCTACTCCTTCCCGATCACCAGACGTAGGCGAGGACTTCCCCGCCAACGCCCTTGGTCTGTGCCTCGCGGTCCGTGAGGAGACCGGAGGAGGTGGACAGGATCGCCACGCCAAGGCCGCCCAGCACGCGGGGCAGGTTGGTGGACTTCGCGTAGACGCGCAGTCCGGGCTTCGACACCCGGCGCACGCCGGCGAGCGAGCGCTCACGCTGCGGGCCGAACTTCAGCTGAAGGGTGAGGTTCTTGCCCACCGGGGCGTCCTCGACGTCCCAGCCGGCGATGTAACCCTCGGTCTGAAGGATCTCGGCGATGTTCGCCTTGAGCTTCGAGTACGGCATGGTCACCGACTCGTGGTACGCCGAGTTGGCGTTGCGCAGACGCGTGAGCATGTCTGCGATGGGGTCTGTCATTGTCATCGGGGCCTCGGCCCTTCCTCGTCGCGGTTTCCGGTGACCGGACCTGCGACGTAGTCGTTTACCAGCTGCTCTTGGTGACGCCCGGGAGCTGGCCGGCAAGGGCCATCTCACGCAGGCAGATGCGGCACAGGCCGAACTTGCGGTAGACCGAGTGCGGACGACCGCACCGCTGGCACCGGGTGTAGGCGCGCACCGCGAACTTCGGCTTGCGGTTCGCCTTCTGGATCAGGGCAGTCTTCGCCACGTCAGTTCTCCTTGAACGGGAAGCCGAGGCGCTTGAGCAGCGAACGCGCCTCGTCGTCGGTTGTGGCCGTGGTGACGACCGTGATGTCCATGCCGCGCACGCGGTCGATCTTGTCCTGGTCGATCTCGTGGAACATCGACTGCTCGGTCAGACCGAAGGTGTAGTTGCCGTTGCCGTCGAACTGCTTAGGCGACAGGCCGCGGAAGTCGCGGATGCGGGGCAGCGCGGTCGACAGCAGGCGGTCGAGGAACTCCCACATCCGGTCGCCGCGCAGGGTGACGTGGGCGCCGATCGGCTGGCCCTCACGCAGCTTGAACTGCGCGATGGACTTGCGGGCCCGGGTCACCTGCGGCTTCTGGCCGGTGATGAGGGACAGGTCGTTGATCGCGCCCTCGATGAGCTTGGAGTCGCGCGCTGCGTCCCCCACGCCCATGTTGACGACGACCTTCGTCAGCGTCGGGACCTGGTTGACGTTCGCGTGCTGGAACTCCTCGCGCAGGGCGCCGAGGATCTCCTCGCGGTAGCGCTGCTTCAGCCGCGGGGTCAGGGTTGCGGTGTTCTCGCTCATCTCAGATGTCCTTACCGGAGCGCTTGGCCACCCGCGTCCGCTGGGTGCGGGTCACGCCGTCGCGCTCGACCGTCTCGGTGCGGATCCCGACCCGGGTGCCCTTCTTGGTCTCCGGGTCGACGACCATGACGTTGCTCGCGTGCACGGGGGCCTCGATCGTCTCGATGCCGCCGGTCTTGGCGCCGCGGCCGGACTGACCGACCTTGGTGTGGCGCTTCATGCGCTGCACGCCCTCGACGACGACGCGGTCACGCTCGGTGTCGACCTCGAGGACACGACCCTGCTTGCCCTTGTCGCGGCCGGCGATGACGACCACGAGGTCGCCCTTCTTGATCCGTGCCATCTCAGATCACCTCCGGAGCCAGGGAGACGATGCGCATGAACTTCTTGTCGCGCAGCTCGCGGCCCACGGGGCCGAAGATGCGGGTTCCGCGCGGCTCGCCGTCGGCCTTGAGGATGACGGCGGCGTTCTCGTCGAATCGGATGTAGGAACCGTCGGGGCGCCGGCGCTGCTTGGACGTCCGCACGACGACAGCCTTGACGACGTCGCCCTTCTTGACGTTGCCGCCCGGGATCGCGTCCTTGACAGCGGCGACGATGACGTCACCGATACCGGCGTAGCGCCGGCCGGAGCCTCCGAGCACACGGACGCAAAGGATCTCCTTGGCGCCGGTGTTGTCGGCGACCTTGAGTCGCGACTCCTGTTGGATCACTGGTCTCTCCTTGTCAACCTGGTTCTCGCACGGTCGCGAGCCTTGGTGAACTCGTCATCTCTACAGCGTGGTCCGGCTGCGCCGGGCTGCCTGTCTTGTTTCCGTCGAGCGGGGCTCGACGCCTCGTCGGCTACTTGGCCTTCTCGACGATGTCGAGCAGACGCCAGCGCTTGGTGGCGCTCAGCGGACGCGTCTCCATGATGCGGACGAGGTCGCCGACGCCGGCCGCGTTGGCCTCGTCGTGCGCCTTGACCTTGCTCGTGCGGCGGATGACCTTGCCGTAGAGCGGGTGCTTGACGCGGTCCTCGACCTCGACGACGACGGTCTTGTCCATCTTGTCGGACACCACGTAGCCGCGACGCACCTTACGGTTGCCACGCACCTCGGTGGTGATCTCTTCGGTGTTCTCGGTCATGACCTCGTTCACTTCTCGCTGCTGGGCGCGGTGCGGATGCCGAGCTCACGCTCGTGCACGATCGTGTAGATGCGGGCGATGTCGCGACGCACGGCCTTGAGCCGACCGTGGTCCTCGAGCTGCCCGGTCGCCGAGGAGAAGCGCAGCTTGAAGAGCTCCTCCTTGGCCTTGGCGAGCTCCTCGGCCAGGGTCTCGTCGGTCATCCCGTCCAGGTCGAACGGGCTCAGGCCCTTGGATCCGATGGCCATCAGCCTTCACCACCCTCACGACTCACGAAGCGAGTCTTCATCGGGAGCTTGTGCTGCGCGCGGGACAGTGCCTCGCGGGCCAGCTCCTCGGGGACACCGGCCAGCTCGAAGAGCACGCGGCCGGGCTTGACGTTGGCGACCCACCACTCGGGGGAACCCTTACCGGAACCCATGCGGGTCTCGGCCGGCTTCTTGGTGAGGGGACGGTCGGGGAAGATGTTGATCCACACCTTGCCGCCACGCTTGATGTGACGGGTCATGGCGATACGGGCGGCCTCGATCTGCCGGTTGGTGACGTAGGCGGGCTCCAGGGCCTGGATCCCGAAGTCACCGAAGGCGATCTCCGTGCCACCCTTGGCCACGCCGGAGCGCTTGGGGTGGTGCTGCTTGCGGAACTTGGTCCGCCGGGGGATGAGCATCTCGCTCAGGCCTCCGTTCCTGACTCGGCGGGGGCAGCGGCCGGCGCCTGGGCAGGCGCACCCTCGGTCTGCTCGGCCGGACGCGGGCCACGGCCCTCGCCCCGGCGGGCGCCACGGGGGCGGTCCGCTGCTGCTGCGCGGCCGCGGCCGCGCGGGGTGGCGTCAGCCTGCTCGCGAGCGAACTCGCGCTCGGTCTGGTCGCCCTTGTAGATCCACACCTTGACGCCGATGCGCCCGAACGTGGTGCGGGCCTCGAAGAAGCCGTAGTCGATGTTCGCGCGGAGCGTGTGCAGGGGCACGCGGCCCTCGCGGTAGAACTCCGAGCGCGACATCTCGGCGCCGCCGAGTCGGCCGGAGCACTGGACCCGGATGCCCTTGGCGCCGGCGCGCTGCGCGGACTGCATGCCCTTGCGCATCGCACGGCGGAAGGACACGCGGCTGGCGAGCTGCTCGGCGATGCCCTGGGCGACGAGCTGAGCGTCGATCTCGGGGTTCTTCACCTCGAGGATGTTCAGCTGCACCTGCTTGCCCGTGAGCTTCTCCAGCTCGCCGCGCAGGCGGTCGGCCTCGGCGCCGCGGCGACCGATGACGATGCCCGGACGGGCGGTGTGCAGGTCGACGCGCACCCGGTCACGGGTCCGCTCGATGTCCACCTTGGAGATGCCGGCGCGCTCGAGACCGGTGGCCATGAGCTTGCGGATGGCGACGTCCTCGCGGACGTAGTCCTTGTAGCGCTGACCCGGCTTGGTGCTGTCAGCGAACCACCGGGAACGGTGGTCGGTGGTGATGCCGAGCCGGAACCCGGTCGGGTTGACCTTCTGACCCACTATCGGGTCCTCCCCTTCTTCGGACCAGCGGCGGATGAGCTCGCGCCGTTCTTGCTGTCGTCGCCCACGAACACCGTGATGTGGCTGGTGCGCTTGAGGATTCGGCTGGCACTGCCCTTGGCGCGAGGCCGGAACCGCTTGAGGGTCGGCCCTTCGTCCACGTATGCAGCACTGATGACGAGAGCGTTCTCGTCGAACGCCTCCCCGGCCTGGTCCGCCTTGACTCGAGCGTTCGCGATCGCACTCTCGACGACCTTACGCACCGTCTCGGCAGCCGCCTGCGGGGCGAACCGGAGCACGCCCACGGCCTCGGTGGCACGCTGTCCACGGATCGTGTCCACGACGCGCCGAGCCTTGAGGGGCGTGACGCGCACGTATCGCGCCTGCGCCTTGGCTTCCATCGATTCCTGCCTTACTTGTCGGATGTGCGGGTTGCTGGGTTCGCCAGGCGCCTCAGCGGCGCCGGGCCTTACGGTCGTCCTTGTCGTGCCCGCGGTAGGTGCGGGTCGGGGCGAACTCCCCCAGCTTGTGGCCGACCATCGACTCGGTGATGAAGACCGGGACGTGCTTGCGGCCGTCGTGCACCGCAAAGGTGTGGCCCAGGAAGTCGGGCGTGATGACCGACCGGCGGGACCAGGTCTTGATGACGTTCTTGGAGCCGGTCTCGTTGGCCGTGTCCACCTTCTTCATCAGGTGGTCGTCGACGAACGGACCCTTCTTGAGGCTGCGAGGCATCGCGTCGCTCTCCTACTCTCAGCGCTTCTTGCCGGTGCGCCGGCGGCGCACGATGAGCTGGTCGCTCGGCTTGTTCGGACGGCGGGTGCGGCCCTCGACCTGACCCCAGGGGCTGACCGGGTGACGACCACCGGAGGTCTTGCCCTCGCCACCACCGTGGGGGTGGTCGACGGGGTTCATGGCGACACCGCGGACCGTGGGGCGCTTGCCCTTCCACCGCATGCGGCCGGCCTTGCCCCAGTTGATGTTCGACTGCTCGGCGTTGCCGACCTCACCGATGGTGGCGCGGCAGCGCGAGTCGACGTTGCGGATCTCCCCGGAGGGCATGCGCAGCTGGGCCATCGTGCCCTCACGGGCGACGAGCTGGACCGACGCACCGGCGGAGCGGGCGATCTTCGCGCCGCCGCCGGGCCGCAGCTCGATGGCGTGGACGACCGTACCCACCGGGATGTTGCGCAGCGGGAGGTTGTTGCCGGGCTTGATGTCCGCGCCGGCGCCGTTCTCCACGACCGTGCCCGGAGCGAGCTTGTTCGGCGCCAGGATGTAGCGCTTCTCGCCGTCGGCGTAGTGCAGGAGCGCGATGCGGGCGGTCCGGTTCGGGTCGTACTCGATGTGCGCGACCTTCGCGGGGACGCCGTCCTTGTCGTGGCGACGGAAGTCGATGACGCGGTAGGCGCGCTTGTGGCCACCGCCCTTGTGCCGGGTGGTGATCCGGCCGGTGCTGTTGCGGCCACCGCTCTTGGTCAGCGGGCGCACCAGCGACTTCTCCGGCTCCGAGCGGGTGATCTCGACGAAGTCGGCCACGCTGGAACCGCGGCGGCCCGGCGTCGTCGGCTTGTACTTACGGATTGCCATGGGTGTCGATCCTCAATCTCTCCGGCGCCCGGCGTCAGCCGGCCACTTCACCGAAGATGTCGATGGTGCCCTCGCGCAGCGTGACGATCGCGCGCTTGGTGTCCTTACGCTTGCCGGTGCCGGTCCGGGTCCGCCGGGTCTTGCCCTGACGGTTCGCGGTGTTCACCGAGCCGACCTTGACCTGGAAGATCGCCTCGACGGCGTTCTTGATCTCGGTCTTGTTCGAGCGCGGGTCGACGAGGAAGGTGTACTTCCCCTCGTCGATGAGGCTGTAGCTCTTCTCAGAGACCACGGGGGCGATGATGACGTCCCGGGGGTTCTTGTTGTGCTCGACGCTCACTTGTCATCCTCCTCGCGCGGCCCGGCGGTCCCGAGGAAGTCCTCGAGGGCGGCGGCGGTGAACACGACGTCGTCGTTGACGAGGACGTCGTAGGTGTTCAGCTGGTCGACCCAGATGAGGTGCGTGGTCGGCACGTTGCGCAGCGACTTGAGCGTGAGCTCATCGCCGCGCTGCAGCACGACCAGTGCACTGCGGTTCTCCACGACGTTGCGCAGCGCGGTGAGCGCCGCCGAGGTGGAGGGGACGTCGGCCGAGACGAGCTCGCTGACGACGTGCAGACGGCCGGCGCGGGCCCGGTCCGACAGGGCGCCACGCAGGGCGGCGGCCTTCATCTTCTTGGGGGTGCGCTGGCTGTAGTCGCGCGGCACCGGGCCGTGGACGACGCCACCACCGGCGTACTGAGGGGCGCGGATCGAGCCCTGGCGGGCGCGGCCGGTGCCCTTCTGGCGGTACGGCTTCTTGCCGCCACCGCGGACCTCGGCGCGTGTCTTGGTCTTGGCCGTGCCCTGGCGCGCCGCGGCGAGCTGGGCGACGACGACCTGGTGGATCAGCGGCACGTTGGTCGGGACGTCGAAGATCGCGGCGGGCAGCTCGGCCGAGCCGGCCTTCTTGCCTGCGGCGTCCAGGACATCGACGGACTGGGTCTCGGCCACGGTCACGCCCCCTTCACAGCGGTACGGACGACGACGACGCCGCGCTTCGGGCCGGGGACGGGCCCGGCGATGAGCAGCAGGCCCCTCTCGGCGTCGACGGCGTGGATCGTGAGGTTCTGGGTGGTCTGGCGCTTGTGACCCATGCGACCGGCCATCCGCTGCCCACGGAACACGCGGCCGGGCGTCGAGGCCCCACCGATCGAACCGGGCTTGCGGTGGTTGCGGTGCTGACCGTGGGAGGCGCCCACGCCGGAGAAGCCGTGACGCTTCATCACACCGGCGGTGCCCTTGCCCTTCGTCGTACCGATGACGTCGACGACGGTGCCGGCCTCGAAGGCGTCGGCGCGCAGCTCCTGTCCGACGCTGTAGTCGTCGGCCTCGGAGGTGCGGACCTCGGCGACGAAGCGACGCGGCGTCGTGCCGGCCTTCTCGAAGTGGCCCTTGAGGGGCTGGGTGACCTTGCGCGGGTCGATCTCGCCGTAGGCGAGCTGGACGGCGTTGTACCCGTCGGTCTCCTGGGTGCGCAGCTGGGTCACCACGTTGGTGCCCACCTGCAGAACGGTCACCGGGACCAGTCGTCCGGCGTCGTCCCAGACCTGGGTCATGCCGAGCTTCGTGCCCAGCAGCGCCGTGACCGGCCTGCCTGCAGCCTGCTTGGTAAAGGTAGTCATTGGGGGAACCTCAGAGCTTGATCTCGATGTTGACGTCTGCGGGCAGGTCGAGCCGCATGAGCGAGTCAACGGCCTTGGGCGTCGGGTCGATGATGTCGATGAGGCGCTTGTGGGTGCGCATCTCGAACTGCTCGCGGCTGTCCTTGTACTTGTGCGGTGAGCGAATGACGACGAAGACGTTCTTCTCCGTCGGCAGCGGCACCGGACCCACGACCGTTGCACCAGCGCGTGTCACCGTGTCGACGATCTTGCGCGCCGAGCTGTCGATGACTTCGTGGTCGTAGGACTTGAGCCGGATGCGGATCTTCTGTCCCGCCATGGCGTCGTCTAACCTCTCTCGTACCGCTCTGTTACCGTCCCCCGCGCTCGGGCGTGTCGCGCTTGGCGGACACACCTGACCGCGGCGCATCGTCGATGCGGGGCCTGTAGCTTGCTTGTGGAGCCGGAGCTTACGGTCCGACTCGGCCTGACACCCGGGGTCGCAGCCCCAGGCAACCGGTACAGTCTGCCAGACACCCCCGCCGCATGGCGAATCGGTCCGGCGTGAACCAGTGTGTTCTTGATCATCACGGGGCCGGGGCCCCGCCGTCGTGTCCGGGCGGCAGCTGGGCCGCCCACGCACGCACCGGGCTCTCACCCGGCCGATCTACTCTAACAGCAGGCGTGGCTCCTTGACGAGGCCGTCCCGCGTGACCTGTCGCTCACCGCCGGACCACGGGCCCGGCAGCGCCGGCTCGCGGCCCTCCGCGAGGCGTGCCCCGGACAGCTGCGCCCCCGGCGCACCCGCCTGCCGGACCGGGCACCGGACCGGGGTCACCGGCCGGACCAGGCGCAGCTGGCGACCGGGCCGGCGCGCGGGCTCACCGCAACGGGGCGCCGGCGCACACCTGCCCCGCCGGACCGCGCCGGCCCCGGCAGCGTCGCCACCTCCCGGTCTCTGACGTGGTCGGCGAGCCGCCGCCGGCGGTACGGCCGCCACGGCGCGGTCCTCCCCCGGGTCCTCCGGCTCAGGGGACGCCGAAGGGCCCGGCGGTGTCCGCCGGGCCCTTCGGTGTGCCGGACTCAGGTCCGGCGGGAGATCACTTGAGGATCTTGGTGACGCGGCCGGAGCCAACGGTGCGGCCACCCTCACGGATGGCGAAGCCGAGGCCCTCCTCCATCGCGATGGGCTGGATGAGGTCGACCGTCATCTCGGTGTTGTCACCGGGCATGACCATCTCGGTGCCCTCGGGCAGCTGGATGACGCCGGTGACGTCCGTGGTGCGGAAGTAGAACTGCGGACGGTAGTTCGAGTAGAACGGGTTGTGGCGCCCGCCCTCGTCCTTGTTGAGGATGTAGACCTGGGCCTCGAACTGGGTGTGCGGGGTGATGGAACCCGGCTTGCACACGACCTGGCCGCGCTCGACGTCCTCACGCTTGGTGCCGCGCAGGAGCAGGCCGACGTTCTCGCCCGCCTCGGCGGTGTCGAGCAGCTTACGGAACATCTCGACGCCGGTGACGATCGTCTTGGTCGAGTTCTCCTTGATGCCGACGATCTCCACCTCCTCGTTGACGTTCAGCACGCCACGCTCGACGCGACCGGTGACGACGGTGCCACGACCGGTGATCGTGAAGACGTCCTCGATCGGCATGAGGAAGGGCTTGTCGACGTCGCGCTCCGGGGTCGGGACGTTCTCGTCGACAGCGGTCATGAGCTCCTCGATGGCGGCGACCCACTTCGGGTCACCCTCCAGGGCCTTGAGCGCCGAGACGCGCACGACCGGCGCGTCGTCGCCCGGGAACTCCTGGCTGGAGAGCAGCTCGCGGACCTCGACCTCGACGAGCTCGAGGATCTCCTCGTCGTCGACCATGTCGGACTTGTTCAGCGCGACGAGGACGTAGGGCACGCCGACCTGACGGGCGAGCAGCACGTGCTCACGCGTCTGGGCCATGGGGCCGTCGGTCGCGGCGACCACGAGGATCGCGCCGTCCATCTGGGCGGCACCGGTGATCATGTTCTTGATGTAGTCAGCGTGACCAGGGGCGTCGACGTGGGCGTAGTGGCGCGCCTCGGTCTGGTACTCCACGTGCGAGACGTTGATCGTGATGCCGCGCTGACGCTCCTCCGGAGCGTTGTCGACCTGGTCGTACGAGCTGAACGTGTTCAGGTCGGGGTACTTGTCCGCCAGCACCTTCGAGATGGCAGCGGTCAGCGTCGTCTTTCCGTGGTCGACGTGACCGATGGTGCCGATGTTGACGTGCGGCTTGGTCCGCTCGAACTTGGCCTTCGCCACTTGTGTCCTCCTGGGACTCGGGTAGTTGTCTGCTCTCTACAGGTGCGGATGCGCCTGCGGGGGAGCGAGCCCTACGGTCGGTTGGTTATGGGTACTGCTGGTCGACCTGTGGGACTTACTCGCCCCGGGTCTTCTTGATGATCTCCTCGGCGACATTCCGAGGAACCTCGGCATAGCTGTCGAACTGCATCGAGTACACCGCGCGACCCTGGGTCTTGGACCGCAGGTCACCGACGTAGCCGAACATCTCCGACAGCGGCACCAGGGCGCGAACGACCTTGATGCCTGTCGCGTCCGTCATGGACTGGATCATTCCACGACGGGAGTTGAGGTCGCCAATGACGTCGCCCATGTAGTCCTCGGGCGTCCGCACCTCGACGTCCATCACCGGCTCGAGGAGAACGGGGTCGGCCTTGCGGACGCCCTCCTTCATCACCATCGAGCCTGCGATCTTGAAGGCCATCTCCGAGGAGTCGACCTCGTGGTAGGCACCATCGAGCAGCGTGGCCTTGATGCCCACCAGCGGGTAGCCGGCGAGCACACCGTTCTGCATGGCGTCCTGCATACCGGCGTCCACGCTGGGGATGTACTCGCGCGGGATCCGGCCACCGGTGACCTTGTTCTCGAACTCGTACAGCTCGCCCTCGGCCGTGTCGAGCGGCTCCAGGGTGACCTGGACCTTGGCGAACTGGCCGGAGCCACCGGTCTGCTTCTTGTGGGTGTAGTCGATCTTCTCCACCTTGCGGCGGATCGTCTCGCGGTAGGCCACCTGCGGCTTGCCGACGTTCGCCTCGACCTTGAACTCGCGGCGCATGCGGTCGACGAGCACGTCGAGGTGGAGCTCACCCATCCCGCCGATGACGGTCTGCCCGGTCTCCTCGTCCAGTCGGACGGTGAAGGTCGGGTCCTCCTCGGCGAGCTTCTGGATCGCGGTGCCCAGCTTCTCCTGGTCACCCTTGGTCTTCGGCTCGACCGCGACGTGGATGACCGGCTCCGGGAAGCTCATCGACTCGAGCACGATGGGCGCGTCCTGCGCGCACAGCGTGTCACCGGTGGTGGTGTCCTTGAGACCGATGAACGCGTAGATGTGGCCGGCGTGGGCCTCCTCGACCGGGTTCTCCTTGTTGGAGTGCATCTGGAAGAGCTTGCCGATGCGCTCCTTCTTGCCCTTGGTCGAGTTGAGGACCATGTTGCCCTGCGACACCTTGCCCGAGTACACCCGGACGTAGGTGAGCTTGCCGAAGAAGGGGTGGACCGCGACCTTGAAGGCCAGCCCCGAGAACGGCTCGTCCTCGTTCGGCTTGCGGGTCAGCTCCTTCTCCTCGTCGCCGACGGCGTGGCCCACCATGGGGGGCACGTCGAGCGGCGAGGGGAGGTAGTCGATGACGGCGTCGAGGATCGGCTGCACGCCCTTGTTCTTGAAGGCGGTGCCGCAGAACACGGGGTAGGCCTCACCGGCGACGGTGAGCGCGCGCACGCCCCGCTTGATCTCCTCGGGCGACAGCTCCTCGCCGCCGAGGTACTTCTCGAGCAGCTCCTCGTCGGACTCGGCGACCTGCTCGATGAGCAGTGCGCGGTACTCCTCGACCTTCTCGACGAGGTCCGCGGGGACCTCCTCGATGGTGTAGTCCTCGCCCTTGCTGACCTCGCCGCGCCAGGTGAGCGCGCGGTTGTAGACGACGTCGACGACGCCGATGAAGTCGGACTCCGAGCCGATCGGCAGCTGCATGACCAGCGGCGTCGCCTTGAGGCGGTCCTTGATGGTCTGCACGGTGTAGTAGAAGTCCGCGCCGAGCTTGTCCATCTTGTTGACGAAGCAGATGCGCGGGACGTTGTACTTGTCCGCCTGCCGCCACACGGTCTCGGACTGCGGCTCGACACCCTCCTTGCCGTCGAACACGGCGACCGCGCCGTCGAGGACGCGCAGCGAGCGCTCCACCTCGACGGTGAAGTCGACGTGACCGGGGGTGTCGATGATGTTGATCTGGTTGTCGTGCCAGTAGCAGGTGGTGGCGGCGGAGGTGATGGTGATGCCCCGCTCCTGCTCCTGCTCCATCCAGTCCATCGTGGAGGCGCCGTCGTGCGTCTCCCCGATCTTGTAGTTGATGCCCGTGTAGAACAGGATCCGCTCGGTGGTCGTCGTCTTGCCGGCGTCGATGTGCGCCATGATTCCGATGTTGCGGACCTTGGTCAGATCGGTCAGCACGTCAAGTGCCACAGGAGACTCTCTTCAGTCGATTCGTGTGAGGGCAACGGGGCGCTGCTGCTACCAGCGGTAGTGCGCGAAGGCCCGGTTGGACTCGGCCATCTTGTGGGTGTCCTCGCGGCGCTTGACCGCGGCACCCAGGCCGTTGGAGGCGTCGAGGATCTCGTTCATCAGCCGCTCGGTCATCGTCTTCTCACGACGGACCTGGGCGTAGTCGACGAGCCAGCGCAGGGCCAGCGTGGTCTGCCGGGACGGCCGGACCTCGACGGGCACCTGGTAGGTCGCGCCACCGACGCGGCGCGAGCGGACCTCGAGCGAGGGACGCACGTTGTCGAGCGCCCGCTTGAGGACGGCTGCCGGGTCGCTGTCGGTCTTGTCGCGGACACCCTCGAGGGCGCCGTAGACGATCCGCTGGGCGGTCGACTTCTTGCCGTCCTGGAGGATGCGGTTGACGAGCTGGGTGACGGTCGGCGAGCCGTAGACCGGGTCGACGACGAGCTCCCGTACGGGTGCTGGGCCCTTGCGCGGCATTACTTCTTCTCCTTCTTCGCGCCGTAACGGCTGCGAGCCTGCTGGCGACCACGGACACCCTGGGTGTCCAGCGCGCCGCGCACGATCTTGTAACGCACGCCGGGCAGGTCCTTCACGCGCCCGCCGCGGACGAGCACGATGGAGTGCTCCTGGAGGTTGTGGCCGACCCCGGGGATGTAGGCCGTGACCTCGATACCGCTGGACAGGCGCACGCGCGCGACCTTGCGGAGAGCCGAGTTCGGCTTCTTGGGGGTCGTCGTGTACACGCGGGTGCACACCCCGCGCCGCTGCGGGCTGCCCTTGAGGGCGGGCGTCTTCGACGTCGAGGTCTTGACGCTGCGGCCCTTGCGGACCAGCTGCTGAATCGTGGGCACTACGTCTCCGTCTCGGATGTGTCTTTCGCTTGATGTTTGCCCGGCGTACCGGGTGGGCGTCCGGGTCACCGCCGCGGCGGCTTCCTGCTTCCCTGCCCCCCGCGCTCGGGAGTGTCGCGGGCCGTGCACGGTCGTGACCGCCGGCCTTTGTCTCCCGCCGACGATGGCACCGTCCGGCCGGAGAACTCCCCCAACCGTCCGCAGCCGCGCCGGAGCACGCACGAGGGCCCCGATGTCGCGGGCACCGCCCAGTAGCGTACTCTGCCGCGGTTTCCCGCGTCAAAGCGTGGCGGCTTGACCTGGGTCACTCCGGTGTGCCGTGGGGCGGCCGAGAAGGCCGCCCCACGGCGGGTCTCACACGCCCCGGAAGTCCACGCCGAAGGAGTCGGGACCGAAGTCCAGCTCCTCGAGCATGATCGGGTCCGAGCCGCCCTGGACGAAGTCCAGCTCGCTGTACCCCAGCTGGGAGAAGGCCTTGGCCTTCGCCTCCTCGGTGGGCTCGACCTCCACGTTGCGGTACCGGGGCAGCCCGGTGCCGGCGGGGATGAGCTTACCCAGGATGACGTTCTCCTTGAGGCCGAGCAGCGGGTCACGGCGACCGCTCATCGCGGCCTCCGTGAGCACCTTGGTGGTCTCCTGGAAGGAGGCCGCCGACAGCCACGAGTCGGTCGCCAGCGAGGCCTTGGTGATTCCCATGAGCTCCGGCCGCCCGGAGGCGGGGGTGCCGCCCTCCGACACGGTGCGCCGGTTCTCGTCCTCGAAGCGGCCACGCTCGGCGAGCTCACCCGGCAGCAGCCGGGAGTCGCCGGAGTCGAGCACGGTGACCCGACGCAGCATCTGGCGCACGATGACCTCGACGTGCTTGTCGTGGATGTCCACGCCCTGGGAGCGGTAGACCTCCTGGACCTGGTCGACGAGGTGCTTCTGGACGGCGCGCGGGCCGAGGATGCGCAGGACCTTCTTGGGGTCCACCGCACCGGCGACGAGCTGGCGACCGACGGCCACGTGCTCGCCGTCCTCCACCAGCAGCCGCACGCGCTTGGAGACGGGGTAGGACAGGTCCTCCCCGCCGTCGTCGCGGACGACGACGATCTTGCGGGTGCGCTCGGTGTCGTCGATCTTCACGCGGCCGGCGGCCTCGCTGATCGGTGCCTCACCCTTCGGGGTGCGGGCCTCGAAGAGCTCCTGGATACGCGGCAGACCCTGGGTGATGTCGTCGGCGGACGCCGCACCACCGGTGTGGAAGGTCCGCATCGTCAGCTGCGTGCCGGGCTCACCGATGGACTGCGCGGCGATGATGCCGACGGCCTCGCCGATGTCGACGAGCTTGCCGGTGGCCAGCGAGCGGCCGTAGCACCGCGCGCAGGTCCCGACCCGCGACTGGCAGGTGAGCACCGAACGCACCTTGACCTGCGTGACGCCGGCGTCGATGAGCCGGGCGATGAGGACATCGCCGATGTCCTCGCTCGACTCGGCCACGATCGTGCCGTCCTCGGACGTCACGTCCTGGGCGAGGGTCCGGGCGTACACGCTGGTCTCGACCGTGTCGACGCGGTGGAGCGCGCCGGAGGAGTCCGGCTCCGCGATCGGCATGGTGAGGCCGAGCGACGTCCCGCAGTCGTCCTCGCGGACGATGACGTCCTGGGAGACGTCGACGAGGCGTCGGGTGAGGTAGCCGGAGTCGGCGGTCCGCAGGGCGGTGTCCGCCAGTCCCTTACGGGCGCCGTGCGTCGCGGTGAAGTACTCGAGGACGGACAGGCCCTCGCGGTAGTTCGACTTGATCGGGCGCGGGATGATCTGGCCCTTCGGGTCCGCGACCAGACCGCGCATACCGGCGATCTGACGGACCTGGTGCCAGTTTCCACGGGCACCGGAGGACACCATCCGGAAGATGTTGTTGTCCGCCGGGAAGTTCTCCCGCATGACCTCGTCGACCTCGTTGGTCGCCTGGGTCCAGATGTCGATGAGCTCTGAGCGGCGCTCGTCCTCGCTCCGGCGACCGAGGTCGTACTCGCGCTGGACCTTCTGTGCCTTCTCCTCGTAGGCCTCGAGGATCCGCGCCTTCTCCTCGGGAGCGACGACGTCGGAGATCGCGATCGTCACGCCCGAGCGGGTGGCCCAGTAGAACCCGGCCTCCTTCAGCGCGTCCAGGCTCGCGGCGACCTCGACCTTCGGGTAGCGCTCGGCGAGGTCGTTGACGATCGCGGAGAGCTCCTTCTTGGTCACCACCTCGTTGACGAAGGGGTAGTCGACCGGCAGCGCCTCGTTGAACAGCGCCCGCCCGAGGGAGGTCTCCAGGGTGATGGAGTCACCCTCCTCCCAGCCCTCCGGAGCCGTCCAGCCGCGGGGCGGGACGACGTCGGTGAAGCGGATACCGACGGTGGCGTTGAGGTCGAGCTCGCCGGCGTCGAAGGCCATCTGCGCCTCGGAGGGCGAGACGAAGGTGCGTCCCGCGCCCGTCGCGTCGGTGCTGTCACCGGTGAGGTGGAACAGCCCGATGATCATGTCCTGGGTGGGCATGGTGACCGGACGGCCGTCCGAGGGCTTGAGGATGTTGTTGCTCGAGAGCATGAGGACGCGGGCCTCGGCCTGCGCCTCCGTGCTCAGGGGCAGGTGCACGGCCATCTGGTCACCGTCGAAGTCGGCGTTGAAGGCGCCGCACACGAGCGGGTGGAGCTGGATGGCCTTGCCCTCGACGAGCTGCGGCTCGAAGGCCTGGATGCCGAGGCGGTGGAGCGTCGGTGCGCGGTTGAGCAGCACCGGGTGCTCGGTGATGACCTCCTCCAGGACGTCCCACACCTGGGTGCGGGCGCGCTCGACCATGCGCTTGGCCGCCTTGATGTTCTGCGCGTGGTTGAGGTCCACGAGCCGCTTCATGACGAAGGGCTTGAACAGCTCGAGCGCCATCTGCTTGGGCAGGCCGCACTGGTGCAGCTTGAGCTGCGGGCCGACGACGATGACCGAACGGCCCGAGTAGTCGACTCGCTTCCCGAGCAGGTTCTGCCGGAAGCGGCCCTGCTTGCCCTTGAGCATGTCGGAGATCGACTTGAGGGCGCGGTTGCCGGGTCCGGTGACCGGACGGCCACGGCGGCCGTTGTCGAACAGCGAGTCCACGGCCTCCTGGAGCATCCGCTTCTCGTTGTTGACGATGATCTCCGGCGCGCCGAGGTCGAGCAGCCGCTTGAGGCGGTTGTTCCGGTTGATGACGCGGCGGTAGAGGTCGTTGAGGTCGGAGGTCGCGAAGCGGCCACCGTCCAGCTGGACCATCGGGCGCAGGTCCGGCGGGATGACCGGGACCGCGTCCAGCACCATGCCCAGCGGGGAGTTCTCGGTGGTGAGGAACGCGTTGACGACCTTGAGGCGCTTGAGGGCGCGGGTCTTGCGCTGCCCGGTGCCGGTGGAGATCGTCTCGCGCAGCGACTCGGCCTCGGCCTGCAGGTCGAAGGTCTCCAGGCGCTTCTGGATCGCCTCGGCGCCCATGTAGCCCTTGAAGTAGATGCCGTAGCGGGCCTGCAGCTCGCGGTAGAGCATCTCGTCGCCCTCGAGGTCGCCGACCTTCAGGCCCTTGAAGCGGTCCCAGATGGTGGCGAGCCGGTCGAGCTCCTGGTCGGCGCGCTTGCGCAGCTGAGCCATCTCGCGCTCGGCGGACTTGCGCAGCTTCTCGCGCGCGTCGGCCTTCGCACCGGCCTCCTCGAGCTCGGCGAGGTCCTGCTCGAGGCGCTTCGCGCGCGCCTCGATGTCGGTGTCCCGCTTGCGCTCGACGTCCTGCTTCTCGAGGTCCATCTCGTTCTGCAGGCTCGCCAGGTCCTCGTGCCGGCCGGCGTCGTCGACCTCGGTGATCATGTAGGCCGCGAAGTAGATGACCTTCTCGAGGTCCTTCGGCGCGAGGTTGAGCAGGTACCCGAGGCGCGAGGGAACGCCCTTGAAGTACCAGATGTGGGTGACGGGCGCGGCGAGCTCGATGTGCCCCATACGCTCACGGCGCACCTTGGAGCGCGTGACCTCGACACCACAGCGCTCGCAGATGATGCCCTTGTAGCGCACGCGCTTGTACTTGCCGCAGTTGCACTCCCAGTCCCGGGTGGGACCGAAGATCCGCTCGCAGAACAGGCCGTCCTTCTCCGGCTTGAGCGTGCGGTAGTTGATCGTCTCGGGCTTCTTGACCTCCCCGTGCGACCAGCCGCGGATCTCAGATGCCGTGGCCAGGCCGATGTGGAGCTGGTCGAAGACATTGACGTCGAGCAAGGTTTCCTACTTCCTTCGGTGTGTCACCGTGTGGAATCCAAACAGGGCCGGCGAGGCTGCCGTGGCGCGGACGCCACGGCAGCCGCGGCCTCTTAGATGTCGTCGACGCTGCTGGCGTCGGGACGACGGGACAGGTCGATGCCGAGCTCGTCGGCAGCCCGGTAGACCTCCTCGTCGGCGTCACGCAGCTCGATGGGGTTGCCCTCCGCGTCGAGTGCCTCGACGTTCAGGCACAGCGACTGCATCTCCTTCATGAGCACCTTGAAGGACTCCGGGATGCCGGGCTCGGGGATGTTCTCGCCCTTGACGATGGCCTCGTACACCTTGACGCGTCCGGGGATGTCGTCGGACTTGATCGTCAGGAGCTCCTGCAGCGCGTAGGCGGCGCCGTAGGCCTCCAGCGCCCACACCTCCATCTCACCGAAGCGCTGGCCACCGAACTGCGCCTTACCACCGAGCGGCTGCTGGGTGATCATCGAGTACGGACCGGTGGACCGGGCGTGGATCTTGTCGTCCACGAGGTGGTGGAGCTTGAGGATGTACATGTAGCCGACGGCCACCGGCTCGGGGAAGGGCTCACCGGAGCGGCCGTCGAACAGCCGCGCCTTGCCGTCGGTGCCGACCATGCGCTCGCCGTCCCGGTTGGGGACGGTCGTCCCCAGCAGGCCGGTGAGCTCGTGCTCGTGGATGCCGTCGAAGACGGGGGTGGCGACCGGGGTGCCCGGCTCCCCGCGGAGCGCGGCCTCGGGCAGGTTCTCCGTCCAGGTCCCCTCCCCGCGCGGTGCGTCCGAGGCGTCCCAGCCGTGCTTGGCGACCCACCCGAGGTGGGTCTCGAGCACCTGCCCGACGTTCATCCGGCCGGGCACGCCCAGCGGGTTGAGGATGATGTCGACAGGGGTCCCGTCCTCGAGGAAGGGCATGTCCTCCTCGGGCAGGATCTTGGCGATGACACCCTTGTTGCCGTGGCGGCCGGCGAGCTTGTCGCCGTCGGTCACCTTGCGACGCTGCGCGATGTAGACGCGCACCATCTGGTTGACGCCCGCGGGCAGCTCGTCGTCCTCGTCGGCGTTGAACTCCTGGATCCCGATGACGGTCCCGGACTCACCGTGCGGCACCTTGAGGGACGTGTCGCGCACCTCGCGGGCCTTCTCGCCGAAGATCGCGCGCAGCAGGCGCTCCTCGCTGGTCAGCTCGGTCTCACCCTTGGGCGTGACCTTGCCGACGAGGATGTCACCGGCCGTGACCTCGGCGCCGATGCGGATGATGCCGCGCTCGTCGAGGTCGGCGAGCACGTCCTCCGAGACGTTGGGGATGTCCCGGGTGATCTCCTCGGCACCGAGCTTGGTGTCGCGGGCGTCGACCTCGTGCTCCTCGATGTGGATCGAGGACAGCACGTCCTCGGCGACGAGGCGCTGCGACAGAATGATCGCGTCCTCGTAGTTGTGGCCCTCCCAGGACATGAACGCCACGAGGAGGTTCTTGCCCAGTGCGAGCTCGCCGTCGTCCGTCGCGGGGCCGTCGGCCAGCGCGGAGCCGACCTCGACGCGGTCGCCCTCGTCGACGAGCACCCGCTGGTTGTAGGACGTGCCCTGGTTCGAGCGGCGGAACTTCGCGACACGGTAGATCTGGTTCGAGCCGTCGTCGGCGGCCACGTGGATCGCGTCCGCGGAGACCTCGGTGACCACGCCCGGCTTGCTGGCGGTGATGACGTCACCGGCGTCGACGGCAGCACGGCGCTCGAGGCCGGTCCCGACGAGCGGGGCCTCGCTGCGCACCAGCGGCACGGCCTGACGCTGCATGTTGGCGCCCATGAGCGCCCGGTTCGCGTCGTCGTGCTCGAGGAACGGGATCATCGCGGTCGCGACGGAGACCATCTGGCGTGCGGAGACGTCCATGTAGTCGATGTCGCCGGCCGGGACGGTCGCCATCTCACCGCCACCACCGCTCGCGCGGACGAGCACCTGCTCCTCGACGAAGTTGCCCTCGTCGTCGAGCTTGGCGTTGGCCTGCGCGATGACGTAGCGGTCCTCGTCGTCGGCCGTGAGGTAGTCGACCTCGTCGGTGACGCGGTTGTCGACGACCCGCCGGTAGGGCGTCTCGACGAAACCGAAGGGGTTGATCCGCGCGAAGGTCGCGAGCGAGCCGATGAGGCCGATGTTCGGGCCCTCAGGGGTCTCGATCGGGCACATGCGGCCGTAGTGCGACGGGTGGACGTCACGGACCTCCATCGCCGCGCGGTCACGGGACAGACCACCCGGGCCGAGGGCGTTGAGACGCCGCTTGTGCGTCAGCCCGGCCAGCGGGTTGTTCTGGTCCATGAACTGCGACAGCTGCGAGGTGCCGAAGAACTCCTTGATGGAGGCGACGACCGGGCGGATGTTGATGAGCGTCTGCGGCGTGATCGCCTCGACGTCCTGCGTGGTCATCCGCTCGCGGACCACCCGCTCCATCCGGGACAGACCCGTACGGATCTGGTTCTGGATGAGCTCGCCGACGGAACGGATCCGCCGGTTGCCGAAGTGGTCGATGTCGTCGGTCTCGACGCGCACCGCGACCTGCTCGCCGTCCTGGTCGACCGTGTACTCCGTCTCCCCCTTGTGCAGGGCGAGGAGGTAGCGCACAGCGGCCTTGATGTCCTCGAGGCGCAGGACGGACTCGCTGAGGTCACCGCTCGTACCGAGCTTCTTGTTCACCTTGTACCGCCCGACCTTCGCGAGGTCGTAGCGCTTGGGGTTGAAGTAGTAGTTCTCGAGCAGGTTGCGCCCGGCCTCGACCGTCGGCGGCTCGCCGGGGCGGACCTTGCGGTAGATGTCGAGGAGCGCCTCGTCCTGCGTGGTGACGTTGTCCTTCTCGAGGGTCTCCAGGAGGACCGGGTAGTCGGCGTACTCCTCGCGGATCTCGCTCTCGGTCATGCCGAGCGCGCGCAGGAAGACGGTGATCGACTGCTTGCGCTTGCGGTCGATGCGGATACCGACGGCGTCACGCTTGTCGATCTCGAACTCGAGCCACGCACCGCGCGACGGGATGATCTTCGTGGTGAAGACGTCCTTGTCGGAGGTCTTGTCCGGGGTGCGCTCGAAGTAGACACCCGGGGACCGGACGAGCTGGGAGACGACGACACGCTCGGTGCCGTTGATGATGAAGGTGCCGCGCTCGGTCATGAGCGGGAAGTCACCCATGAAGACCGTCTGCGACTTGATCTCGCCGGTCTCGTAGTTGGTGAACTCCGCCGTGACGAACAGCGGGGCTGCGTAGGTGAAGTCCTTCTCCTTGCACTCCTCCGGCGTGTACTTCGCCGGCTCGAAGCGGTGGTCGTTGAAGGAGAGGGACATCGACTGGCCGAAGTCCTCGATCGGCGAGATCTCGGCGAAGATCTCCTCCAGGCCGGAGGTCTGGGGGACGTTCTTCTCACCCCGCTCGATGGCAGCGGCGACGCGGTCGCGCCACGCCGGGTTACCGAGGAGCCAGTCGAAGCTCTCGGTCTGCAGCCCGAGGAGGTCGGGAGCCTGGAGCGGCTCTCGGATCTTGGCGAACGAGACACGGCGCGATGCGAGCCGTGTGGCGATGTCTTCAGCGGTGGGAACAGAAGAGGTGCGCGAGGCAGCCAAAGGGGGTCCTTCCCTGCGAATTGTGTGCACACTGCGCGGCGGAGCCTGCTCCTCGTCGCAGCAGCCGTGGCGGGCAGGGGGCTGGGGCGACAGGCGGGCAGGCAGAAGCCAGCGCAAAGCGATAGCATACAGGGCTAGCCAGGGAAATGTCCAGCGCACCGTCGCGCTGCGGCCTGGGCCAACGGCGCCACCATACGCCATCACGTCGCGGGCCGGAAGTACCGGCGTGGCGCGGGGCGCCCGGACACCCGCCACGCGGCCCCGGGAACGCCGACGGCCCGGCACCCGTGGGGTGCCGGGCCGTGAGCGAGCCTGGGGCTGGTGGTGCTACGAGGTCACTTGACCGACACGGTGGCGCCGGCGCCCTCGAGGGCCTCCTTGGCCTTGTCCGCGGCGTCCTTGTCGACACCCTCGAGGACGGCCTTGGGGGCCGAGTCCACGAGGTCCTTGGCCTCCTTGAGGCCGAGGCTGGTGAGCGCGCGGACCTCCTTGATGACCTGGATCTTCTTGTCGCCGATGGACTCGAGCACGACGTCGAACTCCGTCTGCTCCTCCTCGGCCGCGCCGGCGTCGCCGCCGCCGGCCGGGGCGCCGGCAGCCGCGACGGCGACCGGGGCGGCAGCGGTGACCTCGAAGGTCTCCTCGAACTGCTTCACGAACTCGGAGAGCTCGATGAGGGTGAGCTCCTTGAAAGCCTCGATGAGCTCGTCGGTGGTGAGCTTCGCCATGGTGGGCGTTCCTTCCTGGGTTGTCTGTCCTGCGTCAGGCGTACTGCGTCAAGCAGGGCTGGGGTGGGGGTGCTGACGCCTCAGGCGGCGTCGGCGGCCTGCTTCTCGCGCAGAGCCTCGATGGTGCGCGCAGCCTGGGTGGCCGGCGCGGTGAACATGTATGCAGCCTGGAAGAGCGCTGCCTTCATTGCGCCAGCGGCCTTGCCCAGCAGGACCTCACGGCTCTCGAGGTCGGCGAGCTTGCCGACGTCGGACGCCGACAGCGCGCGTCCCTCGAGGACACCGCCCTTGATGACGAGCTGGGGGTTGGTCTTGGCGAAGTCACGCAGGCCCTTGGCAGCCTCGGACGGCTCCCCGGTCACGAAGGCGATCGCCGTCGGACCGGTCAGCTCGGACGCGAGCTCGTCGAGCCCGGCCTCCTTGGCCGCGATGGCGGTGAGCGTGTTCTTCACCACGGTGTACCTGGCATTGGTGCCGAGCGACCGACGCAGCTCCTTGAGCTGGCCGACGCTGAGCCCGCGGTACTCGGTGAGCACGACGGCGTTCGCCTCACGCAGCTGCTGCGTGAGCTCGGTGACTGCCGCCACCTTGTCAGGCCTCGCCATGGCCCTCCTTTTCGATCGTGCCGCCGGAGAGTGAGGCACGAGCAACAAAAAAGCCCCGCGCAGGGTCTGCACGGGGCGCACGTCCGGGGACGACGTCTCATGGTTCACCTGCGCTGGCTCCGCTGCTGCGGACTTCGCCCCGTCATGCGACGAGGAGACCGGCGGTCTTGGGCACCGGCAACACTACCTCCCCGCCGCCCGCCGTCCAAGCCGTACCGGTCCGCTGTGGGCGAGCACACAGGTGCCTCCGCTCCGGCCACGCGCAGGGCCGCCGCCCGGGACGACGCAGCGCCCCGGTCCGGTGTCGGATCGGGGCGCTGCGCGAGGCGTAGGTCAGGTCAGGAGGGGTTCTCCGTCGTCAGACCGCGCGTGAGGGTGGCGTCGAGCGGGATGCCCGGGCCCATCGTCGTCGCGAGGGTCGCCTTGGAGATGTACCGGCCCTTGGAGGAGGAGGGCTTGAGACGCAGGACCTCCTCGAGGGCGGCGGCGTAGTTCTCGACGAGCTGCTCGTCGGAGAAGGACGCCTTGCCGATGATGAAGTGGAGGTTGGAGTTCTTGTCGACGCGGAACTCGATCCGCCCACCCTTGATCTCGTTGACGGCCTTGGCGACGTCCATGGTCACCGTGCCCGTCTTCGGGTTGGGCATGAGGCCACGGGGACCGAGCACGCGGCCGAGGCGGCCGACCTTGCCCATGAGGTCCGGGGTGGCGACGGCCGCGTCGAAGTCGGTGTACCCGCCGGCGACCTTCTCGATGAGCTCGTCCCCGCCGACCTCGTCGGCGCCGGCGGCCTCGGCCTGGGCGGCCCGGTCGCCGACCGCGAAGACGATGACGCGGGCGGTCTTGCCGGTGCCGTGGGGCAGGCTCACGGTGCCGCGGACCATCTGGTCGGCCTTGCGGGGGTCGACCCCGAGGCGGAAGGCAACCTCGACGGTCGGGTCGAACTTGGTGGCCGAGCCCGACTTGGCGAGGCGGATGGCCTCGAGGGGTGCGTACACCCGGGAGCGGTCGATCGTCTCGGCCGCCTTGCGGTAGTTCTTGCTGCGCGTGGTCATGCTGCTTCTCCTTGATCGAGCAGGTGTGGTCTGCGGGTCCGCGCGGACCCTGCCACTGGCGTCAGGACGCCGGGAACGGTGGACGCGAGCGTCCGTCGCCTCAGTCCGAGACGGTGATGCCCATGGAACGGGCGGTGCCGGCGATGATCTTCGCCGCGGCGTCGACGTCGTTCGCGTTGAGGTCGACCATCTTGTTCTCGGCGATCTCACGCACCTGCGCCTGGGTGAGGGAGCCGACCTTCGCGGTGTGCGGGGTGCCGGAACCCTTCGCCACGCCCGCCGCCTTCTTGATGAGCTCGGCGGCCGGGGGGGTCTTGGTGATGAAGGTGAAGGAACGGTCCTCGTACACCGTGATCTCCACCGGGATGACGTTGCCACGCTGCGACTCGGTCGCCGCGTTGTACGCCTTGCAGAACTCCATGATGTTGACGCCGTGCTGACCCAGCGCGGGGCCGATGGGCGGCGCGGGGGTCGCGGCGCCGGCCTGGATCTGGAGCTTGATCAGGCCGGAGACCTTCTTCTTGGGAGGCATGGTGCGTCCTTTTGTTCCTGGGCGTCGGTGACCGCCGACGCCGCCTTGCGGGACCCGGCGCAGCAGAGGCGTGCGTCGGGGAGTCGTCCGCTCAGATCTTGGCGACCTGCGAGAACGACAGCTCGACCGGGGTCTCCCGGCCGAAGATCGAGACGAGCACCTTGAGCTTCTGCGACTCCGGGCTGATCTCGGAGATCGTCGCCGGGAGGGTCTCGAAGGGCCCGTCGGTCACCGTCACGGACTCGCCGACGGAGAACTCCACCTCGATGGGGGCGCTCGCCGCGCCGCCACCGGACTCGGCCTTGGCCGACTCCTTCGGGGCGAGGGTCGGGGCGAGCATCGAGAAGACCTCGTCCTCGGTGAGCGGGACCGGCTGGTGGGTGTGGCCGACGAAGCCGGTGACGCCCGGGGTGTGGCGCACGGCGCCCCACGACTCGTCGGTCAGGTCCATGCGCACGAGCACGTAGCCCGGGATGCGGACCCGGCTCACGAGCTTGCGCTGGGAGTTCTTGATCTCGACGACGTCCTCCATCGGCACCTCGACCTGGAAGATGTGCTCCTCCATGTTGAGGCTCTGGATGCGGTTCTCGAGATTGGCCTTCACGCGCTTCTCGTAGCCCGCGTAGGAGTGGATGACGTACCAGTCACCCGGCTGGGCGCGCAGGTCGCGGCGGAACTCCTCCTCGGGGGAGACCTCGTCGACCGGGGCGGCCTCGTCGGCGGGAGCCGCGTCGTCGACCGGGGCGCCCTCGTCGGCCGGAGCCGCGTCGTCGGCGGGGGTGGTGTCCTCGCCGGCCGCGTCGCTCTCGTCCTGGGCGGCGGCGGTCTCCGCCTCGGCGCCGGGGAGGGTGGTGGGGAGGTCGTCAGGAGCCTCGTCCTGGGCCGTGGGCTGCACGGTCTCCTCAGTCACGGGGTACCAACTTTCTGCGTCGTAGTTCGGCTGTGGGCGACGGCGTCAGCCGCCGAAGACCCAGAGGGCGAGCCGCCCGAACGCCAGGTCGATGAGGCCCACGTAGGCCATGATCGCCAGCACGAAGACGATGACGACGACGAAGAACGTGAACAGCTCGTTGCGGGTCGGTCGGACGACCTTCTTCAGCTCGGCGATCACCTGCCGGACGAACAGCGCGATCCGCGCGAAGAGGCCACGCTTCTTGGTCGCCCCGGATCCGGCGCGGCCGGCACGCTCGGGCTTGCCCGACGTCGTGCTCGCGGACTCACTCACTGGCGGTTCCTCACTGGTCTGGGGTATTCGGGCCGAGACGTCGCACCGACGCCGCTGCTGCAGGGCAGGAGGGACTCGAACCCACAACCGCCGGTTTTGGAGACCGGTGCGCTACCAATTGCGCCACTGCCCTTCGGATGAACCCTGCCACCGGGCCGGTCGCGACCCCCCGCGAAGCGGACGAGCGCACGATCCAACCTGGCGGACGAGAGCCACCAGGCATCGAGTGTACGCGTCCCGGCGCGCTGGGTCGAACCCGACACGTCGTGACGCTCGTCGCGCCGGGGAGCGAGCAGCGCGACGGCCGAGCGAGCCGACATGACACGATAGTCCGGTGAGCGACCACACCAGCACCCCGACCACCCCGTCCCCCGCCCGCGTCTCCGCGCGCCTCTCGGCGATCGCCGAGTCCGCCACCCTGGCGGTCGACGCCAAGGCCAAGGCACTCAAGGCCGCAGGACGCCCCGTCATCGGGTTCGGCGCCGGCGAGCCGGACTTCGCCACCCCGCAGTACATCGTCGAGGCGGCCGTCGCCGCGGCCCAGGACCCGGCGAACCACCGCTACTCCCCCGCCAAGGGCCTGCCGGCCCTGCGCGAGGCGATCGCCGCCAAGACGCTGCGCGACTCCGGCTACGAGATCTCCCCCGACCAGGTCCTGGTGACCAACGGTGGCAAGCAGGCCGTCTACCAGGCGTTCGCGTCGATCATCGACCCGGGTGACGAGGTCCTGCTGCCCGCCCCCTACTGGACGACGTACCCGGAGGCGATCGCCCTCGCGGGTGGGACCACCGTCGAGGTCGTCGCCGGCTCGGACCAGGACTACCTCGTGACCGTCGAGCAGCTCGAGGCGGCCCGCACGCCCCGCACGAAGGCACTGCTGTTCTGCTCCCCCTCCAACCCGACCGGCGCGGTCTACTCCGGCGAGCAGACGGCCGCGATCGGGCGCTGGGCCCACGAGCACGGCGTGTGGGTCATCACCGACGAGATCTACGAGCACCTCGTCTACGACGACGCCGAGTTCACCCCCATCGTGCGGGCCGTTCCCGAGCTCGCCGACACGACCATCGTCGTCAACGGTGTCGCCAAGACCTACGCGATGACCGGCTGGCGCGTGGGGTGGATGGTCGGCCCGGCCGACGTCATCAAGGCCGCGACCAACCTCCAGTCCCACCTCACCTCGAACGTCGCGAACGTGTCCCAGCGCGCCGCGCTCGCCGCGGTGGCCGGCGACCTCAGCGCGGTCGAGACGATGCGGTCCGCGTTCGACGAGCGCCGCCGCACGATGGTGCGCATGCTCGGCGAGATCGACGGCGTGGAGATCCCCACCCCGCGGGGCGCGTTCTACGCCTACCCCAACGTCGAGGGACTGCTCGGGCGGACCATCCGCGGCCGCACCCCGCAGACCTCGGCCGAGCTCGCGGCGCTCATCCTCGACGAGGTCGAGGTGGCGGTCGTGCCCGGCGAGGCGTTCGGCCCCAGCGGGTACCTGCGGCTGAGCTACGCGCTGAGCATGGACGACCTCGTCGAGGGCATCGGCAGGATCCAGCAGCTGCTCGCCTGACCGCTCAGCGGGGCAGCGGCGACACGGGGGGCCCGGGCGATGCGCCCGGGCCCCCCGTTCTCATCCTGGTCTCATGCCGGTCCCCAATACTGGGCGGGTGAGCCTCCGCCGCCGTCCGCTGACCGTCCGCGCCCGCATCCTCGCGGCCGTTCTGGTCCTCAGCGCACTCGCGCTGGCAACGGCAGGCGGGACGGCGTGGGCACTGCAGCGCAACCGGGTGGACCAGGACATCCGCGCCTCGTTCGACCGCACGATCACCGAGCTGCGGACGCTCGCCGACACCGGTCTCGACCCCGACACCGGTGAGCCGTTCCGGGACTCCGACCGCCTCCTGTTCACGATGATGAGCCGCGAGGTCCCCGCGACCAACGAGGGCATGGTCGCCTTCGTCCGGGACAACCTGCGCTACCGGACCCAGGACATCGGGGTGCCGCTCGCCCTCGACCCCGAGTTCGTCCACACCGTCGCGGACGCGTGGCAGTCCGACACGGTCGTCTTCGGTGACGTCACGACCTCCCTGCGCGAGTACCGGTACGCCGCCGTGCCGGTCCAGGTCGGCGACTCCACGCCGGGCTCGATCGTCCTGGCCTTCGACCGGGGTGCCGAGCAGGCCAAGGTCGGTGACACCTTCCGGACCTACGCGATCGTCGCCGCGGTCTCGCTCGCCGTCCTCGCCGTCGTCGCCTGGGTGCTCTCCGGCCGGCTCCTGCGCCCGATGCGGACCCTGCGGGAGACGGCCGAGCAGATCAGCGACACCGACCTGTCCCGGCGGATCCCGGTCGACGGCCGCGACGACCTCGCCGAGCTGGCACGCACGTTCAACGACATGCTGGCCCGCCTGGAGACCGCCTTCCGCTCGCAGCAGCAGCTGCTCGACGACGCCGGTCACGAGCTGCGCACCCCCATCACCATCGTGCGCGGGCACCTCGAGCTCATGGACCCGACGGACACCCACGACGCCGCCGAGACGCGCGAGCTCGCGCTGCGCGAGCTGGACCGGATGCACCGGCTGGCGGACGACCTCGTCATGCTCGCCAAGTCCGAGGCGCCGGACTTCGTTCAGCCGGAGCCCACGCAGATCGCCACGCTCCTCGACAACGTCCTCGACCAGGCCCGCCAGCTCGGCCCGCGTCACTGGAGGGTGACCGAGCGGGTGGAGGCGGTCGCGGACCTCGACGCGCAGCGCGTGACGCAGGCCCTGCTGCAGCTCGCCGCCAACGCGGTGAAGTTCTCCGACGAGGGCACGACCGTCTGCCTGGGTGCCGGCCTGCGTGACGGCAACGTCGCCCTGTGGGTCCAGGACGAGGGCATCGGCATCCCGGCCGACCAGGTGAAGCGCATCTTCGAGCGGTTCGCCCAGGTCACCGGCCAGCAGGGGCGTTCGGGGCCGGGCTCGGGGCTCGGGCTCTCGATCGTGGCGGCCATCGCTGCCGCCCACGGCGGCCGGGTCGACGTCAGCTCCGAGCAGGGCAGGGGCTCCCGCTTCACCCTGCTCCTGCCCGCTCCCGGCATCGAGCCCAGCACCATCCCCGACGACGAGGTCGTCGTCGACCCCGACGACGAGGTCGCCGCATCCCGCGTCGACCAGGACGGAGGCAGGTAGATGTCGCAGATCCTCATCGCCGAGGACGAACCGGGCATCTCCTCGTTCATCACCAAGGGCCTGCGCGCCGCCGGGTACGCGTCCACGGCGGTCACCACGGGGCAGGAGGCGCTGGTGCTCGCGCTCAGCGGGGACGTCCAGCTGCTCGTGCTCGACATCGGCCTGCCCGACATGGACGGCTTCACGGTGCTGCGCCGGCTGCGCGAGGCGGGCTCGACGATCCCGGTCGTCATCCTCACCGCGCGGACATCGGTCGACGACACCGTCGCCGGGCTCGAGGGTGGGGCGGACGACTACATGCCCAAGCCGTTCCGCTTCGAGGAGCTGCTCGCCCGGATCCGGCTGCGGCTGCGGCAGGGTGAGCAGACCGGCCAGGACACCAGCGTGCTCGCCTTCGGCGACCTCTCCCTCGACCTGCGCACCCGGCACGCCACCGTGGCGGGCACGGAGGTCGAGCTCTCCGCCCGTGAGTTCTCCCTGCTGGAGACCTTCCTGTCCCACCCCGGGCAGGTGCTCAGCCGCGAGCAGCTGCTCGACCGGGTGTGGGGCTACGACTTCGACCCCGGCTCCAACGTCGTCGACGTCTACGTCCGCTACCTGCGCAAGAAGGTCGGCGCCGAGCGCATCGTCACGGTGCGCGGCATGGGCTACCGCCTCGTCGACATCACCCGCTGAGTCGCCCCGGTCTCACGCTGCTCCCGACGACCGGGCCGCCTCCCGTGCTGCGTGCGACGTCGTCGCGCGCACCAGCGGGCCCGGCACCACGCGGGTGCCGGGCCTCACCCGGTCAGTCGGCGGAGTCCGCGGACACGGCGCTGCCCGACGACGCCGCGCTGGCCGCGGAGCCGGCCGAGGCGGGGCTCGCGGCGCTGGCCGGGGTCATGGGCGTCGTGGCACTGACCGGGCTCGCGGGGCTGGCGGCGCTGGCCGGGGTCACGGGTGTGGTGGCACTCGCCGGGCTCGCCGGCGTCGCGGGGCTCGGGGCGCTCGCCGGCGTCGCGGGGCTCGGGGCCGTCTGAGGCGTGGGGGCGGACGGCGTCGTCTGGGCGGTGACGGCGGAGCCCGCGGAGGGCGAGGCGGGATCGGTGGCCCGGGCGTCGGCCTGCTCGGTGGCGGTCGGGACACCGGTCCGCGCGGAGGGGGCGGCGAGGTCGATGCCGGGGCCGGCGGCCTCCTCCGGCTCGTCGGCCGTGGCGCTGATGACGCTGCCACCGAGGACGGCGACCGCACCGAGCGCTCCAGTGATCACCCAGGTCCTGCGCGAGTTCATCATGTGTCTCCTGTCGTCGATCGGCGGACTGCCTGATGACCCCCACTCAACCCGGCTCTCGTGAGACGACGAGGAGCCGCGGATGAGGGGTCTCTCATCAGTCGCCGGAGTCGGCGCTGGGGGCGGTCTGCGGGCTGGGGGCGGTCACCGGGGTCGGGGCGGAGACGGTCGTCGGCGCGCCGGCCGGCGCGGCCGGGGCCTGCGGCTGGGGCTGCTGCACCGCCGGGGCCTGCGGCTGCTGCGCCGGCGGTGGGGCAGCCGGCGGCTGCGCGGGGGGCGCGGGCGGTGCGGGGTCGGGTGTCGGCGCGGACGGGACGGTCTGGGCGCTCGTGTCGCTCGTCGCCTCCGCCGGGTCCGTCGCGCGGGTGTCCGGGCCCGTCGTCGGCGACTTCGTCTCCTGCACGGACACCCGCACCGCGGGTACTGGCGCGTACTCGGGGGGCGTGGTCATGGCCCCTGCCGCCCAGGTGGCGGCCCCCGCGCCCAGGACACCGAGCGCGCCCGTCGTGAGCCAACGGCGTGCCGTCATCGTCCGGTCCTCCTCGTGTGCGTCCGTCGCACCTCGCTCCAGCCAAGTCCGCGCAGATGAGACGCCGAGGAGCGAAGGATGAGAGCTCTCTCATCTTGGCCGGTCGGTGGGACCCTCACGGGCCGGCGAGCCAGCGCTCGGCCTCGGCGAGACGCCCCTCGGCGTCACTGCGCCAGTCGGGGGCGCCACGGCGACGGGCGCCCGCGACGAGGGAGAGCACCACTCCCGCCGCTCGGGCGTGGAGCGCGCCGGGGTCGACCCACTGACCGCACATGGCCGTCCACGTCTCCAGGACCACGGGGACGCCGGGGTAGGTCCGCGGCGCGAGGTGCGGCAGCACACTCACGTGCGCGAGCAGGCACGCGAGGTCGTCCACGCGGTGCCCGGGGCCGAGGGCGTCGACGTCGAGCACGGTGCTCACCCGGCCCTCCGTCATGAGGAGGTTCGCCTCGTAGAGGTCACCGTGCGTCGGCGCGACCGGCCCCGGGTCGGTCCTCGCCAGCGCCGCAGCGATGCCGTCCGCGAGCCGCTCGATGCGGTCCGCGTGCTCGGGCAGGACGACGCTCGCGGCGTGCGCGTAGTGTCCCGACCTCTCGGCCCACGCGGATCGGCGTGGCAGTCCCAGCGCCGTAGCGGGGAGCCGGTCGAGGACGGTGACGACGTCGCTCAGCACGGACCGCGCGCGCGTCACGTCCATCCCCCGTGCGAGCTCCCCCGCGAGCGACGTGCCCCGGCCGGCGCGGATGGCGAGCAGGCCGTCGTCGTCGGCGTGGAGCACCTGCGGCGCGGGCACCCCCGCCTCGGTGAGCATGACGTGCCGCGAGGCGAGGTCGCGCAACGTCTTGGGGCGCACGACCTTGACGTAGACCTCACCGTCGCTCAGCGACGCACCCCTGGCGCGGACGACCGCGCGCCGCAGCGGGCGGTAGGCCAGCAGCTCGACGGACGGCGCCTCGGCCACACCCAGCCGCTCGGCGAGCCGGGCGGGCGAGCAGGCGTCCGCGAGCGCGGGCAGCTCCGGGTCGGCGGGGTGGCGCCACACGTGGACGACGCTGCGCCCGCTCTCCAGCCGCACCAGGCCGAGGCCGGGCGGGGCGGTGACCCTGCCGGTCGTGGCGCAGAGGTAGTCCTCCTCGCCGCCCTCGCCGGCTCGGACGGTGTAGCCGACGGTCACGCCCGCCCCGGGGCGGTGGTGGACGGCGTGGACGCTCCACGGCCCCAGCGTGGCGCCCTCGGCCGCGAGCGCCGCCTGGAGGACCTCCCCGGCCTCCGGGCCGGTGAGCAGGGCGACGTCGTCCCGCTCGGTCCGCGACACGGTCTCGTCCATGAGGAACAGTCCACCACGTCCGGGCGCGGCCGGGAGTCGCGTCGGCGGCCCGCCTTCCGGGCCCGTGGGAGACTCGGCGGGTGCGGGACCTCACGACGCTGCCCAAGACCCACCTGCATCTGCACTTCACCGGCTCGATGCGGCCCACGACGCTGGCCGAGCTCGCCGAGGAGGCCGGCATCCGGTTGCCGCCGGCCCTGCTGGACGGCGTCGCCCTGCGGGTACCGGCGGGTGAGCGCGGCTGGTTCCGCTTCCAGCGTCTGTACGACGCCGCCCGCGCCGCCGTCCGGTCGGAGCGGGCCATGCGACGGATCGTGCGGGAGGCCGCGGCGGACGACGCCGCGGAGGGGTCGCGGCGGCTGGAGATCCAGGTCGACCCGACGTCGTACGCGCCGTTCGTCGGTGGCCTGACCCCCGCGCTGGAGATCGTGCTCGACGAGGCGCGCGCCGCGAGCCGGGCCACCGGCGTCGAGGTCGGCGTGGTCGTCGCCGCCTCCCGCACCCGCCACCCCCTGGACGCCCGCACGCTCGCGCGGCTCGCCGTGGCGTACCAGGACGAGGGCGTCGTCGGCTTCGGGCTGAGCAACGACGAGCGGCGCGGCGACACGAGCGAGTTCGCCGGGGCCTTCTCCATCGCCCGGCGGGCCGGCCTGGCCAGCCTGCCCCACGGCGGTGAGCTGCTCGGTCCGGACCACGTGCGTGACGTCCTGGCGCACCTCGGCCCCGCGCGGCTGGGCCACGGCGTGCGTCTCGCCGACGACCTGCCGCTGCTGGAGAAGGTGACGGAGGCGGGCATCGCGCTGGAGCTGGCGCCCGCGAGCAACGTCGCCCTCGGGGTCTACCCCACGGCCGCCGACGTCCCGCTGCGCAGGCTGTACGAGGCCGGCGCGATCATCGCGCTCAGCGCCGACGACCCCCTGCTGTTCGTCTCCCGGCTCACCGACCAGTACCGCATCGGGCGCGAGGAGCACGGGATGGACGACGCCATGCTCGCCGGCCTCGCCCGCAGCTCGGTGCGGGCGAGCCTGGCGAGTGAGGCCAGCAAGCGGCGGTGGCTGACCGAGATCGACGGCTGGCTCGCCACGCCGCCGGCGGACGGCTAGAGCGCCAGGCCCACGAGGACGGGCTCGGGGACGAGCTCGACCCCGAACCGCTGCCGGACGCCGTCGCGGACGGTCCGGGCGAGCCCGAGCAGGTCCTGCGCGGACGCGGCGCCGCGGTTGGTGAGCGCGAGGACGTGCTTGCCGGAGAGCGCCGCCCGCTGCGGGTCCCCGAACCCGCGCTCGAAACCGGCCCGGGAGATGAGCCACGCCGCGGAGGTCTTCACCCGGCCCTGTCCCGCGGGGAAGCGCGGGGCGTCCGGTGGCAGGAGCGAGTCGGCCTCCTCCGCCGGGAGCACCGGGTTGGTGAAGAACGACCCCGCCGACCACGTGTCCGGGTCACCGGAGTCCAGCACCATGCCCTTGCCGCGCCGCAGCGCCAGGACCGCCTCGCGCACGCGCGCCGCGGGCGCGCTCTGCCCCAGGTCGACGTCCAGCGCCTGGGCCAGCTCGGCGTACCGCACCGGCATCGACGCGGAGCCCTGGGCGAGCTGGAGACCGACCTCCAGGACGACGTAGCGCCCGGTGGGTCCCCACGTGCGCCCACCGCCGGCGTCCGGGTCGGCCAGCGAGCGCTTGAGGACGCTCGTGCGGTACCCGAGGCCGAGCTCGCCCACGGCAAGGGTGTGGGTGCGCTGCGTGAGGCGGTCGTACACGCGCACGGAGGCGAGCGTCTCGCCGACCTCCTGGCCGTAGGCCCCGACGTTCTGCACCGGTGTCGCGCCGGTCGAGCCGGGGATGCCGGAGAGGGCCTCCACCCCCCGCCACCCCTCGGCGACGGCGGTCGCGACGACGTCGTCCCACGGCTCCCCCGCCGGGACGACGACGGAGGTCCCGAAGCAGGCGGCGGCGTCCTCCACCCGCAGCCCGCGTCTACCGTCCCGCACCACGCGTCCGGGGAACGGGGCGTCGGACGCCAGCAGGTTGGAGCCGCCGCCGAGGACGAGGAGCGGCGTGCCGGCGTCGTCGGCGTCGCGCACCGCCTCGACCAGCTCGGTCTCCGACGTGGCGTCGACGACGTCGGTCACCGGGCCGCCGACACGGAAGGTGGTGAGCCCGGCCAGGGTCGTCGGTGGGGCCGCGGCCTGCTCGCGGACGCTGCTGCTCGTCACCCGTCCAATCTAGACGGGCGCGGTGGTCGCGCGCGTCAGGAGGCGGCCGCGCCCCCGGCCGGGCGGGCAGCGACGGTGTCGGCCGGCGGCTGCGCGACCCTGCTGACGACGAAGCCCACGAGGAGCGGGACGGCGATCGCGAGCATCGCGCGCCGGTAGCCGACGTGCTCGGCGAGCAGCCCGAGGAGCGGGGGCCCGGCGAGGAACGCGAGGTAGCCGATCGATGCGACGACCGACACCCGCATCGCGGCCTTGAGGGGCTCGTCACCGGCCGCGCTCATCCCGACCGGGAAGCCGAGCGCCGCGCCGAGCCCCCACAGCACCCCGCCCAGGAGCGCGAGCCACAGCCACGGCGAGAGGCTGAAGACGAGCAGCCCGGCCAGCGCCAGGAGGGTCGTGCCACGCAGCACCGCCACCCGGCCGAAACGGGCGAGCAGCCACTCCCCCGCGAGGCGCATCACGGTCATGGCGGTGACGAAGACCCCGAAGCCGAGCGCCCCCACGGCGTTGGACGTGCCGAAGCCGTCGACGACGCCGAGCGCCAGCCAGTCGTTGGCCGCGCCCTCGGTGAGCGCGAAGGCCAGCACCATGACACCGATGAGGATCGTCCGCGGCTCGCGCCAGCCGCCGAGAGCCGCGGCGAGGCGCCGTCGCCGTCCTCCACCCGCGGCAGGCTCACCCGGGGCGTGCGGGAGGAACCCGCGGGTGGCCACCGTGGTCCCGACGACGATGGCGAGGAGGACGACGGCGAGGTGGGCGACGACGGAGACGTGCAGGAACGCGGCGAGCGCCCCGACCCCGGCGCCCGCCACCGTCCCGAGCGAGAACCCCGCGTGGAACCGGGGCATGATCTGGCGGTCGACGGCGTGCTCGACGGCACCGCCCTCGAGGTTCATCGCCACGTCCCAGCCCGCCACGCCCACCATCGCCAGGAGCAGCCCGGCCGCGAGCAGGCCCACGACGTCGAGCTGGAGGCCGAGCATGACGACGACGAACCCGCCGGAGGACACCAGGGTCGCGCCGAGGACCGTGCGGGTGCTGCCGAAGCGCTGCGCGACCCCACCCGTCAGGGGAAGCGCGAGCATGGACCCGACGGAGCCCACGAGGAGCAGCAGCCCCATCTGGCCGGGGCTGAGCCCGAGCGCGTCCCGGACCGCGGGCAGCCGCGAGACCCAGTTCGCGAAGAGGAACCCGTTGAGGGCGAAGACGACGAGGACGGCGGTGGCGGCGCGCCGTCCGACGTCCTGCGCGGCGGTCCGGCTCACCGCAGGCGGACCACGGCCTGCGCCTTGGCGAGGACGCTGGTGCCTGCCACGGCGACGGTGAGGTCGACGCGCACGGTGCCCGCGTCGTCGTCCACCGCCCCGACCCGCCCCGTGACGTCGAGGCCGACCTCGCCCGGGTCCGGGACGACGACGGGTCGGGTGAAGCGCACGCCGTAGTCGACGACGGCGCCGGGGTCACCCGCCCAGTCGGTGACGGCGGCGGCGGCCAGCCCCATCGTGGCCATCCCGTGCGCGATGACGCCGTCCAGGCCGACCTCCCGGGCGACGCGCTCGTTGTAGTGGATGGGGTTGAAGTCGCCGGACGCGCCGGCGTACCGCACGAGCAGCGCGCGGTCGACGGTGAAGCTGCGGGTGAAGAGCTCGTCCCCGACGGTGAGCGCGGTGCCCATCAGCGACCCTCCCCACGGACGGCGAGCGTGGAGCGCACGGTGGCGACCGGGGCGCCGTCGTCGTCGACGATCTCGGCGCGGGTGCTGACCATGGCGATGCCGGCCCGCTCGGTGACGGAGTCGACGTGGACGGTGGTGCGCAGGAGGTCCCCGGCGACGATCGGCCGGTGGTGGGTGAAGCGCTCCTCGGCGTGGACGACGCGGGAGAAGTCGATCCCGGACTCCGGGTCGGCGATGTAGGCCTGCTCGGCGCGCTGGGCGACGACGACGGCGAAGGTCGGCGGTGCGACGACGTCGTCGTAGCCGAGCTGCCGGGCGGCGTCCCTGTCGGTGTGGGCCGGGTGCTGCGAGCCGGTGGCGGCAGCCATCTCGGCGATCTTCACCGCGGAGACGGGGTAGGTCTCGCTCGGGGCATAGGAACGCCCCACGAGCGTCGTGTTGACGCTGGTGGGGCGGGCTGGGCTGTCGGTCACCCGGTCAGCGTAGGCCAGTCAGCGGGTCTCGCGGTGCACCGTGTGGGCGTTGCAGCGGGGGCAGTGCTTCTTCATCTCGAGCCGGTCGGGGTTGTTCCGACGGTTCTTGTTGGTGATGTAGTTGCGCTCCTTGCACTGCTCGCAAGCGAGCGTGATCTTGGGGCGAACGTCGCTGGACTTGGCCACGTGTTTCCTCGCGTTCATCGGGGGCCCCGGGAGGAGCCGTGTCGTGCAGTAGCGGGGGCGGGACTCGAACCCGCGACACCACGATTATGAGCCGTGTGCTCTAACCACCTGAGCTACCCCGCCACGATCGGCGCCATGGCCGGCACGCCATAGTACGTGACGCACGACGTTGACGTCGATCGGAGCCCCGAAAGGGAATCGAACCCTTGACCTTCTCCTTACCATGGAGACGCTCTGCCGACTGAGCTATCGGGGCGGCGCTGACGAGCGTACATGCTCGACCGGGCCAGGAGGAAATCGGGCAGGAGTGCCCTTCCTCACGCTGCGGCACCGGCGGCGCGGGCCCGCTGCCCGCGGACCCGGACAGCCCGGACGGCAGCAGCCCGGACCCCTAGGGGTCCGGGCTGCGGCTCGCGTGGCGGGTGCAGGATTCGAACCTGCGAAGCATTCCGCGGCTGATTTACAGTCAGCTCCCTTTGGCCGCTCGGGCAACCCGCCTTGGTCCGTGAAGGACGCGATGGAAGAATAGCAAGCCGCGGCGGGTGCTCCTAACCGGCGCCTGCGTGATCCCCCTCGCACCGACCCAAGGAGACAGCGATGGCAGCCGACTCGTCGTTCGACGTCGTGAGCAAGATCGACCGTCAGGAGGTCGACAACGCCCTCAACCAGGCCGCGAAGGAGATCGCCCAGCGCTACGACTTCAAGGGGGTCGGCGCCTCCGTCGAGTGGAGCGGCGACGACGCCATCCTCATGAAGGCCAACTCCGAGGAGCGCGTGCTCGCCGTCCTCGACGTGCTCCAGAGCAAGCTCATCCGCCGTGGCGTGTCCCTCAAGGCGCTGGACACCGGCGAGAACGAGCCGCAGGCCTCCGGCAAGGAGTACCGCCTCGTCGGCACCCTCAAGGAGGGGCTGAGCTCGGAGAACGCGAAGAAGATCACCAAGCTCATCCGCGACGAGGGCCCCAAGGGCGTCAAGACCCAGATCACCGGCGACGAGGTGCGCGTGTCGGGCAAGAAGCGCGACGACCTCCAGGAGGTCATCGCCCTCCTCAAGGACGCCGACGACATCGACGCCGCCCTCCAGTTCGTCAACTACCGGTAGCCGTCCGGCACTGCCCGGGAGCCGGCCCGCGAGGTCAGCGGTAGCCGGCCAGCGCCTCGAGGCGGGCGATGCGCTCGGCCATCGGGGGGTGCGTCGCGAAGAGCTTGGCCATCCCGCCGCCCCGGAAGGGGTTGGCGATCATCATGTGCGAGACGTCCTCGAGGCGCGGGTCGGGCCGGAGCGGGGACGCCGCGGTCCCGCGCTCCAGCTTCGCCAGCGCCGAGGCCAGCGCCATCGGGTCACCGGTGAGCTGGGCGCCGTCCTCGTCGGCGTCGAACTCCCGGGTGCGGGAGATCGCCAGCTGGATGAGCGAGGCGGCGATCGGCGCGAGGATCGCCGTGGCGAGCATCGCCAGGACGTTGCCGCCACGGTCGCGCCCACCGCCGAAGAACAGCATGAACTGGGCGGCAGAGGTGATGAGCCCGGCGATCGCCGCGGCGACCGACGACGTGAGGATGTCGCGGTTGTACACGTGCATGAGCTCGTGCCCGAGCACCCCGCGCAGCTCGCGCTCGTCGAGGATCTGCAGGATCCCCACCGTGCAGCACACCGCCGCGTTGCGCGGGTTGCGGCCGGTGGCGAAGGCGTTGGGCTGGGCGGTGGGCGAGATGTACAGGCGCGGCATCGGCTGGCGGGCGGTCGTGGAGAGCTCCCGCACGATGCGGTACATGCCCGGCGCCTCGGCCTCGGAGACCGGGCGGGCACCCATGGCGCGCAGCGCGATCTTGTCCGAGTTCCAGTAGCTGTAGAAGGTCGTGCCCAGCCCGATGAGCGCGAAGATCCAGATGAACGAGCTGGAGCCCGTCCCGCCGGCGACGAGGGCTCCGATACCCAGGAGGACCGCCCACATCAGGCCGAACAGGGCAGCAGTCTTGACGCCGTTGAGGTGCCGTCGACTGCTGTCCATCCTCAGGTGTTCTCCTCACCCCGTGAGACACGGGTCATCTCGTCGCGGGGCACGACCTTGATGCGTTCGCGCCCCTCCGCTTCTCCCAGTGAACGCTCGTAGGCGTCGAGCAGTTCCCAGCCCGCCCAGCTCGTCGTCCGAGTCCCACGGTCCTCGAGCTCGGCGATGAGCGCATCCGGATCGCTCGGGGCGCTCCCGGGGCGCACGGTGCCCTGCTCGACGTCGCTGACGAGGTGACCGATGGTCTGCTGGGCGTCGGACTTCGTCGAGCCGATGAGGCCGACCGGCCCGCGCTTGATCCAGCCGGTGGCGTACAGGCCCGGGACGATGACGCCGTCCCCGTCGAGCACGCGGCCCTCGTCGTTGGGGATGACTCCCGCGACGTCGTCGAAGGCCACCCCGTCCAGCGAGGAGCTGAAGTACCCGACCGCGCGGTAGACCGCCTGGACGGGGGTGTCGACGAACTCGCCGGTCCCGCGGACCGTGCCGTCCCCCGCCAGCTCCGTGCGCTCGGTCCGGATCCCGGTGACCCGGTCGGTGCCGAGGACCTCGACCGGCCGGTGGAGGAAGTGGAGGTGGATGCGGCGCGAGGCGGTGAGTTCCTCCGGGTCGCGCAGCGTCCAGTCGGTGAGGGTCTTGACGACCTGCTTGGTCTGGTTGGTGGAGCGGATCGCGGACATCGACCCCTCGTCGAACTCGAAGTCCTCGGGGTAGACGACGACGTCGACGTCGGGCACCTTGCCCAGCTCCCGCAGCTCCAGCGGGGTGAACTTCGCCTGTGCGGGGCCGCGGCGGCCGAAGACGTGGACGTCGGTCACCGGGTTGCTGCGCAGCCCCTCGGCGACGTTCTCCGGGATCTCCGTCGGCATGAGGTCCTCGACGTGCTTGGCGAGGATCCGTGCGACGTCGAGCGCGACGTTGCCGACCCCGAGCACGGCGACGCTCTGCGCCTCCAGCGGCCAGGTGCGCGGCACGTCGGGGTGGCCGTCGTACCAGGCGACGAAGTCGGCCGCGCCGTAGCTGCCCGGCAGGTCGATCCCCGGGATGGGCAGCGGGGCGTCGCGGTCGGCACCGGTGGAGACGATGACGGCGTCGTAGTGCTCGCGCAGCCGCTCGATCGTCACGTCCGTCCCCACGTCGACGTTGCCGACGAAGCGCACGTCGCCGCGGGAGAGGATCTTCTGGAGCGCGACGATGATCTGCTTGATCCGCGGGTGGTCGGGGGCCACGCCGTACCGGACCAGTCCGAAGGGCGCCGGGAGTCGCTCGTACAGGTCGATCGAGACCTCGAGCCCGCTCTTGGACAGGATGTCGGCGGCATAGATGCCGGCCGGGCCGGCACCGATGAGGGCAACGCGCAGTGGACTGGTCACAAAGCCTCGTCTGGTCGTGGAGGGACGGTACGAAATCCGGCGTCCAGTCTATGCGGTGCCGCGCGACCCACCGCCCGCTGTGCGCCGCATCACGGCCGTGCCCCAGCCCCTCACCACCCTCGCCGAGAGCGGAGTTGTTGCACCGACGCGCGTCAACAACTCCGCTCTCGGCGGCAACGAGGGGGCTGCAGGGTCAGGCGAGGCGGTCGACCATGAGGCCGGCGAAGTCCGTCAGGGCGTCCTTGACGGTGCCGTCCGGCAGCGGCTCGAGCTCGGCGACGGCGTCGCGGGCCCACCGGCGGGCGAGCTCACGCGCCTCCTCGAGCACCTCGTGGTCCCGCAGCTCCTCGACGGCGGCGCGCAGGGCGGCGTCCGACCCGAGGTCGCTGCGCAGCCGCTCGAGCACCGCGGCGCCGGCGTCGTCGAGCCGACCCTCGGCCGCACGCCGCTGGAGCAGCAGCACCGGCATGGTCGCGACGCCCTCACGCAGGTCGGTGCCGGGAGTCTTGCCGGTGGTCTCCGCGTCGGACGCGAGGTCGATGACGTCGTCGGCGAGCTGGAAGGCCACGCCGACCTTCTCCCCGTACCGCTCGAGCACCGCGGCGATCTCCTGCCCCGCACCGCTGAAGACGGCGCCGTACCGGGCGGACGCCGCGATGAGGGAGCCCGTCTTGTCCGCGAGCACCTGGATGTAGTGCGCGATCGGGTCCTCCCCGTCGCGCGGGCCCAGGGTCTCGTGCAGCTGGCCCAGGCACAGGCGCTCGAAGGTCTCGGCGTGCACCCGCACCGCCTCGGCGCCGAGCGAGGCGACGAGCTGGGACGCCCGGGCGAAGAGCAGGTCGCCGGTGAGGATGGCGATCGAGTTGTCCCAGACCGCGTGGGCGGTGGGCGCACCGCGGCGCAGGGCCGCGGAGTCCATGACGTCGTCGTGGTAGAGCGTGGCGAGGTGGGTGAGCTCGACGGCGACGGCGGCCCGCCGGACCTCATCGTGGCCGCCGCTGCCCAGCTCGGCGGTCAGCAGGGTCAGCGCCGGCCGTAGCCGTTTGCCTCCGGCCGCGGCCAGGTGCTTGAGCGGACCGTCGACGAGCTCGTCGGCGCCCGTCACGGCGCGCATGAGCTCCTCCTCGACGGCGGCCATGCGGCCGGCGAGGCGGTCCTGCAGCTCGTCGTCCCCGAGCGGGAGGCTGGACGTCGTCACGGGAGGAACGTCGCCGCCTGCCCGGCGAGGTCGAGGACCGGCCCGGGCACCACACCCAGGAGCACCGTGCCGAGCGCGCAGACGGCGACGGCGACCGAGGTCATCCCCTCCGACTTCACGACGGCGGTGCGCTCGCCGTCGGGCTCGGTGAAGAACATGAGCACGACGAGCCGGATGTAGAAGAACGCGGCGGCGGCGCTGGCGAGCACGGCGAGCACGACGAGGACGGTCGCGCCCCCGGCGACACCCGCGGCGAACACCGCGAACTTCCCGATGAAGCCACCGGTGAGCGGGATCCCCGCGAAGGACAGGAGGAACAGCGTCATCGCCAGGGCGAGACCGGGGCTGCGGCGGCCCAGGCCCGCCCACTGGGACAGGTGCAGCGCCTCGCCGGTGACGGTCCCGGCCGCGTCGCGCTCACGGACGAGCGTGACGACGGCAAAGGCGCCGACGGTGGCCAGCCCGTACGCGAGGAGGTAGAAGAGGACCGCTCCGATGCTCTCCTGGACGAGCGCGATGACTCCGACGAGGACGAAGCCGGCGTGGGCGATCGAGGAGTAGGCCAGCATCCGCTTGACGTCCGTCTGGACGAGCGCGATGACCGTGCCGACGAGCATGGTGAGGATCGCGATGCCCCACATGACCGGCTCGAGGTCCCAGCCCAGTCCCGGCACGACGACGTAGACGAAGCGCAGCAGGGCACCGAAGGCGGCGATCTTGGTGGCCGCCGCCATGAAGCCGGTGATCGGGGTGGGGGCGCCCTGGTACACGTCGGGGGTCCACATGTGGAAGGGCACCGCACCGACCTTGAACAGCAGCCCGATGATGACGAGCATGCTGCCCGCGAGGAGCAGGCCGTCCATCCCGACGGTGCTCGGCACGGCGACGGCCAGCTCGGACAGGCGCACGCTCCCGGAGAAGCCGTAGAGCAGCGCCGCGCCCATGAGGAAGAACGCCGAGGAGAAGGCACCGAGCACGAAGTACTTCAGCGCGGCCTCCTGCGAGAGCAGCCGGCGGCGCCGTGCCATGCCGGACAGGAGGTAGAGCGGCAACGAGAGGACCTCGAGCGCGATGAACATCATGAGGAGGTCCCCCGCGGCGGGGAACAGCAGCATGCCGCCCGTCGCGAACAGCACGAGCGGGAACACCTCGGTCTGGCTCAGCCCGGCGCGCTGGGCCTCGTCCTCGTCGGGACCACCGGGCCGCGTCGCGGCCTGGGCGGCGAAGGCGTCCTCGCCCCACTCGGAGCGGTCGGCGATGACGAGCAGGCCGATGAGCGCGACGAGCGCGATGATGCCCTGCGCGACGAGGGCGGGCCCGTCCTCGATGAGGGAGCCGCCGGCGATCTCCTGCGGGCCGTCGACGCTGACGACCGTCCACCGCCAGACCACCGCGACGAGCGCGGCGGCGACGGCGACGGCGGCCAGGGCGACCTGGGTGCCGCGGCGTGCGCGGCGGGGCACGAACGCGGCGACGAGGATGCCGAGGAGGCCCGCGCCGAGCACGATGAGGACGGGCGTCAGGGCCGCCCAGTCGATGTGCGGTGCGACGAAGTTCACTGCTCGCTCCCCTCGGCGATCGCGGGTGCCGCGTCGCTCGATCCGTCAGGTCCGGCCACAGCTGCCGCGTCCAGCGCGCTGGGCTGCTCGATCGCGGCCTCCTCGGCCACCGGTCGCAGGACGTCCATCACCGGGCCGGGCACGAGGCCCAGCGCGAGCATGGCGGCGACCAGCGGGGCCACCACCCACTTCTCGCGGGCGCCGAGGTCCGGCAGTGCCGCGAGGGTCTCGTTGCGCGGTCCGGTGAACATCCGCTGGTAGGGCAGCAGGATGTACAGCGCGGCGATGATGACGGCCAGCACCGCGAACACCGCGGCGACGATGTTCACCCGGAACGTGCCCAGGAGCACGAGGTACTCGGGCACGAAGCCGGACAGCCCGGGCAGCGCGATGGTCGCGAGGCCCGCGGTGAGCCAGGTGCCGGCGAGCACCGGCGTCACGCGCTGCATCCCGCCGTACCCGGCGATGGTCTGCGTCCCACCGCGCTGGGTGAGGAAGCCGGAGATGAGGAACAGGGCGGCGGTCGAGACGCCGTGCGCCACCATGTAGAGCATCGCGCCGGTGAGGGCGACCTCCTCGCGCACGAAGATGCCGAGCACGATGAAGCCGAAGTGCGACACCGAGGTGAAGGCGATGAGGCGCATGACGTCGCGCTGTCCCAGCGCGACGAAGGCGCCGTAGAGGATCGAGACGACGGCCAGCACGATGATGACCGGTGCGGCCCAGCGGGAGGCCTCGGGGAACAGCGGCAGGCACAGCGCAAGCATCCCGAAGGTGCCGACCTTGTCGAGCACGCCGACGAGGAGCGCCGAGGTGCCGGGCGAGGCCTGCTGGGCGGCGTCGGGCAGCCAGGTGTGGACCGGCCACATCGGCGCCTTGACGGCGAAGGCGATGAAGAAGGAGATGAAGATCCACCGCTCCGCCCACACGCCGAGCTCGGAGCCGGCGAGGTTCTCGATGAGGAACCCGTCCGCGCCGCCGGGCCCCAGGATCCCCAGCGCGATGACGCCGACGAGCATGATGAGGCCGCTGGCCAGGGAGTAGATGAGGAACTTGATCGCGGCGTAGCGGCGCTTGGGTCCCCCGTAGCTCCCGATGAGGAAGTAGACGGGGACGAGCATCGCCTCGAAGACGACGTAGAAGAGGAAGACGTCACGCGCCGCGAAGACGGCCACCATGGTGGCCTCGAGGAGCAGCACGAGGGCGACGAAGCCGGCCTGGCGGCGGGCGACGACGGCGCCCTCCGGCACCACCTCCTGCTCACGCCACGCGGCGAGCAGCGCCACCGGCACGAGGAACACCGACAGGCCGACCATGGCCAGGCCCAGGCCGTTGATGCCCAGGGCGTAGGAGACCCCGAGCTGGGGGATCCAGGACAGCTGCTCGGTGAACTGGTACTGGGACGCCGCGCCGAGGTCGAAGCCGGTCGCCATGACGACGAAGCCGGCGAGGACGACGAGGGACACGGCGACGCCGATGGTCCGGGCGGCGCGCTGGAGGCCGGGCACGAGCCAGATCACCGCGGCCGCGACGAGCGGCACGACGATGAGGATGCTCAGCCAGGGAAGGTCGCTGATGGTCTGCATATTCGCTTCCTAGCTCAGCCGCGCGCGGCGAGGACGACGACAAGGGCGACGACGACGCCGACGAGCATGACCGCGGCGTAGGACCGGATGTACCCGGTCTGCAGGCGACGCAGCCAGCCACCGGACCCGGACGTGCCACGGGCCAGGCCCATGACCGCGCCGTCGACCACCGCGGAGTCGCCGTAGACGAGGGCGCGGGTGAGGTACTGCCCGGGGCGCATGAACACTCCTTCGTTGACGGCGTCCTGGTAGAGGTCCCGACGGGCGGCGCGGGTGAGCACCGAGCCGCGGGGGGCCTCGACGGGGACGGCGGATGCGGCGTACTGGCGCCAGGCCAGGAAGACACCGATGGCCATGAGCACGACGGTGGCGCCCATGATGGCCGGGATCGGCAGCACGGGGTCGTGGTGCTCGACGTGGCCGGTGACCGGCTCCAGCCAGGTGACGAAGGTGTCCCCGGCGGCCAGCAGCGCGCCCAGGCCGACGGACCCGACGGCGAGGATGACCATCGGCACCGTCATGAGCAGCGGCGACTCGTGCGGGTGCTGCTCCGTGCCCTCCCGGGTGGGCGCCCAGCGCTCCTTGCCGTGGAAGGTCATGAAGAACAGCCGGGACATGTAGAAGGCGGTGAGGCCGGCGGCGAGCAGCGTCACCGTGCCGAAGACCCAGGGACGCCAGCCCTCGCCGACGAAGGCGGCCTCGATGATGAGGTCCTTGCTCCAGAAGCCGGACAGGCCCGGGAACCCGATGATCGCCAGCCAGCCGGCGGCGAAGGTCAGCCAGGTGATCCTCATGTGCTTGCCGAGGCCACCGAAGCGGCGCATGTCGACCTGGTCGTCCATGCCGTGCATGACCGAGCCGGCACCGAGGAACATCCCGGCCTTGAAGAAGCCGTGGGTGACGAGGTGGAAGATCGCGAAGGCGTAGCCGACCGGGCCGAGGCCCGCGGCAAGCATCATGTAGCCGATCTGGGACATCGTCGAGGCCGCGAGGACCTTCTTGATGTCGTCCTTGGCGGACCCGACGATCGCCCCGAACACCAGGGTGATCGCCCCGACGATGACGACGACGAGCTGCGCGGTGGGCGCCCCGTCGAAGATCGGCGCGGAGCGGACGATGAGGTAGACGCCCGCCGTCACCATGGTCGCGGCGTGGATGAGCGCGGAGACCGGGGTGGGGCCGGCCATCGCGTCACCCAGCCAGGCCTGCAGCGGGAACTGCGCCGACTTACCGCAGGCGGCGAGCAGGAGGAGCAGCCCGATCGCGGTGAGCAGCCCCTGACTCGCCCCGGACGCCTCGGCGAAGACGCCGTCGAAGTCGACGGCCCCGAAGGCGGCGAACATCGTCATCATCGCCAGGAGCAGCCCGACGTCACCGACGCGGTTCATGACGAACGCCTTCTTCGCGGCGACGGCGTAGTCGGTGCGGAAGTTCCAGAAGCCGATGAGCAGGTAGGACGCCAGGCCCACGCCCTCCCAGCCGACGAAGAGCAGCACGAAGGAGTCGGCGAGCACGAGCAGCAGCATCGCGGCGACGAACAGGTTGAGGTAGGCGAAGAAGCGGCGCCGGTCGATGTCGTGGTCCATGTACGCCACCGAGTACACGTGGATGAGCGTGCCCACGAAGGTGACGAGCATGACGAAGGTCATCGACAGCGGGTCGAGCCGCAGCCCGGCGTCCACCGTGAGGTCACCGGCCGGCAGCCAGGTGAACAGGTGCAGGCCCATGACCCGCTGCTCGGGGTCCAGCCCGAACAGCTGCACGACGACGAGGAGCCCGACGACGAAGGAGCCCGCCGAGGCGAGCACCCCCAGCCAGTGGCCCCAGGAGTTCGAGCGCCGACCGGCGAGGAGCAGCACCGCCGCACCCAGCAGCGGCAGGGCCACCATGAGCCAGGCGTAGGAGGCAGCCCCACCCGCCGTGGCGGCGTCCGCCACGGCAGTGGGCACGGTCAGTGCCGGAGTTCCCAGCATGTGCACGTTGCTCCCCGTCAGTTCTTGAGCAGGTTGACGTCGTCGATGGACGCCGACCGGCGGGTTCGGAAGATGGAGACCACGATCGCCAGGCCGATGACGACCTCGGCGGCGGCCACCAGCATGACGAAGAAGGCGAAGACCTCTCCGTGCAGGTTGCCGTGCCACCGGGCGAAGGTGATGAGCGTGAGGTTGGCCGCGTTGAGCATGAGCTCCACCCCCATGAGGGCGATGATGCTGTTGCGTCGCAGCAGCACGGCCGTCGCGCCGATGGAGAAGAGGATCCCCGACAGCACGAGGTAGTTGACGAGGCTCATCGCTGCTCCTCCGGCTCGCTCTTGGTGCGGGTGTCCTCGGTGCTCTGACTCGTCGGGACCTCACCGTCAGTGGTCCGCGACCCCGGCGAGGGCGCTGTCCCGGGCATGCCCGGGAGGCCGGACTGGGTGACGGACCGGGCACCGTGGTCACCGGCGTGGGTGCTGCTGGAGGTCGCCAGCTGGGCGGCGAGCTCGGGGCTGACCGAGGCGATGGTGCGCTGCTGCCCGCGGATGCGCAGCACCCGGGGGACGGACTCGTCGATCGGCGTGCCGTCGGCGCCCAGGGCCGGCACGTCCGCCGCGTTGTGCCGGGCGTACACACCGGGTGCGGGCAGGCCGCGGATCCGGCCGCCCTCGGCGGCGTAGGCAGCCATCTTCGCGTGGGCGACGTCCCGCTGGGTGGTGCGCTTGCGCAGCCGCTCCGCGCGGGTCAGGACGACGGCCCCGACCGCCGCGGTGACGAGCAGGACGCCGGAGACCTCCATCGCCAGGACGTAGTCGGAGAAGAGCAGGCGCGCGACGCCCACCGGGTTGGTGTCCGCGTTGACCTGCTCGAGGCCCACCGGCGCCGGCATCGTGGCGCGCATGGCGACCGCGGCGATGAGGGCGATGAGCCCGGCACCGGCGAGGAAGCCGATCCAGCGCTGGCCCTTGAGCGTCTCGACCACCGAGTCGGAGGAGTCCACACCGACGAGCATGAGGACAAAGAGGAACAGCATCATGATCGCGCCGGTGTAGACGACGATCTGCGCGACACCGAGGAAGATCGCCTCCTGGACGATGTAGAAGCCGGCGAGGGCGATCATGACGAAGACGACGCACATGGCGGCGTAGATCGCCTTGCGGGCGAACAGAAGGCCCAGCGCGGCGAGCACCGCGAGCGGCGCCACGACCCAGAAGAAGACCTCCTCCCCCGTGCTCGTCAGGCCGGTCTCGGCCAGGCTCATCGGCAGCGTCATGCCGTGGCCCCCTTGACCGGGCGGACCGTCTCGAGGCTCGGGTCCTCCGGGCGGCGCTCGCGCACCCAGCCGACCTGCGTCTCGGTCGGGCCGGTGATCTCGTTGCGGTAGTAGTCGTCGTCGTCGCTGCCCTCGACCATCGGGTGCGGCGGAGCGAGCATGCCGGGCGCGAGCGGGGCGAGGAGGTCCTGCTTCTCGTAGATCATGCCCTCGCGGGTGGGGCCGGCGAGCTCGTAGTCGTTGCCCATCGTCAGGGCGCGCGTCGGGCAGGCCTCGATGCAGTACCCGCAGAAGATGCAGCGCAGGTAGTTGATCTGGTAGACGCGGCCGTAGCGCTCACCGGGCGAGAACTGGGCGTCGGGCGCGTTGTTCGCGCCCTCGACGAGGATCGCGTCCGCGGGGCAGGCCCACGCGCACAGCTCGCAGCCGATGCACTTCTCCAGGCCGTCGGCGTACCGGTTGAGCTGGTGACGCCCGTGGTAGCGCGGCTGGGTGGGCACCTTCTCGAAGGGGTACTGCTCGGTGACCGTGGGACGGAACATCGAGGAGAAGGTGACGCCGAAGCCCGCGACGGGGGCGAGGAGCTCGCCGATCGCTCCCTTCTTGTCCGGCGCGTACTCCATGGGGAGCCGCTTACCGACCTCACCGCGGCTCTTGTCCGGCTTGGCGAGCTGCTTGCGCAGGCGCTCCTTGCCGGGCTCGTGATCCTGCCGCTTACTCATCGGTGGCCTCCTGTGCGGGTGCCGAAATGGTCTGGGTGGCGGTGGTCGCCTGCTGCTCGCGCAGCCGGCGCCGGGGCGAGGGCGGGAGCTGCTGCCCCGGCATCGGGGGCACGGGGTAGCCGCCGGCGAAGGCGTCGAACTGCGAGTCGACGACGACGTCGCCGCTCGTGCCGTCGGACGGGCCCGCTGCCTCGGCCTCCGGCTCCGTCTTCTTCTCCGGCCACACGAGGGTGAGGACGAGGACGACGACGAGGACCGCGGCGAGGACGAAGAGCAGGTTGCGCAGGTCCAGGCCGGTGAACTGGAGCAGTCCCTGCACCACGGCGACGGCGACCAGCCAGGCCAGCGCGACGGGGATGAGGATCTTCCAGCCGAGGTTCATGAACTGGTCGTAGCGGAAGCGCAGGAGCGTGCCGCGCAGCCAGAACATGAAGAACATGACGAGCCAGATCTTGGCGACCATCCACAGCAGGGGCCACCAGCCCTCGTTGAACATGCCGTCGTTGATCGCCGAGATCGGGAAGGGCGCGCGCCAGCCGCCGAGGAAGAGCGTGGCCGCGACCGCCGAGACGTTGAACATGTTGATGTACTCGGCGAGGAAGAACCAGGCGAACTTCATCGAGGAGTACTCGACCATGTGGCCGGCGACGAGCTCGCCCTCGGCCTCGGGCAGGTCGAAGGGCAGCCGGTTGACCTCACCGACCATCGACACGAGGTAGACGATGAACGCGGGCAGCAGGACGATCCCCCACCACAGCCGGGTCTGGGAGTCGACGATCTGCGAGGTCGAGGCGGAGCCGGAGACGAGGAAGACCGAGGCCAGCGCCAGGGCCATCGCCAGCTCGTAGGAGATGACCTGCGCGGAGGAGCGGACCGCGCCGAGCAGCGGGAAGGTCGAGTTGGAGGACCAGCCACCGAGCACGATGCCGTACACGCCCAGAGCGGTGATGCCGAGGATGTAGAGCACCGAGACGGAGGAGTCCGCGAGCTGCAGCGGTGTCTCGACCCCGAAGATCGACACCTCGGGCCCGAACGGGATGACCGCGTAGATGAGGAACGCGCACAGCGCCGCGATGAAGGGCGCGAGCAGGTAGACGAAGCGGTCGGCTCCCTTGAGGTTGATGTCCTCCTTGAGGAGCAGCTTGAGCGCGTCGGCGACCGGCTGGAGCAGACCCATCGGGCCGTGGACGTTGGGCCCGGGCCGCGTCTGCATCCGGGCCAGCACCTTGCGCTCGGCCCAGATCGCCAGGATGACGAACACGAGGAGCATGACGATGATCGCCACGGCCTTGATGACCCAGATCCACCAGGTGTCGTTGCTGAAGTCGGCGGTGGGACCGGCCGTGGGGTCGCTGACCACCATGGGCGCGAACATCATCGCGTCACCTCCAGGTCGACGAGTGCACCGGCGCTGGCACCGAGCATCTCGTGCACGTGGGACCCCGGGGAGTTCTCCGGGAGCCAGACGACGTCATCGGACATGGTCGTCACCGCCAGCGGCAGGGTGATGCTACCGGCCGGGCCGCGGACGGTGACCGCGGCGCCGTCGACGGCACCGAGCCGGGCCGCGCGGGCCGGCGACAGGCGGACCACGGGCCGGTGGGCCGTGCCCGCGAGGTGCGGCTCACCGTCCTGGCCGCGGGCGTCGTCGAGCATGAGCTTCCAGGTCGCGAGAACGGCCTGGCCGGCACCGGCGGCCGGGGCGGGCTCCGCCGTCGCGGGCGCCGTGACCGGGGCCTGGGCGGGCTGCCAGCCCGCGAGCTCGGTGAGCTGCGCGTGGACGTCGTCGAGCGAGCCGCAGTCGAGCTGCACCCCCATCTCGGCGGCCAGGGCGTGGAGCACCCGGTGGTCGGGCTGATGGTGGGAGACGAGCACCTGGCCGAAGGGCCGGTGGCGTCCCTCCCAGTTGACGAACGTCCCGCCCTTCTCGACCGGCGGGGAGACCGGCAGCACGACGTCGGCGTGGTCGGTGACCTCGCTGCGGCGCACCTCGAGCTGGACGACGAACCCGGCCGCGGCCAGGGCCTCGCGGGCCAGCGCCGGGTCGGGCAGGTCGCGCACGTCGACACCGCCGACGACGAGGCCGGCCAGTCGACCGGCCGCGGTGGCCGCGAGGATGGCGGGCAGGTCCCGGCCCTCCTCGGCGGGCAGGCGGTCCACGCCCCAGGCGGCCGCGGCGTCCACCCGGGCCTCGGCGTCGGAGACGTGCCGCGCCCCGGGCAGCAGCCCGGGGAGCAGTCCGGCCTCGACGGCGCCACGCTCACCGGCGCGGCGCGGGACCCACGCGAGGCGGGCACCCGTGCGGTCGGCGAGCCGCTCGACGGCGCTCAGCACGCCCGGCAGCGCGCCGGCCCGCTCACCGACGAGGATGACCGTGCCCGGCTGGGCCAGGGCCTCGGCGACCGTCGCGAGGGCGACGTCCTCGGAGTCGGGGCTGATGGCGTCCAGGACGCCCGGCTCGGCGCCGGGCGCGGTGGGCAGCAGCGAGGCACGCAGCTTGGTCGTCCCGCGGGTGGCGAAGGGCGCGAGGGTGGTGACGGCGACCTTCCCGGCGAGCACCCCCTTGCGCAGCCGCAGGAAGATCGTGCCGCTCTCCTCCTCGGGCTCGAGGGCGACGAGCAGGACGTGCCCGGCCTCCTCGAGGGCGGAGAAGGTGACGTCCATCGGGGCGCCGGCGACGCGGCGGGCGAGGAAGCCGGCCTCCTCGGCGGACGCGGGGCGTGCGCGGTGGTCGACGTCGTTGGTACCGAGCACGGTGCGGGCGAACCGCGACCAGGCGTAGGAGTCCTCGAGGGTGAGCCGGCCGCCGGGCAGGAGGCCGACGCCACCGGCGGCGCGGGCGCGCTCGAGTCCCCGGGCGGCGAGGTGCAGCGCCTCGGACCAGCTGGTCTCGACGAGCTCGCCGGTGTCCTCGTCCCGCACGAGGGGGTACTCGAGGCGGTCCGGGGCGCTCTGCCACGTGAAGGCGAAGCGGTCCTTGTCGGTGATCCACTCCTCGTTGACCTCGGGGTCGTCCCCCGCGAGGCGGCGCACGACGACGCCGCGGCGGTGATCGACGCGGATGGCCGACCCGCCGGCGTCGTGCTCCGCGACAGACTCCGTCGACACGAGATCGAAGGGCCGCGAGCGGAAGCGGTAGGTCGCCGAGGTGAGCGCGCCGACCGGGCAGATCTGGATGGTGTTGCCGGAGAAGTACGACGAGAAGGGACGACCGGTCGTGTCGGTCTCCGCGACGCCGATCGGGCCTACGGACAGGCCCACCTCGACACCGGGCTCACCCTGGAGCGGACCGCTCAGCGACCCGTCGGTGTCGTGCGGCGCGTCCCCGCCCGCGTAGGCGAAGTCGAGGACGTCGGCGTCGAAGGTACCGATCTGGGAGCCGTGCGTCGCGTGGACCTCGCGTCCCGGCGTGCCGCCGCCCCGGCCCTGGAGCGCGATGAACGGGTCACCGGCGATCTGGTCGGAGAAGCGCGTGCAGCGCTGGCACAGGATGCAGCGGTCGCGGTCCAGGAGGATCTCGCTGGAGATCTTCAGCGGCTTGGGGAAGGTCCGCTTGACGTCGACGAACCGGCTGGTCGCCCGGCCGTTGCTCATCGCCTGGTTCTGCAGCGGGCACTCCCCACCCTTGTCGCAGACCGGGCAGTCGAGCGGGTGGTTGACCAGCAGGAACTCGATCATCCCGTGCTGCGCCTTGTCGGCGACGGCGGAGGTGTGCTGGGTCGCCACGACCATGCCCGGGGTGGCCTCGAGCGTGCACGAGGTCTGCGGCTTGGGCATGGCCCGCAGGTTGCCCTCCCGGTCCGGGGTGGAGACCTCGACGAGGCACTGGCGGCAGGCACCGGCGGGCTTGAGCAGCGGGTGGTCGCAGAACCGCGGGATCTGGATGCCCACGCGCTCGGCCGCCCGGATGACGAGCGTGCCCTTGGGGACCTCGACCTCGACACCGTCGATCGTGACGGTGAGGAGCTCCTCCCCCACCGTCGCGGGACTGGAAGCGGTCGTCGTCATCGGGCACCTACTTCGGAGAACACGGCCGAGGCCTCGTACGGGAAGAGCTCGGCGGCGGGCGTGTGGGTGCCCGCCTCGAACTCGGAGCGGAAGTGCTGGATGCCGCTCTGGATCGGCACGGCGGACGCGTCACCGAGGGCGCAGAACGAGCGCCCGGCGATGTTCGTCGAGACGTCGAGCAGGAGGTCGATGTCGCTGGGCAGGCCCTTGCCGGCCTCGAGCCGGTGCATGACCTGCTTCATCCAGTACGTGCCCTCGCGGCAGGGGGTGCACTTGCCGCAGGACTCGTGCTGGTAGAAGTCGGTCCACCGGGAGACGACCCGCACGACGGAGACCGTCTCGTCGAAGACCATGAGGGAGCGGGTGCCGAGCATCGAGCCGGCGGCCCCGACCGAGTCGTAGTCGAGCGGCACGTCGAGGTGCTCCTCGGTGAGGATCGGGGTCGAGGACCCGCCTGGCACCCAGAACTTCAGCCGGTGTCCCGCCCGGACCCCGCCGGCCATGTCGAGGAGCTCGCGCATCGTGATGCCGAGCGGCGCTTCGTACTGACCGGGCCGGGTGACGTGACCGGAGAGGGAGAAGAAGCCGTGACCGGCGGACTTCTCGGTCCCCATCGACGTGAACCACTCGGCGCCGCCGCGGACGATGCCCGGGACGCTGGCGACGGACTCGACGTTGTTCACCACGGTGGGGCGGGCGTACAGGCCCGCGACTGCGGGGAACGGCGGCTTGAGCCGCGGCTGGCCGCGCAGCCCCTCGAGCGAGTCGAGCAGCGCCGTCTCCTCACCGCAGATGTAGGCGCCGGCACCGGCGTGGACGGTGATCTCGAGGTCGTAGTCACCGTTCGGGCCGATCCCCTTGCCGATGAGGCCGGCCTCGCGGGCCTCCCGCACGGCGGCGAGCAGTCGTCGGTAGACGTGGACGACCTCGCCGCGCAGGTAGATGAAGGCGTGGTGCCCACCGATGGCGTACGAGGTGATCGCCACCCCCTCGATGAGGGCGTGCGGGTTGGCCATCATGAGCGGGATGTCCTTGCAGGCGCCCGGCTCGGACTCGTCGGCGTTGACCACGAGGTACCGCGGTCCGCCGTCGTTCGGGGGCAGGAAGGACCACTTGAGGCCGGTGGGGAACCCGGCGCCGCCGCGACCGCGCAGTCCCGAGGACTTGACGGTCTCGACGATGTCACGTGGGTCCATGCTGAAGGCCGTGGCGAGGGCCTCGTAGCCCCCGCGGGACCGGTAGGTGTCCAGGTTCCAGGGCCGCTCCGCGTCCCAGGTGTCGGACAGGACCGGCGTCAGCTGCGTCGTGCTCACTGCTTGCCCTCCTCGGCCGTGGCGCCTTCGCCCGCCGGGCCGCGCTTGCCCGCCGGGTCGGTGTCGTCAGGGGTGGTCGGCGGCCGTTCGGCGCTGCCGTACGGGTCGGGGACGTCGCTGGTGGTGTCCCCCGCACCGCCGTCCGCCTGGCCACCCATCGCGGGGGCGCGCCAGTTGTTCTCGCGGGACAGGGTGAGGCCGGCGAGCGTTGCCGGGCCCGCTGCGGGCCCTTCGTCGGCGCGACCGTCCTCGAAGCCCGCGAGGACGTGGGAGATTTCCTTGAAGGTGCCCACCGTGGCCGCGCCGCGGGTGGGGCTCACCGACCGGCCGGCACGCAGCTCGTCGACGAGCTCGACCGCCGACGTCGGGGTCTGGTTGTCGAAGAACTCCCAGTTGACGACGACGACCGGCGCGTAGTCGCACGCCGCGTTGCACTCGACCTGCTCGAGGGTGATCCGGCCGTCCTCGGTTGTCTCGTCGTGCCCGATCCCCAGGTGCTGCGAGACCGTCTCGTAGATGATGTCGCCGCCCATGACGGCGCACAGCGCGTTCGTGCAGACGCCGACGGTGTACTCACCGTTGGGGTGGCGCTTGTACTGGGTGTAGAAGGTCGCCACGGCCGAGACCTCGGCGCGGGTCAGGCCGAGGATGTCGGCGCACAGCGTGATGCCGCGTGCGCTGACGTAGCCGTCCTCCGACTGCACGAGGTGCAGCATCGGCAGCAGCGCGGAGCGCGCCTGGGGGTAGCGGGCGACGATCTGGGCAGCCTCCTCACGCAGGCGCCCCTCCACGTCCGACGCGTATCCGGTGACGCTCATCAGCGGTCCACCCCTCCGAGAACAGGGTCGAGGGACGCAAGCGTGACGACGACGTCGGCCAGCTGGCCCCCCTCGGTCATGATCGACAGTGACTGCAGGTTGGAGAACGACGGGTCACGGAAGTGCGCACGGTAGGGCCGTGTGCCGCCGTCGGACACGAGGTGCACACCCATGACGCCCTTGGGGTGCTCGACGGTCTGGTACACCTGCCCGGCCGGGACCCGGAAGCCCTCGGTGACGAGCTTGAAGTGGTGGATCAGCGACTCCATCGAGGTACCCATGATCTCGCGGATGTGGTCCAGCGAGTTGCCCTGCCCGTCGCTGCCGATCGACAGCTGCGCGGGCCAGGCCACCTTCTTGTCCGCGACCATGACCGGGCCGGGGGTGGCCTCGAGCCGGTCGAGCACCTGGTAGACGATCTTCATCGACTCGTAGCACTCCGCCCAGCGGACCTTCACGCGGGCGAACGCGTCGGAGGCGTCCTCGGTGATGACGTCGAAGTCGTAGGTCTCGTACCCGCAGTACGGCTGCATCCGGCGCAGGTCGAGCGGGTAGCCCGCCGCCCGGACGCACGGCCCGGTCAGACCCAGGGCCAGGGCCGCGGAGAGCGAGATGTACCCGACGTCCTCGTGGCGCAGCTTGTAGATGGGGTTGGCCATCGTGAGGTCCTGCAGCTCGCCGATGTCGCGGCGGACCTTCGGCAGCAGCTCACGGACCATCGCGACGGTGTCGGCGGGGATGTCCTGTGCCACGCCACCGGGACGGATGTAGGCGTGGTTCATCCGCAGGCCGGTGATGTGCTCGAAGATCCGCAGGATCTCCTCACGGGCACGGAAGCCGATCGTCATCATCGTCGTCGCGCCGAGCTCGTTGCCGGCCGTGGAGATCGCCACGATGTGCGAGGCGATGCGGTTGAGCTCCATGAGCAGCACCCGGATGAGGGTGGCCCGCTCGGGGATCTCGTCGGTGATGCCGAGGAGCTTCTCCACCCCGAGGCAGTAGGCGACCTCCTGGAACAGCGGGGCGACGTAGTCCATGCGGGTGCAGAACGTCACGCCCTGGGTCCAGGTGCGGTACTCCATGTTCTTCTCGATGCCGGTGTGCAGGTACCCGGTACCGACGCGCATCTCGTTGACCGTCTCACCCTCGATGTCGAGGATGAGGCGCAGCACCCCGTGGGTCGAGGGGTGCACCGGGCCCATGTTGACGACGATGCGCTCCTCGCCCAGGCGCTCGGCCTCGGCGGCGATGGACGCCCAGTCCCCGCCGTCGGCGGTGAACTCCGGTCCGGTGTGAGAGTCGAGCGCAGGCCCCGTGGCGTGCAGGTTGGTGGCCATCAGCTGTAAGACCTCCGGGTGTCGGGCGGCGGGATGGTCCCGCCCTTGTACTCGACCGGGATCCCGCCCAGCGGGTAGTCCTTGCGCTGCGGGTGGCCGACCCAGTCGTCGGGCAGCGCGGTCCGTGCGAGTGAGGGGTGTCCGTCGAAGACGATGCCGATGAGGTCCCAGGTCTCCCGCTCGTGCCAGTCGTTGCCCGGGTAGATGTCCACGACCGTGGGCACGTGCGGGTCGGCGTCGGGTGCGGTGACCTCGATGCGCAGCTGCCGGTTGTGGGTGAGGGACATCAGGGCGTACACCGCGTGGAGCTCGCGGCCGGCGTCGTGCGGGAAGTGCACGCCGGAGACGCCCAGGCACATCTCGAAACGCAGGTCCTGGTCGTCGCGCAGCCACTGGGCGATGCGTCGCAGGTGGTCGCGGGCGACGAAGACGGTGAGCTCGCCGCGGTCGACGACGACCTTCTCGATCGCGGCGTCGGGGTCGATGCCCTCCCCCTCGAGCAGCTCGACGAGGATGTCGACGACCTCGTCGAACCAGCCCCCGTAGGGCCGCTCGGAGGCCGGCGGCATGGCGATGGTGGTGACCTGCCCGCCGAACCCGGAGGTGTCGCCGGAGCCGTGCACGCCGAACATGCCGCGCCGGACGTCGACGACCTCGAGCTCGGTGCGGCCACCGACGGGGCCGGCGGGGATGTTCTGGGCGCCCGCCTCGAGCGCGGCGGCCGTGGCCGACTGCGCGCCCACCTCGCCGGTGCCCGGCTTGACCGTGTCGGCGGCGGCCTGCTTCTCGTCGTCGCGCTCGCTCACGCCAGCAGCCCCTTCATCTGGTGGGTCGGGGTGGCTGCCAGCGCAGCCTCCTCCGCGGCACGGACCGCGGCCTCCCGGTTGGCGCCGAGCGGTGTGTGCTTGACCTGGTCGTGCAGCGCCATGATCGCGTTGATGAGCATCTCCGGGCGGGGCGGGCAGCCCGGCAGGTAGATGTCGACGGGCACGAGGTGGTCGACGCCCTGGATGACGGCGTAGTTGTTGAACATGCCGCCGCTGGAGGCGCACACCCCCATGGAGATGACCCACTTGGGGTCGGCCATCTGGTCGTAGATCTGCCGCACGACCGGCGCCATCTTCTGACTCACGCGGCCGGAGACGATCATGAGGTCGGCGTGGCGGGGCGAGGCGCGGAACACCTCCATGCCGAAGCGGGAGATGTCGAAGCGGGGCGTGCCGGTGGCCATCATCTCGATGGCGCAGCAGGCCAGGCCCATGGTGACGGGCCACATCGAGCCCTTGCGGGCCAGCCCGACGGCCTTCTCGACCGTCGTGAGCATGAACCCCGCCGGGAGCTTCTCTTCCAGACCCATGTCTATCTCCTCAGTCCCACTCCAGTGCCCCGCGCCGCCACTCGTAGGCGAAGGGCACCGTGATGATCGCGATGAATGCGAGCGCGGCGATGAGGCCGAAGGCCGCCAGCTCGGTGAAGGCGATGGCCCACGGCACGAGGAAGATGACCTCGACGTCGAAGACGATGAAGGTCATCGCCACCAGGTAGTACTTGATCGGGAAACGGCCGGCGTCCGTGGCGCGCGGCGTGGCCTCGACCCCGCACTCGTAGTTGGCGACCTTGACCCGGTTGTAGCGCTTGGGCCCGATGACCGCGCTCGCCGCGAGGCCGCCGATCGCCAGGGCGGCAGCGACCGCCGCCATGACGAGGATGGGGACGAAGGGGTTCATCGTGCCTCCGCTGTTGCTCGGTGCGCGGTCGGTGCCAGGCCCGCCCGGCCGGTGGTGTGCATCTCTGGTCGGCTCACGATGCCGGTGCCGCCTTGCTCAGTGCCGCGATGAGCCTATCCATCCAGTCGCCATCACGACGATCGAAGCCGTCGGACAGCAGCTTCATGACGAAGCGCATGAGCACTGGCCTGGGGAGACCGTACTTCACGCAGGCGCGCATGATCTCCGGGCGCTCGATGAGCCGCGCGAAGCCCTGCCCGAGGGTGAAGTAGCCGCCCAGCTCCTCGGCGAGGATCGTCGGGTAGGTCCGCAGCGCCTTCTCCATCGCGTAGGGCGTGTGCCGGGCGAGGGCCTGCCCGACGACGTCGGCCGCGATCCGTCCCGACTGCATCGCGTAGGCGATGCCCTCGCCGTTGAACGGGGAGACCATGCCGCCGGAGTCGCCGACGAGCAGGAGACCCTGCGAGTAGTGCGGCTTGCGGTTGAAGGCCATCGGAAGGGCCGCGCTGCGCAGGTCACCGACCTGGTTCTCGGGGGTGAACTCCCACTCCGGCGGCGCGTTGCGCATCCACTGCGCGAACAGCGCCCGGTAGTCCAGCTTCGTCGGTTTGGCGGTCGAGCTGAGCGAGCCGAGGCCCACGTTGGCGGTGCCGTCACCGAGGGCGAAGATCCAGCCGTAGCCGGGCATGAGGTTGGACCTGCCCGGCTCGCCGTCCCACAGCTCGAGGTGCGACTCCATCATGGGGTCGTCGTGGCGCGGGGTCCTGAAGTAGGTGCGGATCGCCACGCCCATCGGGCGGTTGTCGTTCTTCTCGATCCCCATCGTCGTGGCGAGACGTGCCGAGACCCCGCCGGCGTCGACGACGACGCGAGCCCGGTAGGTGCGCTCCTCACCGGTGCGGCGGCCGTTCCCGTCGACGATCCGTGCGGTGACGCCGAGGATGCGCCCGGAGCGCTCGTGGCGCACCGGCCCGGTGACGGCGACCCCCTCGTGGAGCCGCGCACCGCTCGCCTGCGCGTGCCGGGCGAGGGTCTCGTCGAGGTTCATCCGCGAGCGCGCCAGCCCGTAGGCGGGCATCTCCGCGAGCTCCGGCCACGGGATCTCGATGCGGTGACCGGCGCCGTAGGTGCGCAGCCCCCAGTTCCGGATCCATCCCTCCGACTCGGGCGTGGGCACCCCCATGCGGATGAGCTCGGCGACCGCACGCGGGGTCAGGCCGTCGCCGCAGATCTTGTCGCGCGGGAAGGTCGCCTTCTCCAGGAGCAGGACGTCGAGGCCCGTCTGCGCGAGGTAGTGGGCCGTGGCCGCCCCCGCGGGGCCTGCGCCGACGACGATGACATCGGCGTCATCGTGGGCTTGGCGCACGTCACTACTCCCGGTTCGCTGTGGCGCTCACCGGCGCCAGAGCGGGCGCCGGGATGCCTACGCAGTCTACAAAGGTCGCGGCGGGCAATCTGCTAAGGCTCACCTAACCCGCCGGCACCCCGCCGCCCTGGGACAATGGCCCGCATGAGCCGAGCCGACCTGGACAAGCAGCCGCGCGACGTGGCCCGGATGTTCGACGCCGTCGCGAGTCGTTACGACGTGACCAACGACATCCTCTCGCTGTGGCAGGACCGCGCGTGGCGGGTGGCGACGCGGCGGGCCGTCGCAGCCGAGCCGGGCATGCGTGTGCTCGATCTCGCCGCGGGGACCGGCACCTCCAGCGAGGCCTATGCCGACGCCGGGATCGACGTCGTGCCGTGCGACTTCTCCACCGGGATGGTCGGGGTGGGCAAGCGCCGCCGGCCCGACCTCAGCTTCGTCGCCGGTGACGCGACCCGGCTGCCGTTCGCCGACGAGTCCTTCGACGTCGTGACGATCTCCTTCGGGCTGCGCAACGTCGTCGACACCGAGCGCGCGCTGCGTGAGATGCGTCGCGTCACGAGGCCCGGCGGGCGTCTGGTCGTCTGCGAGTTCTCCCGGCCCACGTTCGGCCCCTTCCGGGTGCTCTACACCTGGTACCTCACGCACGTGCTGCCCCGGGTGGCGCGGCTGGTCTCCTCCAACACCCCCGCGTACGGCTACCTCGCGGAGTCCATCACCGACTGGCCGGACCAGCGCGGGCTCGCGCGGCTCGTCGCCGCCGCGGGGTGGCGCTCGGTGGCCTACCGCAACCTCTCCGGCGGCATCGTCGCGCTGCACCGCGCCACCCGCTGACCGTAGGATCACCGCGATGTCCACTGCACCCGCCGGGGACCCGGCGCGCGCCCCCCTGCTCGCGCGCACCGTCCCGATCGCCGACCCCGGCGACCTCCTCGACCTCCTCCCGGCTCCCGACGCCGCGACGACGGCGAGCTGGGTGCGCCGCGGTGACGGCCTGGTCGGGTGGGGGGTGGCGGCCCGTGTCGACACGCTCGGCCGGACCCGGATGATCGACGCGGACGCCTGGTGGCGACGGACGGCCGCGTCGATGGTGGTGCGCGACGACGTCCGCGTGCCCGGCACCGGGCCGGTGGCCTTCGGCTCCTTCTCCTTCTCGCGCCGGTCGGCGTCCGGCGGCACGCTGATCGTGCCGCAGGTCGTCGTCGGCCGCCGGGACGGCCGCAGCTGGCTGACCGTCGTCGGGCCCGCGGGACTGGGGCCGACGCCCTCGCTCGCACAGAGCCGGGGCGACGTCACGCCCGTCACGGCGCCCGGTGAGGTGAGCTTCACCGACGGCGCGCTCACCAGCGAGGAGTGGCAGCAGGCGGTCGCCGAGGTCATCGCCACGATCCGCTCCGGTGAGGTCGAGAAGGTCGTCATGGCCCGCGACGTCGTCGCCCGCACCACCGCGGACCTCGACGTCCGGCACCTGCTGCGCAACCTCGCCGACCAGTACCCGACGTGCTGGACCTTCGCCGTCGACTCCCTCGTCGGGGCCACCCCGGAGCTGCTCGTGCGCCGCGACCAGGGCCTCGTGGCCTGCCGCGTGCTCGCCGGCACGATCCAGCGGACGGGTGACGACGCCGAGGACCTCCGGCACGCCGCCGAGCTCGCGCGCTCGTCCAAGGACCTCGGGGAGCACGAGCTGGCGGTCGAGTCCGTCGCCGACGCGCTGGGCCCGTACTGCTCGAGCTTCAACGTGCCCGAGTCGCCCTTCGTGCTCCACCTGCCCAACGTCATGCACCTGGCGAGCGACGTCACCGGCGTCATCGACCGATCCTCGTCCGACGGGCCGAGCTCGCTGGCGCTGGCCGCCGCGCTGCACCCGACCGCCGCCGTGGGCGGCACCCCGACCTCGCGCGCCGTCGAGGTCCTGGCGACCGCCGAGCGGATGGACCGCGGCCGCTACGCCGCCCCCGTCGGCTGGATGGGTGCCGACGGTGACGGCGAGTGGGGCATCGCGCTGCGCTCCGGCGAGGTCACCGGTCCCCGTGCGGTGCGCATCTTCGCCGGCTGCGGGATCGTCGCGGCCTCCGACCCGGTCGCCGAGACGGCCGAGTCGGAGGCCAAGCTGCGCCCCATGCGCTCCGCGCTCACGTCCTGAGCGCCCGCGCAGCCCCGCTCCCGCGCATTCCTGCGTCAGCGTGGTCCTGCGTCAGCGTGGTCCTGCGTCAGCGTGTGTCGCCCCTTTCGGTACTCGTCCGCCCCTCTGCGCAGGTCAGGAGGAGCCGAAGGGGCGACCCATCCGGTGCCCGGCGGCAGCCGTCGTCGGGCACCGCAGAGCGTCAGGCGCGGACCTCGCGGGTGGCCAGGGCGGCCGTCAGCTCGCGGACCTCGCCGTCCCGGACGACGTCGAGCACGGCCTCCTCACCGGCGGAGTACTGCCGCACGTAGCCGGTGAGGGCGGCAGAGCTGTCGACCGGGCGGCCGTCGACCGCGGTGATGACGTCGCCCCGCTCGAGGCCGGCGTCCGCGGCGGGCGACCCGGGCTCGACGTTCTCGATGCGCGCGCCCGCACGGGTGATGCCGTCGGCCTCGGCCGTGGCGTCGCTGAGTGCCACCCCGAGGAAGGCGTGCTCGACCCTCCCGTCCTCGACGAGCTGGTCGGCGACGTCGGCGGCCTGGTCCACCGGGATCGCGAAGCCGAGGCCGATGCTGCCTGCGGGCTGACCCCCGGACAGCGTCGCGATCGAGCTGTTGATGCCGATGACCTCCCCGCGGGCGTCGAACAGCGGCCCGCCGGAGTTGCCCGGGTTGACGGCCGCGTCCACCTGGATCGCGTTCGTCACCACGGACTCGGTCCGGCTCTGGGTGACCACGGGCCGGTCGAGGGCGGAGATGATGCCGGTGGTCGCGGTGGAGTCCAGCCCCAGCGGGTTGCCGACGGCGAGCACCGCCTGCCCGACGGCGAGGTCGGCGGAGCTGCCGAGCGTCGCGGGGGTGAGGTCGGCGGGTGGGTCGACGAGGCGGACGACCGCGAGGTCGGTCGTCTCGTCCTGGCCGACGAGCTCCGCCTCGTGGAGCCGGCCGTCGGCCAGCGTGACCGTCACCTCGCGAGCGCCGGCGACGACGTGGCTGTTGGTGAGGATGGTGCCGTCCGTGTCGATGATGACGCCGGAGCCCTGCCCCTGGCCCCGGCCGGTGACGACGTCGAGCGCGACGACCGAGTCCCGCACCGCGGCCGTGACGGCCTGCCAGTCCGGGGTGGTCGACGTCGAGCTCGCGGGGACCACCTGGGCGGGGGCCGCCGTCGTCGACGGGTCGAGGGCCGGGGACTCGAAGGCACCGGTGACCGTGGCGGTGCCGAGGCTGGCGAGGAGCGCGGCCGTGGCCGCCGCCCCGCCGACCGCCACCCAGCCGCGCCGTCGCTCCCGCGGAACCTGGTACGGGGACGTCTGGCGCGGGGGCACCTGGTGCAGCACCGGCCGCTCACCGGCGAAGGGCACCCGCGTCGCGGGGTCCGGTGCGGCGGGGGACGCGGCCGGGCCGGGGGTCGCGGCAGGCGACTCGCCGGGCGCGCTCCCGCCCAGCAGCAGCGCGTCGACCTCCTCCTGCTCGCGGCGGGCCCGCTCCGTCGCCGCGGGCCGGTACGGCTCCTGATCGCGCGACTCCTGCTCCGCCGTCACCGCGGGCCGGTGCGCCTCCGGGGCGGTGACCGGCGCGGCCTCCCGGGCGCCGCCGGCCTCGCGGGCCGTCTCCGCGCGCACCCTCGCCTCGTGCTCGCGGCGCTCCCGCTCGATCCGGGCGAGGCGCGCGGCGCCGTCCGTGCTGTGCTCCGACATGTCTCCTCCTTCGTGCGTCCTGGGACCAGGGAACACCGCCGACCTGGTGTCGTTCTGACGGGAGCCTGGGAGCTTGCTGAGCACGTCGACAGCGGGCGGGCACGGCGGCGCCGCGGATACGATCGGCACCCACGGCCGCGGGCGAGGAGGACGGGTGCGACGGACCAGGCGTCATCGTGTCGTGCGGATGAACCTCGACGGCACGAGCCGCGGCCGCAGCGACGTCCTCGCCGGTGAGGAGCCGATGGAGCTGCGGGTCGACGGCCGGGCGTGGACGGTGACCATGCGCACACCCGGCGAGGACTTCGATCTCGCCCTCGGCTTCCTCGTCTCCGAGGGCGTGGTCTGGGAGGCCGACCACGTCGCTGCCGTCGGCTACGGGCCGGGTGTCAACGCCGACGGGACACTGAGCTACAACGTCGTCGACGTCCGGCTGGCCGCGGGTGTCGCGCCACCCGACAGCTCCCACGAGCGCCACGTCTACACCTCGAGCTCGTGCGGCATCTGCGGGACCGCCTCGATCGACGCCGTCACCCGCGCCTCCCGCTTCCCGCTCGCCGACGACGTCCGGGTGCCCCTCGCCGAGCTGCTCGCCATGACCGAGCGACTGCGGGAGCGGCAGCGGCTGTTCGCGGACACCGGGGGCGTGCACGCGGCCGCCCTGTTCCGGCTCGACGACGCGGGGCGGGCCGAGCTCGTCTGCCTCCGCGAGGACGTGGGCCGGCACAACGCCGTCGACAAGGTGGTGGGCTGGGCGCTGCGCGAGCGGGGCCTGCCGCTGCGGCGCTGCGTCCTGCAGGTCTCCGGCCGCGCGTCCTTCGAGCTCGTGCAGAAGGCGCACATGGCCGGCATCGCGGTGCTCGCCGCGGTGAGCGCGCCGTCGGCGATGTCGGTCGACCTCGCGACGGAGGTGGGGATGACGCTCGTGGGCTTCAGCCGCGGCGACTCCGCGAACGTCTACGCCGGGGCCGAGCGCATCGTGTGAGCGCCCCGTCCCGGGTCACGGGCGTGGCCGCGCGCCCCACTCGTGCTCGCCGGTGTGGCGGAAGGCGAGTGCGAGCGCACGGGCGGCGAGGACGAAGGCGAAGAGGAAGAGCGTGACGCCGAGCACCGGGAGCAGCCGCACCCCCTCGGCGAGCAGGGGACCGCCGTCGGCGAGCACGAGGAGGACCGCGCACACCGCCGCCGCCCCGGCGAGCAGGGTCATGACCAGCTGGCTGACGATCCCGGTGAGGAAGGAGCGGTCGGCGGGGTCGGCGAGGACCCGCACGCCCAGGCGGAGCTCGCCGTGCTGGGCGGCGTCGGCGATCGCGTCGATCCGGCGCGGCAGGCGCTCGAGCACCGGCAGGACACGCATGAGCTGCTCCTCCAGGCCGGCGCGCAGCTGCGCGGGCTCGAGCCGGTCGCCGAAGAGGTCCTCACCCAGCGCACGGGTCGTTCCGACGACGTCGACGTCCGGGTCGAGCAGCCGCAGCGTCCCCTCCAGCGCCGCGAGCGCCCGGAAGGCGGCCGCGACCTGGGCGGGTACCGCGAAACCGTGCCGGACGACGACGGACATGAGGTCACCGAAGAGGCGCGTCGAACCGGCCGGCCCGCTGCCGTAACGCACGACGAGGATGCCGAGCTCACGCTCCAGCTCCCGGTCGTCGAGGTCGTGGGGCCGACCGAGGACGTCGATGAGCGCGTCCGTCGCCGCCACGGGGTCGCCGCGGTCGACGGCCAGGACCATCCGGCCGAGGGCCGTGCGGGCGACCTTGTCCAGGCGCCCGACGGAGCCGAGGTCGAGCAGGGTGAGCGTGCCGTCGTCGTCGAGCAGGACGTTGCCGGCGTGGAGGTCCGCGTGGAAGACCCCGGTGCCGAACATCTGCCGCAGGACCGCCGCGAGCAGGGCACGGGCGAGCTCGCCGCGAACCGGCGGTGCCAGTCCCGCCAGGACGGTGCCGGCGCGGCTCAGCTCCCGGCCCCGTGCGCGTTCCATGACGAGCACCCGGGGGCCGGAGAGGTCGTGGTGCACGCGGGGCACCTGGACGGTCCCGGTGGTCGCCCTGCGCACGGCCTCGGTGTTCTCGGCCTCGACCCGGTAGTCGAGCTCCTCGTCGAGGTTGGCGGCGAAGCCCTCGGTGAGAGCGACGACGCGCAGGCTGCGAGCCCACCGGGTGCTCCGCTCCAGCTGCCGCGCCAGCCGACGCATGATGTCCAGGTCGGCCGTGACCTGCCGGCGCGCGTCGCTGCGCTGGACCTTGACGACGACGGACGAGCCGTCGTGCAGCCGGGCCGCGTGCACCTGGCCGACCGAGGCGGCGGCGAGCGGCTCGGGGTCGATGTGGGCGAACACCTCGGCCGGGGGCGCGCCGAGCTCCTCCCGCAGCGTCCGTTCCGCCTCCGCCCACGGCTGCGGCGCGACCTGGGACGTCAGCCTGCCCAGCTCGTCGGCGAAGGCCGGGCCGACGACGTCGGGGCGGGTGGAGAGCATCTGCCCGAGCTTGACGAAGGTGACCCCGGCGTCGCTCATGGCCAGTCGCAGCGAGCGCGCCACCCGGGGCGCGTCGTCACCGACCCGGACAGGACCGCGGGCGCGGAGGAAACCCCCCAGCCCGTGGCGTGCCGCGATCGCGACGATCCGCACGTACCGACGGGACCGTCGCTGGCGGGCCGGGAGGTCGCGCAGCACGCCGACCGGCGACGGAAGGCTGCCGGTCGGCACCATCGCCTCGAGGATGACGAGCACGCCCAGGCCGACCGCGACCGACCACGCCATGACGAGGACGTAGACGAGGGACATCGCCAGCGGGTCGGTGCCGGGCGTGAGCTGGCGCTGGGCGTCGATCCAGCCGAGGTCGTTGCCCAGGCGCGCACCGACGCCCCCCATGACGCTGAGGACGGTGAGGCTGACGACGATCGTGCGCGGCCAGCCCACCGGGACACCGAGCAGCCGGCGGGTGACGAAGCCCAGGAGCAGGATGGTGATCCCGCCGGTGATGACCTCCACGTCGCGTCCCTCTCGTCGGCTCGGGCCGAGTCTAGGGGCGCCCCGGGGCGGTGTCAGGCCCCGGTTTCCGCGTCCGTGTGAGCTCCTGCGCCTCGCGGGGTGAAGCGCACCGGTTCACCGCGCTCGAGCCGCTCGCGCTGGGGGACGACGGTGTACCTCGGGTCGCGGGCCGAGGCCTGACCCGCCTCGAAGATCCCCATCCGGGTGCAGAACGACCCCCCGACCAGCGCCGCCCCGCTGAGGACGGCACCCCACCGGCGGCCACCGAGGACCAGCGCACCGAGCCCTCCCGCCGCCGTCAGCACCTTGGCGGCACGCATGTAGGACCCGCCCCTGCCCGTGTGCAGCGGCTCCGCCGTCAGGCCCATCGAGCGCTCCATCACCTGCTCCGCCACCAGCTCGACGACGGCGCCGAGCGCCCCCAGCCGGCGGGCGGGCGCCGCCTGGGCGACCGACGTCACCGCCATGCCCATGCCGCCCGCGGCCGCCGCCGCCGACGCGCAGAACACGAAGGGCAGCTCGCGGTAGGCCTCGCGCCAGGACGGGGTGGACGTGTCCGAGAGGAGCACGGCGGTGTACGCCGCGACGGGCGGCGCGGTGAGCGCAGCCGCCACACCGGCGGGCGGCCCGACGACCCGCAGCAGCCGGACCGCCCTGGCGTCCGCGGGCACGGGGAGCAGCCCGACGACCTCGTCGAGGGCGGCCACGGCGGCCGGTGCGCCGTAGAGGCTGAGCAGCCAGGTGCCCACGGACATCGGCGAGGTGAGCTTGACGGTGCGCAGCATGTTGAGGAAGCGCTCGGGCCGGCCGAGGTCGCTGACGAGCGCGGCGAGGCTGACGCCGAGCGCCCCGGCCGCCGAGAGCCGGCCCGTCCGGCGCAGCGCCGGACGGCCGGTGAGCTGGGCACCGGCCGCGAGCAGCGAGCCGCCGGCGGCGAGGCCGCCGGCGAACATGTACAGCGGGATCCGCACGTCCCACGGCGCGGGCTTGACCACCTGGCGCCCGTAGTAGGACGTGAACTCGGCCTCCGGGACGGGCTGAGCCTCGGCGCGGTCGCGCCGCGTGCGCGGGCGCCTGCTCGACGCGCTCACCGCTTCCCCACGAAGGAGAGCGCCGCGGCGGCGAGCAGTGCGCCGGCGGCGGCGGTGGCCCGGTTGAACATCTGTGGCAGGTAGCGCGTCGGGACGACAGGGTCCGGCGGCAGCCCGTAGACCTCCGGCTCGTCGAGCAGGAGGAAGAACGCACCGGTGCCGCCTACGCCGTCGTGGGGGTCGTGGCCGTAGAGCCGCGCCTCGGCCACCCCCTGCTCGTGCAGCTCGGCGCGGCGCCGCTCGGCCCGCTCGCGGAGTTCGTCGACGTCCCCGTACTGGATGGACGCCGTCGGGCAGGCCTGCGCGCACGCCGGCTGCAGCCCGTCACCCAGCCGGTCGTAGCACAGCGTGCACTTCTGGGCGATACCGACGTTGAGCGCGCCCGCTGGGCCGCGACGCCGCTCGATGACGCCGTAGGGACAGGCCGGGACGCAGTACCCGCAGCCGTTGCACACGTCGTCCTGGACGACGACGGTGCCGAACTCGGTCCGGAACAGCGCCCCGGTCGGGCACACGTCCAGGCAGCCGGCGTGCGTGCAGTGCTTGCACACGTTGGAGGACATGAGCCAGCGGAAGTCGGCCTGCGCGCCTTCCTCGTCGGCCATGAGCGGGCCGTCCTCGCTGCCCGTGTCGGTCTGCGAGGCGGAGCCCACGGTGCCGGTCGGCATACTCGTCCCATGGCCGCCGGTCGGGGCCGGCGGCCCGCTGCCGGGCATCCCGAGGTTGACCGTGGGCCGCTGCTGCTCGATGAAGGCGACGTGGCGCCACGTGTTGGCCCCCAGGGCGCCGGTGTTGTCGAAGGACATGCCCAGGAGGTCGTAGTCCTCCCCACCCGGGATGAGGTTCCACTCCTTGCAGGCGACCTCGCAGGCCTTGCAGCCGATGCACACGCTCGTGTCGGTGAAGAAGCCCTTGCGCGGCGGCGGGTCGACGTACCCCGCGTCCAGCGCGGGGTCCACCGGCCCGAAGAGGCTGTTCCTCCCGGCCATGTCAGCTGCCCTCCAGTGGTCGGTACGGAGCGGCGTCCCCACCGTCGGAGCGGGTGACGGCCCGCGGGTCGGCGGTGACGATCGGGCGGGCGGTGTCCGTCCCGGCGCGACGGCGGTAGCCGTCGAGCAGCGCGAGCAGCTCCCGGCCCCGCGGCCGGCGGCCGGCGCGGATGTCGCAGGTGCCGGCCTTGGTCTCCTGGATGAGCACGTTGGGGTCCAGGCTGATGCCGAAGAGGTCGTTCGTCGAGTCGCCGGTGACCAGCCCCTTGCTCCCCCAGTGGTAGGGCAGCCACACCTGGTGGACGACACGGCCGGCGACGCGCAGGGGGCGCAGCCGGTCGGTGACCACCACGCGTCCCTCGACCGCGGCCCGGGCGGTGACCACGTGGCACCAGCCCAGGTGCTCGAGCCCACGCTCCCGCGCGAGCGCAGGGGAGACCTCGACGAACATCTCGGGCTGCAGCTCGGCCAGGTACTCCAGGGTGCGGCTCATCGCGCCGGCGGTGTGGTGCTCGGTGAGCCGGCTCGTGGTGAAGACGAAGGGGAAGACGTCCGCACCTGCCGTCGGCGGGCTGGGGTGCATCGGGTTGACCGCCTCCCGGTACTCGATGCGGGTGGGGTTGGCCTGCTGCCCGTAGAGCGCGTTGCGGAAGGGTGACTCGACGGGCTCGTAGTGCGTGGGCAGCGGGCCGTCGATGAGCCCGCTCGGGACGAACAGGGCGCCGCGGCCGTCGCCCTGCATGATGAACGCGTCGGTCCCGTCCAGGCCGTCGACACCGACGGCGCCGGGCTCGTGGCGGTAGGACGGCGGCTTGGTCCGCTCGAAGTCCGGGACGTCGTGGCCCGTCCACTCCCCCAGCTCCTCGTCCCACCAGACGTAGGCCTTGCGCTCGCTCCACGGGCGGCCCTCCGGGTCGGCCGAGGCACGGTTGTACAGGATGCGCCGGTTCGCGGGCCAGACCCAGCCCCACTCCGGCGCGACCAGGCTCTGCTCGGAGCCGGGCTTGCGGCGGGCGGCCTGGTTGACACCGTCGGCGAAGACACCGGTGTAGATCCAGCAGCCGCCGGCGGTGGAGCCGTCGTCCCGCATCTCGGTGAACGTGGACAGCGGCCGCCCGGTCGCCACCTCGAAGCCGTTGATCTCCCTGAGGACGGCCTCGGCGCTGGGCTCGTCGTGCTCGCCGTGGACCGGGTAGTCCCAGGTGAGGTCGAGCAGCGGGCGGTCGCGCTCGAGGTTCTCGGCCGCCAGCCGCTCCCGCAGGATCCGGCCCAGGTGGTAGAAGAACCACAGCTCCGAGCGACGGTCACCGGTGGGCTCGACCGCCTGCTCACGCCACTGGAGCATCCGCTGGGTCTGGGTGAAGGTGCCCTCCTTCTCCACGTGGGAGGCGGCCGGCAGGAGGAACACCTCGGTGGCGCACTCCTCGGTGACGATCTCCCCGGTCTCGATCTCCGGGGAGTCCTTCCAGAAGGAGGCGCTCTCGATCTCGTAGAGGTCCCGGACGACGAGCCAGTCAAGCTGGGCCATGCCCAGCCGCTGCGCCTTGCCGTGGGCGGAGCCGACGGCGGGGTTCTGCCCGAGCAGGAAGTAGCCCTTGACGGTGCCGGCGATCATGTCGAGCACCGTGCGGTAGGTGCCGTGGTCCCCGTCGATTCGGGGCAGGTAGTCGTAGCACCAGTCGGTCTCGGCGGTGGCGGCCTCACCCCAGTACGCCTTGAGCAGGTTGACGGCGTAGGCGGCGCCGTTGCCCCAGAAGCCCTTCCTGCCGGGCATGCTCATGTCCTCGACCCACGCCCCGAAGTCGGGGTGCTGCGCGGCGTCGGGCATGACGAGGTAGCCGGGCAGCAGGTTGAAGAGCGTGGGGATGTCCGTGGAGCCCTGGATGCTCGCGTGGCCGCGCAGTGCCATGACCCCGCCGCCGGGGCGCCCCATGTTGCCGAGCAGCAGCTGGATGATCGAGCCGGTGCGGATGTACTGGGCACCCACGCTGTGCTGGGTCCAGCCCACGCTGTACACCAGGGCGGTGGTGCGCTCGCGGCCCGAGGCCGCCACCCAGGCCTCGGCGACCTCGTGGAACTGCTCGGGGCTGACCCCGCACGTCTCCTCGACGAGCTCCGGGGTGTACCGCGCGAAGTGGCGCTTGAGCACCTGGTAGACGGTGCGCGGGTCCTGCAGCGTCTCGTCGCGCTGCGGCTCCTCGGGCACCGGCATGCCGTGGGACTCGTGCTGCATACCGGAGGCGGTCGCGCGGTCCGCGGCGGCCTCCCCCTCGTCCTCGCCGGTGGATTCGGCGCCGGCGTACTGCCAGGTCGCGGTGTCGTAGGTGCGGGTCGCGGGGTCGAAGCCGGAGAACAGCCCGTCGAGGTCGTCGGTGTCGAGGAAGTCCTCCGACACGATCGACGCGGCGTTCGTGTAGGCGAGCACGTACTCCCGGAAGTCGAGCTCGTTGCTGAGGATGTAGTTGATGACCGCGCCGAGGAAGACGATGTCGGTACCCACGCGGATCGGCATGAATGTGTCCGCGAGCGCGCTCGTGCGGGTGAACCGGGGGTCGACGTGGATCACCTTGGCGCCGCGCCGCTTGGCCTCCATCACCCACTGGAAGCCCACCGGGTGCGCCTCGGCCATGTTCGACCCCTGGATGACGATGCAGTCCGCGTTGACGAGGTCCTGCTGGAAGTTGGTGGCCCCTCCTCGGCCGAAGCTGGTCCCCAGACCGGGGACCGTGGCGGAGTGTCAAATACGGGCCTGGTTCTCTATCTGCACCGCGCCCATCGCGGTGAAGAGCTTCTTGATGAGGTAGTTCTCCTCGTTGTCCAGGGTCGCCCCGCCGAGCGCCGCGATGCCCATGGTGCGGCGCAGGTGGCGGCCGTCGGCGTCGGTCTGCTGCCAGGTCGCCGCCCGGGTGGTCAGGACGCGGTCGGCGATCATCTCGACGGCGGTGCCGAGGTCGAGGTCCTCCCACTCGGTGCCGTAGGGACGCCGGTAGCGGACCTTCTCCAGCCGGTCGGGGCTCGTCACCAGGCTCTTGCTCGCCGAGCCCTTGGGGCACAGCCGGCCCCGGGAGATGGGACTGTCCGGGTCACCCTCGATCTGGACGACCTTCTCGTCCTTGACGAAGACCCGCTGCCCGCAGCCGACGGCGCAGTAGGGGCAGACGCTACGGGCCACGCGGTCCGCGGTGGCGGTGCGGGGGACGAGCTCCTCGGTGCGCCGCGAACGGGCGGCCTTGCCGCGCCCGAGCACGTCGGTGCCGGTGAGCTGGCGCAGCACGGGCCAGCTGAGGAACGTCGCCACTGCCCACCCCCTCCCGAGTCCGGCCACCGTAGCGCCCATCGCGGCGTGACGCACCGCACATGGCGCCCGTCCTGTCCTCCACCGCTCGGCAAGATCGCAGTCCCGGTCCGGGCGGCGCCGGGCCGCGTCAGCGCACGCGGACGGTCCACTCCTCGGCGGGGACGAGCTCGCCGATGACGGGGTGGCCGGGCAGCTCCCCGACGACGAGCAGCCCGCCGGAGGTCTGGGCGTCCGCGAGGAGGACGAGCTCGTCGTCGTCGACGTCGGAGGCGAGGTGCGGGCGCACCCACTGCAGGTTGCGCCGGCTGCCGCCGGGCACGTAGCCGGCGGCGTAGGACTCCCGGGCGCCGCCGACGTAGGGCACCGCCGCGGAGTCGACGACGGCGCTCACCCCGCTGGCGCGGGCCAGCTTGTACAGGTGGCCGAGCAGCCCGAACCCCGTGACGTCGGTCGCGGCCCGGACACCCGCGGCGAGCGCCGCCACCGAGGCGTCCCGGTTGAGGGCCGTCATCACGGCGACCGCCTCCGCGAAGTGCTCCCCGGTGGCCTTGTGCCGGTTGTTGAGGACCCCCAGGCCCAGCGGCTTGGTGAGGGTGAGCGGCAGGCCGGCCCGCCCCGCGTCGTTGCGCAGCAGCCGGTCGGCGTCGGCGATCCCGGTGACCGCCTGCCCGTACTTCGGCTCGGGGTCGTCGACGCTGTGGCCGCCGCCGAGGACGGTGCCGGCCTCCGCGCAGACCGCCGCGCCGCCGCGCAGCACCTCGGCGGCGACGTCGAAGGGGATCCGGTCCCGCGGCCAGGCCAGGAGGTTGACCGCCACGATCGGCGTCCCGCCCATCGCGTAGACGTCGGACAGGGCGTTCGCGGCGGCGATGCGTCCCCAGTCGTAGGGGTCGTCGACGACGGGGGTGAAGAAGTCGGCGGTCGCGATGACGGCGCGGCTCCCGTCGATGCGGACGGCGGCGCCGTCGTCGCCGTTCTCGATCCCGACGAGGAGGTCGGGGTGGGCGGTCACGGGAAGTGCCCCGAGGACCCGCTCGAGCTCGCCGGGCGGCACCTTGCACGCGCACCCTCCTCCGGAGGCGTGCTGGGTGAGGCGGAGCTCGGGGTAGGTGAGGGTCGTCACACGGGCGACCTTACGTCGCCTCCCCGCCGCCGGGGCCCGGTTCGCGGGTGGCGGGGCGTGCTGCTGGTTAGGCTGCACGCGGAGGCGTACCTCGTCTGGTGACGGGCGCGGTCTTCAAAGCCGTAGTGGTCGAGCAGCTCGGCCAGGCGGGTTCGATTCCCGTCCGCCTCCGCCACCGACCCCAGGGAGGCCCGTGGTGCCCGATCCTCGGCGCGCGACGCCGCGCACCGACGCCGTCCTCGCGGACCCCGCACTCGCCGAGGCGGCCGAGCGCCTCGGGGCGACCCTCGTGAGAGACGCCGCCCGGCAGGCGATCGAGGAGTGCCGGCAGGGACGGGTCAAGCCGGCGGACGTCGTCGCCGTCGCGCTCGGGAGGCTCCCGGCGACGACGACGACGCTGCGACCCGTCGTCAACGCGACCGGCGTGCTCGTCCACACCAACCTCGGCCGGGCGCCGCTGTCGGCCGCTGCCGTGCGCGCGCTGGAGGTCGCGGCCGGGACCACGGACGTCGAGCTCGACCTCGCCACCGGGCGGCGTGGCAGACGCGGGCGGGGTGCACTGGAGGCGCTCGCGCGGGCCGTGCCGGACGCGGGCGGCGTGCACGTCGTCAACAACGGGGCCGCGGCCCTGGCCCTCGTGGCGCTCGCCTGGGCGGCGGGCCGCTCGGTCGTCGTCGCCCGCGGCGAGCTCGTCGAGATCGGCGACGGGTTCCGCATCCCCGAGCTCGTCGAGTCCGTCGGGGCCCGGCTGCGGGAGGTCGGCACGACGAACCGGGTGCGGCTGGAGGACTACGCGGACGCCGTCGACGACGACGTCGCCTTCGTGCTCAAGGTCCACCCGTCCAACTTCCGGGTCACCGGCTTCACCTCGAGCGTGCCTGTCGACCGGCTGGCGACGCTGCCGGTGCCCGTCGTCGCCGACATCGGCTCGGGTCTCCTCGCGCCGCACCCGCGGCTGCCGGACGAGCCCTCGGCGGCGGCGGCGCTGCGCGCGGGGGCCACGGTCGTGACCGCGTCCGGGGACAAGCTGCTCGGCGGCCCCCAGTGCGGGCTGCTGCTCGGTGACGCCGGCGCCGTCGCGGCCCTGCGACGCCACCCCTTCGCCCGCGCGCTGCGGGTCGACAAGCTCACCCTCGCGGCTCTCGAGGCCACCCTCGTCGGGCCCCCGCCCCCGGTGCCGGCGGCCCTCGGCACCGACCCGGCGGAGCTGCTGCGCCGCGCGCGGGCACTCGCCTCCGCGCTGGCGCCGGATTTCGCGGCGGAGGCGGTGGAGAGCGTGGCTGCCGTCGGAGGCGGTGGCGCACCCGGCGTCGATCTCGCGAGCGCCGCGGTGGCCGTGGACGAGGCCTGGGCGGTCCCGCTGAGGACCGGCCGGACGCCCGTCCTCGGTCGCTCCTACCGCGGCCGGCTGCTGCTCGACCTGCTCGCCGTGCCGCCCGAGCAGGACGCCGTGCTCCTCGGGGCGCTCCGGGCGGTGGCCGCCTCCGGGCGCACGTGATGCACGTCGTCGCCACGGCGGGGCACGTCGACCACGGCAAGTCCGCCCTCGTCACCGCCCTCACCGGCACCGAGCCGGACCGGCTGGAGGAGGAGCGGCGGCGCGGCCTGTCGATCCAGCTCGGCTACGCGTGGACGACGCTGCCCGGCGCCGGTAAGGTCGCCTTCGTCGACGTCCCCGGCCACGAGCGGTTCATCACGACGACGCTGGCCGGCCTCGGCCCGGTGCCCTCCGTGCTGTTCGTCGTCGCCGCGGACGACCCGTGGATGCCGCAGGCCGCCGAGCACCTCGCCGCCCTCGACGCGCTCGGCGTGGAGCACGGGGTCCTCGCCGTGACCCGCGCGGACCTCGCGGACCCCGCCCCGGCCCGCGCGCGGGCGCTGGCGGAGCTGGGGGCGACCTCGCTCCGGGGCGTCCGCGCGGTGGCCGTCAGCGCGCGCACCGGGGACGGCCTGGACGAGCTGCGCCGTGCGCTCGGGGACATGGTCGCGGGCCTGCCGCAGCCCTCACCCGAGGAGCCCGTCCGGCTGTGGGTGGACCGCAGCTTCACCATGACGGGCGCCGGTGCCGTCGTGACCGGCACGCTGCCGGCGGGCCGGGTGGGTGCCGGGGACAGGCTGCGGTCGGCGCACGGTGAGCACCGGGTCCGCGAGGTTCAGTCGCTCGGGCGGCCGGTGGGGGTGGCGACCGGCGTGGCACGGGTGGCCCTCAACCTGTCCGGCGACGTGGAGCGCTCCGACGTGCTCGTCACCCCGGGGGCGTGGCACCACACCGAGGTGCTCGACGTGCGGCTCGGCCCCGCTCGGCTCGGCACCGGCGAGCCGCCGCAGCGGCCGCTGCTCCACATCGGCTCCGCGGTGCTCGCCGCCCACCACCGACCCCTGGGCGAGGGGCTGTCCCGCCTCACCGTGGGACGCCCGCTGCCGCTGCGCGTCGGGGACCGTGCGCTCCTGCGCGACCCGGGCACCCGGCGGCTGTGGGCGGTCACGGTGCTCGACCCCGCTCCCCCGCCGCTGGGGCGGCGGGGTGCCGCGCGGGCACGCGCCCGGGCCCTGGCCGGTGCCGACGGCCGGGCGGACCTCGCGGCCGAGCTCGACCGGCGGGGTGTGGTCTCCGCCGCGCTCCTCACCCGGATCGGTGTGCCGGCCGGGGACCTGCCCGACGGCGTGGTGGCGGCCGAGGACTGGCTGCTCAGCCCCGCCCGCGCCGCGGAGGCAGCCCGGGCGGCGGAGGACGTCGTGCGGGGACATGCGTCGTCCGCGCCGCTGGAGCCGCCGCTCACGCTCGCGGCGCTCGCCGAGCGTCTGGGGCTGCCGGGCCCGGAGGTCGTCGCGGCCGTGGTGGTCCCGTCGCTCCGCGTGGAGGCGGGCCGGGTGCGGCTCCCCGACGCCGACGCCGTCCCTGCCGACGTCCTCACGGCGGTGGGCGCCCTGCGCGGCCGGCTGGCACCGGACCCGTTCGCGGCTCCGGGCGCCGACGAGCTCGCGGCGCTCGGGCTGGACGCCAAGGTCCAGGCAGCAGCCGTGCGCGCCGGCCTCCTGCTGCGTCCCGCTCCCGGGGTGCTGCTCCTCGCCGGCGCGGACGACCTCGCCGTCGAGCGGCTGGGCGGGCTCCCTCAGCCCTTCACGGTGAGCGAGGCGCGACAGCACCTCGGCACCAGCCGACGGGTCGTGCTGCCCCTGCTCGCCCACCTCGACCGCACCGGCCGCACCCGCCGGCTGCCCGACGACCGCCGTCGCCTCACCGGCCGCTAGGGCGGGGACCGAAAGCCCGCCTGCACCGGACCGTGCGCCCGCTCTCGAACTGTGCGCCCGCTCTACTGGGCGCACAGTTCGAGAGCGGGCGCACGGTCCCCTCTGGGCCTGGGGACCGGGGGACCGGGGGGACTTGGGGCCGGGTCGCCGGTGGTCCGGTCGCGCAGGGTTACGCGAGCGCCCGCCGCACCGCCTCGGTGACCTGCTCCGACAACTGGGCCCGCTGCTCGCGCACCCGGGAGCGGTCGAGCAGCACCTCGACGACGGACCTGCCGCTCACCGGCGCGGCGAGCACCGCGGCGAGGTCCTCCTCGCTGCGGACGAGGGTGTGGCGCGCCCCGTACGCCGCGCTGAGGGCCGCGACGTCGACGGCCTGCGGCGTGCCGAAGACCCGCTCGAAGGTCGCGGCCCGCTCGGGAGCACCGTGCTCGAGGGTGGCGAAGATCGAGCCGCCGCGGTCGTTGAGGACGACGACCTGCAGGTCCACCTCCTCCTCCAGCTCGCCGCGCAGCAGGGCGCCGGCGTCGTGGAGGAAGGTGAGGTCACCGACCACGGCGCGCGCCGGCCCACCGGTCGCGAGGGCCAGCCCGGTCGCCGTCGACAGCGTGCCGTCGATGCCGGCGAGGCCGCGGTTGGCCACGAGTCGCAGACCCGTCGGCAGGGCGGCGGCGAGGTCCATGTCGCGCACGGTCATCGAGGAGCCGAGCACCAGCACACCCGGCTGCCCGTCGGTGGCCGCCGCGTCCGCGACCGCCCGGGCGACGGTGAGCCCGTCGAGCCCGGCGTGGGCGTCGAGCACCGCCGCAGCGGCGGAACCCGCCCGCCGCCACCGGGCGAGCCACCCGGCGTCGTCGGCCCCGGGGACGACGCGCACCGCACCGGCGACCCGCCCCGCGGTCCCGGCGACGTCCGGCCACACCGCGCCGGTGGGCGCGAGGACGACGACGTCGAGGTCCGGCCGGGCGAGCAGGGAGCTCACCGGCCGGGAGAGCGTGGGGTGGCCGACGACGACGACGCGCTCGACCTCGTCCCCGAGCTCGGCGAGGAGCAGCCGGTAGGCGGACACCGCGTTCGGCCCGGTCCGGGCACCGGACGTGGGCTCGGCGAGCAGCGGCCAGCCACCCTCCTCGGCGAGCCGGGCGGCGACCGCGCCCGCGCCGTCCCCGGCGACGACGACGGTCCGGCCGCCCGCCGGCACGTCGACCACGCCGCCCGGTCCGCGCCACGCGACGACGTCGCGCCGCCCGGGCGCCGCACCCGGGTCCCACGGGTGTGTGGGCACGAGCGGGTCACGGAAGGAGAGGTTGAGGTGGACCGGCCCCGGGTCACCGGACCGGGCACCGGTGGCCGCGGCGAGCGCCCGGACCACGACCTGCCGGATCGCCCCGGGGGGTGTGTCCGCCGGGACGTCGGCCTCCCAGCGGGGGGCGGCGGCGAAGATGCCCACCTGCTCCGTCGTCTGGTTCGCGCCGGTGCGGCGCAGCTCGTGGGGACGGTCGGCACTGAGGACGACGACGGGCACGCCGCTGTGCGCCGCCTCGAGGACGGCCGGGTGGAGGTTGGCCACGGCCGTGCCGGACGTGGTGACGACGGCGGCCGGCGCGCCGTCGGCGCGGGCGAGCCCGAGGGCGACGAACCCGGCGACGCGCTCGTCGACCCGCACGTGCAGGCGCAGCCACCCGGCGTCGTGCGCGGCGAGCAGGGCGTAGGCGAGCGGGGCGCTGCGCGAGCCCGGCGAGAGGACGACGTGGCGCACCCCGCCGCGCACGAGCTCGGTGACGACCTCGCGGGCGAGCAGCGCCGCCGGGGCCTCGCGGCTCACCGGGCCGCCCCCGCGACGTCCCGCAGGCGGGCCGCCCAGCGGTCGTGGACGTCCGGCGGGGCGGCGACGGCGGCGAGGCTGGCGTCGGTGGGGACGGCCGCGGTCACCGGCAGGTAACCGTCGTGGGGCACGAGCGGCGCGGGGACGGTGTCCCGCTCGAGCAGCCGGACGGTCCCCAGCCCGCACGCGTGGTGCAGCTCGGGCAGGGCGGCGGCGAGCGCGACACCGGCCGCGATCCCCACCGAGGACTCCAGCGCGGAGGACACGACCACCGGCAGCCCCACCTCCTCCGCGAGCCGCAGGCAGGCGCGCACCCCGCCGAGCGGCTGCACCTTGAGGACGACGACGTCGGCCGCCTCGGCGCGCCGCACGGCCAGCGGGTCCTCGGCGCGGCGGATCGACTCGTCCGCGGCGATGGGCACGTCGGTGCGGCGCCGCAGGGTGGCGAGGTCCTCGACGGCGGCGCACGGCTGCTCGGCGTACTCCAGGCCCCCGGCGGCGCGGTCGAGCAGGGCGAGTCGCCTGAGCGCCGTGTCGAGGTCCCACGCGGCGTTCGCGTCGATGCGGACGAGGCCGTCCGGGCCGAGGGTGTCGCGCACCGCCTCGAGCCGCGCCTGCTCCTCGCCGACGTCCTGCCCGGGCTCGGCGACCTTGACCTTGGCGGTGCGGCAGCCCCTGCTCGCGGCGACGATCGCCGCGGCCTGCTCGGGCCCGACGGCGGGCACGGTGACGTTGACCGGGACCCGGTCGCGGACCGGGGCGGGCCAGCCGAGGTCGGCGGCCTCGAGCGCCGCGGCGAGCCACGGGCGGCACTCGGCGTCGGCGTAGTCCCAGAACGGGGAGAACTCACCCCAGCCCGCGTCACCCCGCAGCAGGACGCCGTCGCGCGTGGTGATGCCGCGGAAGCGGGTGGTCATCGGGGTGGAGTAGACGGCCGTGGGCGGCGGGACGGCGTGGGCGCCGGACGGGAGGGACACGCCCCCGAGGATAGGGCGCCGGTCGGCACCCGGCCCCCGCATAGGCTGACGGCCATGACCGAGCAGCCCGACCAGCCCTTCGACCCGCGCCGGTGGCGCCGCGTCGAGGGATTCGACCTCACCGACCTCACCTACCACCGGGCCGTCGACGAGCAGGGCGCGGACCTTCCCGCGGTCCGCATCGCCTTCGACCGGCCCGAGGTCCGCAACGCGTTCCGTCCCCACACCGTCGACGAGCTCTACCGGGCGCTCGACCACGCCCGCATGACCTCCGACGTCGCCGCCGTCGTCCTCACCGGCAACGGCCCGAGCCCCAAGGACGGCGGCTGGGCCTTCTGCTCCGGCGGGGACCAGCGCATCCGCGGCCGTGACGGGTACCGGTACGAGACCGACGACGCCGACCCGCACGCGGAGACTGCCCGGCGGCGCGAGCAGATCGACCCGGCGCGCGCCGGACGCCTGCACATCCTGGAGGTCCAGCGCCTCATCCGGACGATGCCGAAGGTCGTCATCGCCGCCGTGAGCGGGTGGGCCGCCGGCGGAGGGCACTCCCTCAACGTCGTGTGCGACCTGTCCATCGCCTCGCGCCAGCACGCACGGTTCAAGCAGACCGACGCCAACGTCGGATCCTTCGATGCCGGGTACGGCTCCGGGCTGCTCGCGCGGCAGGTCGGCGACAAGCGTGCGCGGGAGATCTTCTTCCTCGCGCGGGAGTACTCCGCGCAGGACGCCGAGCGCTGGGGCGTCGTCAACGAGGTCGTCGACCACGCGGACCTGGAGACCACCGCGCTGGGGTACGCCCTCACCATCGCGGGCAAGTCCCCGCAGGCGATCAGGATGCTCAAGCTCGCCTTCAACATGGTCGACGACGGCCTGGCGGGCCAGCAGGTCTTCGCCGGGGAGGCGACCCGGCTCGCCTACATGACCGACGAGGCGGCCGAGGGGCGCGACGCCTTCCTCGAGCGGCGCGACCCGGACTGGTCCCGCTTCCCCTACTTCTACTGACCGACGAAGCGGGCCGGAGGCGACGCGAACCGTCCCGGAATGCGGCTGTACCCGCAGCGCCCGGGCCCTCCATCCCTGACAGCCGCTGCGGGTACAGCCTCGTACGTGCCGCGTCGCGCAGGCCTCCACTCCTGCTCGGCGGGCACGCCCCCCGTTACCGTGCCTGCCACACCCCCTGCATCATCGAAGAAGCTCGTGGAGCGCGGTCACAGTCACCAGCATGGCCCCGCCGGAGGCGCCGGGGAATCGGCCTCCAGCATCGATTTGCCGCGGCTCGCGTCCTGCCGAGGGGGGAAGTTGCGTCCGCCCTTCGCATGACGTCAGCGCTGGACCTCGACGCCGCCCCGGTCCGCGGGCACGAGCTCGACCCACGTCGCGCCGGGTGCCAGCTCGACGACGCCGCCGTCGGCGGTGGTGAGCGTCACTGGGTCGGTGACGCTCGGTTTGGTCCACGTCGCCGCCACCGTGTGCCCGCCGGAGGCCACCAGGGCCTCACCCGTCCCGGTCATCACGGTCTCCGGGACGGCGTTCCCGGCCTGGTCCAGGCCGGCGGAGGCGACGATCTGCACGCGCATGACGACGACGTTCCGGGCGTCCAGCACCTCGCCGTCGACCGTGGTCGACGCCGTGCCGTTCTCGTCGCGCAGCCAGCGCCCGGACGCGGGGTCCCAGCTCCAGCCCGGTGCGGTCTGCGGGAAGCGCAGGCGCAGGGCGGACGCGGGCTCACCGATGCGGACGGCGGTCGGCTCCTCGCCGTCCGCGGCGAAGGCGAACTGCTCCGGCGGCGGCTCGGTCGCCGCCGCCTGCGGGAGGAGGTCCGCGAGGCGCCCGTAGAGGTTGTGGGGTGCGCGGCGGTCGGGGCTGCGGAAGAAGCCCGCGTCCCCCGCGTCGTTGGAGATGAGCTGGACGCCCTGGGCGTGGACCGAGTCGAGGAACATCGGCTGGCCGCCGGAGACGACCTGCGGTCCGCCGAGCGGTGCGACGATGCCGGCGTCCATCGGCCGCAGGGAGCGGACCGGGCCCACCACCTCCGGCAGCGTCGAGTGGAAGACGGCGTTGAAGCGGGTGATGCCGCCCTCGACCATCTCCTCCCACACGACGTCGGCGTCCCCCAGACCGGTCTGCGGACGTGCCATGGCGGTGTTCTCCACCTTGACCGCGATGGCCGGACGCCCCTGCAGGTCTTCCGCCGGCACGCCGGTGAGCGGCCACGTCGGGACGGGCGCGGGCGTCGGGGTGGCCGTCGGGGTGGGCGTCGGTGTCGCGGTCACCTGCTCGGTGGACTTCGGCGCGGACGTGCAGGCGGTGAGGGTGAGCAGCGCCGTCGCCAGCACCACCGCCCATCGGTGTCGTCCGGTCATCCGCCCCTCCTGGAGATCGCCCGGGACACCGTACCTCCGCCGACGTCCTACCCTGGCGGCATGAGGTCCCAGGAGTCCCGGCGCGTCGTCGTGCGTCCCGGCGGGACGGGAGCGGACGCGGTCACCGGGCTGCTGGCGGCCCTGCCCGGGGCGCTGGACGGCAGCGGACCGGCCCTGCGCCTGGTCGACCCGTCGCGACCCGAGCCGCCGACGCTCCCGGTCCCGCGGGGTGTCGCGGCCGTCGTCGCCACCTCCGGGTCCACGTCGGGGACCGGCCACCTCGTCGCCCTCGACGGCACCGCCCTGGTCGCCTCCGCCCGTGCCACCTACGAGCGGCTCGCCGGACCCGGCCGGTGGGTCGCCTGCCTGCCGGTCCACCACGTCGCGGGCCTCCAGGTGCTCGTCCGCTCGGTCGTCGCCGGCACCGAGCCCGTCGTCCTCGACACGGCCACCGGCTTCCGCGCCTCCGCGCTCGCGTCGGCGGTCCGGCAGCTGGGAGCGGACGTCCCCGGCTACCTCTCCCTCGTGCCCACCCAGCTCGCGCGGGTGATGGCCGACGACGACGCCGTCAGCGCGCTCAGGGCGCTCGCCGCGATCCTCGTCGGGGGCGCCCGGACGGCGGCCTCGCTCCTCGACGCGGCCCGCGACGCCGGCCTGCCCGTCGTCACGACGTACGGCATGACAGAGACCGGCGGGGGCTGCGTCTACGACGGCGTCCCCCTCGACGGGGTGGAGGTCGAGGTCGACGCCGACTCCCGGATCTGGATCGCCGGCCCGGTCCTGGCGCGGGGCTACCTCGACGACGAGCGGGCCGACCGGGAGTCCTTCCCCGAGCGGTCCGGCCGGCGCTGGCTGCGGACCGCCGACCGCGGCGTGCTCGCCGACGGCGTCCTCACGGTGCTGGGCAGGCTCGACGACGTCATCATCAGCGGCGGCGTCAACGTCTCGGCCGCCGCGGTCGAGCAGGCCCTGGGTGAGCTCGCCGGGGTGGGGGACGTCGTGGTCGTCGGCGTGCCGGACGACCACTGGGGGGCGCTCGTCACGGCGGTCGTCAGCGGCGACGGCGCTCCCGGCCTCGCGCGGGTGCGCGACCACGTCGCCGGCCTCCTCGGTCGCCACCTCGCGCCACGGGCCCTGGTGCACGTCGGCGAGCTGCCGCTGCGCGGGCCCGGGAAGGTCGACCGGATCGCCGCCGCCGCCCTCGCCCGCGACCTGCTCGCTGCCCGCGACCCCCGCACGGAGCTGATGGGCTGACGCCGCGCTCGGCGCAGATACGCTTGACGCCGTCCCTCAGCAAGGAGCTCCATGGCCACGTTCGCCGATTGGGTGGAAGGCGCCCGGATCCGCACCCTCCCCGCCGCCGCCGCACCCGTCCTCGTCGGCACCGGCGCCGCCTTCGCCCTCGACGCGGGCTCCGTGCCACGGGCCCTGCTCGCCGCCGGCGTCGCGCTGGCCCTGCAGATCGGGGTCAACTACGCCAACGACTACTCCGACGGCGTCCGTGGCACCGACGACCACCGCACCGGCCCCCCGCGGCTCACCGGCTCGGGCGCAGCAGCACCGCGGACGGTCAAGCTCGCGGCGTTCGGCTTCTTCGGTGTCGCGGCCGTGCTCGGCCTCGTCCTGTGCGCGCTGGCCGGGACGTGGTGGCTCGTCGCGGTCGGGGCGGTGAGCGTCCTCGCCGCCTGGGGATACACCGGCGGCAGCAGGCCCTACGGCTACCGCGGGCTCGGCGAGGTGGGTGTGTTCGTCTTCTTCGGCCTCGTCGCCACCCTCGGCACGACCTACACCCAGGCGCTGCAGGTGTCCTGGGCGGCGGTCGCCGGTGCGGTGGGGATCGGGCTCATCGCCTGCGCCCTGCTCATGGTCAACAACGTCCGGGACATCCCGACGGACACCGTGTCCGGCAAGCGCACGCTCGCCGTGCGCCTCGGGGACCGACGCGCCCGGCTGACCTACGTCGCCATGCTGGTCCTGCCGCTCGTGCTCGTCCTGCCGCTCGCGCCGGCGCACCCGTGGGCGCTGCTCACCCTGCTGCTCGTGCCCGTCGTCGTGCGGCTGGCCTTGATCGTGCTCGCCGGTGCGGTGGGGCGCGACCTCATCACCGTGCTGCGCGACACCGGGCTGCTCGAGCTCGGCTACGGCGTCCTGCTCGGCCTCGGGCTGCTGCTCTAGCCGGCCCGCCGAAGGAGCCTCCCCGCCGAGCCTCCGGGCGAGCACGGTCAGCGGTGGGGGTCGTCCTCGCCGTCGAGGAGCGCGTCCTCCTCCGCCTCGTCGTCGGCGATGTCCTTGTCGACCGTCCTCGGCGCGCCCCTGCCCTCACGTCGGCGGGCGATGACGGCCGCGGCCTCGTTCGCGTGCCGCGGGAGGGCGAGGAACGAGACGAGGGCGGCGACGACCACGGCGACGACGGCGAGCAGCCACCCCCGGAACCCGAGTAGCCACAGGAGGGCGAAGGCCCCGGCGAGCACCGCCAGGCGCAGGAGCGTGTATCGCAGGATCGGCACCCCAGCAGAATACGTCGCCTCCGGGCGGACCCTCCGCGGGGCCGTCGCGGACTGCGCTGTCGGCGGAATGGGACGGTCCGGCCCAACGCACCGGCTCCGAACGCTTAGGCTGGTCGTGATATGCGATACCTCCCGTTCGTCCTGCTGCTCGCGCTGGTCATCTACGCGCTCGTGGACTGCGTGCGCTACGAGGACAGCGACATGCCCGTCGGCCTCCCGAAGGCGATCTGGGTCATCCTCATCGTCGTGTTCCCCGGGGCCGGGGCGCTCGCGTGGCTCGTCGTCAGCCGGGCGGGCCGCCAGGTGGGACGGACCGCGCGGCCCGGGCAGCCGTCGCCGTCCGGCGGCTTCCCCAGCCGTCCGACGCCGCGCGCGCAGGCCCCGCGGCCGGTGGCACCCGACGACGACCCCGAGTTCCTCGCCAGCCTCGACCGGCCGCGACGCCGGCCGGACGGGCCGAGCCCCGAGGAGCCGGGCGCGGAGGAGCCGCAGGCGACCAGCGGGCCGACGGACGAGGGCCCGGCCGCCGGCGGAGCGAGCAACGCACCCGACGAGGACAACGGTCCAACCCCTCGCCACTGATCGCCGCGACGCGGGCGGGTCGGTGACGCCGGGCGTCAGAACGCGTACCCGTGCACCGTCTCGGTGAAGAGGTTCACCACGTAGTAGTTGCACAGGAGCAGCCCGAAGCCGGTGAGCCCGAGGTAGGCGGCCTTGCGCCCGTCCCAGCCGCGGGTGGCCCGGGCGTGGAGGTAGGCGGCGTAGACGACCCAGACGACGAAGGTGCCGACCTCCTTGGGGTCCCACGCCCACGGGCGGCCCCAGGCGTGCTCCGCCCAGATGGCGCCGGCGATGAGCGTGAAGGTCCACAGGAGGAAGCCGACGGCGTTGAGCCGGTAGGCGTACCGCTCCAGCTCGGCCGAGCTCGGCAGGACGTCGGCCAGCCGCCCCCAGAACCCACGACCCGGCCCGGCACCGGCGGCGGCGTCGCCGTCGGCGGCGGACGTCGCCGTGCCCGCGGCGCCCCCGGCGAGCGCCACGGCGGGCTCGCGCTCCGCCACGCGCGTGCGCTCCCCGCGCTCCTTGACGAGCTGGACCACGGACAGTGCTGCGGCAACCGCGAAGACGCCGATCGCCATCGTCGCGACGGAGACGTGGATGACGAGCCAGTAGTGGTCCAGCGCCGGGCGCACCCCGTCGGCCTCGATGTAGAGCACCGAGACGGCCAGGCCGAGGGCGAGGAGCGTCGGCGTGATGACGAGCGCGCCGAGGTACCGCAGGTCACGCCACCGCTGGATGAGCACGAAGGTGGAGACCGCGACGAGGGTGAAGACGATGGAGAACTCGTACATGTTGGCCCACGGCACCCGCCCGGCCGCGAAGCCGCGGGTGACCACGCCGACGACGTGCAGCGCGAGTCCCGCCGTCGTCGTCGTCATCGCGACGCGCACCGCCCGCCGCGGGCGCCCGGTGGGGCCGCCGTCCCGCAGCGCCGACAGGTCGATGCCGAAGGCGACCATCGCGATGCCGTAGGCGGCCATCGCGCCGTAGATCGCCAGCAGGCTCAGCTGGCCGAGGTCGTTCACGTGTCCTCCTGTGGTGTGGGCCCCACGGCCCGGACGGCGGTCATCACGCGCTCCAGCTCCCGCTCCAGCCCCGGGTCGTCCCCGCGGGCGAGCGCGGCCGCCTCGACAACTGTACGTCCGTCGTCGTGGGTGGTCCTCACCCAGAGCCGGCGGCGGGGCGCGAACAGCGAGGCAGCCAGCCCGGCCATCGCGAGCAGCGCGGAGACGAGGAGCACGGTGAGCGAGGGGTCGTAGCGCAGGTCGAGGGCGGCGAAGCGGGGCAGCGTGTCGAAGGAGATGGTGCCCAGGCCGTCCGGCAGCTCGACCTCCTGGCCCGGCTCGAGCAGGATCTTCGCCTCCTCCGGCCCGTCCATCACCTGCGTCATGCCGTCGGTGGCGAGCTCGTAGACGTTCTGCGGGACGCCGTCGTCCAGCCCGAGGTCACCGGCGTAGACGTCCAGGACGAGGAGCGGGGCGTTGGGCTGCGGGTGCACCGAGCGCGCCCCGGCCTCGTCGACGACCGCCGTCGGCAGCAGGTAGCCGGTGAAGCCGAGCTGGTCGAGTCCGGGCGAGACGTCCGGGACCTTGACGACGCCGCGGGAGGTGTAGAAGTCGTCCTCGGGCAGGAAGGGCACCGGCTGGGAGAAGGCCACCTCCCCCTCGGCGTCGCGGACGGTGAGGTGCGGCGCGAAGCCGTTGCCCGCGAGGTAGATGTTCGCGCCCGCAGCGTTGATCGGGTAGTTCACCCGGATGACGTCCTCGACCGTGTCGCCGTCGGGCTCGGTGACGACGACGTGCGCCGCGAAGTCCCGCGCCTGCGCGTCGACGGTGAACTCCGAGGCCATCTCGGTGAGGGTGAAGGTGAAGGGCTCGAGGTCGTCGCTGTCGACGAGGGTCCCGGGGGTGAAGGTGTCGTAGTCGACGACGGCGTTGGCGAAGGAGCGGCCCTCGACGACCACGGCCTGCCCGCGGTAGCTGAGCAGCTGACCGGCCGCGAGGGCGACGAGCACGCCGACGAGCGAGAGGTGGAAGACGATGTTCCCGGTCTCGCGCAGGTAGCCGCGCTCGGCGCTGAGACCGTCCGGGGTCCGCGCGACCCGGAACCGCCGGCCCAGGGCCGAACGCACCGCCCGGTCGACCTGCTCGGGCGACGCCGTCGTCGTGTGGGTGTCGCGCACGGGGAAGCGGGAGAGCCGGCGCGGGACCCTGGAGGGGGCGGCGCGCAGCGCGGCGACGTGCGCCCGTGTGCGGGGCAGGATGCAGCCGACGAGCGAGACGAAGAGCAGCAGGTAGATCGCTGCGAACCAGGGGGCGCCGTAGACGTCGAAGAGCCCGAGCCGCTCGAGCCACCGGGAGAGCTGCGGCTGGTCGGCCTTGTAGCTGGCGACCGCGGCTGCGTCCTGCGGCGCCTGCGGGAAGACGGCGCCGGGGAGGGCGGCGATCGCGAGCAGCATGAGCAGGAGCAGCGCCACCCGCATCGAGGTGAGCTGGCGCCACGCCCAGCGGAGCCAGCCGCGCACGCCGATGCCGGCCGGTGACGGCTGCGGCGCCTCCTGCGCCTCGTCCATCGTCCGCAGACCCTCGGGGCGGTAGGCCATCACACCACCGTCACGAAGTCGGCGACCAGGCCCTGCACCCAGCCGGCGAAGTGCCCCCACAGGCCGGTGACGAGCGCGAGGCCGACGAGCACGAGCAGCGCGCCACCGATCCGCATGATCGTCAGGCGGTGCCGCCGCAGGAAGCCCAGGGCGCGGGTGGTGCGCGAGTAGAGCAGCGCGATGACGATGAACGGCACACCGAGGCCGACGCAGTACGCGGCCGCCAGCAGCCCACCGCGGACGGGGTCACCGCCGTCAAGGGACAGGAGCAGCACCGCGGAGAGGGTCGGGCCGATGCACGGCGCCCAGCCCAGCCCGAACACGACGCCGAGGAGCGGCGCGCCCCACAGCCCGGCACGCGGGCTGAGGTGCAGCCGGCGGTCCCGCTGGAGGAAGGGCACGGCGCCCATGAAGGCGAGCCCCATGAGGATGACGACGACGCCCATCGCGCGGGTGAGGACGTCCACCCACGGCCGCAGCGCGAGCCCGAGCCCGCCGAAGACCACCCCGGCGAGGACGAACACGGCGCTGAAGCCCAGGACGAACAGGACGACGCCGAGCAGCAGGCGCCCCTGACCGGTGCCCGTGCGGGTCGCGGTCGCCGTCGAGGTCCGGCCGCCGGCGGCGCCGCGGCCGGTCCCCTGGCCCAGGGAGCCCGCCATCCCGCCCAGGTAGCCGACGTACCCGGGGACGAGGGGCAGCACGCAGGGCGAGGCGAAGGAGACCGCCCCGGCCAGCAGCGCCACCGGCACCGCGGCGAGCAGGGACCCGCTGAGGACGGTCGTGCGGAAGACCTCGGCGATCGCCTCCCAGCTCATCGGACGGCCTCGGAGAGGACGTCGTCGATCATGCCGCGCACGACGGCGGGGTCGATCTGGCCGAGCACCCGCCCCGCGACCCGACCCTCGGCGTCGAGCACGACGGTCGTCGGCATCGCCTGGAGCGGGACGACCCCCTGGAGTGCCGCGACACCGCTGGCGGCCTCGTCGTGGAGGCTCGGGTAGGGCACGCCGAAGGTGCGTTCGAAGGCCTGGGCCGTGGCGGCGTCGTCGCGCGGGTTGATCCCGAGCAGCCGCACCCCGCCGTCCGCGTAGTCGGCGTCGATGGCAGCCAGGTCGCCCGCCTCGGCGCGGCACGGCGGGCAGGCCGCGTACCAGAAGTTGAGGACGACGACGTCGCCACGCCAGTCCGCGAGGTCCACCGCCTCGCCGTCGTAGGTCGTGCCGACGAGCTCGACCGGGTCGCCGCGCTCCCCCGCCTCCCACGTCGTCCACGAGCCGTCGCCCGCCTGGTAGCCGGCGCCGGTGCTGTCCTGCGGCGTCTCGGCGGTGGTGCCGCACCCGACGAGTGCCAGGGCGGCGACCAGGGCCGCGGCCACGGCGCGCACGGCCCGGGTCACGCCGACCCCTCGCTGCCGCGCTCCTGCTGGGCGGCACTGCGGGGGATGGCGGCCCCGGACCCGCCCGGGAGCAGGTCGAGAGCACCGGCGACGAGGTCAGCGGCCGGCTCCCAGTAGGCGAGTCCCACCAGCCGGGTGCCGTCGAAGGTGAGCGAGGTGAGGGAGGCGAGGGAGCACTGGCGCCGGCGCGGGTCGTGCCACAGGGGCCGGCGCTCGAGGAACAGCCGGGTGACCCAGATCGGGAGCTGGTGGCTGACGAGGAGTGCCTCCCCACCATCGGCGAGGCCGCGGCGCACGTCGCCGACGACCGCCGTCATCCGGGCCACCTGGTCACGGTAGGGCTCACCCCAGCTGGGCCGCGCGGGGTTGACGTAGCGCCGCCAGTAGCGGGGGCTGGCGAGCGAGCCGCGCCGGCTGCCGACGGTGGTGCCCTCGAAGTCGTTGGCCGCCTCGATGAGCCGCTCGTCGGTCCCGACGTCCAGGCCGTACGCCTGCGCGGTCGGCAGCGCCGTCTCCTGCGCCCGCTGGAGCGGCGAGGCGACGACGCGGCGGATGTCGTGGCCGTTGCCGTGGAGGACCTCGGCCACGCGCCGGGCCATCTGCTGCCCGCGCTCGGACAGCCGGTACCCCTCGAGGCGTCCGTAGAGGATGCCGTCGGGGTTGTGGACCTCGCCGTGCCGCAGCAGGTGCACCGTGGTTCGCGACATGTCCCTAGTGTCGCAAACTCCGCGGCCCACCCGGCACGCCGGGCCAGTGCGCACGGTCACCACCGACCCGGGGCACGCACCTCTTGCGCGCGCCTGTCACCGGACGTATAGTTGAAGGGTCAAGTCAAGCGACAACCTTCCTGGAGACACCATGACGAGCACCCCCGCACCCGGCACGTACACCATCGACCCCTCGCACTCCGAGGTCGGCTTCACCGTCCGCCACGCCGGCATTGCCAAGGTCCGCGGCCAGTTCACCGACTTCTCCGGCGAGATCGTCGTCGCCGAGAGCTTCGCCGACTCCGCCGTCAACGTGACGATCCAGTCGGCCTCCGTCGACACGCGCGACGAGAACCGCGACAACCACCTGCGCAGCGCGGACTTCTGGGACGCCGAGAGCAAGCCGACCTGGACCTTCGTCAGCACGGGCGTCGAGGGCAGCGGCGAGGAGTTCACCGTCGCCGGCGACCTCACCATCAACGGCGTGACCAGGCCCGCCACCCTCGCGGTGGAGTACAACGGTGCGGCCACCGACCCGTTCGGCAACCCGCGCGTCGGCTTCAGCGCCACCACCGAGGTCTCCCGCAAGGAGTTCGGCCTCACCTGGAACGCGGCCCTCGAGACCGGCGGCGTGCTCGTCGGCGACAAGATCCGCATCGCCCTGGAGATCTCGGCCATCGTGGCCGCGGTCGAGGGCGCGCAGGCCTGACCCGTCCCCGCGCCCGGCGCGGGACCACGACCCTGCCGGCGGTCGGTGCCACGCGCACCGGCCGCCGTCGTCGTCCTCGCCTCAGCCCGCCAGCGCGCTCCTGAGCCGGCCGGCGTCGATCTGCCAGTAGCCCTGGACCACGCCGTCGACCTCGACGACGGGCACGTACTCCCCGTAACGGGCCTGCAGCCCGAGGTCGGCGTCCACGTCGACCTCGTCCCACCCGGCGTCGGCACGCTCGCACTCGACGACGACGACGTCGCGCGCCTCGTCGCACAGGTGGCAACCGGCGCGGGAGTACAGGACCACTCGGGAGTCGGGCACCCAGCGATCCTACGGGCGGCACCCTAGGGTGGGGACGTGCACGCGACGAGCAGCCCTTTAGCCGACGACGCGTCCCGCGAGCCCGCCGATGTGGTCGCCGCGTTCTTCGACGTCGACAACACGATCATCCGCGGCGCGAGCGCCTACCACCTCGCGCGCGAGCTGTACCGCCGCGACTTCTTCGGGCTGCGAGACATCGCCTTTTTCGCGCGGCACTCCGTCTCCTACTTCCTCCTCGGGGAGAGCCTGCGCCGGATCGCCGACGTGCGCGCCCGGGCGCTGCGCATCGTGCGCGGACGCACCGTCGCCGAGATCGTCTCGATCGGCGAGGAGGTCTACGACCAGGTGCTCGCGAACAAGATCTACCCCGGCGCCCGGGCGCTCATCGAGGAGCACCTGGCGGCGGGCCACGAGGTCTGGCTCGTCACGGCCACGCCCGCCGAGATCGCGGACCTGCTGGCCGCCCGTCTGGGCGCCACCGGTGCGCTCGGCACCATCGCCGAGTCCCGTGAGGGGGTCTACACCGGCAAGCTGGACGGCAACATGCTGCACGGCGAGGGCAAGAAGGCCAACGTCCTCACCCTCGCGGACGAGCGCGGGATCGACCTCTCGCGCAGCCACGCCTACGGCGACTCGGTCAACGACATCCCCCTGCTGGAGACGGTGGGCTCGGCGTGCGCGATCAACCCCGAGCCGCGGCTGCGGCTGCACGCCAGCGAGGTGGGCTGGCCGGTGCGAGACTTCCGCCGCCGCCGCAGGGACGTCGGCCGCGGGGTCCGCACCGGGGTGCGCAGCGCGGGCTGGGCCGGAGCGGTGTGGACGGCGGCCGCCGTCCTCCGCTCGCTGCGCCGCCGGACCGGTGCGTGACCGCACGACGTCCCGGTGACTGACCGCAGGGACGCGCCAGGCCCGGCAGTTGCCGGGCCTGGGGAGATCAGTGCCTACTTCTTGTTGCGGCGCTGGTGACGCGTCTTGCGAAGCAGCTTGCGGTGCTTCTTCTTGGACATACGCTTGCGGCGCTTCTTGATGACAGAGCCCATGAAACCTCACAGTGCTGGGTGAGCCGGAACGGTGGCGCGCAGCACGGTGACTACACGCAGAACGTCACGAGTCTAGCGTCTCCACCCGACCGGCGCGGTGCGGCGGTCGTCACGCCGGGTAGCGGCCCCCCGCGGGGACCCGCTTGCGCGGGTGGACGACACTGCGCGCCCCGATGAGGGCGATGTCGTCCTGGGCGCCGCCGCCGCCGACCTGGGCCCGTCCCCGGACCCGCGCCGCCTCGTCGACGACGCTGCGCCGCACCCGCGCGCCCGGGCCGATCCGGACGTCGTCGAGCAGGACGGAGTCGACGACCTCGGCGTCCGGTGCCACCTGCACGCCCGGCCCGAGGACGCTGTGGCGCACCGTCCCCTCGACGACGACCCCGGGTGCGAGCAGCGAGTCCTCGACCGTCCCGCGCGCGTGGACGCGGGCACCGACGTGGCGCTGCGACCGGGTGCGGACGGGCCATGCCGGGTCGTCGAGGTCGAACGGCGGCTGCTCGATGAGCTCCATGTGCGCCGACCAGTACGCCTCCACCGTCCCGACGTCCTGCCAGTAGCCGGTGTGCCGGTACTCCGCGGCACCACCCCGCTCGACCATCGCCGGCAGCACCTGCTCCCCGAGGTCACCCAGGCCCTCGTCCGGGCGCGCCTCGGCGGCGGCCTCGAGCGTGCCGACGAGGGCGGCCGGGTCGAAGGCGAACACCTCGGTGGTGACCACGCGGGAGGGCGGGTCGTCCGGCTTGAGCTCGTACTGCTGGATGCGCCCGCCCTCGGCGACGACGACGCCGTAGCGCGTGACGTCGCCGTCGTGCCGGGTGGTCACCATGGTGACCTCGGCCCCGCTGTCGAGGTGGTGGGCGACGACGTCGGCGTAGTCCATCCGGTAGACCGCGTCGGCGGAGGCGACCAGGACGACCTCGGGGTCGTGGCCACGGATGAGGTCGGCCTTGCGCCACAGCGCGTCCGCGGTCCCGGTGTGCCAGCCCTCGCGCTCGTCACCCCGGTGCGGTCCGAGGAGCATGAGCCCGCCGCGCGACCGGTCGAGGTCCCACGGGCGTCCGCCCGCCAGGTGCTCGGTGATCGACTCCGGCTCGAACTGCTCGATGACCCACACGTCGCTGATGCCGCTGTTCGCGGCGTGCGAGAGGGGGAAGTCGATGAGGCGGTGGCTGCCGCCGAAACGCAGGGCGGGCTTGGCCCGACGCTCGGTCAGCGTCTCCAGGCGGGAGCCCGCGCCGCCGGCGAGGACGATGAGCAGGGTACGCGTCGGGGCCATCGCGGAATCGTCTCGCGAGCGGGCGCCCGGCGCGCGCTATCGGGCCTGGCTCTCCGGGTTCCAGTCCCCGACACCGCTGCTGAGCATCTCCTCGACGGCGTGCTGCGGGACGCGGAAGGAGCGACCGACGCGGACGGCGGGGATGTCTCCGGCGTGCACCATGCGGTACACCGTCATCTTCGACACCCGGAGGAGCTCGGCAACCTCGGCCACCGTGAGGAACCGCGGCGCCTGTCGCTCGGCCATGTCCACCTACCCGTGTCGTGTTCAGGCGCGACTGCGCCGGAGATACGCTCGAACTCTAGAGGCTGGGGCCGGTTTTGGGAAACGTTCGGCGGGCTCACAGCTGCTGGGGGTCGAGCCCACGCCACGGGAACGTCGCGCCGCGGGACGCCATGATGGCCCGGTCGACGGCGTCGTCGGGGTTGTACCCGGAGGACCACGGCCGGTAGTCGGCCGTCACGTCGTCGGTCATCCGCAGCGGCGCCTCGACGTCCGCCAGCTCGGCGATCTCCGCGCGCCACGGCTCGGGCACGGCGGTCGCCGGGTCGATCGGTCGCCCGGCGACGATCGCGGCCAGGTGGGTCCACACGCGTGGGACGACGGACACGACCTCGTAGCCGCCGCCGCCGGTGGCGACCCACCGGCCCCCGGCGTGCTCGTCGGCGAGCTCGGCCATGAGGAGGGCGGCCCGTCGCTGGGCGTCGACGGAGACGGACAGCTCGGCCAGCGGGTCCAGGGCGTGGGAGTCGCAGCCGTGCTGCGTGACGAGCAGCTGGGGCGCGAAGTCCTGGACCAGGGGCAGGACGACGGCGTCGAGCACCCGCAGCCACGCGGCGTCCCCGGTGCGCGGCGGGAGCGCCACGTTGACGGCGCCGCCGCGCGCCGCGGGGCCGCCGACGTCCTGGGCGTAGCCCGTCCCGGGGAAGAGGGTCCCGGGATGCTGGTGCACCGAGATGGTCAGGACGCGGTCGTCGTCCCAGAAGGCGCGCTCCACGCCGTCGCCGTGGTGGGCGTCGAGGTCGACGTAGGCGACCCGCTCGGCACCCGCGGCCAGGGCTGCCGCGATCGCGACGGCGACGTCGTTGTAGACGCAGAATCCCGAGGCACGGGCCGGCATGGCGTGGTGCATGCCGCCGGCGAGGCTCAGCGCACGGGGCGCGTGTCCCTCCCACACGGCTGTCACCGCGCGGAGCGTGGACCCGACCACACGCGCGCCCGCGGCGTGGATGTTCCCGAAGATCGGGTTGTCCGGCTCCCCGAGGCCGTGCGCCGGGTCGGGGTGACCGTCCTCGGCCGCACGCACTGCGGCGAGGTAGTCCGCCTCGTGCACCCGGAGCAGCGCCGCGTCGTCGGCGGGGACGACCGGCTCGACGGCGAAGGCGTCGAGCACCCCCAGGTGCCGCATCAGCCCGTGGGTGAGCGCGAGGCGCAGCGGAGCCATCGGGTGGCCCGCGCCGAAGTCGTACTCGAGGAGGTCCTCGCTCCACAGGAGCAGCGGCTTGGGCATGCTTCACGGTAACGCGGGCCGGGGTCTGGCAAGGTGTGCGCGTGACCACCGCACGCAGCGAGAGTCGGCCGGCCCTGCCGACCCGGGTGCTCGGCGCGCTCCGCGACGCGGTCGACCACATCGCCCGCCACTCCCCCGCCCGCCTGGCCCTCCTCGTGTTCGCCGGGATCATCGCCGTCGTCACCGGGCTGCTGTCCCTGCCTGCCGCGACCCGGAGCGGCGAGCGGGCACCGTTCGTCGACGCCCTCTTCACCGCCGTGTCGGCCGTCTGCGTCACCGGGCTGACCACCGTGCCGACCGCGACCTACTGGTCCGGGCTGGGCCAGGCGGTCATCCTCGTCGGCATCAAGATCGGTGGCCTGGGCGTCATGACGCTGGCCTCGATCCTCGGGCTCGCGGTCTCACGCCGGATCGGGCTCACCCAGCGGCTGCTCGCCGCCTCGGAGCGGAAGACGACGCGGCTGGGTGAGGTCGGCACGCTCGTGCGCGCCGTCGTCGTCGCGTCGCTGGTCATCGAGCTGGTGCTGTTCCTCGTGCTCGTCCCCCGCTTCCTGGCCATGGGCGAGTCGATCGCCGAGGCCCTGTGGCACGGGTTGTTCATGGCCCTGTCGATCTTCAACAACGCCGGCTTCATCGTCCTCGAGGGTGGCCTCGAGCAGTTCGTCGGCGACTGGTGGATGTGCCTGCCGATCATCGTCGGGGGGGCCGTCGGAGCGCTCGGCTTCCCGGTGATCCTCAACCTCGCCGAGCGGGTGCGCCACACCCGGTGGCTGACCCTGCACACCAAGCTCACGCTCGTGACCTACGCGGTGCTCGCCGTCGGGGGCACGCTCGGCTTCGCGGCCTTCGAGTGGCGCAACGCCTCCACCCTGGCACCGCTGCCGGTCGCCGACCGCGTGCTCGCGTCGCTGCTCGCCGGCGTCAACTCCCGGTCCTCGGGGCTGAGCACGGTGGAGGTCGCGGACATGAGCGACACGACGCGCTTCATGCAGGACGCGCTCATGTTCGTCGGTGGCGGCTCGGCGTCGACCGCAGGAGGCATCAAGGTCACCACCTTCGCCGTCCTCGTGCTCGCGATCATCGCCGAGGCGCGCGGCGACCGGGACGCGGAGGCCTTCGGACGGCGGGTGGGCACGATCACCATCCGCCTCGCCGTCGCCGTGGCCTTCCTCGGTGCCACGCTGGTGGGCGTCGCCACGCTGCTGCTGCTGGTCTTCACCGACCACGAGCTCGAGCTCGTGCTCTTCGAGGTGATCTCGGCCTTCGCGACCGTCGGGCTGAGCACGGGCATCTCACCGGTGCTCCCCGACGCAGGGAAGTACGTGCTGGCCGCGCTGATGTTCGCGGGCCGGCTCGGGACCATCACCCTCGCCGGCGCACTGGCCCTGCGGCAGCGCCGACGCGTGATCCGGATGCCGGCCGAGCCGCCGATCGTCGGCTGACACGGGCACACTGGGCCCGACGGAAGGAAGGTGCGCACATGGCGCAGAGGGACGCCCCGCGCGCGAGCGCGGTACTGGTCATCGGCCTCGGCCGGTTCGGCTCCGCCCTGGCGGCGACGCTGGAGGACATCGGTCGGGAGGTGCTTGCCGTCGAGAAGGACGAGCACCTCGTGTCCCAGTGGTCGGGGCGGCTACCGGTCATCGAGGCCGACGCCACCAACCCCGACGCGCTCGACCAGCTGGGCGCGCAGGACTTCTCCGTCGTCGTCGTCGGGGTCGGCACGTCGCTGGAGGCCAGCGTGCTCATCACCGCCAACCTCGTGGACATGGAGGTTCCCCAGATCTGGGCGAAGGCCACCTCGGCGGAGCACGGCAGGATCCTGCGCCGGATCGGTGCCCACCACGTCGTCTACCCGGAGCACGACGCCGGCCAGCGGGTGGCGCACATGGTCTCCGGGCGCATGCTCGACTACATCGAGATGGAGGACGGCTTCACCATCGTCAAGATGCGGCCACCGCGGGAGACCCACGGCTTCACGATCGGCCAGTCGCAGATCCGGGCGCGCTACGGCGTCACCGTGCTCGGCGTGAAGTCCCCCGGCGAGGCCTTCGAGTACGCGACCGAGGAGACCCTCATCCACCCCGGGGACACGATCATCGTGTCCGGTGACTCGAGCCTCCTCGAGACCTTCGCCGCCCGGCCCTGAGTCCGCGTCCCCACTGCGTCTCGAGGAGAGTCATGACCGTTCCCGCGCCCGCCGTCACCCTCACCTCCGGTGACTACACCGCGACGATCGTGCCGGTCGGCGCCGGTCTGGCGGGTCTGCAGCACCGCGGCCGGCAGGTCGTCGTCGGGCACGACCCGGCCGAGCTGCCGCTCGGGTACCCCGGCGCCACGCTCGTCCCGTGGCCCAACCGGATCACCGACGGCACCTACGAGTACGACGGCGAGACCCACCGGGTCCCCGTCAACGAGCACGAGACGAACGCGGCACTGCACGGCCTGGCGTGCTGGAGCGTGTGGGACGTCGTCGCGCAGTCCGACGCGCACGTCGTGCTGGAGCTCGAGATCGCTCCCCGCTACGGCTACCCGTTCCACCTCCACAGCCGCGTCACCTACCGCCTGGACGCGGACGACGGGCTGGGTGTGGAGATCACGACGACGAACATCGGTGCCCGCACCGCGCCCTACGGGTCCTCGACGCACCCGTACCTCACGTGCGACCTGCAGCCGGTCGACGAGTGCGTGCTCCGTGCCCCGGCCCGGTCGGTCCTCACCGTCGACGACCGGTTGCGACCGGTCTCGACCGTGCCCGCCGCGGACGCCGGCCTGGCCCTGCCCGGGGACGCGCCGCTGGGGGACACGCGCATCGACCACGCCTACACCGACCTGCCGACCGGCGGCTGGACCGTCACGCTCACCAGCGCGGAGCGGGCGCTGCAGGTCCGGCTCCACGCCGACGCGCCGTGGCTGCAGATCTACAGCGGCGAGCTGGTCGGGCGCCGCGGCGTGGCGGTGGAACCGATGACCTGCCCGCCGGACGCCTTCAACTCCGGCACGGACCTCGTCGAGCTCGCCACCGGGGACTCCCACACGCTGCGGCTCCGGATCGACGCCGTCGACGTCTGACCCGCGCCGGTCGAGGAGGATGTCACCGCCTCCCGTTACCGTCGACGTCATGAGCACCACCGCCAGGGCCCAGCGCCCCGCCTACCGCTGCGCCGAGTGCGGCTGGAGCACGGCCAAGTGGGTGGGCCGGTGCGGGGAGTGCCAGGCGTGGGGAACGGTGGCCGAGGCGGGTGCCGCGGCCACCAGCCGCACCCCGGCGGCCGCCCGGCCCGCGCTCGCGGCGCAGCGCATCGCCGACGTCGACGTCGACACCGCCCGTGCCCGGCCCACCGGGGTCGGCGAGCTCGACCGCGTCCTCGGCGGCGGCATCGTGCCCGGTGCCGTCGTCCTCCTCGCCGGCGAGCCGGGTGCCGGGAAGTCGACGCTGCTGCTCGACGTCGCCGCACGGGCAGCCGAGCAGTCCACGGGCCAGGTGCTCTACGTCACCGGGGAGGAGTCGGCCAGCCAGGTGCGTCTGCGCGCCGAGCGGATCGGCGCGCTGGCCGAACGCCTGCTGCTCACCGCGGAGAACGACCTCGCCACCGTGCTCGGCCACATCGAGGCCGCCGAGCCCTCCCTCGTCGTCGTCGACTCCGTGCAGACCATCGCGTCCGGTCAGGTCGACGGCGCGGCCGGGGGCGTCAGCCAGGTGCGTGAGGTGGCCGCGGCACTGATCGGTGCGGCGAAGAAGCGCCACATCCCCGTCGTCCTCGTCGGGCACGTGACCAAGGACGGGTCGCTCGCCGGCCCGCGGGTGCTGGAGCACCTCGTCGACGTCGTGTGCCAGTTCGACGGCGACCGTCACTCCAGGCTGCGGCTGCTGCGCGCCACGAAGAACCGCTACGGCCCCACCGACGAGGTCGGCTGCTTCGAGCTGTCCGACACGGGCATCCGGGGCCTGGCGGACCCCTCGGGCCTGTTCCTCTCCGACGCGCGCACCACGCCGGTGCCCGGTACCTGCGCCTCGGTGAGCCTCGAGGGCCGTCGCCCGATGCCCACCGAGATCCAGGCGCTCGTCGCCGCCAGCTCGTTGAGCAACCCCCGCCGGACGACCTCCGGCGTCGACGGCTCCCGCACCGCCATGACGCTGGCCGTGCTCCAGGCACGCCTCGGTCTGGACCTCACCGGACGCGACGTCTACGTCTCGACCGTCGGCGGGGCACGTGCCGTCGAGCCGGCGGTCGACCTCGCCGTCGCGCTCTCGGTGGCCAGCGCCGCGTCCGACCGGCCGCTCGTCGGTGGCGTCGTCGCGATCGGGGAGGTCGGGCTCACGGGCGACGTCCGGGCGACGGTGGGCGTCCAGCGACGGCTCAGCGAGGCGGCCCGCCTCGGCTTCACCACCGCCCTCGTCCCCCGCCACGGCGCCGAGCAGCTCAAGGCGGTCGCGGGCATCCGCGTGCGGCCCGTGGCCAACGTCCAGGAGGCGCTCCTCGTCGCGTTGCCCGGGCGTGCGGCGCCCACCGACGGGCGTGGCGGAGAGGCCGGACGGCCCGCGCCGTAGGATGACGCACGGAGCGTGCGCGCGACGCCCCCACGCCGACCCGAGGAGAGCACGTGCCCGAGCAGCCCGACAACCTGCTGCGCTCCACCCTGCAGGCCGTCGCCCCGGGTACCGAGCTGCGGGACGGCCTCGAGCGGATCCTGCGCGGGCGGACGGGCGCGCTCATCGTGCTCGGCTACGACGACCTCGTCGAGACGATCTGCTCGGGCGGTTTCGACCTCGACGTCGAGTTCTCGGCCACGCGGCTGCGTGAGCTGGCCAAGATGGACGGCGCCGTCGTCGTCGACTACGCCCGCCAGCGCATCCGGCGCGCCAACGTCCAGCTCATGCCGGACACGAGCGTGGAGACGAGCGAGTCGGGCATGCGGCACCGCACCGCCGAGCGCGTGGCGAAGCAGACCGGCTACCCGGTGATCACGGTGAGCCAGTCGATGCGGATCGTGGCGCTGTACGTCGACGGCGTGCGTCACGTCGTCGAGGACTCCAGCGCGATCCTCTCCCGGGCCCACCAAGCCCTGGCGACCCTCGAGCGGTACAAGGCGCGCCTGGACGAGGTCTCCGGGACGCTCGCCGCCCTCGAGATCGAGGACCTCGTCACCGTCCGGGACGTCACGACCGTCGTCCAGCGGCTGGAGATGGTCTCCCGCATCTCGGCCGAGATCGACGGCTACGTCATCGAGCTCGGAGCCGACGGACGGCTGCTGTCCCTCCAGCTGGACGAGCTCATCGGCGGTCTCGCGCCGGACCGCGAGTTCATCATCCGCGACTACTCCGCGCGGGCGGCCGACAACGTCACCGGGGTGCTCACCCGGCTGGCCGCGCTGTCCTCGGCCGAGCTCATCGAGATGTCGGCGATCGCCCGCGCCCTGGGCATCGGCGGACCGGACGGGCAGTCGCTGGACGACCCCCTGAGCCCGCGCGGCTTCCGCATGCTCTCCCGCATCCCACGACTGCCCTCGGCAGTCGTGTCGGCACTGGTCGAGCACCTCGGCCCGCTGCAGAAGCTGCTCGCGGCGAGCACCGAGGAGCTGCAGCAGGTCGACGGTGTGGGTCCCCAGCGGGCCCGGTCTGTGCGCGAGGGGCTCTCCCGGCTCGCCGAGTCCTCGATCCTCGAGCGCTACGTCTGACCGGTCGTGCGGTCAGCCGACCGTGAAGACGCGGCCCGCGCCGCGCTCGACGGGCTCGCCGTCGAGCGTCACCGACACCCGGTAGGTCCCCGTCCCGGCCTGCGGCTGGTCGCCGGCGCAGCCCTCGGCGGAGCGGCGGCCGTCCCAGGGGACGGCGACGGAGGTCTCGGTCCCGACGTCGAGGAGCAGCTCCTTCGTCGCCTCGTCCCCGCAGTGGTCCGAGCGCCACACGGTGTCGGAGCCCGAGCTCACGGAGGCGACGAAGGTCGCCGGCCCGGCGTCCAGGAGGCAGGGTGCGGCGCCGGTGTTGGTGAGCGTCACGAGGAACTGGACGCCGGACCCGGGCGCGGGCGTCTGCGGGTCGAGCGCGAGGCTCGTGTCCAGGGCTGCGGAGTCGCAGGCGACCACCTCGCCGGGGGACGCCGCCTCCTCGGCGGGCGCGTCCTCGGAAGGTGCTGCGGCGGCTGCGGCGTCCGGCCCCACGCCCGTGTCCTGCCCCCGACCGAGGAGCGCGGTCACGCCCCAGGCGACCGCCCCGACGACGACGAGCAGGACGACGAGCGCGACGATGCGGCGCCGGCGGTACACCGCCGGGGAGGGGCGGGCTGGTCCGGGCCGCCGACCGGTCGTCGTGGTGCTCACGGTCCGACGGTAGGCACGTCGTGCGGCATGCCGACGGCGGCTCGCCGGAGCGGGGCACACTGGTGGTGATGCTCTCGCCCGACCTCCACGCCACGGTGGCCGCCTGGTACACCGTCAACGCCCGTGACCTGCCGTGGCGGCGCCCCGGCACGACGGCGTGGGGAGTGCTCGTCAGCGAGGTCATGTCCCAGCAGACCCCCGTCGCACGGGTGGCCCCGGTGTGGGAGGCCTGGATGTCCCGCTGGCCGCGCCCGGAGGACCTCGCGGGGGCGAGCCCCGCGGACGTGCTGCGCGCCTGGCAGCGGCTCGGCTACCCGCGCCGCGCGCTGCGACTGCGGGAGTGTGCGGCGGCGGTCGTGGAGCGCTTCGGTGGTGCCGTCCCGACGACGGAGGAGGAGCTGGTGAGCCTCCCCGGGGTCGGTGCCTACACCGCGGCTGCCGTCGCGAGCTTCGCTCACCGGAGGCGCGCCCTCGTCCTCGACACGAACGTGCGCCGGGTGCTCGGCCGCGTGGCCGAGGGCCGGGCGCTGCCGCCGCCCGGCCTCACCGTCGCCGAGCGGGCCCGCGCCGCCGAGCTGCTCCCCGCGGAGCCGGCCCTCTCGGTGCGCTGGAACGAGGGCCTCATGGAGCTCGGCGCGCTCGTCTGCACCGCTCGGTCACCGCGCTGCGACGCCTGCCCGCTCGCGGACCGGTGCCGGTGGCTGCTGGCCGGGTCGCCACCGGACGAGCACTCCGCGCGCCGCCGCACCCAGCGCTGGCACGGCACGGACCGCCAGGCCCGGGGGCGGGTGATGGCTCGCCTGCGCGAGCTGCCCGACGACGGCGACCTCGCGCAGGAGGAGCTCCTCGCGCCCCTGGGCATGGCCGACCCCGAGCAGCCGCGTCGGGCGCTCGCCTCGCTGCTCGCCGACGGACTCGTCGCGGAGCGGGGTCCCGGCCGCTACGGCCTGCCCCGCTGACGCCGGCGGGCCGGGACGCGTCACCGCCTCGGCCGCCACCCGCGAGGACGCGACCGCGTGGCCGGCCGGCGGGCACGGTGCCGGTCACCACGTCGGCCGATCTAGGCTGCTCGGGTGGACAGCCCCTCACCGGTGCCGCAGGACGTGCGGCTCGCGCGCGCGATCCGGGCCCTTCGGGACACCGTCATCGGCTGCGGCGCCGCCTGCCTCGGCCTGGCCGTGGTCGCCAGCGCGATCCTGGCCCTCTCCGGCTCCGACCCCACCCTCACCGGCCCGGCCGTCACGGTCCTCGGCGGCGGTCAGCTCCTCGCGCTCGTCGGCGCGGTGGTGGGCGGGCTCGGGCTGCGTGGCGTCCTGCGCGGTGAGGCCGCCGGAGCGGTCCTCGCCACGGCGCGACGGCGCCTGCGTCTGGTGGCCCGGGCCGTGCTCGTCTGGTGCGTCGCCGCGTCCGCCGCCTGGACGATCGCCGAGCCCACCATCGCGCTCCTCGTGCTGGCGCTCGCCGCGGTGACGGCACAGCTCGCCGCCGTCGTCGTCGTGCTGCGACGGCGCCTGGCGCGCGCCACCTGACGGCGGGCGGGTCCCGAGGGGCTGCTAGAGCTCGAGGAGCATCCGCGAGTTGCCCAGGGTGTTGGGCTTGACCCTGGCGAGGTCGAGGAACTCGGCGATCCCGTCGTCGTGCGAGTGCAGCATCTGGGCGTACACGTCGGTGCCCACGGGCGTCCCCTCGATGACCTCGAAGCCGAGCTGACGGAAGAAGTCGACCTCGAAGGTGAGGCAGAAGACCCGCTGCAGGCCCAGCTCGCGTGCCCGCTCGACGAGGGCGACCAGGACGTGCCGGCCCACGCCCCGGCGCTGGACGTCACGGTGGACGGCCAGCGTGCGGACCTCGGCGATGTCGTCCCACAGGACGTGCAGCGCGCCGCACCCGACGACCTGCCACGTGCCGTCGTCGTCGGGGAGCTCGGCGACGAGGAACTCCTGGATGGACTCGAAGTAGGCGATGAGGTCCTTGTCGATGAGGATCCGCTCGGCCGCGTAGGGCTCGACGAGCTCGAAGATGCGACGGGCGTCCGCCGGGAGCGCCGGTCGGACGATGACCGAAGGTCGCTGCGCCCCTTCCGGGTAGGCGCCGCTCGTCGTGCTCATCGCCCGATGATGGCACGCAGCCCGCCCCGGGGCGCTGCGCGCCACACCGCTTCGAACCGCCCCAATACTTGAACGGTTCCAGTTAAACGACTAGTGTCGCCGTATGCCCACCGACCACGCCGAGCTGCTGCGCGCCGCCGACCTCAGGGTCACCGCACCGCGCCTGGCCGTGCTCGCGGCGGTGGCAGCACACCCCCATGCGACCGCGGAGGAGATCCGTCGCCGGGTCCACGAGCGCCTCGGGACCGTGTCGACGCAGGCGGTCTACGACGTCCTCCATGCCCTGACCGACGCCTCGATCCTGCGGCGCATCGAGCCGGAGGGCTCACCGGGCCGCTTCGAGCTCTTCCGGGGCGACAACCACCACCACGTCGTGTGCCGCACCTGCGGCGACGTCGGCGACGTGCCGTGCGCCGTCGGGCACGCCCCGTGCCTCACCGCCAGCAACGACCACGGCTTCGCCATCGACACGGCCGAGGTCCTGTACTGGGGCACCTGCCCCTCCTGCCTTTCCCGACAGCAGTCATCCGTATCGCAGAAGGAGACACTATGACCGACACCGTCCCCGGCCCCCAGCCGACGGGCTCGACCACCGGCTTCGGCACGCCGAACCCCTCGGACCGCAACTCGCTGTCCATCGGGAGCAACGGCCCGCTGCTTCTCCACGACGTCCGGCTCGTCGAGACCCTCGCCCACTTCAACCGTGAGCGCGTCCCGGAGCGCAACCCCCACGCCAAGGGCGCCGGGGCGTTCGGCACCTTCACCACCACCGAGGACGTCAGCCGGTACACCAAGGCCGCGCTCTTCCAGCCGAGCGCCACCACCGACATGCTCGCCCGCTTCTCCACGGTCGCCGGCGAGCAGGGCTCGCCCGACACGTGGCGCGACGTCCGCGGCTTCTCGCTGAAGTTCTACACCAGCGAGGGCAACTTCGACCTCGTGGGGAACAACACCCCGGTCTTCTTCGTCCGCGACCCCATGAAGTTCCCCCACTTCATCCGCTCGCAGAAGCGCATGCCGGGCTCCGGGCTGCGTGACAACACCATGCAGTGGGACTTCTGGACGCAGAACCCCGAGTCGGCCCACCAGGTCACCTACCTCATGGGCAACCGCGGCCTCCCCCGCACCTGGCGGCACATGAACGGCTACGGCTCGCACACCTACATGTGGGTCAACGCCCAGGGTGAGCGGTTCTGGGTGAAGTACCACTTCCACACCGAGCAGGGCCTGCAGGATCTGAGCAACGCCGAGGCCGAGGCGCTGGCCGGCTCGGACGCGGACTACCACCGCCGCGACCTCCACGACGCGATCGAGCGTCGCGAGTTCCCGCGCTGGACCCTGTCGGTCCAGGTCATGCCCTACGAGGACGCCAAGACCTACCGCTTCAACCCCTTCGACCTCACCAAGGTGTGGCCGCACGGGGACTACCCGCTCATCAAGGTCGGCACGATGGAGCTCAACCGCAACCCGCAGAACTTCTTCGCCGAGATCGAGCAGGCCGCGTTCGCCCCGTCCAACACGGTCCCCGGCATCGGCTTCTCGCCGGACAAGATGCTGCTCGGTCGCGTGTTCTCCTACGCCGACGCGCAGCGCGCCCGGATCGGGACGAACTACCACCAGCTCCCGGTCAACAAGCCGGTCGTCGAGACGAACGACTACCTCTTCGACGGCAACATGACCTTCGAGCACTCCGGCACCGCGCCGGTCTACGTCCCCAACTCCTACGGCCGCCCCTACGCCGACGAGACCGGCCCGGTCGACGACGGCTGGGAGGCTGACGGCGAGATGGTGCGCAGTGCGTACTCCCTGCACGCCGAGGACGACGACTTCGGCCAGCCGGGCACCCTCGTCCGGGAGGTCTACACCGAGGAGCAGCGTCAGGGGCTGGTCGAGACCGTCGCCGGCTCGCTGCTCGGCGGCGTCGAGGAGCCGGTGCTGTCCAACGCCTTCCAGTACTGGAGGAACGTCGACCAGACCATCGGCGAGCGCATCGAGGCCGCCTACCGGGCCGGCAAGGGTGAGGAGCACGTCGGCGGCGACCCCGTCGAGGCGACCACCGAGGCCGAGCTCGCGTCCGTGGAGGCCTGACCCTCCGAGTGCCTGGGGCCCGGTGACCGCGCACGCGGTCGCCGGGCCCTTCGCGTTCCCGCCGACCGCCAAACCGCTCGACAGCCGACGGAGGGACTGCCTACCGTCGCTCCGGTCAGCTGACTGCCGGCGCGGACCGGCACGGACGAGAGGAGCCGACGATGACGGAGCCCCGTGAGCTCGAGCGCCAGGGCTGGCAGGCCCTGTCCACCGACGCCGCGAGCGCCACCGCGTTCTACGACGAGGTGCTGGACGCCGACGTCCGGATGCTGTTCCCCGGCGGGTTGATGCTCACGGAGAGGGCGCAGATCCTCGCGACGATGGGCGGTCCTGCCTGGGACTCCTTCGAGCTGTCCGGGCTCGAGGAGCTGCGCCCGACGGACGACGTCGCCGTCGTCACCTACGAGGTCGAGGCAGCCCGGGGTGGACAGCCGTACTCCGCCCTCGTCGCCAGCCTCTACGTGCGCCGCTCGGCCGGCTGGCGGATGGTCAGCCACCAGCACACGCCGCGGTGAGCCGTCCCGCGCACCGCCCGTGACAGCGGTCGCGCTCAGTCCTCGGCGGGCGGCCAGTCGACGACGGGGCCGAGCATCGCGTTGGCCCAGGCCCCATGGACCGACTCGTCGTCGCTCGGGTGGAAGATCCCGGCGAGAACGTCGCGGTAGAGCCGCGAGAGCTCGGCGCGGTTGACGTACGACGAGCCGCCCGAGACGCGCACGGCCTTCTCGACGACGTCCTTGGCCACCTCGGTCGCGCGCACCTTGACGGCGGACAGCTGCGGGAGCCACAGCGGTCCGCGGTCGACCTGGTCGTCGACGTCCCGGGCGATCTGCGCGATCTGGGGGTAGACGCCGTCGAGCTGGATCGCCGCGTCCGCCAGCCGCCACCGGATCGCGGGGTCGTTCGCGTACGGGGCGCCGTCGTTCGCGCGGGACCGCCTCGTGCGGACGGTGCGCACGGCGACGTCGATCGCCCGCTGGGCGATGCCGGTGTAGACGCTGGCGAGCAGGATCTCGAAGCTCGCGAAGATCCCGAAGATGAAGGGGTCCATGGTCGGGCCCGGCGGGATGCGCCGCACGATCCGCTCGGCGGGGGCGTGGGCGCCGGTGAGCACGGTGGTGCAGGACTGCGAGGCGCGCATGCCCATCGCGTCCCAGTCGTCCCTGACCTCGACGCCGCCACCGTCGCGCGGCACGAAGCCCCACACGTTGTGCGGGCCGTCGTCCCCGCTGGAGTCGGTGCCGAACGTGCCGAGCCTCGTCCAGGCGGGGGAGAGCGAGGTGAAGATCTTCGTGCCGTGGAAGGAGTAGCCACCCGCGCCGTCGGGCACGGCGTCGCTACCAGAGCCGAAGAGGACGAGGTCGTTGCCGGCCTCGGAGACCCCGAAGGCGAAGACCTCACCCGCCGCCGCCTCCTCGAGGATGAAGTCGCAGGAGCCGTCACCGCGCGCCCGCACCGTGCGGGCGACGCTCACCCAGACGTGGTGCATGTTGACGGCCAGCGCGGTCGCCGGCGCGGCACCGGCCAGGCGCATCTGCTCGCGGGTCATCTGCTCGAGCGTCAGCCCGGCGCCGCCGAGCTCGGTCGGCACCATCGCCCGGAGGTAGCCGGACTCGGCGAGCTCGGCGAGGTCCTCGGTGAAGAACGCGTTCGCCCGGTCGTAGTCGGCGGCACGGGAGCGGATCCGGTCGAGCAGGTCGTCGGGCAGGAGGTCGGTGGCCATGCCCCGAGGTTACGGCCGCTCACCACCCGGGGCAGGACGGTGGCTCGCCCACGGCGTGAACCGCCACCGCCCCGACGGTCGGCTGGCTACCGTGCCCCCATGCCGGGGATCACGGTGGAGGTATGGGGCGCGGGTGAGCGCGTCGTGCTCGTGCACGGTTCGCTGGCCACCGGGCCGTCCGAGTGGCGGTGTCAGCGGCCGCTCGCCGACGAGGGGTACGAGGTCGTGGTGCCGACCCGCCGCGCGTACGTGCACACGAGTGTCGGGGAGGACTTCCTCTCCGACGGTGCGGACGTCGCCGAGCTGCTCGGCGACGGAGCGCACCTCGTGGGTCACTCCTACGGCGGGCTCGCTGCCCTGGTGGCCGCCGACCTGCGACCCGAGGCGGTGCGATCGCTCGTGCTCGCGGAGCCGCCGCTGTTCCAGGTCGCGGCGGACCACCCCGCCGTCCGCCGGCTGGAGCTCCGACTGAGGGCGGCGTTCGCGAGCCGGACAGGCGACCGAGAGTTCCTCGAGCACTTCCTGCACGTCGTCGGGGTGCCCGTGGACGAGCTCTCCGCGGCGTTGCTCGACGAGCTGGTGGCACTCGTGCCGGCGCTCCGGAGGGCGCGGCAGCCGTGGGAGGCGCGGGTGCCGGTGGACGGGCTTCGCACCGCGCCGTACCCGGTCGTCGCGGTCTCGGGGCGCCACGACGAGGCGTTCCACGCTGTCTGTGCCGCCCTGGCTCACGACCACCGCGCGGAGCTGCGCGTGATCCAGGGGGCGGGGCACGAGGTCCAGACGGTCGCCGAGGAGTTCAACGCCGTGCTGCGGGACCTCTGGCACGGCTCGCGTGAGCGGGCGCCCGACGGTGTCTCGGGACGGTGCCGGTTGGGTCACGGTTCGGCCACAGGCCCGTCGGGAACCCCGGCTCCGGGCTAGCGTCGCGGGGCATGAGGCTCCTGCGAACAGTGGCGTTCACCCTCCTGGTCCTGCTCGGCCTCGGCGCGTGCTCGGGAAGCGACGACGCCGGGACGGCCGACTCGAGCGGCGGGGACGACGGCGCGGTCGAGCAGGCCGCGGACGCCGACGGCGCGGAGGGCGGCGGGGACGGGGAGGAGAGCTCCCGGGAGGTCGTCACCACCGGGTCGCTCACCCTCGTGGCCGCGGACCCGTCGCCCGCGATGGACGAGGTGGTCCGGCTCGTCGAGGGCGTGGGCGGCCGGGTGGAGGAGCGCACCGAGCAGGCGCGGACGGAGGGCAGCGAGGCGTACGGCTGGCTCACGGTCCGGGTCCCGGCCGCCGAGCTCACGGCCACCGTCGACGCCGTCGAGGAGCTCGGCGAGGTCACCGACCTGTCCATCAGCTCCGAGGACGTCACCCGACGTGGGCGCGACCTCGACGCCCGGATCGCGGCGCTGCAGACGTCGACCGAGCGGCTGCTCACCCTCATGGCCGAGGCGGAGTCCAACGAGGCACTCCTCGCCGCGGAGGGTGCGCTGAGCCAGCGACAGAGCGAGCTGGAGTCCCTCCAGTCGGAGCGTGCCTACCTGAGCGAGCAGGTCGCGATGTCGTCGTTGCACATCACGGTGTCCGCCGACCGGCCCGCCCAGCTCGAGGCGGGCGGCTTCCTCGGCGGCCTGGAGACCGGCTGGAACGCGTTGGTGACCTTCGCGAGTGGCGTGCTCGTCGTCCTCGGCGCGGTGCTGCCGTGGCTGCTCGTCCTGGGGGTGCCGCTCGCCCTCGTCGCGGTGGTCGCACGGCGCCGACGGCGCGCGACGGCGAAGGCTGCGCCCGCCGGCTAGCCCGACTGGCCGCGGGGCCTCCTCGGGCCGCGCGGGCAGCGGTGCCCTGCTCCACAGTCCTGCCCTGCGCATGCTCGATCCACAGTTCGCGTCCACTTTTCCGCGCCATGCCAACGAAATGTCGGTGGTCGTTCCTACCGTGGACACATGGTCGACAACGGCTCCGCGCCCCTCCCGGTGGGCGTCACCGACGTGGCGGAGATGCGCCGGCTGCTCGAGTGCCTGGATCCCGCTGTCACCGTGGACACGGCGAGCCGGGCCGGGCGCCGGGCAGCGCCCCTCGCCGACCCTGCCCGCGGCGGCCACGGGCTGACGCAGGCACAGTGCATCGACCTGCTGCGCGAGCTGGAGGACCTCAAGGCTGCCGCGGCGGGCGCCCAGGCGGTGGTGACCGCCCACCTGGCGCAGGCCAGGCACGACGCCGAGCAGGCGGCCGGGGTCCCCGCGGACGCGCGGTGCAAGGGGCTGGCGAGCGAGGTCGCGCTGGCGCGGCGGCTCTCACCCCACCGCGGCGGACAGCACCTCGGCATGGCACGCACCCTGCGGGAGGACATGCCGCACACCCTCGCCGCGCTCCGCACGGGCCTGCTGAGCGAGTGGCGCGCCACGCTCCTCGTCCGCGAGAGCATCTGCCTCGGCACAGCGGAACGGCGCGCGTTCGACGGCGAGATGTGCACCGACCTCGACCGGCTCGACGGCTGGGGGGACCGGCGGCTCGTGGCCGAGGCGAAGAAGGTCGCCTACCGGCTCGACCCGCACAGCGTCGTCGAGCGTGCTGCCCGGGCGGAGAAGGACCGGTGCGTCAGCATCCGGCCGGCACCGGACACGATGGCCTACCTCACCGCGCTCCTGCCGGTGAGCCGCGCCGTCGCGGCGCACGCCGCCCTGCTCGCGGCCGCCACCGCCGCCCAGGCCTCCGGAGACGGCCGCAGCCGCGGGCAGGTCATGGCCGACACCCTCGTCTCGCGGCTCACCGGTACCGACGCGGACGTCCCCGCCTCGGTCGAGGTCCAGCTCGTCATGACGGACCACTCCCTCCTCGCCGGCGGGGAGGAGCCCGCACAGCTCGCCGGCCATGGGACCGTCCCTGCCGCCTGGGCCCGTGACCTCGTGGACCGCGCCCTCCGGTGTGAGGCGGGGGTGTGGCTGCGGCGGCTGTTCACCGATCCGGCCGACCAGCTGGTCGCCATGGAGTCGCGCCGCCGGACGGCGCCGGCCGGCCTCGCCCGCTTCATCGCCGTCCGCGACGGCGGCACGTGCCGCACCCGCTGGTGCGACGCGCCGATCCGCCACATCGACCACGTCGTCGACCACAGCGTCGGCGGCGCCACGACCGCCGCCGGTCTCCAGGGATGCTGCGAGCGGTGCAACTACGTCAAGACGGCGCCGGGGTGGCGGGCCCGACCGGTCCTCGCCGAGGGCCCTGCGCCAGAAGGGCCGCGTGCCGGCCCGGTCGTCGAGACCCGCACGCCCACCGGCCACGTCTACCGGTCCCGTCCGCCCGGACTGCCCCGAGTCCCCCGCGCTGCCCCTCCCCCGCGACGCGAGTGAGTGGCACCGGTCGCCACCGGTCCCCACCGGTCCCCACCGGTAAGGTCGCGAGCATGTCGGCACGCAGGCTGGTCGGTGTCGCGGCCGTGCTGCTCGTGCTGACCGCTCCGCCCGGCGCCACCACACCGCCCGCCGCGGCCTCACAGGGCGGACACGCCTCGGCCACCGGTGTCACCGCGGTCGCCGGAGAGGTGGAGCTCGACGTCACCACCAGTGGGGCGATCGGGCGCCTGGCCCCCATGGTCGACCGCCTCACCGCCGGACCGGTCGTCCGGGGCCGTGCGCTCACCGCGGTCACGGCCGGGACCCCGGCCGAACCCGCGGGGACGGAGAGCGACTCCCTGGGACCCGTCGAGCTCGGGTCGCTGCTCGTCGCGGAGGCGGTCACCGCCGAGACGCGACGGGTCGAGGACGGCGTGCTGTCCGCCGAGTCCGGCGTCGGGGGTGGCCGCGTCGCGGTTCTCGGTCTGCCCGTGCTCGACGTCGGACCCGTCACCTCCCGGGTCACCACCCACCCCGAGGAGCCGCCCACCGCACGCACGAGCGTAAGTGGGCTGGAGGTGTTCGGCTCTCCCGTGACCCTGCCCCAGGACCGGGACGTCGACCTGTCCCTCGCCCTGAGCACCGACCAGGTCCTCGAGCTCCTCGGGGAGCTCGTCCCGGAGGTGTCGGCGGTGACCGGCCTGCTCACCAGGGTGGCGGGAGCCGCGGGCACGGTCGACGTGACCGTGCGGAGCGTCGGCGAGGCCGACGAGGACGCCGGCGCCGCGCACGCGGCCGGGTTCATCGCCGAGATCACTCTCCGCCTGGACGTCGACCTCTGCGTGCCGAGCCTCCGCGGCGCGAGCTGCGCCGGTGCCCTGGACGTGGCCGTCGACGCCCGCGTGCTGGACCTCGAGCTCGCCGGGACCACGGTCGAGCGACCGGCACGCGTCGCGCGGTCCGGCACCGGTGTCGGGGTCGCGGTTGCGCTCGTGGCCCTCGGGGCCGCACTCCTCCTGGTCACGGGCGTACGGACGGTACGGCGCAGGCGAGAGAGCTGACCGCGCGGCGTCCGTCGGGCAGGTTCTCGGGCCCATTCCCTTCCGGCCCGCCCCTCGAGGGACTAGGTTCTGCTTCATGGCCAGTGCCGCAACGGAGCGGGGCCGGGGCACCGCCGTGCGCGTCCTCGGCCTTGTCGTGATCATCGCCGTGATCGCGGTGCTGGCGTGGGCCATCCTTCGCCAGTACGCCGCAGAGCCGGGTGCGCCGGCGGCGCCCGAGGACGAGGGTGCGGGCTGCGGACGCGAGGTCACCGTCCAGGTCACCACGACCTCGGACTTCGCGCCGGTCGTGGTGGCGGCCGGTGACCGTCTGCGGGCAGCGGACCCGTGCACCACGTACGCCGTCACCGCCCTCCCGTCGTCCCTCATGGCCGAGCAGATCCGCAGCGGCACCACCCTGTACCACGTGTGGATCCCCGACTCCGACGTCTGGGTGGAGCGGGTCAACCGGGACCCCTCGGCGCCCACCCTCACCACGGGCCCGGTCCTGGCAACGACACCCGTGGTGATCGGCGTCCCGAGCACCCAGGCGGCATCCACCGGGCTCAGCGGGGCCGTGCCGTGGCAGGAGATCCTCGGCGGGCCGCTCCACCCGCGCCTCGCCGACCCCGCGGAGTCGACGACGGGCCTGCTCCTGCTCCACTCCGCCGACGCGGCGCTGCGCGGGACGCCGCAGGGGGAGCGGCTGCTCGGCGCCGAGACGATCAGGATGTCCCGCGCGACGGCGAGCGACGACGACCTGCTCGCCCAGGCGAGCAGTGACGTGGAGGGTGTCACCGCCGTCGGGACCACCGAGCAGCGAGTCTTCCGGCAGCGCGCGCAGTACCCGGCGACGCCGCTGGAGGTGGTGGTCCCGGCCGAGGGGGCCGGCGCGCTGAGCTACTCGTGGGTCCCCCTTCCAGGGCCGGACCAGGGCGTCGGCATGCAGGACGCGCTGGCCGCGCTCGAGGAGGCCCTCACGGGGGAGCTCGGCTTGGCGGCCCTGCAGGAGGAGGGCTTCCGCGGCCCCGACGGCGGGTCGGCGCCGGACGTCCCCGGGATGCCTGCCGACGTGGTCACGACCGCACCCGCGCCGTCGGCGGCCGCGGCCGACGCGCTGGTGACGGCCTGGAACACCGTCGCGGTCGACATGCGCATGCTTGCCGTCATCGACGTCTCCGGATCGATGCTGCAGCCGGTCGGTGAGCAGACACGCATCGGCCTGGCCGCGGCCTCCGCCGGCACCGCCATGCAGATCTTCCCACCCACCTCCCAGGTGGGGCTGTGGGTGTTCTCCACCGACCACCGCGGCGGCAGCGACTGGACCGAGCTCGCCCCGATCGCGCCGCTGAACGCCGAGGACGGCGCCGGGACGCACCGTGATGCGCTCCTCGAGGCCGTCACCACGCTCCCGGGGCAGCCCCGTGAGGGGAGGGACACCGGTCTGTACGACACCGTGCTCGCCGCGTACTTGGAGGTGCAGGAGAACTTCGAGCCCGGGTACGTCAACTCGGTGGTCCTGCTCACCGACGGCGTCAACGAGGACGACGACGGCCTCTCGCTCAGCCAGCTGCTCGCGGAGCTGCAGGCTGCCGTCGACCCGAGCAAGCCGATCCCCGTCATCACCGTCGGCATGGGGCCCGGGACCGACGAGGAGGTGCTGCGCCTGATCGCGGCCCAGACCGGCGGCCGCAGCTACCTCGCGCGCAACCCCGCGGACATCAGCACCGTCTTCGTCGACGCGCTGACGCACCGCGCCCGCGTCGAGTAGCCGAGGCCTCAGGCCCGCTTGACCAGCGGGAAGGTGATCGTCTCGCGGATGCCCTGGCCGGTGAGCGCCATGAGCAGGCGGTCGATCCCCATCCCCATGCCGCCGGCGGGCGGCATGCCCTGCTCCATCGCCTCGAGGAAGTCCTCGTCGAGCACCATCGCCTCGGGGTCACCGGCCGCCGCGACCAGTGCCTGGGCGGCGAAGCGCTCCCGCTGCACGACCGGGTCCACCAGCTCGGAGTAGGCGGTGGCCAGCTCGAAGCCCCGCACGTACAGGTCCCACTTCTCCACCACGCCGGGGACGGACCGGTGCTCCCTGGTGAGCGGTGAGGTGTCCACCGGGTAGTCCCGCACGAAGGTCGGGGCGTGCAGGTGGTCCCCGACGACGTGCTCCCACAGCTCCTCGACGACCTTGCCGGGCGTGTAGTGCGGGGCGACGGCGACCTCCAGTCGCTCGGCGTGCCGCGCCAGCTCCTCCATGGGGGTCTGCGGCGTGACCTCCTCCCCGAGTGCCTCGCTCAGGGAGGGGTAGAGGGACAGCTCGGCCCACTCGCCGCCGAGGTCGTAGTCGGTGCCGTCCGCCAGGCGCACGGTGGTGCTGCCGAAGGCGTCGGTGGCGGCCTGCTGCACCAGCCGGCGGGTGAGCTCGGCCATCGTGTCGTAGGAGCCGTAGGCCTCGTATGCCTCGAGCATGGAGAACTCCGGGGAGTGACTGGAGTCGGCGCCCTCGTTGCGGAAGTTGCGGTTGATCTCGAAGACCTTCTCGATCCCCCCGACCACCGCGCGCTTGAGGAAGAGCTCGGGTGCGATCCGCAGATAGAGGTCGATGTCGTAGGCGTTCATGTGGGTGACGAAGGGCCGAGCGGCCGCACCACCCGGCTGCACCTGGAGCATCGGGGTCTCGATCTCGACGAACTCGCGCGCGTCCAGGGTGCGCCGGAGGGACTTCACGACCGCGGCGCGCGTGCGCACCATGTCGCGGGCGGCCGGCCGCATAATGAGGTCGAGATGACGACGGCGGACGCGCCCCTCCTCGGAGAGCGCCACCTGCTCCCCGTCCTCGGTCTCGTAGGTCTTCGGCAGCGGGCGCAGCGCCTTGGCCGCCAGCCGGTAGCCGTCGGCGAAGACGCTGAGCTCCCCGCGCCGGGAGGCGATGACGTGCCCCTGGACGAACAGGTGGTCACCGAGGTCGACGTCGGCCTTGAACGACGCGAGCGCCTCCTCCCCCACCTCCGCGCGGGACAGCATCGCCTGCAACCGCCGCCCCTCGCCGTCCTGGAGCGTGACGAAGCACAGCTTGCCGGTGTTGCGGAGGTACATGACCCGGCCGGCGACGCCGACGACGTCGTCGGTCTCCTCCCCCGCCTCCAGGGAGGTGTACCTCTCGCGGACGGCGGCGATCGTCGTCGTGATCGGGAGGGTCACCGGGTAGGGGTCGGTGCCGGCGGCGAGCAGCCGGGCGCGCTTCTCGGCACGGACCCTCACCTGCTCGGGAAGGTCCTGGTCGAGCTCCTCGCTGCCGGGCTGGGTCGTCTCAGTCACCACCCGATCCTAACCAGCGGGGCGGCGGGACCCGAACGGCCGATATCCTCGTCCCGGACGCCGCGGACCGGTGCGGCGCACGAGGGGATGGGCCATGACCTCTGGCGAGCCAGCGCACGACGCCGACGACCGTTCCGGCTCCGTCCACAGGCCCCGCTCCCCCGGCATCGACCCCGACGACGTCACCCAGCCCGGGCTCTTCGACATCCCGCCCGGAGCGCGGCGCACACCGGTGCGGATCGTGCTGCTCACCGGGCCGTCCGGCTCGGGCAAGACCTCGCTGACCGGTCGGCTCGGGCTGCCCGTCGTGTCGCTCGACGACTTCTACCGCGACGGCGACCACCCGGACCTGCCGCGCCGCTACGGCATCGTCGACTGGGACAACCCCCGCAGCTGGGACCACGACGGCGCGCTGGCCGCTCTCCTCGAGATCGCCCGCACGGGACGGGCGGAGGTGCCCCTCTACGACATCCCGACCAACCGCCGGACGACGACGACCCAGTTCGACGCCGGCGGGAGCCCGATCGTGCTCGCTGAGGGCATCTTCGCGGCCGAGCTCATCGCCGACTGCCGTGACGAGGACATCCTGGCGGACGCCCTGTGCCTGTGGCGTCCGCGCCTGCAGACGTTCTGGTTCCGGCTGCTACGGGACCTCGGGGAGGCCCGCAAGCCGCCCGCCACGCTGGTGCGCCGGGGGCTCAACCTGGCCCGCACGGAGCCGGCGATGGTCGCCGAGCTCGAACGCCGCGGCGCACGCAGGATGCGGGTGGCGGAGGCGGAGGAGTACATCCGCCGGCTGGCCGTGCAGCCCGGCTGAGGATCGGGCCGGGCCCGGGACCGACGCGTCACGCGAGCAGCGCGGTGATTCCCAGGATGACCGGCACCGCACCGATGGTCGACAGGAAGATCGCGTCCCTCGCCAGGACGACGGCGCGGTCGTAGCGGCTCGCCAGCACGAAGACGTTCTGCGCCGTCGGAAGGGCGGCGAGCACGGCGACGGCGTACAGGGCCGTGTCCTGCAGACCCACGGCGAGCCCGATGAGGTAGGCGAGCGCCGGCTGGACCAGCAGCTTGAGCGCGACGACGAGCGCGAGCTCCCCCGGCGGGGAGCCGCCCCCCGGCTTGGGTCCCAGCCGCAGGGAGACCCCGTAGGCCAGGAGCATCGCGGGCACCGCCATCGCACCGAGCAGGTCGACCGGCGACCGGACGACCGTGGGCAGCTGGATCCCGGTGAGCGCCAGGACCAGTCCGAGGACGGCGCCGAGCATGAGCGGGTTGCGCACCGTGCGCAGCACGAGCCGCCCGACCCCGGCCGCCTCCCCCGCCGTCGTGCGGTCGAGGACCGCGAGCGCGAGCGGCTGCAGGACGATGAGCTGGAGGAGCAGGACCGGCGCGACGAGGGCGGCGTCCTCGAGGACGTACGCGGCGATCGGAAGACCGAGGTTCCCGGCGTTGACGTACATCGCGCACAGCGAGCCGATGACGGTCTCCGGGGCGGGCCGGCGGGCGACGAGGCGGGACAGCAGCAGGTAGAGCAGGAGCGAGCCGGCGACGGCGCCGGCGGTGGCGACGAGGTTCGCGGAGAAGACGGCGTGGACGTCGGCGTCGGCGACGACCGTGAGCAGCAGGGCGGGGCTGGCGACCCAGAACGCCAGCCGCACCAGCATCGTCTGGCTGGCGTAGGTGAGGAACCCGACATGGGCGAGCAGGGCCCCGAGGGCGATGAGCGCCGCGAGCGCGGTGAAGCCCTCGAGGACCTCGACCACGTCAGCGGTGCCCGGTGACTGCCTCGGCGCGGACGTCGGCGAACGGCACGCCGCTCGGCTCGACCGGGAAGGGGACGTCGGCGGCCGCGTCGGGCAGCTGCCCGGGCTCCGGTCCGACGTCGAGGACCCGGTTGCGCTCGTCGACGAAGACGACGGACGGGGTGTAGGTGCGGGCCTCGGCGTCGCTGAGCATGCCGTAGGCGATGAGGATGACGAGGTCGCCCGGGTGGATCTGGTGGGCGGCGGCGCCGTTGATCTGCACGTCGCCCCGGCCGCGTTCGCCCGGGATCGCGTAGGTGGTGAGCCGCGCCCCGTTGGTGATGTCGACGACGTCGACCTGCTGACCGGGCAGCAGGTCGGCGGCGTCGAGCAGGTCGGCGTCGACGGTGACGGAGCCGACGTAGTGGAGGTCCGCGGCGGTCACCGTGGCGCGGTGGATCTTGCCGATGAGCATCGGGCGCTGCAGCGAGCTGGGCGCGGGCATCGTCAGTCGTTCTCCCGGACGTCGAGGATCGTGTTGTCGATGAGTCGGGTACCGCCCACCCGGGCCGCGACGACGAGCAGTGCTGGTCCGCCCCGGCCGGGGGGCACCGGCTCCATGGTCCCAGGGTCGACGAGCTCGACGTAGTCGACCTCGACACCGGGCGCGTCACCGAGCCGCTCACGTGCCGCCCGCAGCACGGCCGCGGCGCCACCACCGGCCGCCTCCTCGCCGGCCCGGAGGGCGGCGGGGAGTGCGCGGGCGGCCTCCCGGCCGGCGGCGTCGAGGTAGGCGTTGCGGCTGCTCATCGCCACGCCGTCGGGCTCGCGCCGGATCGGCACGCCGACGATCTCGACGTCGAGGTCGAGGTCCCGCGCCATCGCGCGCACGAGCGCGAGCTGCTGGGCGTCCTTCTGGCCGAAGAGCGCGACGTCCGGCCGGGTGAGGTGGAGGAGCTTGAGCACGACCGTGAGCACGCCGGCGAAGTGCGTCGGGCGTGCCACGCCCTCGAGCACCGTCGCGACGGGGCCCGGATCCACCCGGACCTCGGGGTCGCCCGACGGGTACATCGTCTGCCGGTCGGGGGCGAAGACGAGGTCCGCGCCGACGTCCGCGAGCTTGCCGAGGTCCGCCTCGAGGTCGCGCGGGTAGGCCTCGAGGTCCTCCCCGGGCGCGAACTGGAGCGGGTTGACGAAGATCGTCACGACGACGTGGTCGGCGCGGCGGCGGGCCTCGCGGACGAGGTCGAGGTGCCCCTCGTGGAGCGCACCCATCGTCATGACGACGGCGCGGGTCCCCGACTGCTCAGCCAGCGCTGCACGGAGGTCCTCGCGGGTCCGCACGAGGGCGGGCCCTGCCGGTGGGTGGGCGCTCCGGTCGTGCGCCTCGAGGGTGGAGACGGTGCCGTCCGCGTCGCCGCCCGTCTGGGGGCCGCCCGGCCCTGTGACGCCGCGACCGTCGACCGGCTCGGCCACGGCGTCGAGCAGCAGCTGCGCGGCGGAGTCGGTGAGGCGTCCCGCACCCCAGGCCCGCTGGGTGGTGACCCGGGCAAGGGTCCGGTAGGCGGACGGGACGTCGGTGAGGTCGACGTCCTCGGCGGCCAGGGCCACGAGCGTGGCCATGTGCGCGGCGACCGTCCCGGCGTCCCCGCGCAGCACCGGGCCGGTGAGCGCGAGCTCGCCGTCGCGCAACGTGCCGTCGAGGGCGGCGGTGAGCAGCGGGGCGAGGTAGGTGCCCGGCTCCTCGACACCGGCGCGGCGGAGCACCCGCATCGCCTGGGTGACGAGCGTGACGAGGTGGTTGGCGCCGTGGGCGAGGGCCGCGTGGTAGAGCTGGCGGGCGGACTCGGGCAACGCCACCGGCTCGCCGCCGATCTCGACGACGAGGGCCTGGCCGATCGGCAGGACCGGGGCGGGGGCGGTGACTGCGAAGGGGCAGCCGACGAGCCGGGAGAGGTCGATGCTCGTCCCGGTGAACGTCATCGCGGGGTGCAGCGCGATGGGGATCGCTCCGGCACGCTGCGCGGGGGCGAGCACGTCGGTGCCGTACCGCCCCGCCGTGTGGACGACGATCTGCCCCGCCTGCCACGCGCCCGTCTCGGCGAGGCCCTGGACGAGACCGGCGAGGGCGTCGTCGGGCACGGTGAGGAGGACGAGCTCGGACCGCTCGACGACGGCGGGGATCTCCAGCACGGGGACACCCGGCAGCAGCGCGTCGATGCGGTCACGGCTGTCCTCGGAGACGGCGCTCGCGCCGACGACGCTGTGGCCGGCGGCCCTCAGGGCACTGCCGATCACCGCACCGACGCGGCCGGCACCGACCACACCCACGCCCAGCCGCCCCGGACGGGACGACGGCGAGGACTCACCCGGCACGCTCGAAGTCACTGCGTCATTATCGCCCTGCCCTCCGGGCGGCCGGCGGTGAGATGGACCACCTGCGGCCGTGCTCACCGGTGACGCGGCGGCGAGTACCCGGGTGCGGACTGGGGGGCGGGCGGCTGGACCGGGCGGCCCTCGGGTGCGGGCGGGTGAGCGGGGTGCCCGTCAGTGGCAGGCGGCTGGACCGCGTACCCCGTGGGCGCGGGCGGCTGGACCGGATGCCCCTCGGGCGCCGGTCGCTGGACCGGATGGCCCTCGGGCGCCGGAGGCTGGACCGGATGGCCCTCGGGCGCCGGAGGCTGCACCGCGTCCTGCTCCGGCACGAGCCCCACGCGGCGCATCCACTCCTCCGGGGACTCCCGGTGCCGCGCCTCACGTGAGCGCGCCGAGGCCGCGCCGAGGAGCTCGAGTGCCGTCATCTCCTCGAGATGGTGGGCGGTCGTCGCGACCGACCCGCCCACCGTCGCCGCGACGACGTTCGCGATCCGGGCCTTGCGCTCCAGCGGTCCCTGGCTGATCGCCAACGACTGTGTCCGCTCGTGCGGCACGATGGCCAGCGCCCGGTTGAGCCGGCCGGTGCGCATGAGCACCGCGCTCTCGGTGAGCTGGATGCCGTTGCGGCGCCACGAGATCGGGTCCAGCCAGCGAGCCCGGCGCGGGCTCGTGTGGAAGCCGGCCGCGTCACCGCTGCCCTCGAGCGCGGCGTCGATGACCCCCTGCGGGTTGGCGACCCCGAGGTCGGGCAGCACGAGCCACAGCGCGGTGAGTGCGTCACCCCGCGGACCGACGGGCAGCAGCACCGTGCCGGTGGTGCTCTCCATCTGGTTCTCGACCGCTGCGTACCCCGCGACGTTCACCTCGACCCGCCACCACCCGCGCCGGCGCCACAGCAGCGGCTGCTTGAGCCCCACGGTGTGGATCCGACCGGGAGGAACCGTCTGCGTCCGCTGCTCGAGCAGGCCGTACCGCAGCCGGATGCCGTCCGCCGAGATTGCGGCCCGGAAGTTGAAGCCGCCCGTGAACCGGCCCCAGACGTACGTACCCCACCCCAGGATGCCGGGGAGGACACCGACGAGCGGTGCCGCGCTGCCGGCGACCACGGCGATGACGACGAAGGTCACGAGGATGAGGACGAAGCCGATCATCGAGCCGGACAGCAGGAGCGACCCGACGAGCCGTCCCGTGGGGACGGACAGCAGCTCGCGCTCGGGAACCGCCTCCGTCCGCAGCGGGGAGGGTCCACCGTCGGACGCGGGCTGGTCGGGCGCCGTCGCCGTCGCGCGGCCCGCGGCTCGGTCGAGGACCTCGCGCCGCAGCCGCTGCGCCTCGTCCTCCTTGAGGAAGGCCAGCACGACCGAGGACCCGCCGCCACCGGCAGTCTCGATCTTCAGCTGGGCGAGCCCGAAGAGCCGCGCGAGGAGCGGCTGGACGACGTCGATGGCCTGGATCCGGTTCAGTCGCGCGTGACGCTGCTGCCGGAAGAGGATCCCGCTGTGGAGGAAGACGGCGTCCCGTCCGACGGCGTAGCGCATCATCCGCCACGACAGCACGGAGTAGGTGGCGAGCACCGCCAGGAGCAGCAGGACGACGCCCCCGCCAATGAGCAGGACGAGGGTCCAGTCCACGGAGCTGCGCTCGTCCCAGAGCTGGGCGATCGACTGGGTGTTCTGCCAGACGAGGACCGCGAAGATCGCGACGATGACCTTCCAGGCGTTGAGGACGGGGGTGACCTTGTGGACCCGCCGCCACTCGACCTGCTCCTCGGGTGCAGGCTGCTGCTCGGTGCTCACAGGCCGGCCAGCCTCGCCTCGCCGCGCTCGCTGAGGCGGTCACGCAGCCGCGAGGCCTCCTCCGGCGGCAGCCCGGGGATCGAGGCGTCCGTCGCGGCGGAGGCGGTGTGGAGCTGGACCTTGGCGACCTTCGCCCAGCGGTCCAGCGGGCCTGCCTGGACGTCGACGTACTGCATGCGCCCGTAGGGCACGACCGTGAGCTGACGGAAGAGGATGCCCTTGCGGATAAGGAGGTCCTCGTCGCGCTCCGCGTACCCGATCGCCGCGACCTGCCGCGGGATGAGCCAGCCGAGCCAGCCGAGCAGCACGACGAGCACGCCGATGGGGATCGCCCACCACCAGCCCGGGAAGATCACCGCCAGCACGACGAGGGCCACGAGCGGGAGCCCGAGCCAGATCGCCGTCGAGATGAGACGGACCTTGGCCAGTCCGCGGGAGACCGGCGTGAAGCTGAGGCCGGCGGGCGCGAACGGACTGGTCGCGGCCTCGTGCCAGCCGGACGGTGGGGTGCTCATCGGTGTTCCTCCTGGTAGGGCACTGAGCAGCCTGCCACACGCGGGTTGCCGTCCGGCGCAGCCTAGGCGGGTTCGCCGTCGTCGTCGGGTGGGAGGCTGCACCAGTGCTCGACGAGGAGTGCCACGGCGACGAGCACGAGGGACGCCACCCCGGCAGCGACGGAGGACAGCGCGTGCCCCTGCAGCGCCGGCGCCGAGATGTTCGTCCACGCGATGAGCACCTGCGCCGCGAAGTACCCGATGAAGGCGGCACCACACAGCGAGCACGCCTTGGCGAACATGGCGACCCGCGCGGCCCGCAGCAGGTCCATCCGGGTCGGCTCCCCCTCCGTCAGCCGCCGCACCGACCGTCCCAGCTGGAGGAGGACGACGGCGATGACCGCGAGCCCCGCCCACATGAGCCCGGGGACGGGCAGGAGGGCGCCGCTGCGGGACTCGAGCACGGTCAGCCCGGCGTAGGACACCGCGCCGACGACGATCGCGGTGAGGACCAGCGTCTGCCAGCTCGTGCTCTGCATCAGGCCTCCCACCAGCTCTCGTCCAGCCACTGCCCGCCGTCGCCCACCCGGTCGGCGAGCTCCGCGACCGAGCCGTGGCCGGGCAGGACGGCGTCCGGCGCCACCCGGGCCCACGGCGCGAGCACGAAGCCCCGTTCGTGCGCCCGCGGGTGCGGGAGCGTGAGGTCCTCGTCCTGCCAGGTGAGGGACCCGACGGCGACCAGGTCGAGGTCGAGGGGGCGCGCACCCCAGCGCTCGGTGCGCACGCGCCCGTGAGCCAGCTCGATGCCCTGGCACAGCGCGAGGAGCTCACGGGGCGGGAGGTCCGTGCGCAGGAGCGCGACGGCGTTGAGGTAGTCCGGCTGCGGCGGCGTCCCGGGGGCCACGACGGCGGCGCTGCGCAGCAGCGGGGACACCGCGGTCACCGCCACGCGGGGGTGGCGGTCGAGCTGGGTGAGCGCGTCGCGCAGGGTCGTGCGGGCGTCGCCGAGGTTCGCGCCGAGGGCGAGGACCACATCACCACTCGCACCCGCGGTGCGGTGGACGTGGACGGTGACGTCGGCGAAGGGGACCGGGACGGGGGCCTGCGGCTTGTGGACCGTGACGTCGACGGCACGCACCCGCGGGTGGCGCAGCGCGCGGTCCGCGATCCGCGCGGCGACGGTCTCGATGAGGTCCACGGGCGGCCCGGCGAGGACGGCGACGGCGTCCTGGGCCACCTCGGCGTAGTTGACGGTGGCGGACAGGTCGTCGTCAGCGGCTGCCGCACGGGTGTCCACGTGCAGGACGACGTCCGCGCTGAACTCCTGGCCCAGCTCCCGCTCCGCGGGCAGCACCCCGTGGGTGCCGCGGGCCCGCAGCCCGGTGAGCGTGATGCGGTCGAGCGCGGTCATCGCGACCGCCGGGCCCGGGAGAGTGCGGCGGCGACCCGGACCGCGTCCACCGATCCGAGCACCTCGTGCACGCGGACCCCCCACGCCCCTGCCGCCGCGACCAGCGCGGAGACGGCCGCCGTCGCCCTGTCGCGGGCGAGTGGCGGTGCCGGCGCGCCGTCGGGGTCCGCGAGCAGCGTGCCGAGGAACCGTTTGCGGGACGCGCCGACGAGCACGGGGTGGCCCAGTCCCTGCAGCTCCTCGAGCCCGGCGAGCAGCTCCCAGTTGTGCTGCCCCTCCTTGGCGAACCCGAGCCCGGGGTCGAGGACGACGAGGCCGGGGTCGACGCCGGCCGAGCGGGCGGCGGTCAGCTGCCGGGCGAGCTCCTCGCGTGCCTCGGTCACGACGTCGTCGTACACGGCGCGCTCGTTCATCGTCGCCGGGTCGCCCCGCCAGTGCCCGAGGACGTAGGGAGCCTCACGGCGTGCGACCACCGCGAACATGTCCGGGTCGGCGAGGCCGCCGGAGACGTCGTTGACGATGACCGCCCCGGCGCTCAGGCAGGCGTCGGCGGTCTCCGCGTGGACGGTGTCGACGCTGACGACGGCCCCCTCGGCGGCAAGCTCCCGGACGACCGGCAGCACCCGCTCGAGCTCGACGTCGACGGGCACACGCTCCGACCCGGGACGGGTCGACTCGCCGCCGATGTCCAGGACGTCGGCGCCCTGTGCCCGCAGCAGCCGCGCGTGGGCGACGGCGACCTCCGGCTGGAGCCAGCGTCCGCCGTCGGAGAAGGAGTCCGGCGTGACGTTGACGATGCCCATGACCAGCGTCCGGCCCGCCGCGCCGAGGTCGGCGAAGCGTGCGCGCGGGCTGTCCCCGGGACCGGTGGCGGCCACGGCTACCGGTGGGGCGCGATGAGGCTCATCGCCTCCGCGCGGGTGGCGGCGTCACGCATCTGCCCCCGCACCGCGGAGGTGATGGTGCGCGCTCCGGGCTTGCGGACCCCGCGCATCGACATGCACAGGTGCTCGCACTCGATGACGACGATCGCGCCGGTGGGCTCCAGGCCGGCGACCAGCGCGTCGGCAATCTGGGACGTGAGGCGCTCCTGCACCTGCGGGCGACGGGCGAAGGCCTCCACCAGCCGGGCGATCTTGCTCAGCCCGGTCACCCGGCCGCTGGGGCCGGGGATGTAGCCGACGTGGGCGACGCCGTGGAAGGGCACGAGGTGGTGCTCGCACGTGGAGTAGACCTCGATGTCGCGCACGAGGATCATCTCCTCGTGCCCGAGGTCGAAGCTCGTCGTCAGCACCTGCGACGGGTCGGTGCGCATCCCGGCGAAGGTCTCGGCGAAGGCGCGGGACACCCGGGCGGGCGTGTCACGCAGACCGTCGCGGTCGGGGTCCTCCCCGATCGCGACGAGGAGGTCACGGACGGCCCGCTCCACACCCGCGGCGTCGTAGGGCCGCACGGCGGTGCCGTTCGCCGTGTCGGGCAGCAGCATCCCGTCGCCCGCGAGCGGCGTGGTGCTCGGGTCGCTCGTCATCACACCCCCTCGGCCGGCCCACCGACCTGACCCGACGACGGGATCTGACCGATGCCCGGGCCCTCACCGGCCGCGGCCGCCTCGTCCTGCGGCAGCATCCCGTTGCCGTTGTTCCCGGCCTCCTGCTCCGCGGGGGTCCGCACCGGCGGGCGGTCGGAGACGGTGCGGGTCTCGGAGGACAGCCACACCGGGCGGGCGTCCCGCTTGACGATCGGGGCGAAGATCGCGGCCAGCTCGCGCTCGTTGAGCGTCTCGTGCTCGAGGAGCTCGAGGACGAGCCGGTCGAGGACGTCGCGGTACTCGTGGAGGATCTCCCACGCCTCGTCGTGCGCGGAGTCGATGAGGTGGCGGACCTCCTCGTCGACGATCCGGGCGATGTCCTCGGAGTAGTCGCGCTGGTGGCCCATGTCGCGGCCGAGGAAGGGCTCGCCGCTGTCGGTGCCGAGCTTGACGGCACCGATACGGTCGCTCATCCCGTACTGGGTGACCATCTTGCGGGCCAGCCCGGTCGCCTTCTCGATGTCGTTCGAGGCCCCGGTGGTGGGGTCGTGGAAGACGATCTCCTCCGCGACCCGCCCACCCATGGCGTAGACGAGCTGGTCGAGCAGCTCGTTGCGGGTGGTGGAGTACTTGTCCTCGCTGGGCATGACCATCGTGTAGCCCAGCGCCCGGCCGCGCGGGAGGATCGTCACCTTGGTCACCGGGTCGGTGTACCGGAGCACCGCCGCCGTGAGGGCGTGCCCGCCCTCGTGGTAGGCGGTGATCTTCTTCTCCTTCTCGTTCATCAGCCGGGTGCGCTTCTGGGGGCCGGCGATGACGCGGTCGATCGCCTCGTCCAGGGCACGGTCGTCGACGAGGTCGGCGCCGGAGCGCGCGGTGAGGAGCGCGGCCTCGTTGAGCACGTTCGCCAGGTCGGCACCGGTGAAGCCGGGGGTGCGCTTGGCGACCATCTCGAGGTCGATCTCGGGGACCAGGGGCTTGCCCTGGGCGTGGACGCGCAGGATCGCGGCGCGGCCCTGGAGGTCGGGGGCCTCGACGGTGATCTGCCGGTCGAAGCGCCCGGGACGCAGCAGGGCGGGGTCGAGGATGTCGGGGCGGTTGGTGGCGGCGATGAGGATGACGTTGGTGTTGACGTCGAAGCCGTCCATCTCGACGAGCAGCTGGTTGAGCGTCTGCTCGCGCTCGTCGTGGCCGCCACCCATGCCGGCGCCACGGTGGCGACCGACGGCGTCGATCTCGTCGACGAAGATGATCGCCGGGGAGTTCGCCTTGGCCTGTTCGAACAGGTCGCGCACGCGGGAGGCGCCGACGCCCACGAACATCTCGACGAAGTCCGAGCCGGAGATGGAGTAGAACGGCACACCGGCCTCACCGGCGACGGCCCGGGCGAGCAGCGTCTTACCGGTTCCCGGGGGGCCGTAGAGCAGCACGCCCTTGGGGATGCGGGCACCCACGGCCTGGAACTTCGCCGGGTCCTCGAGGAACTCGCGGATCTCCTGGAGCTCCTCGACGGCCTCGTCGGCGCCCGCGACGTCGGCGAAGGTGACCTGCGGGTTCTCCTTGCTGACCATCTTGGCCTTGGACTTGCCGAACTTCATCATCCCGCCGCCGCCCTGCATGCGGGAGAGCAGGAACCAGAAGACGCCGAGGATGATGAGCATCGGCAGCAGGAAGCCCAGCAGCGTGGTCCAGATCGAGGGCTGCGGGACCTCGGAGTTGTAGCCCTCGGCGGGGTCGGAGGCGGAGATCGCCTCCATGACCGTCTCACCCTGGGGTGTGGCGTAGTAGAAGGCGACGAGGTCGCCCTTGTCCTCGAACTCCTCGGTGAGGGCGAGCTCGACCCGCTGGGTCGTGTCGTTGACCTCGACCTGCTCGACCGTGTCGCCGTCGAGCAGCTCCAGGCCGTCGGAGGTGTCGATCTCCTCGGCACTCTGCCCGGTGAGCATCGAGGCACCGAGGTAGGCGAGGACGAGGACGACGACGACCCACACGAGGGGGCCGCGCAGCAGCTTCTTGACGTTCATCGGTGGCGGCGCAGCGGCCGGGTCCCTCCTGGTCGGTCGATCATCATTTGACGTTACACGCACAACCTGCGGGTCCGGTCACGTGTTCGCCCAGGGCAGGACGGCCCACCCCATTCGCGCCGACAGCGGAGTTGTTGCGTGCTCAGCCGTTGTAGACGTGCGGGGCCAGCGTGCCGACGAAGGGCAGGTGGCGGTACTTCTCGGCGAAGTCGAGCCCGTAGCCGATGACGAACTCCGGCGGGATGTCGAAGCCGACGTAGCGCACGTCCACCTCCACCTTCGCGGCCTCCGGCTTGCGCAGCAGGGTGGCGATCTCCACCGAGGCGGGGCCGCGGCTGCGCAGGTTGGAGACCAGCCAGGACAGGGTGAGACCCGAGTCGATGATGTCCTCGGCGATGAGCACGTGCCGGCCGTGGAGGTCGGTGTCGAGGTCCTTGAGGATGCGCACGACACCGGAGGACTTGGTTCCCGAGCCGTAGGAGGACACCGCCATCCAGTCCATCTCGATCGAGGTGTGCAGGCGGCGGGAGAGGTCCGCCATCACCATGATCGCGCCGCGGAGCACCCCGACGAGCAGGAGGTCCTTCCCGGCGTAGTCGGCGTCGATCTCCGCGGCCATCTCGTCCAGCCGGGCCGCGATCTGCTCCTCCGAGATGAGGACCTTCTCCAGGTCGGATCCCATGTCGCTGGCGTCCACGCGTTCTCCCGTCACTCACTCGCGCCGCGCTGGCCGCGGCAGCCGAGGTTCAGCCTGCCACACCGACGCCAGGCGGTGACAGCGCCGGGCAGCGCGACCGGCCCCTGCCCGCGGTAGTCGCTCACCAGGGCGTCGAGGGCGGCGACGTGCACCGAGGTGAGCGCACCCGGGGCGCAGCCCGCCGTCGTGGCGGCGAGGTGGAGCACCCGCCCGCGCAGCGCCGGGTGGGCGCGCTGGAGGACGACGACGTCGAGGCTCACCCCGCCCCCTGGCTCTCCCTCTCGCGCCGACAGCGGAGTTGTTCGGTCCCGTCCCCCTTCCCCTCGCGCCGACAGCGGAGTTGTTCGGTCCCGTCCCCCTTCCCCTCGCGCCGACAGCGGAGTTGTTTCACCCAACAACTCCGCTCTCGGCAGGGGGTGGCTCGGCGGGGGGTGGCTCGGCGGGGGGTGGGGGGCGGGCTTCAGGCCGGCCGCGGTGGCGAGCTCGGCCGCCGCGCCGGCGAGGTAGTCCTCGTCGTCCCGGAGCCGATCGGCGGTGCGTGCTAGCGCCTCGGCGACCCCCGGGCCGAGGGCCTCCTCCAGGGCCGGGAGGACGTGGTGTCGCACGGCCGCGCGCCTCAGCGGGCCGCCGTCGGCCCGTCGCCACGGCCCGTCCGGCGCGTTGGTGGGGTCCTCGGCCCAGCGCAGCCCCAGCGCGGCGCAGCAGGCCTCGGTGTCACCGCGCCGCAGCCCGAGGAACGGGCGCCGCCACCGGCCGGTGACAGCCGGCATCCCGGCGATCGACCGTCCGCCCGAGCCCCGCCCCAGTCCGAGAAGCACGGTCTCGGCCTGGTCGTCCAGCGTGTGCCCCAGGAGGACGGCGTCCGCACGGGCCTCCTCGGCAGCGGCCTCGAGCGCGGCGTAGCGGGCCGTGCGGGCCGCCGCCTCCGGGCCGCCGGCTCCGCGAGCGTCCACCGCCCGCACCTCGACGGGGTCGAGCCCGAGGCCGCGGCAGACCGCTGCGGCCGCGGCCGCGGTGCGGTCACTGCCCGCCTGCAGCCCGTGGTCGACGACGACGGCCCCCGCACGCAGGCCGGCGCGAGGCGCGACGAAGGCGGTCGCCGCGGCGAGGGCCAGGGAGTCGGCCCCGCCGGAGCACGCGACCATTACGAGTGCGCCGGCCGGCAGGTCCGCGAGCGCCGCACGCACGGCCACCCGCGCGAGCGCGACCGCCGGTGCCGGCCCCGCCACGGCTCAGCCGTGGACCCGGCGCACCCAGGCGTCGGGGTCGGCGATCTCAGCGGCCGTGGGTAGGTGCTCCGCGGAGGCCCACACCGCGTTCAGCCCGTGGTGCCCGACGCGGTGGACCACGCCCCGGACGAAGTCGGCGCCGTTGCGGTACTGCGCGATCTTCGCGTCCATGCCCATGAGCCTGCGCACGAGGACGTCGAGCGTGCCGGTCCCTTCGCGGCGGCGCTCGAACTGGCTGCGGATCCGCGCGACCGAGGGCAGCACCCGCGGCCCGACGGCGTCCATGACGACGTCCGCGTGCCCCTCGAGGAGCGACATGACCGCCACGACCTCCGCGAGCTGCGCTCGCTCCGCCTCGGTGAGGAGGCCGTCGACGAGCGGGCCGGCGAGGGCCTGCGCCGTCGTCGTCGACCCCCGTGGGGCGGTGAGGGCCTCGACGAGGGCCCGCAGGGTGCGGGCGAGCCGCTGCCCGCCGCCCTCGGGGGAGGCGATCGACGAGGTCGTCGCGCGCATACGGGTGATGAGGTGGTCGGCGAGCCAGGGCGCCGCCGCGAACTGGACGGCGTGGGTCTGCTCGTGGAGACAGACCCAGCGGCGGAAGTCGAGGGCGTCGAGGTCGAGCTGACGCTCGACGTGGAGGATGTTCGGCGCGACGAGGAGCAGGTAGCCGGGGGTGGTGTGGCCCCCGGCGCCGGTGAACGGGTCGTACTGGCCCAGCACCTTGGTCGAGAGGTAGGAGAGCATGACGCCGAGCTCCTCGCCGCCGAGACGGGCGGCGCCGGGCAGCGTCGTCGCGGGGAGCAGGTCTCCCACGAGGTGGCGGAACATGCCGATGTTCGCCTCCGCCCAGCGCGCACGGTCGACGACGTAGACCGGCCGCTCGGCGGCCCGGGCGGCCGCGTCCTCGAGGCCGGTGATGCCGGCGACGTGCTCGGGCGCCTCCTTGGCCGCCGTGTGGAGCACCGTGACGAGCCCACGGGCCTCGGCGCGGCCGGCGCGGGGGCCCGGCGGGGGCAGCGCGGCGGCCCGTCGGCGTGCGGCCTGCCAGTCGATCGGTGAGCTCATGGCGTCACGGTAACCCGCGCGAGCGTCCGCACGCTGCGCCTACCTGCAGCCGCAGGCGGCGACCTGCGCCGCCCACTCGTCGATCGCCGCCCGGGCCGGCCCGACTCCACCGAGGGAGAGCTCGTCCGCGACGACGGAGAAGACGAGCAGCCGGCCGTCGGCGTCCTGGACGAGGCCGGTGAGGCTGACGGCCGTGGTCAGTGTGCCGGTCTTGCCCCGGAGCACCCCGGCGGCCGCGTTGTGCATGCGGGTGCTCAGGGTGCCCTCGAGCGCCGCGACGGGCAGCCCCGTGACGGCGCCGCGGAGGTCGGGGCGCTCGGGGGCGAGCGCCGTGGCGGTGACGTCGGCGAGCACCGCCGCCGGCACCTGGTTCTCGATGAGGAGGCCGGAGGTGTCCGCGAGGGTCACCCCTTCGGTGTCGATCCCCAGGCCCGCGAGCCGGGCCAGGACCGCCCGGGAGGCTCCGGCAAACGTCGCCTCCTCACCGTCGGCGACGGCCACCAGGCGCGCGAGCACCTCGGCGACGGAGTTCTCCGACACCGCGAGGGTGTGGGCGACGACGTCGCGCAGCGGCGCCGACTCCACGGCCGCGAGCTCCGTGGCGCCGGCGGGAGCCGCTGCCCTGGTGACCTCGCCACTGACGTCCACGCCCTCGGCGCGCAGCGCCGCCGCGAACGCCTCACCGGCCGCGAGTGCGGGGTCGGGGACGTAGCCGCCGGCCGGGCCGCGCCCCGCGTCCACCGCGAGCGGCTGGATCGGCATGACGAAGTCGAGGTCGATGCCTCCCCAGCCGGGCGCGTACAGCGGCCCGCTGAACAGGGAGTCGTCGACGGCCACCCGCACCTCCTGCGTCTCCACGGCCTGCGCGGTCCGGGCGGCGAGGTCAGCGAGGGAGGCGTGACCGACGACGTCGTGCGGCCGGGCCGGGCCGTCGGTGAGGAGGATGTCGCCCCCACCGACGAGGACCACCTGCCCCGGTTCGCCGGTCACCGCCGTCGTCCTCAGCACGTGCCCGGGACCCAGGGCGTCCAGCGCCGCCACCGCGCCGAGGAGCTTGAGCGAGGAGGCCGGGGTGCGCGGCTGGGAGCCGCCGACGTCGACGAGCACGTCCGCGGTCAACGCGTCGCGGACGACCACGCCGACGTCACCACCCGTGCGCTCGTCCCGGACGAGGTCCTCGGCGAGTGCGGTGAGCCGGTGCGGCGACGGCAGTGGCGCCTCCTCGTCCAGCGGCGGCACGAGCGGGGCGGCGGGGGACGCGGCCGAGGGCTGCGGGAAGGGCGCCGGTTGCGGCACCGGCGGCGCCGTCGTCAGCGGGCCGGGTAGGAGGTCTGCGGCGTCGGCGGCCGCGTAGCCGCCGGCCAGGAGCAGCAGCGAGGTAACGGTCACCGAGGCCGTCAGCGACCTGCGGTGCCTGCTCCTCGTCGCCACGCCGGCAGCCACCCCTCACGCCCGTGCGCCACGTCGTGGCCGCCTTCTGTGTCCTCGTAGGTCAGACTAGTGCCCGGTAACTACATCGACTGCACGCCCCGCGCCGGGGCGCGAGCACGCACCGCGCCCGCGGTGGCAGACGGAAGGGTTGACAGTGGAGTTCGACGTCACGATCGAGATCCCCAAGGGGAACCGCAACAAGTACGAGGTGGATCACGAGACGGGACGGATCCGGCTGGACCGGATGCTCTTCACCTCCACCCGCTACCCCGACGACTACGGCTTCATCGAGGACACCCTCGGTGAGGACGGCGACCCGCTCGACGCGCTCGTCCTCCTCGAGGAGCCCACCTTCCCCGGGTGCCTCATCCGCTGCCGCGCGCTCGGCATGTTCCGCATGCGCGACGAGGCGGGCGGCGACGACAAGGTGCTGTGCGTGCCCACCGGTGACCAGCGCGCGTCGTGGCGCACCGACATCGAGGACGTCAGCGAGTTCCACCGCCTCGAGATCCAGCACTTCTTCGAGGTCTACAAGGACCTCGAGCCCGGCAAGTCCGTCGAGGGTGCGCACTGGGTGGGCCGCGAGGAGGCCGAGGAGGAGATCCGCCGGTCCTACCAGCGGGCCAAGGACGCCGGATACTACGAGCACGGCGAGCCGCACGGGGCCGGTCAGGCGGAGTAGCTCCCGGCCTCGGGCCGGTGTCGTCCCGGGTCAGACCCGTCCGCCGTAGGGCAGCACGTTGGGCCAGTACATCGGGACGAGCTCCACGGTCTTCCCGGGCGACGGTGCGTGCAGACGCATGCCGTTGCCCGCGTAGATGGCCACGTGGTAGATCCCGGAGACCGCGCCGTTGCTGGAGTAGAAGACCAGGTCACCGACCTGCAGGTCGCCCACCGGCACCCTGCTGGTGGCGGCGTACTGCGCCCGCGTGGTCCGCGGGATCGAGACGCCGGCCTGGGCGAACGCCGTCTGGGTCAGCCCGGAGCAGTCGTAGCCGTCGGGTCCGCTCGCGCCCCACACGTAGGGCTTGCCGAGCTGGGTCCGTGCCCAGTCCAGGGCCGCGCGGGCAGCGCTCGACGACGGCGGCGGCTGGGGCGCCGGCTCCGGGCGCGGCGCGGGTGCCGGGGCAGCTGGCGGCGCGGGCGTGGCCGGTGCCGGGGCAGGGCGTGCGGGCTCGGGCGCGGGACGCGCGGGCTCCGGGGCAGGGCGTGCCGGCTCGGGCGCGGGACGCTCCGGCTCCGGCGCGGGCCGTGCGGGCTCCGGCCGGGACTGCTCCGGGCGCTGGGGAGGCTCGGTGGATGTCGCCGCCTCGCGGGCCGTGCGCTCCGTGGCGCGGGAGGCCGCCTCCTGCTGGCGGGCGGCCTCGACGGCCGCGGCACGGGCGACCTCCGCCTCGCGGCGGTGTCGTTCCTCCTCCAGTGCCTCCTGGCGTTCGCGCTCGAGCTCCGCCGTCGTGCCGCGCTGCTCGGCGAGCTGGGCGATGAGGCCGGCCCTCCGGTCCGCGGACAGGGTCAGCTGCGCCTCGGCGCTCTCGGTCGCTGCGCGCGCCTCGTCGGCCGCAGCGGCGAGCGCGGCGGTGGCCTCCTCCTGCTCGGCGGTGGCCTCGTCGGCGCGCCGCTGGAAGGTCGTGGCGACGAGCTCGGCCCCCTGGAAGCGCTGGAGCGACTCGTCCGCGCGGGTCCCGGCGCGCTCGGTCGCGGTGGCGCGCCGCATGGCGTTCTCGAAGCTGTCGGCGGAGAGCAGCGGCTCGACCGGGCCGAGGGCTCCGGGACCCGAGCGGTAGGCCGACATCGCGATACGGCCGATCTCCCTGCGCTGCTCCTCCACCTCGGCCTGCGCCGTCTGCGCCGCCTCCCGGGCCTCGTCGGCGCGGGCGGTGGCCTCGTCCAGCTCGACCTGGGCCCCGAGGTAGGCCTCGTTGGCCTGCTGCGCACGGATCGTGGACTGCTCGAGCTGGGTGGACAGGTGCGCGAGGTCGACCTCGAGCTCGGCGATGCTCGAGGAGGTACGCCCCTCTGCCGCGCGAGCAGCGGCGACGTCCTCCTCGCTCGGCGGCTCAGCGGTGGCCTGGCTGACGAGCATCCCGCCGGAGAGCGCGAGCACAACGACCGACACCACGACGTGCCGTCGACGGTCCAACCTGCCCACTGTGCCTCCCTCGCCGCCTCGGCGGCCTCCGCGAGCGCGCCGTCCTGGCGCGTCGCCGGACCCACGCTAGCGCGTGGAACCTCACAAGGGAACATCAGTCACAGGCGTCACACGAGTCACACCGGTGTCATTTCTCGAGGTCACTGGTTCACCTCCGGGGCGCTGTCCAGCCCCGTCCACCTGCTGGACGGCCGTCCCACCCCTCGTCCGGTCCGCGAGACGCGTCTTCTCAGCGCCTACGGGGCTTCCTAGTCTCGGCAGCATGAGCCGTCGAATGTGCAGGTAGCCCAGCGCACGTTCGCATGCCCTCGCCGATGTCGGCGCCCAGGCCCACCGTGCGCACAGTCCCCTCCGCGGGAAGCGTGACGGCAGGGAGCCGGCTCGCCCCGCTCCCCCACACCTGGAGAACACCATGACCGAGTCCACCTGGTCCTTCGAGACCAAGCAGATCCACGCGGGCCAGCAGCCCGACGCCGCCACCGGCGCGCGCGCCCTGCCCATCTACCAGACCACGTCCTACGTCTTCGACAGCGCCGAGCAGGCGGCCAACCGGTTCTCCCTCGCCGAGGCCGGCCCGATCTACACCCGCATCACCAACCCCACCCAGGGGGCGGTGGAGGACCGCATCGCCGCACTCGAGGGAGGGGTCGGCGGCCTGCTCGTCGCCTCCGGCCAGGCGGCCGAGACCTTCGCCATCCTCAACATCGCCGAGGCCGGTGACCACGTCGTCGCCAGCCCGAGCCTCTACGGCGGCACCTACAACCTCCTCCGGCACACGCTGCCCAAGTACGGGATCACGACGACGTTCGTCACCGACCCCGACGACCCGCAGGCCTGGCGCGACGCGGTCCAGCCCAACACCAAGCTCTTCTTCGGGGAGACCATCCCCAACCCCAAGCAGGACATCCTCGACATCGAGACCGTCGCCGGGATCGCGCACGAGAACGGTGTGCCGCTGATCGTCGACAACACCGTCGCCACCCCCTACCTCATCCGTCCGCTCGAGCACGGGGCCGACATCGTCGTCCACTCGGCCACGAAGTACCTCGGCGGTCACGGCACCTCGATCGCGGGGGCCATCGTCGACGGCGGCCGCTTCGACTGGTCCGCCGACCCCGAGAAGTTCCCGAACTACAACACCCCCGACCCGAGCTACAACGGCCTGGTCTACAAGGACCTCGGCGCGCCGGCGTTCATCCTCAAGGCCCGGGTCCAGCTGCTCCGCGACATCGGCGCAGCGGTCTCGCCCTTCAACGCCTTCCTCATCGGTCAGGGCATCGAGACCCTGTCGCTGCGCATGGAGCGCCACGTGGCGAACGCCCAGCAGGTCGCCGAGTTCCTCGAGCGCCAGGACCAGGTGACGACGGTCGGGTACGCCGGCCTGCCGTCCTCCCCCTGGCACGAGCGAGCGCAGAAGTACTCCCCCAAGGGTGCCGGCGCCGTCCTCACCTTCGAGCTTGCGGGCGGCTACGAGGCCGGCATCGCGTTCGTCGACGCCCTCGAGCTGCACTCCAACGTCGCCAACATCGGTGACGTCCGGTCCCTGGTGATCCACCCGGCGTCCACGACCCACTCCCAGCTCGACGAGGCCGCCCTCGCCGCGGCCGGCGTCGGCCCGGGCCTCGTGCGCCTGGCGGTGGGCCTGGAACACATCGACGACATCGTCGCCGACCTCGAGAAGGGGCTGCGGGCGGCGTCCGCCGTCTCGCAGGCGACGGCCGCCGTCGGCGGTGAGCCGACGCCGTGACCTCGGAGAGACGCACCTGGCACGCGGTGGACGGCGAGAGCGCCGTCCACCGTGTCCGGGCGCGCGTCGAGCCGGGTGAGATCCCGGCCACCGGTGCCTGGCGTCCCGAGCACGGCGCCGGCCACCGCTCGTTCGTCGACATCGGCGCCCTCCACCTCGAGGCGGGAGGGCGCCTGCCGGCCGTCACCCTCGCCTACGAGACGTGGGGGCAGCTCAACGCGGCGCGTGACAACGCCGTGCTCATCTGCCACGCCCTCACCGGTGACTCCCACGTCGTCGGACCCGCGGGGGCGGGCCACCCGACCGCCGGCTGGTGGTCCTCGATCGTCGGCCCGGGACTGGCCGTCGACACCGACCGGTGGTTCGTCGTCGCCGTCAACGTCCTCGGCGGCTGCCAGGGCTCCACCGGCCCGGCGTCACCGGCACCGGACGGCACGCCGTGGGGCAGCCGCTTCCCCAGCATCACCGTCCGGGACCAGGTGGCCGCCGAGATCGAGCTCACCGACCGGCTCGGGATCGGCAGCTGGGCGCACGTCGTCGGCGCCTCCATGGGCGGGCACCGGGTGCTGGAGTGGGCGATCACCGCGCCCTCGCGGGTCCGTTCGATCGGTGTCATCGCCTCCGGCGCCCAGACCACCGCCGACCAGATCGCCTGGGGCCACGCGCAGCTGTCCGCGATCCTCCTCGACCCGAACTTCCGGGGCGGTGACTACTACGGCGCGCCACCCGGTGCGGGACCGCACGCCGGTCTGGCCCTCGCGCGCCGCATCGCGCACACGACCTACCGCAGCGCCGAGGAGCTCGAGGGCAGGTTCGGGCGACTCCCCCAGCACGCGGAGGACCCGATGCTCGGCGGCCGGTTCGCGGTGCAGTCCTACCTCGACCACCACGGCACCAAGCTGGCGCTGCGCTTCGACGCGAACAGCTACCTGGCGCTCACCCGGTCGATGCTCACCCACGACGTCGGCCGGGACCGCGGCGGCGTCGAGGCAGCGCTCGCGGAGGTCACGGCGGACACGCTCGTCATCGCCGTCGAGTCCGACCGGCTGTTCCTGCCGGCAGAGTCGGAGCGCATCGCGGCCGGGGTGCCCGGTGCCGGGCCGGTGCGCTACCTCCGCTCGCCCTACGGCCACGACGGCTTCCTCATCGAGCACGAGCAGGTGACCCGGCACCTCGGCGGGTTCCTCAAGCAGCTCGCCCGCTCCTGACTCGCGGCGGGTGGCCCGCGAGGGCCACGATGGGCACGTGCCGAGCATCCCGTTCCTCCGGTCCGCCCGCGACGACGACGCACGCCCGGACGACGCCGACCTCGCCGTGACGTCCGTCGACCAGCGACCGGACGCCGATGAGGAGCGAGCCGAGGAGACCGACGACGAGCGTGTCGCGAGCGCCGACGCCGCACCGGACGACGACCCGGACGCGGCCCTGGCCGACATGCCCGCCGCCCCGGTGGGCCGCTGGGGCCCCGACGTCCTCGGCGACGGCTTCACCGCGCAGACGGTCGAGCTGCTGCCCGACGAGGACGGCCCGGTGGTCGCAACGGTCGTGCGCTACCGGCCGCAGGACGACCCGCAGATGCGGGACGTCGGCGAGCCGAGGTACGTCATGCTCCACCTCCACGGGTGGAACGACTACTTCCACCAGCGCGAGCTCGCCCGGGCCTGCGCCGCGACCGGTGCCGCCTTCTACGCCCTCGACCTGCGGCGCTACGGGCGCAGCCTGCGTCCGGGGCAGCTGCGCGGCTACGTCGAGTCGCTCTCGAGCTACGACGAGGACATCCACGCCGCGCGGGACCTCATCCGCGCGGACCACCCGGAGCTCGGCGACGTCGTGCTCATGGGGCACTCGACGGGTGGCCTCACCGCCGCGCTGTGGGCGCACCGCCACCCCGGCGCGCTCCGGGCCCTCGTGCTCAACGCGCCGTGGCTGGAGATGCAGGGCTCGTGGCTCGTCCGCACCCTGGGCCAGCCCGTCATCGAGCGGCTCGCCCGCTACCAGCCGCGCGCGGCCCTCCCGCTGCGGGACCTCGGCTTCTACAGCCGGATTCTCGCGGGCACCGCCCACGAGGTGGCGGAGCTCGCACCCGAGTCGCCGGACGGTCAACCGGCCGAGCCCGGCGAGGACCCGGCCGTGACGGGCTGGCAGATCGAGCCCGCGTGGCGCACCAGCCCGAGCGCGGCGATCCGGCCGGGGTGGCTCGCCGCGGTCCTCGCCGGCCACACGCAGGTCGCCGGCGGTCTGGCGATCACCTGTCCCGTCCTCGTCCTCGCGTCGAGCACGTCCCTCTTCGCGACCCGCTGGTCGGAGGAGATGCGGCGCGCCGACACGGTCATCGACGTCGAGCTCACCGCCCGGCGCGCGCTCGCCCTCGGCCCGCACGTGACGGTCGTGCGTGTCCGCGACGCCGTCCACGACGTGCTGCTCTCCCCCGCGCCCGTGCGGGGGGAGGCCTACCGTGAGCTCACTCGCTGGCTGCGCGCCTACGCCGGTCCCGCCGCCTGAGCCCCGAGTCACCAGTGGTGCGTCGCCGCGACTGGGCACGGTGGGCGCGGAGCTCCTCGCGTGCCTCGAGCAGGCTGGGCCCGTCCTCCCCGAAGCGCCAGGCGCTCCAGGCGTCGGCGACGGCCCGCCCGCCCGTCACGGCGTTCGCCGCGGCCTCCGGGGCGGCGAACGGTGTGTCGCCGACGACGATCCACCCGTCCGGCCGCAGGGTCGCCTCCCGGCGGTTGCCGTTCCTCACCCAGACCAGCGGGGTCGGAGCGCCGATGGTGGCGCTGATGCTCAGGAGGTCACGGTCCGGGGCCGACGGCTCGTCCGCGGCCTCCGTGGCGACGTGCTCACCGGCCGGCTCGGTCGCCACGTGCTCACCGACCGGCTCGGTCGCCACGTGCTCACCGGCCGGCTCGGTCGCCACGTGCTCACCGGCGGGCTCCGTCGCGACGTGCGTCTGCTCGTGGTTGCCGGCACCCGCGGGCTCGGTGTCGCCGAGCCCGGGAGGCGCGGCCACCGCGGGGTGCCGGTCCTCGCTCAGCGTCTGCTCGAGGGTGGGACGTCCGGGGAGCAGCCACGGCAGGGGCGCGACAGGCACGCTCACCTCGGTGACGTCGAGGAAGAGCCGGCCGCTGGACATGGCGCGCACGGCGAGCTCGTGGACCACCACCCCCGCGCCCGCGAGGGCGTCGAGGGCCTGCCGTGCGTCGTCGTCGATCCGGGCCGCCACGACGTGGACCCGCGCGGTGACGGTCGTCCCGACGGGCTGCGACTCGCGGAAGGCGTTCCAGTCGCGCCGGAAACCGCCGACGCCGCTCGGGTAGGTGCGGGCGACGTCGATCCACCCCTGCTCGGCCGACCGACCGGCCCGCCCGAGGGCCGCCACCAGCGCCGTGGCGTCGAGCAGGTCCAGCACCTCGATGCTCACGACGTGACCGGACGGGTCCATCGCGGTGACGCGCGGGGCGCCGTCGTCGTCCTGCCAGGTGACCGGGAAGACGGGGAGGCGCAGGATCTCCAGCACCTGGGCGCGGACCGCGTCGAGCACTGCGGGTTCGACCGGGTCGGTGACGGCGTGACCGACCTGCGCCGGGACCAGATGGCCCGCATCGAACTCGAACAGCGGCATACTCGACCTTCTTGCACCGGTGGGGATCAGCAGGCATCTTCTCATGTCGACCGGTCGCCGGCGGGGCCGCCCCGGGCCGACGCCGCCACTCGGGAGCAGCCTCACTGCCCCCGCGTCGAGCGTACCGATCGTGCCGGGACTGGGGCTCCGCCCGCCACCAGCGGAGGATCCCGGAACGCCGAGAACCGTACTTTCGACGGACGGTGCGGCCCGGGACGGCCTGTGCCGCGCGACCCGGGTGGCTTACCCCGTGCGCTCGCCCGCGAGCAGCTGGGCGAGGTGGATGCCGCGCCGTCCGGCGAGCTGCTCGGCCTGCGTCCGGCAGGAGTAGCCGTCCGCCAGGTAGACCGACTCCGCACCCGCCTCCCGCAGGGCGGGGAGCAGGGCGTTCTCGGCGACCTGCACCGAGACGTCGTAGTGCCCCTTCTCCATGCCGAAGTTCCCGGCGAGGCCGCAGCACCCGGCGAGCCGGGTGACCTGCGCACCGGCCCGGGTGAGCAGTGCGTGGTCCGCCTCCCAGCCCATGACGGAGTGGTGGTGGCAGTGCGGCTGCGCCACGACCTCCAGCCCGTCAAGCGACGGGGGCTGCCACTCCTCGCCGGGGCCGAGCGGGGCCGGTGCGGTGAGCAGCTCGGCAAGGGTGTGGGTGCCCTGGGCGATCATCGCGGCGCGCGGGTCGTCGGGGAAGAGGTCGACGAGGTCCGAGCGCAGCACCCCCGTGCACGAGGGCTCGACGCCGACGATGGGCACGCCGTTCGCAGCGAAGGGGGCGAGCACCGACATGGTGTGCTCGAGCTGGCGGCGGGCGCCGTCGAGCTGGCCGGTGGAGATCCAGGTGAGGCCGCAGCAGGCCTGCTGGTCGGGCACGACGACCTCGTAGCCCGCGTCGCGCAGCACCCGGACCATGGCGCGGGCCCCGGCGCCGTCGAGCGACTCGGAGAACGTGTCGCTCCACAGCAGCACCTGCCGTCGGGCGCCCTGCCCGCCGGCAGCGGGCCCCGCGGGACTGGTGCGGCCGTCGGTGGGGGTGTCCGGGCCGTCCCCCGGGACGGCGGCGATGCCGCGCGGCACCGGCGCCTGCCCGACGGCGACCTCCTCGCGTCCGCGTGCCCAGCGGGAGAACCGCTCGGTGCTGAAGGAGACCATCTGCCGCCGGGGGTCCATGCCGCCCAGGCGCATGACGACCGTGGCCACCGGCCGGACACCGAGCACGGCGTTGACGAGCCTGGCGACGGCAGGGACGCGGGTGACGAGCCCCGCCCAGCGCGGCAGCCACCCCAGGGCGTAGTGGTTGACCGGGCGGATCCTGCGTCGGTAGGTGCGGTGGAGGACCTCGGACTTGTACCGGGCCATGTCGACACCGGCGGGGCAGTCGCTGGAGCACGCCTTGCACGAGAGGCACAGGTCCAGCGAGGCGTGCACCGCCGGGCTGCGGACGTCGGTGACGAGCGTGCCGTTGGCGAGCTCCTGGAGGATGCGGGCGCGCCCGCGCGTGACGTCCTTCTCGTCCTGCGTCGCCCGGAAGGACGGGCACATGAAGCCGCCCGACGCCGAGGTGTCGGCGCGGCACTTGCCCACGCCGGTGCAGCGGTGGACGGCGCGGGTGAAGTCGCCGCCGTCCTCGCTGAAGCTGAAACCGCCCGGGACGAGCGGGAGCTGCTTCGCGTGGGGGCGGCGCAGGTCCTCCGTCAGCGGTCGCGGACGGACGAGCACACCGGGGTTGAGGTGCTCGGCCGGGTCGAGGAGCGTCTTGACCTGGCCGAAGAGGTCGATCATCGCGGGGCTGTACATGAGGGGCAGCAGCTCGCTGCGCGCGCGGCCGTCGCCGTGCTCGCCGGAGAGCGAGCCGCCGTAGGAGGTGACGAGCTCGGCCGAGGCGACGAGGAAGTCGCGGGTCGGCCCGATGCCGTTCGGGTCGTCGAGCGGCATGTCGATGCGCACGTGCATGCACCCGTCACCGAAGTGGCCGTAGAGCAGACCGTCGACGCCGTGGTCCGCCATCAGCACCTCGAAGTCGCGCAGGTAGGCACCGAGCTTCTCCGGCGGGACGGCGGCGTCCTCCCAGCCCGGCCAGCCCTGCGCACCGGACGGGGTGCGGCCACCCAGGCCCGCGCCGTCGGCCCGGATCCGCCAGAGCGCGTCGGCCTGCGGGCCGGCTGGCACGACGGCGACGGCGTCGGTCCCGCCGTCGGCCGCGAGCCGGCGAGCGCGGTCGAGCGCGTCGGCGTGGTCCTCCCCTCCCACCTCGACGAGGAGCCACCCCTCGCCCGCGGGGAGGTCGGGGACGGCCGCGGGGCCGTGGTGGTGGCGCACGATGTCGACGAGGCGCGCGTCGATTCCCTCGACGGCGAGCGGACCGTGGGCGAGCAGCGCGGGGACGGCGTCGGCGGCGGAGGCCATGTCCGGGTAGCCGAGGGCGACGAGCACGGGGGCGCTGGGAACGGGGACGAGGTCGACGGTGGCGCCGAGGACGGTCACGAGGGTGCCCTCGGTGCCGACGAGCATCTTGGCGAGGTCGGCGCCGTTCTCCGGCAGCAGGTGCTCGAGGCTGTAGCCGGAGACCTGGCGCTTGAAGCGGCCGAGCTCGGTGCGGATGCTCGCGAGGTTCGCCTGGACGAGACGGTCGAGGCCGGGGACGGCGTCCAGGCTGCCCCTGCCGGCGGTGAAGGAGCGGCCGGTGCCGTCGACGACGTCGAGGCTGGAGACGTTGTCGGCTGTCCGGCCGTAGGCGACGGCGCGCGGCCCGCAGGCGTTGTTGCCGATCATCCCGCCGAAGGTCGCGCGGTTCTGGGTCGAGGGGTCCGGGCCGAAGCGCAAGCCGTGGGGCTTGGCGGCCTTCTGCAGGGCGGACATGACGACCCCCGGCTCGACCCGGGCGGTGCGCGCCTCGGGGTCGATCTCCAGGATGCGGTTGACGTGCCGGGAGAAGTCGATGACGACACCCGGGCCGATGGAGTTGCCGGCGATCGAGGTGCCGCCACCCCTGGCGGTCACCGGTGCGCCGAGGCGACGCGCGGTGTCGAGGGCGGCGCGGACGTCGTCGACGTCCCTGGGGACGACGACGACGTCGGGCACCACCCGGTAGTTCGAGGCGTCGGTGGAGTACTGGCCGCGGTAGAGCGCGTCGTCGTGGACGGTGCCGTCCACCGCGGAGCGCAGGGCGGCGACGATCTCGGAGCGCTGGTCACTGCTCGTCGGAGCGGGCGGGGCGGGGCGCGGGTCGGTCGTCGTCACGGGTCTGATCCTTCCATCGAGTCCATTGACGGCTCGGCTCTGTCCACGTCGACATCCTCCCCGCTGGCGAGGTCACCGCACTCGACATCGACGTGGGGATGTGTTCGCAGGTAAGGGCCGGCACCGTCGACGTCGCGCAGTCCGGCGAGCAGTGGGCTGACGTGCCCGCGCGGGAGCACGACCGGGTGGCCCGGACGCCCGGAGAAGACCGCCCGCCCCAGCTGGTCACCGGTCAGGTCGAGGACCCTGCGGACGACCGCGGGACCGACGTCGGGGCAGTCGACGAGGTGGACGACGACGCGGTCGGCATCGCTCCCGACCGCCGTGAGGCCGGCACGCAGCGACGCACCGATCCCCCGCCGCCACGCGGGGCAGTGGATCTCGACGACGCCGCCGGGCAGCGCGGGCCGCGCGGCCCCGGTGACGACGGCAACAGACCCGCAGCCACCCGCGTGCAGGGCTTGGACGGCGCCGGTGAGCCAGTCGTCGACGAGGATCTTCGGCCTGCCGTAGCGGGAGCCGGCACCTGCCGCGAGCACGAGCCCCGCGGTACGGTCGTCGTCGACCACGCCACCTCCCATGCAGCAGTGATGAGTCGCCATTGTTCGTGGAGCCCGTTCGTTTGTCAACGAACGGTTCGCGCGGCGCGACTACCGGCTTATTTCGAGGAAACGGCCTGGCACTCTCACCTAGAGTTACGAGTGCACGAACGAATCCCCCGGTGTCGCCGGGGCGTCGTCCGTGCCCGCGCCGGCGAGCAACTGGAGGAACCCGTGCGTGACATCCTCGACCATCTCAGGTCCTGGGGCGAGCCCTTCGCGCTGGCGACGGTCGTGGGGACCTGGCAGTCCGCCCCTCGACCCGCGGGGGCGGCCATGGCGGTGAGCGCGTCGGGCGAGGTCGTCGGCAGCGTGTCCGGCGGCTGTGTCGAGGCGGCCGTCTACGAGGCGTGCCTCGAGGTGCTCTCCGGTGCCCGGCCCCACGTCGCGACGTACGGCGTGAGTGACGACGACGCGTTCGCCGTCGGCCTCACGTGCGGTGGCACGATCGAGGTCTTCGTCCGGCTCGGCGACCCGGCCGAGGTCGCGACGGTCGCCGAGGCGGTCGACGAGCGGCAGCCCGCCGCGGTCGCCACCGTCGTCGGTGCGGCCGACGTCGAGCTCGTCGGTCGGAGCCTCGTCGTCGTCGATGCCGCGCTCCGCCACGGGACCGGCCGGCCCGGGCTCGACGACGGTCTCGTCACTCTCGCCGGAGGCCTGCTCGCGCACGGGCGCAACGGGACGGTGCACGTCGGGACGAACGGTGAGCGGCGCATGGAGGAGGTCACCGTGTTCGTCGAGTCGTACGCCCCGCCTCCGCGGATGATCATCTTCGGGGCCATCGACTTCGCCGCGGCCCTGGCGCACCTCGGCTCCTACGTCGGCTACCACGTCACGGTCTGCGACGCCCGGCCGGTCTTCACCACCCGTCGGCGGTTCCCGGACGTCGACGAGCTCGTCGTCGCGTGGCCCCACGAGTACCTGCGGACGGTGGCGGTCGACGAGCGCACGGTGCTGTGCGTCCTGACCCACGACCCGAAGTTCGACGTCCCGCTCATCGTCGAGGCCCTGCGCACGCCCGCGGCGTACATCGGTGTCATGGGCAGCCGGCGGTCCACCGACGAGCGCGCCGCACGCCTGGCCGAGCACGGCGTGACGCAGGCGCAGCTGGCGCGGCTGTCCTCCCCCACCGGCCTCGACCTCGGCGGCAGTACACCGGAGGAGACTGCGCTGTCGATCATGGCGGAGATCGTCGCTCACCGGTCCGGCGGGACCGGTCGGCCACTGTCCGAGCTGTCCGGGCCGATCCACCGTACGCGGGTCGCGGTGCCTGGCTGACCCGGGCTCAGTGCCCTTCCTCGGCCTTGACGATGCGCTGGAGCATCTCGATGAGCATGATCCGCTCGCCAGGGCTGAAGGGGGCGAGCAGCTCCTCGCTGGACGCCTGCGAGGCCCGCGCCCCGCGCTCGTAGACCCGGCGCCCCTCGTCGGTGATCGAGATCGTCTTCATGCGACGGTCCGTGGGTGCGGCGTGGATCTCGACCAGCCCGCGCCGCTGCAACCGCTGGACGACCCCGGTCATCGTGGCCGCGTCGGACCCCACGCTGCGGCCGAGGCTGTTCTGCGAGTCGGGACCCGACCGGATGAGGCTCGCCAGCGTGGCGAACTGGATGACCGACAGTCCCGTGTCGTCCGCGTGGAGGAAGGAGGAGGACCCGATCTGGTGCGCCCGCCTCAGCAGGTAGCCGATGTTGGCGTGGAGGTCGTAGTCGGCGACGTCGCTGGTCGCGTTCGGGGTCTCGGTGCTGGTCATGAGCTGCTTCCTCGGTCGACGGACGTCAGTGTTCTCGGGCACGCGGGTTGGAGCAGACGATGAGGACGATAATGGCGCCGATGACGTTGAGGGCAACCCGCACCATGCCCTCGTACCAGTCGTGCGCCGTCGGGTAGTCCCCGAGGATGAGCAGGACGGGCGGTGCCGCGACGGCCCACCAGAGGTAGCTCACCGGCCGGAGCGCGAAGGACAGCCCGGTGAGCGCAGCGACGACGTAGGCGAGGGCCGTCGGACCGGCCCCGCTCGCCATGAGGACCGCGACGAGCAGCGCCGCCACCGTGTTGCCGAGCAGGCGCTGGGCGAGCCGTACCCTTGTCGCCGACGGGGTCGGCCGCACGGACAGCAGCACCGCCGTGACGAGCCAGTGCCCGCCGTAGACGCCGAGCGGCGTCACCAGGGCGAGCAGCACGGCCGCGGCGACGGAGCCGGTGCGCCGGACCGTCCAGGAACGCTCGCGAGCCCGCTCCGCGAGGTCCTCCTCGTGGACGGCACCCTGTCCGAGCCGCGTGAGGACGGTCGCTGCGCCGACGACGAGCGCCCCGATCAGCTCCCACAGGCCCGGCGCCTCCAGGGCGGTCGGGACGGTCTGCATCCGCAGCCCCGACATGAGGATGGCGAGTGCCGCCGTCGTCCCGACACTGGGGACGGTGAACCCCAGCGCAGCGGCCAGCACGATGCCGACCGCCACCACGACCTCGTTCCCGCCGACGGCAGCGACCGCGAGGGCCGCCACCACCACCGTCACCGACCTCGTGAGCAGGGTGCGGGCCGCCCCGCGCGGTGGGCCCGGGATGCTCGGCAGAGCGACGAGGATCATCGCCATCGCCGCCCGGCCGGCCCGGTCCGTGTGCCCGCTGTGGAGCCCGAGCAGCAGCGCCGACCCCACCGCGAGGCCGAGCAGCACGCTCATCGCGAGCGAGCGCGCGGCGGGCGTCACAGGCGGTGCGACGGGGGTCCACACCGCTCAACGGTCCGCGCTCTGTCCTGCTTCCACGACGGCGTCGACGATGCCGGTGTAGCCGGTACAGCGGCACAGGTTGCCGGAGAGGGTGCTGCGGACCTCCTCGTGCGTCGGCGCGCGGCCGCACCGCCCGAGCATCTCGCAGGCGGCAACGACGATGCCGGGGGTGCAGAACCCGCACTGCAGCCCGTGGTGGGTGGACAGCGAGCTCCGCAGCCGCTGAGCGTGCGGGTCGTCGTCCAGGCCCTCGATCGTCGTGACCTCGCAGCCGTCGACCTGACCCGCGAGCATGAGGCAGGACCGCACGGTGCGGCCGTCGACGAGCACCGTGCACGCGCCGCACACCCCCTGCTCGCACCCGAGGTGCGTGCCGGTGAGCCCGAGATCGTCGCGGAGGAAGTCCGCGAGGGTGAGCCGCGCCGGCACGGTACGCCGCACCGGGCTGCCGTTGACGGTGACGTCGACGTCGGTCTCGCTCGAGTACTCGGTCATGGCGTGCCCTCCAGCTCGTCCAGCGCGCGGGCGTGCGCCGCGCCCGCCGCCTGCGCGAGTGCGCCGGCGGCCACGTCCTTCACGTACTCGGCGTCGTCGGCCGCGGGCTCGAGCCCGGCCGTGATCGCTTCCGCCCACGTCTCCCAGTCGTCCCCGGCCGGGAGCCCGCGACGGGCGCGATCGACGAGGACAGGGGTCTCACCGACGCTGAGCAGCGCGGCCCGCACCGTCTCGACGCCACCCCGGACGTCGACGCCGACGTGGACGGCGGCACCGGCGATGGCGTAGTGGCCGGGGCTCGGCGCATGCTCGACGAACCCCCAGCCGGTCCTGGGTGCGCGGTCCGGGACGGTCACCCAGGTGATGAGCTCGTCGGGCTCGAGCGCGGTCTCGTAGTGGCCCTCGAAGAGCTCCTCGGCCGGGATGGTGCGCCGCCCGCGCGCAGCGGAGTCGACGTGGACCTCGGCACCGAGGAGGACCATGGCGGCGGGCAGCTCGGCGGCGGGGTCGGCGTGCGCGAGGGCACCGCCCAGCGTCCCCCGGTTGCGGATCGCGACGTGCCCGATCTGCGAGGCCATCGCCGCGACGACGGGGTGACGCTCGCCGAGCGTCGGGTGTTCGACGAGCTCGCGGTGGGTGAGGAGCGCGCCGAGGACGACCTGTCCGTCGTCGTCGAAGGAGCGCGCGAGCTCCCGCAGGCCTCCGATGTCGACGACGAGCTCGGGTCGGGCCAGGCGCATGTTCATCAGCGTGACGAGGCTCTGCCCGCCGGCGAGGGCCTTGGCACCGGGGGTCGCGAGCGCCGTGAGCGCCTCCGTCACGGACCGGGCGCGGACGTAGTCGAAGGCCGCGGGCTTCACGACGTGCTCCTCGAGCGCAGGGCCCGCCGAACCTCGGCGGGCGAGATCGGGGTGGACCGGACGTGGAGGGCGGGCCCGACCGCGTCGTCGACCGCGGAGGCCACCGCCGGGTAGGCCGCGATGGTGCCGCTCTCGCCTGCCCCGCGGACGCCGATGGGGTTCTCCGGCGTCTCGACGGCGAGGTGCCGGATGCGCACGCGCGGCACCTCGTGGCTGGAGGGCAGCTGGTAGGAGAGGAAGGTCGTCGACTGCGGCTGGCCGTCCGCGCCGTAGGTGAACTCCTCGGTGAGCGCACCACCGATGCCCTGGGCCACCCCGCCGGAGATCTGTCCGGCGACGACCAGCGGGTTGATCTCGGCGCCGCCCTCGTGGGCGACGGCGTAGTCCAGCACCCGCACGACGCCGCTGCGCGGCTCGACCCCGACGATCGCGGCGTGCACGCCCATCGTCCACGTGACGGTGCGGGGGCGGTAGACGTGAGTGACGTCGAGCGGCGCGCCGAGGTTCTCCCCGTGGCCCCCGGGACCGAGTGCCACCGCGACGTCGTGCCAGGTCAGCCGGCGGCCGTCGGCGGTGAAGGTCCCCGCCTCGTAGGTGACGTCGGCTCCGGTGAGCTCTGCGACGACGGCGGTGGCACGGGCGAGCAGCTCTCGGCCGGCGAGGTGGATCGCGGACCCGGCGAGGATGGCGGACCTGCTGGCGAAGGAGCCCACGCCGTACTCGAGCAGGTCGGTGTCCGCCCGGCTGTACCGCACGAGGTCGAAGGGCACCTCGAGGGCGTCCGCAGCAACCTGGGAGAAGGAGGTCTCGTGCGACATCCCCGCGGAGGCCGCGCCGGACGTGACGACGAACCGGCCGGTCGCGTCGAGGCGCACCCGCGCCGCCTCCCACGGACCGCGGCCGGTCGCCTCGATGTAGCTCGCCACGCCGTAGCCGATGCGCAGACCGGGGTGCTCCGCGGCGTACTCGGCAGTGGCCGACCGGGGCAGCATCTCGACGACGGCGTCGAGGCAGGCGAGGTAGTCGCCGCCGTCGTAGGCGATCGGCACGCCGTCGCGGTAGGGCAGCGGCCGGGCGTAGGGCATGTCCTCGGCGCGCAGCAGGTTGCGACGCCGGATCTCCTCGGGACCGATGCCCACCGCCGCGGCGGCGGCGTCGAGGCTGCGCTCGAGCACGAAGGCGGCCTCGGGCCGTCCCGCACCGCGGTACTGGGCGACGATGCACTTGTTGGTCACGGCCGCACGACCGGTGATCCGGGCGGCCGGGACGCGGTAGGGGCCGAGCAGGTGGATGCCGGTGTTGGCGACGATGCCGCCCACCCACAGGCTGCCGGACCCGATGTCGACGACGAAGTCGTCCTCCCAGCGCAGGATGCGGCCCTGCGGGTCGACGGTCAGCCGCGCGTCGTGGACCTGGTCGCGGCCCTGCGCGGCCGCGGTGAGGTTCTCGTGCCGGTCCTCCACCCAGGCGACCTCGAGTCCGGTGTGTCGAGCGACCGCGGCGAGCGCGACCTCCTCCGCGTAGACGTTCGCCTTGGAGCCGAACCCCCCACCGACGTCCGGGACGGCGACGTGCACCTCGTCGACCTCCACGCCGAGCGCCCCGCACACGGCCTGCCGGACCATGTGGGGGATCTGCGTCGAGGTGCGCAGCCCGATACGTCCGCGCTGCGGGTCGAACCAGGCGTGCACGCCGCGAGTCTCCATCGGGACGGCACCGTGCCGGCCCACGCGGTAGCGGCTCTGGACGGTGACCGCGTCCGCCGGGAGCTCGGTGTCCCCGAACTCGATCGCCAGGCGTCCGGCCTCGTTCCCGGGCAGCTCCGGGTGCACCGTGGGGCTCCCCGGTGCGAGCGCCTCCTCGGCGTCGACGACGGGTGGGCGTGCCTCGTAGCTCACCCGCACGCGCTCGACCCCGTCCTCGGCGCTGTACCGGTCGTGCGCGACGACGACGGCGATCGGCTGGCCGACGTAGCTGACCCGGTCCTCGGCAAGGACGGGGATGTGCTGGCCGACCATCTCGAAGCCGGCAGCCTCGGCGAACTCGGGCGACGGTCGGGTGAGGACCTCGATCCGGTTCTGCGCCAGACCGAGGTCCCGCGCACCGTAGACCCCCACGACGCCGGGCACCGCGAGGGCGTGTGTCACGTCGACGTCGTGGATGACCGCGGCGGCCTCGCGCGACCTCACGAAGGCCACGTGGTGGCCGCCGGCCGTCCCGTCGGCGAGGTACCTGCCGCGTCCCGTGAGGAAGCGGCGGTCCTCCCGTCGGGAGACCGAGCGGCCGACCAGCGGGGCATCCGTCACCGGATCTTCTTCTCCAGGTTCCACAAGGCCATCGAGATGACGAAGGCCGTCGTGACGAGCAGCATGAGGGTGGCAACCATCGTCGGGTACTGCGCCTGGCTGAAGGCCTGCAGGACGACCCGTCCCAGGCCGCGGTCCGTGGCGAAGAACTCCGAGAGCACGACGCCGGACATCGCCAGGCTGACCGAGAGCCGCACTCCGGTGAGCAGCGGCTTGCGGATGCCCGGCAGCACGATGTGGATCAGCCGCTGCCAGCGGGAGGCCTGGGCCGAGAGCGCCAGCTTCCAGTACACGCGGGGCAGCTCGCGCACGCCCGTGGCGACGTTGACGAACACGGGGAAGAGCGCGAAGAGCACGCCCATGGCGACCTTGCCGCCGCTCAGGCTGAAGAGCTGGAGCAGCACCGGGTACAGGACGATCTTCGGGATCCCGTTGAAGGCGACGAGGATCGGTTCGAACAGTGCCTTGGCCCAGTCGGAGAACCCGACGAGCAGGCCGAGGAGGAAGCCGATCGCTGCCCCGATCGCAAAGGCCTGGACCGTGGCGACCGCCGTCCGGGAGAGGTCGACACGGTAGTTCGCGTCGGAGAGGTTGGCGCCGAGCTCGGCGAGCGTCTCCCCCGGCCCGGGGATGACGAAGGACAGTCCCGAGGACACCCACCACACGACCAGGACGAGGAGTGCCAGCACGACGGGGCCGACGCCGTGGCGGGAGAGCCTCACCCGCGGGAAGTTCCAGGTGCGGGAGCGGGACACCGCGATGTTCGGGGTGGTCATGACGTCACCCGCCCACGGAGGATGAGGCGCTCGATCGGCAGCAGCACGACCGTGAGCGCCACGGAGATGAGCAGGACGACGGCGATGTAGGCGTACATCCCGACGTCGTCGAAGATCTCGTAGAGGTAGCGGATGCGGTACCCCAGGCCGGCCTGCGCGGTGACGAACTCCATGGCCACGCAACCGATGAGCGAGTACACGAGGGCCATCCGGAGCCCGGCGACGAGGTAGGGACCGGCGGCGGGCAGCGCGACGGAGAACATCAGCTGCCGCTGGTTCAGGTCCAGGGAGCGTGCGAGCTTGGTGTAGACGGGACGCATCGCCGCCAGCCCGACGCCCGTGTTGAGCGCCATCGGGATCGCCGCCATGAGCGTGGCGAGGATGATGACCGACCACACGTTGATCCCGACGAGCACGATCATGAACGGGTAGAACAGCGCGAGCGGCACCGCGTAGAGCGCGACGAGATAGGGCTCGAAGGCCCGGCCCACCGCGGGCAGCTTCCAGAACACGATGCCGGCGAGGAGCCCGAACAGGGAGCCGAAGACGAGCGAGACCCCCACCTCGAGCCCCGTGCGGGAGGCGTCGGTCCAGAACTGCGGGTCACGGACGATCTCGCCGACCCCGACGAGGATCGTGGAGACGGCCGGGACCACCGTCCACCAGTCCGCCCGCGCCCCGACCTCGAGCACGAGCGCGACGAGCAGCACGACGGCGGTCGTGCCGATCGCGCTGACCGCGGAGTTCCGGGGGTCCAGCCGGAGCCTGGGCGCAGCGGTGGCCGTGCTCATGCCGACTTCTCCTGCTGCTCGAAGCCACGCATCGACTCGGCCTGCAGGGAGGTCCAGATCCTGTTGTTGAGCTCGTTGAACTCGTGCGTCGAGACGATGGACGCGTCACGCTCCTCCGGCAGGTCGACGTCGATGACGTCGATGATCGTGCCGGGGCGGTAGGACATGACCCAGACCTGCTGCGAGAGCAGGATCGCCTCACCGATGTCGTGCGTCACGAACACGACGGTCTGATGGGTGCGCGACCAGATCTGACGGACCTCGGCGCCGAGGAAGATGCGGGTCTGCTGGTCGAGCGCGGCGAAGGGCTCGTCCATGAGCACGACGTTCGGCTCCATCGCCAGCGTGCGGGCCAGTGCCACGCGCTGGCGCATACCGCCGGACAGCGTCGCGGGGTAGGCGTGCTCGAAGCCGGTGAGACCGACGAGGTCGATGGCGTCCTGCGCCCGGCGCCGCTGGTCCTGCTTGGAGACGCCGCCCATCTGCATGGCGAAGCGCACGTTCTCCTCGACGTCGCGCCACGGCAGCGTCGAGTCCTCCTGGAACACGAAGCCGATGTTCTTGTCCGGTCCCGTCACGGTGCGACCGTGGACGTTCACCTCTCCGGAGGTCGGCTTCTGCAGACCCGCGATGACGGACAGCAACGTGGACTTCCCGCATCCGCTCGGTCCCACGATCGAGACGAAGCTGCTCGCGGGGATGTGCTGGTTCACGTTCTCGACAGCGGTGACGGTCCCTCGCGCGGAGGGGAACTTCACCCCGACGTCGGTGATCCTGATTCCGGCGTCACTCATTGGTGTCGGCCTTCCGGTTCGTTCGGTGGTCGTCACAGATCGGTCTGTGCGTCCTCGGGCAGGTACTGCTGGTCCAGGACGGTGGCCCAGTCGATGGGCTCCTCGATCTGTCCCGCGTTGACCATGAGCTCGGAGAGGTTCTCCAGGATCGCCGGGTCGATGTCGAGCGAGTAGGCCTTCTCGAGGTCCGGCGTCAGCTCCATCGCCTCGACCATGACCTCCTCCGAGACGTTGAGCAGCGGCGCCAGGTCGGCGGCGGCACCCTCCGGGTCGGAGACGATCCACTCGTTGATCCGCTCGACGGCCCGGAAGAACGCCCGGAGGTTCTCCGGGTTCGCCTCGGCGTACTCGTCGTTCACCGCGACGAGGTCGGCGGGCAGGTCACCGATGACGTCGCGCGAGTTGAGCAGGACCTCCGCGCCCTCGTTGAGCACCTTGTCCGCGATGAAGGGCTGCATGGCCCAGCCCGCGGTGATCTGCCCGGCACGCGCCGCGGTCCAGTTGTCGCCCTCGCCACCGACGGCCTGGGTGGTGATGCCGTCCATCGCGAGCTCGATGTTCTTGGTGACGAGCTCGGTGGAGGAGCCCGCCGAGCTGAACCCGAGGACCGCCCCCTCGCCCAGCTCGGTGCCCTCCGGGGCGATCCAGGAGAAGTCGTTGACCTGGAACCACGGCGCGATGACCGTGAGGTTGGAGTCGGGCTGCTGGCTCGCGAGCACGATGGAGGTGCTGCCCGAGATCGCCATGTCGGCATCCCCGCTGGTGACGACGCGCAGGGTGTTCCCGCCGCCGCTCGCGGAGTAGAGCGAGACGTCCACACCCTCCTCCTCGAACCAGCCCTTGTCGATGCCCGCCTGGAGCATCGCCATGAAGGGCAGGTTGTCGACACCGGTGGCGGAGATGGTGAGCTGCTCGGTCTGCTCGCCGCCGCTCGCCGCGTCGGCGCCACAGGCGGCCAGGGAGACGGCGAGGGCGCCGAGGGCACCCAAGGTGAGGATGGACGTGGGGCGTGTGGTGCGCGTCATGGCTGTTCCTCCAGTTGGCGGCCCGACGGTGGGACGCTCGGAACTGTATGTATAGAAAGGACTTCCGGAGAACACTGGTGTGCTGCTCCGCTCTTGTCAAGGGCGGCCTTTGTGGGGCTCTAGCCTTGATCTTCAGGTCTCCGCGCGACTGGTGGCGCCTTCGATGCCGTCACCGTACCCACAGTTCGGAGTGGACGGAAGGTACGTCGTCAAACAATTTACACAGAATTTACGTCGGCCTGGTGGCAGGCTGGTCGACAACGGCGACGAGGTCCATCTCCACCCTGTTGCCGGGGTTGAGCCCGCAGTAGACGGTCGTCCTCGCCGGGTAGGGCCGGACCATGGCAGCGTCGTAGACGGCGTTCATCTCCCGGTAGTCGGCCTGGTCCACGAGGTAGACGCGGACGGACACGACGTCGGACCACGAGGAGTTCGCGGCGGCGAGCACGGCACCGAGGTTCGCCAGGGTCTGGCGCGTCTGCTCGGCGACGTTCTCGCTCACCAGCCTCCCGGTGCGCGGGTCGGTGCCCACCTGGCCGGAGAGGAACAGGAGCGGACCCCGCCGCACCGCCTGCGAGTAGGCGGCCCTCGGCGTCGGCGCCTCCTCGGTGCTGATCGCCTCCGCCGTCACCGCCCCCACCTCCGTTCCATCCAGAGGCCCACGGCCGCGCCGAGCAGCGCTCCGGCCAGCGCGAACGCCGACAGGTCCGCCCGCTGGCCGGTCGGCCCCGTCGCTGGGGCAACGGGCGTCACCGCGGCCGCCGGTGCGGCAACCGCGGCCGGCGGGCGCTGCCCGCCCCGTGCGCGCAGGGGCGGCGGTGCCCCGGGGGCAGGGCTGCCCGGCGGCGGGAACTCCACGGTCAGATCCTGTCCATGATCTCGGAGAACGCGCGGATGGTCGGCTCCTTGCTCTCCCCGGGGCGCACGAAGGGCACGATCGACACCTGGTCCACCCCGAGGCCCTTGATCTCGCGCAGCCTGTCGGCGCACTCGTCCGGCGTGCCGGCGAGGGCGAAGAGGTCGACGAGCTCGTCCGGCACGAGGTCGGCGTGCGTGGCCTCGGTGTTCATGTGCTCGTAGTAGTTGTACGTCTCCTTGATCCGGTCGACCGCCGCCTGCAGCGACGGGTCGATCGGCGCCGGGAGGGGACGGATGGCCACCCGGGACACGTGGGCGCGGACGAGGTCACGCGCCTCGGTGCTGTCGTCGTTGATCGCCGTCGGCGTCCACAGGACGATATGGACGTCCGACAGCGACTTGCCCGCCTCCTTCGCCCCCGACTCGATGGTCTTGAGCGCGGCCTCGATGAACTCGGGCGCGGTGCCCACGAGGACGACGACGCCGTCGGCGATCCGTCCCGAGAGCTTGAGGATCTTGGGCGCCGAGGCGGCGATGTAGATCGGCACGTGCTGCGGCTCGGGCATCCAGCCGAGGTGGAAGGACGCCCCGCTGGACTCCTCGACGACCTCACCGCCCGCGAACAGCGTGCGCAGGTCCGCGACCGACTTCTCCAGCTCGGCGAGCTTCTGCGGCTTCAGACCCATGGTCCGCAGCGACGAGTCACCGGTTCCGATCCCGAGCCGGGCCCGCCCGCCGGTGTACTCGTTCAGCGTGGCCCAGAAGGACGCCAGCACCGACAGGTGGCGGGTGGACGCGTTCGTCACGCCGGTCCCGAAGGTGATGCGCTCCGTGCCGACGGCGGCGGCCCCCATCGTGAGGGAGGACTCCCGCCAGATGTTCTGGGAGTCTCCGAACCACACGCTGTCGTAGCCCAGCGACTCCGACAGCTGGACGTAGGAACGCATGGTCTCGACGGACTCCGTCGGGAAGAGCCCGACTCCCTTGGTCAGCACAGTCACTACCCCTTTGTGTCGGTTGAGCCAGCACGGACGCTATCCGATGTCGAGCAGTCGGAACAATCTGTCCGTACACGTGTGACCTGCACCCTGCCATCCCCGGACGCTCAGCGCAACGGTCACCACCGTCGAGGTGGGCCGTCTCGAGCGAAGTGTTCCCATCATCCGGGCCATGCGGTAGGTTGACGCCACGGACGGGTCACCCGCCCACCCCACCGCAGGTCTCGACGGAGAGCCGACGCCGACCGTGCATATCGTTCGTGGGCGTACAACCAATGCAGAAGGCGCAGACGTGGAACTCAGCAACACCTTCGATGTGGCGGCCGAGCCTGGCGTGGCCTGGCGCACCGTGGGGGACCTGGAGCAGATCGCCCTGTGCCTGCCCGGCGCCGTCATCGAGTCGCGCGACGGAGACACCTACCACGGCCGGGTCCAGATCAAGGTGGGCCCCATAGCCATGGGGATGAGCGGGGTGGCGACGGTCGTCGAACGTGACGACCCGGGCCGCCGCATGACCGTGCAGATCCGGGCCGAGGACGCCGCCGGTCAGGGCACGGTCGAGGCCACCATGGCGGTCAGCGCGTCGCCGTCACCGGCGGGGACGACGATCACCATCGCCACGACGATGCAGCTCGGCGGGAAGGTCGCCCAGTTCGGATCCGGACTCATCACCCAGGTCTCCGGACGCATCGTCAAGCAGGTCGCCAAGCGGATCGGCGCCCTGGTCGAGGCGGGTCCCGACGGCCCCGCGGACACCCCGGCGGCCGGTCGCCCGGCCCCGTCGCCGGCCGACCCCCTCCGCCCCCCTCTCGCCTCGGCGGCGCCCCTGGCCGCCGCCACCCTGGCCGGCGCGCTCTTCGGCTGGTCGCTCGGGCGCTCGCTACGTCGGTCGTCCCGATGACGTCGGCGCCATCGGGGCGGGCCTGCACCCGCGTGACCAACGACGGAAGTGACACACCATGAAGACCCTCATCGAATCCATCGGCACCCTCGTCACCGGCGAGCTCGGGGCACCGACCGTGCGGGACACCACCCTCCTCATCGAGGACGGCATGGTCGCAGGCGTCGGTGTCGACGCCACCGCCCCGGACCGGGTCCTCGACGCGGGCGGCCTCACGGTGATCCCCGGGCTCGTCGACGGGCACGTCCACCCCACCTTCGGGGAGTGGACGCCGGCGCAGAACGCGACGGGATGGATCCACAACTACCTCCACGGCGGGACGACGACGATGGTCTCCGCGGGGGAGCTGCACATCCCGGGGCTCGACTTCACCGCACTCACCCCGGAGCTCGTCGTCTCGATCGCCACCGTGTCGCGGCACACGACCGCCCGGATGCGACCGTCCGGCGTCAAGGCCGTCGCCGGCACGGTGCTGCTCGTCCCCGGGATGACCGAGGAGCACTTCGACCGACTGGCCGCCGAGGGCGTCACCCAGGCCAAGTTCATCTTCTACGACTGGAGCCTGCTCCACACCGGCGAGGTCTCCCGGTACCTCCAGTGGTGCCGCGAGCGCGGCATGACCGTCAAGATGCACTCCGGGGGCGTCTCGCGCTCCGGCTCGAGCCGCGTCGCGGGCTTCGACGTCGTCGCAGCCGTCGGGCCGGACATCGTCGGGCACATCTCCGGCGGCCCCATCCCCATGACGGACGAGGACATGGCCAGGGTGGTCGAGGACCTGCCCGAGACCGCCCTCGAGGTGTGCAGCTCGATGAACTACCGCGCCACCTCCTTCGTCGTCGAGCGGCTCGCCGCCCGCGACGAGCTCTCCCGCCTCACGCTCGGGACCGACACCCCCGGCGGCACCGGTGTCATCCCGCGCGGCATGCTGCGCAACATCTGCCTGCTCGCCTCGATGTGCGACGTCGCCCCCGAGGACGCGGTCGCCGCGGCCACGGGCACGACCGCCCGCGCCCACGGCCTGGACGTCGGCGTCCTCGCGCCCGGCCGCCCCGCGGACCTCGTGCTGCTCGGTCCCATCACCGGTTCCCGCGCCGACGACGCCCTCGAGTGCTTCGCCCTCGGCGACCTACCGGGCATCGCGACCGTCATGGTCGACGGCGTCCCGCTCGTCGACGGGCGTAGCGAGCAGACGCCCCCGCCGCGCCAGTCCGCCGTCTGGCGCCCCCTCACCCCAGCCCTCGTCTGACCCGTCCGCGACACCTCACACAGAAAGCAGGCGACCGATGACCGACGTCCAGCCATGGCAGCTCCGGGCCGCGTTCGCACGCAGCCTCTCCGACATGTACGGCAAGGAGGTGCCCGCCTACACGACGCTCCTCGAGGTGTCGCACGCCGTCAACGCCGATGTCGTCGCCACGATCGGCGCCGACGCCGAGCGCCTGGGCAGCATCGACCGCGTGACCGCTGAGCGCCACGGAGCGATCCGCCTCGGCACGCCGCGCGAGATGGCGCAGGTCGCCACGATCTTCGGCGCGATGGGGATGTACCCCGTGGGCTTCTACGACCTGCGCGAGGCCGCGACCAGCGCCGCGGTGCCGGTCATCTCGACGGCGTTCCGCCCGCTCGAGGCGGAGGAGCTCGCCCGCAACCCCTTCCGCGTCTTCACCTCGATGCTCACCCCGTCGGACCGCCGCTTCTTCTCGGCCGACCTGCAGCAGCGGCTGGAGAACTTCCTCGACGCCCGGGAGATCTTCCCGCCCGAGCTCATGACCATCGCGGAGCGTGCGGAGGCCGACGACGGTCTCTCACGGACGGACGCCGACCGCTTCCTCGAGCTCGCCACCGCAGCCTTCGAGCTCTCCCGCGAGCCGGTCGACCGCGCCTGGTACGACGAGCTGGAGGCGGTCTCCGCGGTCGCCGCCGACATCGGCGGGGTGCCGAGCACGCACGTCAACCACCTCACGCCACGCGTGCTGGACATCGACGACCTCTACGCCCGGATGGAGGCCCAGGGGATCACGATGATCGACGACATCCAGGGACCGCCGCGGTGGGAGGGGCCCGACGTCCTGCTCCGGCAGACCTCCTTCCGCGCCCTCGCCGAGCCCCGCGCCTTCCGGATGCCGGACGGCACGGTCGAGACCTCGTCGCTCCGGGTGCGCTTCGGCGAGGTCGAGGCACGCGGCATCGCCCTGACCCCCGCGGGCCGGGCCATCTACGACCGGGCGATCGCCGAGGTCGACGAGCGCGCCGCCGGACTGGACTCCGCCGCCCGCACCGAGGTGAAGCTCGAGGTGTGGCGCCGCGAGTTCCCGACGACGGAGGCGGAGCTGGCCGCACGTGGGCTCGCCTACTTCACCTACGCCGTCGAGAACGGCACGGCGGTCCCCGAGCCGATCGTCTACGAGGACTTCCTGCCGCGTTCGGCAGCCGGCATCTTCCAGTCCAACCTCACCGACGACGGGTCCAAGGACGCGACCCAGGAGGGCGTGGCCCGCGACGCGGACTGGATGTCGGGCGCGATCGGACGCGAGCTCTCCGACCCGTTCGAGCTGTACGCGCGCCAGAGCGAGGCGTCGCGCCAGGAGGCCGCGGCCACGCTGGGGGTCTCCCCGGACGAGCTGCTCGCGCAGGTCACGGCCCGCTGACGGACGCGAAGGGCTCGGCACCCGTGGGGTGCCGAGCCCTTCGTGTGTCCCGGGTCGCTCAGTCCGCGGTGAGGCGGCGCAGGCGCGGGATGACCTCCTCGCCGTAGAGCTCGATGAAGCGCGCCTGGTCGGGACCCGGGGCGTGGAAGACGAGGTGGCGGAAGCCCAGGTCCACGTAGGTCTTGATCCGTTCGACGTGCTCGTCGGGGTCGTCGGAGACGATCCAGCGTGACGCGGCGCGTTCCAGCGGCAGCGCGTCGGAGAGCCGCTGCATCTCGATCGGGTCCTCCACGCCGGTCTTCTCCTCCGGCGTCAGGGCCAGTGCCGCCCAGTGCCGGGTGTCGCGCATCGCCCGCTCACGATCCGGGTCGAAGGACACCTTGACCTCCATGAGCAGGTCGAGGTCGTCCAGCGACCGGCCGGCCTGCTGGGCACCGTCGCCGAGCGCGGGCAGCAGCTTGTCGGTGTAGAGCTCGGGCGCCTTGCCCGACGTCGTGATGAAGCCGTCGCCCACGCGGCCCGCGAAGCGGGTCGCGATCGGCCCCGACGCGCCGATGTAGATCGGCACCTGCCGCTCGGGTCGGTCGTAGATGGTGGCGTTGTCCGTCTGGTAGTACGTGCCCTCGAAGGTCACGCGCTCACCCGCCCACAGCTGCCGGATGAGGTCGACGGCCTCGCGGAGGCGCGCGAGGCGCTCCTTTCCCGCCGGCCAGGGAAGGCCCAGCGCCGACTCGTTGAGCGACTCCCCCGTCCCGACCCCGAGGATCACCCGGTCGGGAAAGAGGCAGCCGAGGGTGGCGAAGGCCTGGGCGATGACGGCCGGGTGGTAGCGGAACGTCGGCGTGAGCACCGAGGTCCCCAGGACGATCCGCTCCGTCCGTGCGCCGACTGCGCCCAGCCAGGGCAGCGAGGCCGGGGCGTGTCCGCCGTCGTGCCGCCACGGCTGGAAGTGGTCGGAGATGAAGGCCGACTCGAAGCCGGCCTGCTCTGCCAGCACGACGTAGTCGGCGAGCTCCGCCGGACCGAACTGCTCCGACGACGCCTTGTACCCGATTCTCAGCATTGAGTTCCCTTCAGTCCGAGCCACCCCGGAGGCGACTTGTTCGTAGACGCACGACCTTACTCTGCACGATGCTTCAATTCATGCTCTCCGTCAATGGTCGCCGTGCTCGTACCGCCACATGATCAGCAGCGCCCCACCCGACCCGCAGTGCTAGCGATAGGCAGCGTGGCCGGTGAGGTGCTCGCCGACGACGAGGGTGTGGACCTCGTCGGTGCCCTCGTACGTGCGCACGGACTCGAGGTTGTTCGCGTGCCGGAGCGGTGAGTGGTCGATGGTGATCCCGTTGCCGCCGAGGATCGTGCGCGCCTCCCGCGCGACGTCGATCGCGATCCGGCAGTTGTTGAGCTTGCCGACCGAGATCATGTGCCGCTCGAGGCGCCCGGCGTCCTTGAGCCGGCCGATGCGCAGTGCGAGCAGCTGGCCCTTCTGGATCTCCAGGGCCATCCGCACGAGCTTGTCCTGCGTGAGCTGGTAGGCGGCGAGCGGCTTGTCGAACTGCAGCCGCTCCCGGGAGTAGGCGAGGGCGGCGTCGAAGCTGTCCCGGGCGGCTCCGAGGACGCCCCAGACGATGCCGTACCGCGCCTCGTTGAGGCAGCTGAAGGGTCCCTTGAGGCCGGCCCCACCGGGGAGGACCGCGTCAGCCGGCAGCCGGACGTCCCGGAGGGTGATGTCGCACTGGATCGAGGCCCGCATGGAGAGCTTCGGCTCGATGGGGGTGGCGGTGAACCCGGCACTGCTCGTCGGCACGAGGAACCCGCGCACCCGCTCGCCCGCGCCGTCGTCGGCCTTGGCCCAGATGACGGCGACGTCCGCGATCGAGGCAAGCCCGATCCACCGCTTGACGCCCGTGAGCACCCACCCCTCGCCGTCGCGCACTGCCCGGGTCACCATCGAGCCCGGGTCCGAACCCGCGCTCGGCTCGGTGAGACCGAAGCAGCCGATGAGCTCACCCGCGGCCATACCCGGCAGCCACCGCTGCTTCTGCTCCTCGCTGCCCCACGTGGCGATGGCGGACATCGCGAGCGACCCCTGGACCGAGACGAAGGTGCGCAGGCCGGAGTCCCCCGCCTCGAGCTCCTGCATCGCCAGGCCGTACTCGACGGCGCTGCGCCCCGCACAGCCATAGCCCTCGAGGTGCATGCCGAGGAGCCCGAGCTCGGCCATCTCGGGGACGATCTCCCGCGGGAAGACCGCGTCCTCGTACCAGCGTGCGATGTTCGGGCGGATCCGACGGTCGACGAACTCGCGGACCCCGTCCCGCAGGGCACGCTCCTCGGACGAGAACGCGTCGTCGAGGTCGAGCAGATCGCTCACCGCTCGCGGTGACGTCGACATGGGGCCTCCAGGTGTTCGGATCGACAGGTCGTCCCGCGGTGCGCCGGCTGCGCGCCACGACGGCAGCTTCGCTACGCCGGCAGGTGCCGCTCGTCCGGCCCGCTGTAGTCGGACAACGGGCGGATGAGCGCGTTGTCCGCGGCCTGCTCCATGACGTGCGCGGTCCACCCCACGACCCGCGCGGCGACGAACAGGGGCGTGAACGTCGGGGTGTCGAAACCCATGAGGTGGTAGGCCGGGCCGGAGGGGTAGTCGAGGTTGGGCCGGATGTCCTTGCGGGCAACCATCGCGTGCTCGAGCGCGTCGTAGAGCGCGAGCACGTCGGGCCGGTCGTAGTGCTCCACGAGCCGGTCCAGCGCCGCCTTCATCGTCGGCACCCGCGAGTCGCCCTTCTTGTACACCCGGTGGCCGAAGCCCATGATCTTGCGCTTCTCGGCGAGCGCCGCGTCCAGCCACTCCTCCGCCCGCGACGCCTCGCCGATCTCGTCGAAGACGTGCATGACGGCCTCGTTCGCCCCGCCGTGCAGCGTCCCCTTGAGTGCCCCGATCGCGCCGACGACGGCGGAGTAGAGGTCCGCGAGCGTCGAGGTGATGACCCGCGCGGTGAACGTCGAGGCGTTGAAGGAGTGCTCGGCGTAGAGGATGAGGGAGACCTGGAAGGCGTCGACGACGACGTCGTCGGGGACCTCGCCGAAGGTCATGTTGAGGAAGTTCTCCACGAAGCCGAGGTCCTCGCGGGGTGGGACCAGCTGCTGCCCGCGGCGGCGGCGCTGGTCGTAGGCGATGACGGCCGGGATCTGGCTGAGCAGGCTGACGGCCTTGGAGTAGTCGCTCGAGCGGTCCTCCGCCCGCGGGTCGTTGGCCCCGATGACGCTGACGGCGGTGCGGACCACGTCCATGGGGTGCGCCGTCGTCGGGACGAGGTCGACGGCGGCCCGCACCCGGTCGTCCATGGCGCGCTGGGCCCGCCCTTCACCCTCCATCGCGGTGAGCTCCAGCTGTGTCGGCAGCTCGCCGTGCCACAGGAGGTAGGCGACCTCCTCGAAGGTGCAGTGCTCCGCGAGCTCCTGGACGGGGTAGCCGCGGTAGAGCAGTGAGTTCGTCTCGGGATTGACCTTCGAGATCGCGGTGGTGTCGGCGACGACGCCGACCAGGCCCTTGCGGATCTCTTCGCTCATGTGCTCACTCCCTTGCGCTGTGCGGTCAGATGGTGAAGTTGAAGACGTCCTCGTCGAAGTGCGCGTACGCCGGGTAGTCGAGCAGCTCGTACAGCCTCGCCCGGGTCTGCATGGACCCGACCTCGGCCTGCAGCGTGCCGTCCCGGCGCAGGGTCTGCAACCCTCGCTCGGCGGCCCCCATGGCGAGCCGGAGCAGGGAGACGGGGTAGATGACCATCCGCACGCCCACGTCGGCGAGCTGGGAGGCGGTGAACAGCTCGGACTTGCCGAACTCGGTCATGTTCGCGAGGACGGGGACGTCGACGGCGGCAGCGACGGCCGCGAACTCCTCCAGCGTGCGCATCGCCTCGGGGAAGATCGCGTCGGCACCGGCGTCGACGAGCGCCCTGGCCCGGTCGACGGCGGCCGCGAAGCCCTCGACGGCGCGGACGTCGGTGCGGGCCATGACGAGCATGCCGGGGTCGCGCCGGGCGTCGACCGCGGCGCGGATGCGCTGCAGCGCCGTCGTCTCGCCGACCACCTGCTTGCCGTCCAGATGACCGCAGCGCTTGGGGTTGACCTGGTCCTCGATGTGCAGCCCGGCGACACCGGCGTCCTCGAGGACCTGCACGGTGCGGGCGACGTTCATCGGCTCCCCGAAGCCGGTGTCCGCGTCGACGAGCGCGGGCAGCTCGGTGACCCGCGCGATCTGGCCGCTGCGCGCGGCGACCTCGCTCAGCGTCGTGAGCCCGATGTCGGGCAGCCCGAGGTCCGCGGACAGGACGGCACCGGAGATGTAGACGCCGTCGAAGCCCTGTTCCTCGATGAGCCGGGCGGACAGCGGGTTGAACGCGCCGGGCAGCTGCAGGAGGTCGTTGCCCGCGAGGCGCTCGCGCAGCGCGGCGCGCTTCTCGTGGGCGGGGGTGGTGGCGTGGAGCATCAGAAGATCCCCTCGGGGGCGGTGACGGAGGCGAGCAGGCTGGCCGGTGCGGTGACGGTGAGCCCGCCCAGCTCCTCCGCGGTGAGCTCGGGCAGCCGCTGGGCGACGTCGAGGAAACGCTCGACCTCCGCCGGCTCGAGCACGCCGTCGGCCAGGGTGCGGAACTTCGCGACGTACTGCTCCCGCCCGAACGGGCGGGCCCCGAGCGGGTGGGCGTCGGCGACGGCGATCTCCTCGACCACCCGTGAGCCGTCGGTCAGGGTGACCTCGACCCGGCCGCCGAACGCCTTCTCGGCCGGGTCGGTGGAGTGGTAGCGCCGAGTCCACTCCGGGTCCTCGGCCGTCGTCACCTTGCGCCACAGCTCGACCGTGTCGGGCCGCGCCGCCCGCTCCGGCAGGTAGGAGTCGACGTGGTGCCACGCACCGTCCTGCAGCGCGACGGCGACGATGTACGGGATCGAGTGGTCCAGGGTCTCCCGCGACGCCGTCGGGTCGTACTTCTGCGGGTCGTTCGCCCCCGAGCCGATGACGTGGTGCGTGTGGTGGGAGGTGTGGATGACGATCGAGGCGATGGTCGCCGGGTCGCGCAGCTCGGGGCGCTCGCGGTGGAGCCGCCTGGCGAGGTCGATGAGCGCCTGCGACTGGTACTCCGCGGAGTGCTCCTTGGTGTAGGTGTCGAGGATCGCCAGCTTCGGCGCACCCGGCGCGGGCAGCGGCACCTCGTAGTGGGCGCCGGGTCCGTCGAGCAGCCAGGCGATGACACCGTCCTCGCCCTCGTAGATGGGGGTGGGCGACGTCTGGCCCCGCATGGCGCGGTCGACGGCCTCGACGGCGACCTTCCCGGCGAAGGCCGGTGCGTGGGCCTTCCACGTGGAGATCTCCCCCTTGCGGGACTGGCGGGTGGCCGTCGTCGTGTGCAGGGCCTGCCCGACGGCGTGGAAGATCGTCTCGGCGTCGAGGCCGAGCAGCGTGCCGATGCCGGCGGCTGCGGACGGACCGAGGTGGGCGACGTGGTCGATCTTGTGCCTGTGCAGGCTGATCGCCCGCACCAGGTCGACCTGGATCTCGTAGCCGGTCGCGACGGCCCGGACGACGTCGGCCCCGCTCAGCCCCCTGCGCGCGGCGACGTGCTGCGCGACAGCGAGGATCGGGGGGATGTTGTCGGCCGGGTGGGAGTAGTCGGCCGCGAGGAAGGTGTCGTGGTAGTCGAGCTCGCGGACCGCAACGCCGTTGGCCCAGGCCGCCCACTCCGGGCTCACCCGCTCGCCCACCTCCAGGCCGAGGACGGTGGCCCCGGGCCGGTACGGGTGGGCCTGCGCCTGCGCCCGTGCCGCCACCGCGGGGCTGCGGGTGAGCGAGGCGGTCGCGACCGCGGCGTTGTCGATGACCCGGTTGACGACCATCTCGGTGACGTCGTCGGGGACGGCGACCGGGTCGGTGGCGACCTCGGCGATCTTCCAGGCGAGCTGCTGCTCGCGGGGCAGGTCGTCCGCGCTGGGGTGGACACGGACGTGGTGGGTGACGAGCTCGGCCATGGCCCTACTCTCCCCCGCGGGACACGTCCGCGTCACGCGCTCGCGGACGACGGGTTCCGCTGCCCCGGCCGGTGGCGACCGGCACCTCAGAGCCAGCGGGGCAGGTCGGGCAACGTCCCGGTGCTGGACTCGAGACGGTGGCCGTCGCGACCGGTGAGCCACCGGGCGAGGTCCGCCGCCGACCCGACCACGGTAGGCCCCTCGCCGGCGCCGACGACGATCCGCTCGCCACGGTCGTCGGGGGCGAGCACGAGGTCGACGGCCTCCTCGCGACCGCGCCACGCGCCCAGCACGTCCTCGGTGAGCCGGTCGACGACCGCAGGAGGGAGGTCACGGAAGGAGCCGCCGGAGTCGAGGTCGACGGCGTGGATCCACACCTCGCGGTTCCGCATCCAGGCCGTCTCCCGGCACGGGACGGGCCGCCCCTGGGCGGTGCGGACCACGGCGTCCCAGGCGTCGTCGGTGAGCTCGTCCCAGTCGGCGTGGAGGAGGTCCGCGGAGCGCCCGAAGAGCTCTCTCAGCTCCTGCGCCGGCAGCCGGGCGCCCTCGTCGATCTCGGCGTTGCGCTGCTCGAACGAGGCGTACATGGGCGTCTCCACCCCGGTGCGTGCCCACGCGCAGAGCCGGCTCAGGGCACGCGCGTTGTAGGCGACGTGGGCCACGACGGCCGCTCGCGTCCACCCGGGCAGCAGGCTCGGCTCGGCGAGCTCGGCGTCGGTCAGCGCGTCGAGGTGTCGGGCGAAGAAGCCGGTGCCGGTGTGCGCCCACTCCAGCTCCTGGACCGGTGCTCCCGGCGAGTGTCCTCCGCCGCCCGCCGTATGGCGGGCCCGCCGGGGCTGGGCCTCCGGGTCGGTGCTGCCGTCCGTCGCAGTCATCGCTCTCCTCTCACGTGGTCCACCCTGGCGGTCGCGCGCCGTTGACGCACGACTACGCGGTCGCGTCCTCCCCCGTCAGCACCGCTGCCCGGCCGGCCTCGAGCCTCGCCACCGGGACCCGGTAGGGCGAGCAGGAGACGTAGTCGAGCCCCGCCGCGTGGAAGAAGTGGATGGACTCCGGGTCACCGCCGTGCTCGCCGCACACCCCGATGTGCATGTGGGGCTTGGTCGCCCTGCCACCCTCCACGCCGGCCCGCACGAGCGGGCCCACCCCCTCCCCGTCGATCGTCTCGAACGGGGAGATGCGCAGCACACCGTTGGCCAGGTACCGGGAGAAGAACGCGGCCTCGACGTCGTCGCGCGAGAAGCCCCACGTCGTCTGGGTGAGGTCGTTGGTGCCGAAGGAGAAGAAGTCCGCCTGCTCGGCGATGCGGTGGGCGGTGAGCGCCGCGCGCGGCAGCTCGATCATGCAGCCGATCGGCAGGTCGAGGAGCACGTCGGTCGCCCGGCCCTCCTCGGCGAGGATCCGCTCGGCCTCCTGGCGCACGAGCTGCAGCTCCCGCACCGAGCCGACGAGCGGCACCATGATCTCCGGCCGCGGGTCGGCGCCCTCGGCGCGCAGCTCGGCGGTCGCCTGGGCGATGGCGCGCACCTGGAGCGCGAAGAGCCCCGGGACGACGAGCCCGAGGCGCACGCCGCGCAGACCCAGCATCGGGTTGGACTCGTGCATGCGGCGGACCGCGGTGAGCAGCCGCTCCCGGCGCTCGTCCACCTGGCCCCGCTCCGTCGCCAGCGCCACCTCGACGGCCAGCTCGGTGAGGTCGGGCAGGAACTCGTGCAGCGGTGGGTCGATGAGCCGGATCGTCGCGGGCAGGCCGTCCATGGCCCGCAGGATGTCGATGAAGTCGGCCCGCTGGTACGGGAGGAGTGCCTCCAGCGCGGCGGTGCGCTCGGCGTCGTCGTCGGCGAGGATGACGCGCTCGATGAGCTCGCGGCGCTCACCGAGGAACATGTGCTCGGTACGGCACAGACCGATGCCCTCGGCGCCACGCTCACGGGCGTTGCGGGCGTCCTCGGCGGTGTCGGCGTTCGCCCGCACCCGCAGCCTGCGCACGCCGTCGGCGTGGACGAGGATCCGGTGCACGGCCTCGACGAGCTCGCGGGTCTGCTCGTCCGGCGCGGCTGCCAGCCCGGCCTCCCGTCCCTCGGCGATGTAGGTCATGACCGGGGAGTCGACGACGGGGACCTCACCGAGGAAGACCTCACCGGTCGTGCCGTCGATGGCGATCGTCTCACCGGCCCCGAGCACCCGGCCGTTGACGCGGACCTCGCGGCGGGCGGCGTCGACGTCGAGATCGTCGGCACCGACGACGGCGCAGGTGCCCATCCCCCGGGCGACGACGGCCGCGTGCGACGTCTTCCCGCCGCGGGCCGTGAGGATCCCGGCGGCGACCATCATGCCCTGGAGGTCGTCGGGGTTGGTCTCCCGCCGGACGAGGATGACGTGTGCCCCGGCCTCGCTGCGCTCGACGGCCTGGGCGTTGTCGAAGACGATCTCCCCGACCGCGGCGCCCGGCGAGGCCGCCATCCCGGTGGTGAGCAGCTCGGTGGCGGCCTCGGTGTCGAACTGCGGGAAGAGCAGCTTGGCCAGCTGGGCGCCGGTGACCCGGGCGATCGCCTCGTCCATCGTGATGAGGTCCTCGTCGACGAGCTGGGTCGCCACCCGGAAGGCGGCGCCGGCCGTGCGCTTGCCCACCCGGGTCTGCAGCAGCCACAGCTTGCCGTCCTCGATGGTGAACTCGATGTCGCACAGGTCGCGGTAGTGGGTCTCGAGGCGGCGCATCGCCTGCCGCAGCTCGGCGTAGGCGTCCGGGTTCAGCGACTCGAGCTCCGCGAGCGGCACCGTGTTGCGGATGCCGGCGACGACGTCCTCCCCCTGGGCGTTGGGCAGGTAGTCCCCGTAGACGCCCGAGTGGCCGGTCGAGGGGTCACGGGTGAAGCACACACCGGTCCCGGACGTCGGGCCGAGGTTGCCGAAGACCATCGCCTGGACGTTGACAGCGGTGCCGAGGTCGTTGGGGATGCCCTCCTGGCGGCGGTAGAGGGTGGCGCGGTCGGTGTTCCAGGAGCGGAGCACCGCCTCGATCGCCATGTCGAGCTGCTGGCGCGGGTGCTGCGGGAAGTCGCGGCCGGCGTGCTCCCGGACGAGCTCCTTGTACGTGGCGACGAGCGCCTGCAGGTCCTCGGCGGGCAGCGCGGTGTCGTCGGCGACACCGCGCTCGGCCTTGAGGTCGTCGAAGGCCCGCGAGAACAGCTCGCCGTCGATGTCGAGGACGGTCTTGCCGAACATCTGGATGAGCCGGCGGTAGGAGTCCCAGGCGAAACGTGCGTCGCCGGTGAGCTCGATGAGCCCCTGGACGGAGGCGTCGTTGAGCCCGACGTTCAGGACGGTCTCCATCATCCCGGGCATGGAGAACTTGGCGCCCGACCGGACGGAGACGAGCAGCGGCTCGTGGAAGTCGCCGAGGCTGCGCCCCAGGGAGTCCTCCATCTGCCGCAGCGCGAGGGTCACCTCCACGCGCAGGTCCGGCGGGACGTGCCCGTCGCGCATGTACGCGCGGCAGGCCTCGGTGGTGATGGTGAAGCCCGGCGGGACCGGAAGGCCCAGCCGGCTCATCTCGGCGAGGTTCGCCCCCTTGCCCCCGAGGAGGTCCTTCTGGTCCATGCCGCCCTCGCTGAAGCGGTACACGTACTTCGGCATCGTCGCCTCCCGTGATCATCACGCGGCACCCGCACCGCGGACGTGTGGTCACTGTACCGAGCGGCCAGGGCCCGGCATGTGACGTTGTGCCCACGACGACGACGGTGCCGAGGTGCCGGCCCGCCGGCCCCGTGCCTAGGCTGAGGCATGACCGACATCCACGTCGAGAACGCCCCGGGACGTCACCGCTACGAGGCACGCTCCGGCGACGACCTCCTCGGTGTCGCCGTCTACGAGCGCCGCGACGGCGTCGTCGTGCTCACCCACACGGTCGTCGACCAGGCCGCCGAGGGGCAGGGGGTCGGCTCCGCACTCGCCCGGACGGCCCTCGACGCCGCCCGCGCGGACGGTCTGCGCGTCGACCCGCAGTGCGAGTTCATCGCCTCGTGGATCGACCGGCACCCCGACTACGCCGACCTCGTCGCCACGCCCCTCGGCTGACCTCTCCGGTCGACTCGCGCCGCCCCCTCAGCGCCTGGTCCGCGGCTTGAGCCGCACGGAGGGCAGGTCGGGGGCGGGCAACGGCGCACCGTCGTAGCCGGTGACGGTGCCGAAGCGGACCACCCCGTCGGGGTGCCCCGCGACGGCTGCCTGCCATTGGGCGCGGGCGGAGACGACCTCCTCGTGCGTCCGACCGACGAAGTTCCACCACATGAGGAGCTCCTCCTCGAAGGGCGTGCCGCCGATGAGCACCGCCCGCACGGGTTCGGGGCCCGCCTCGAGCACCAGCTCGTCCGCACCGGGGGCCAGGTAGGCCAGCCACGCCGGCTCCAGCGGCGTCCCCGCGACCGTGAGCGTGCCGGTGTCGAGGAGGACCCCGTGCTCGAAGCGCGGGTCCACGGGCAGCCGCACCGTGACTCGTGCCGGGATGTCGACCTGCGCCGCGACGAGCGGGGTGTCCGTCCGGGCCGGTGAGACGACCCCGCCCAGGGCGCCCAGGAAGACCTGCACCCGCGCGCCGTCGACCGTGAACGAGGGCACCTCCGCCACGTGCTCGAAGGCACGCGCGCCGTGTCTCGTCGCCTCCGGGAGGACCGTCCACAGCTGCACGCCGTGGAGGCGGCGCTGGTCCGGGAAGCGGGTCACGGTGCCCTCCTCCGAGTGGCAGATGCCGTTGCCCGCTGTCATGAGGTTGAGCTGGCCGGGCTCGATGGTCTGCACGGACCCGAGCGCGTCCTGGTGCAGCACCCTGCCGGAGAACAGCCACGTGACGGTCTGCAGGCCGATGTGCGGGTGGGGGGCGACGTCCATCCCACCCGTCTCGGCGATGTCGTCGGGACCGTAGTGGTCGGCGAAGCAGAACGCCCCGATGAGCGAGCGGGCGCGGGACGGCAAGGTGCGGCGCACCGTCATCGCCCGCGGTCCGCCCAGGGGGACGTCCCGCGGCTCGATGAGCTCGATGGCCGTCGCCGGGCCAGCCGCGCACACCTGCTCCTGCGGTCGTGCCTCGAGGTTGGTCACCTCCACAGGGTAGGGCGCGGTGACCACCGCCACGCGGTGTCCCACATGACGACGCCGTCCCGGGTGGGCCCTCCACCCACCCGGAACGGCGTCTCGTGGTGGCGTCCTAGAACGCCAGCTCGTGGTCGGCCACGGCCAGCACGCGCCAGGTGCGTCCCGCGGCGTCGCTGAGGTCGTAGGCCGGGAGCAGCAGCGTGCTGCCGTTGCTGATGCCGTGGTCGGTCAGTGCCGGCTCCGCGCTGGTGATCGTCACGTCCGTCACCGGCCAGGGGACCGGCGAACCGGGCGCCGGAGGGGCGCCGGGCGGCTCGTTCCAGTCCCGCTCGGACGGGGCCGGTTCGATCGTCATGACGTCGACGTCGGTCCAGACCTGGGCGCCACCGAACCGCGGGTCGTTGAGCCGGCCGACGGCCTCGGCCGGGCTGACGACGTCGTACTCCCCGAGGGCGACGACCGGCGCGAGCGGGCCGCCCAGGGAGTACACCTCACCGTCGACGACGTCCGCGTGCCAGCCCAGCCCGGTGCGCCGGCCGTCGACCAGCTGGTGGGCGACGACGCTGGACACCTGGTCCCCCGCCCAGTGCTCCTCGAGGGCGTACTCGGCTGCCTCGGGGTCGAGACCGAGAGCGGCGAGCGTCTCGTAGAGGACGCCGGCCGCGCCCTCCGGCACCTCGCCTGCCGGCGGGACGGCGCTGGGCTCCTCCGGTGCCGGTCCCACCGGGGCGGGCAGGGGTTCGACGACGGCCGGCTCGTCCTGACCGGTCGTCGGCTCGGCCGGGGCCGGCTCGGCCGGCTCGCCCGGGGCCGGCTCGTCGACGGCCGGCTCGTCCGGACCGGCCGCCGGCTCGTCGATGGCGGGCTCGTCGACGACACCGCCGTCGGCTGCGCTTCCGCTCACTCCCCCACCGTCCTGCTCCGGCTCGACAGCGACGCCCGGTTCCGCCGCGTCGGCGCCCTCCGGGAGCGGTGTCAGCTCCTCGACGATGGAGTTGAGCTCGGGGTCGTGGTACCAGAGGGTCGCGGCACCGTCCGAGCCGATCTGCAGGGAGGGGCCGCTGCCGTCCACGGGGCCGACGACCCAGCCACCCTCCTGGCGCGGCTCGCCGTCGACACCGAGCACCTGGGCCACCCGTGCCGCGGTGTCGGCACTGACGGTGCCGGCGCCGTCGTATGCCCACGCCCTCGCGCTGCCCGCCTCGTCGCTCAAGCCCTGTGCCGTGAACGCCGTGCGGCCGCCGTACCCCGGGTCGATGGCCATGTCGCTCGCCCCCGAGGCGTCACTCTCGGCCATCGGCCGCTGGGCGACGGCGGGAGACTCGGCGCGGAGCGCGTCCGTCGGTGGTGCCGGGTCGTCCGTGGCCCTCCCGAGGCCGTAGCCGGCACCTCCGACGACGAGCGCGCCGGCGGTGACGGCCGCGACGGCGGCCCAGCGTGGGGCGCGCCGTGCGCGCCGGGCGGCGAGCTCGTCGGGGACGTCGGCGCGACGCCCCGCGGTGAGCTCGGCCAGCCGCTCCGCGTCCGGCTCGGCCCCGGCGGCGGGATCGGCGGCACGCATGCGGGCCACTGCCTCGTCCTCGTCCATGGCTGCCTCCTGGGGGTTGGTTCCTACCCCGCTTGTGTGTCGGCGGGTGCGTATCTTGCACGGCCGGGGGTGGCAGGCTGGGGTCATGCCCTCCGCCCTGCACTCCTCCGCCCTCGCCGTGCTCGCGGGGTGGCGAGCGCCCACGCCGACACAGTCCGCCCTCCGGGCCCGCTACGTCGCGCACCTCGAGGCCGAGCCGCAGGGCGTGCTGCGCGAGTGCTACCCCGACCACCTGACGGCGAGCACGCTCGTCGTCTCGGCCGACCGGAGCAGTGTGCTGCTCACGCTGCACCGCAAGGCACGGCGGTGGTTCCAGCTCGGCGGGCACGTCGAGCCCGGCGACACCTCGCTGACCGGCGCGGCGCTGCGCGAGGCGACCGAGGAGTCGGGCGTCGCCGGTCTCGTCCTCGACCCGGTCCCGGTCCAGCTCAGCGCGCACCCGGTGCCGTTCTGCGACCCCCGGGGCGGGGTCACGCACCTCGACGTCCGGTTCGTCGCGACCGCCCCGGCGGGGGCCGCGCACGCGACCTCCGCCGAGTCGCTCGACGTCGCGTGGTGGCCGGTGGACGGTCTGCCCGAGCCGGAGCCCGACATGCTGGAGCTCGTCGCCCTCGCCCGGCAGCGCCTCGGCTGATCAACCCTTCCTCCCCACGTCACGCCGAGAGCGGGATTCACAACAATCCCGCTCTCGGCGCAGGAGACGGGACGACGACGGCGGACATCCCGCAACAATCCCGCTCTCGGCGCAGGAGACGGGACGACGACGGCGGCGGGCAGCGCCGGTCAGTCCGGCCAGGCCGCCGCGAGTCGTGCCCGGGCGCGCGAGAGCGCCGCGTCCGCTCCCCCGCGGGAGATGCCCAGGACCGCTGCGAGCTCGCCGCCGCCGAGCCCCTCCCACGCGTGGAGCACGAGGATCTGCCGGTCGCGCTCGCTCAGGGCCGCCAGGGCGACGCGCACCTCGTCGTCGGCCACCGCCGCCAGTGCCGGGTCGCCGTCGTCGTCGGGCCCGTCGGGGAGCTGCTCGACGGGAAGCGGGACACGCTTGCGTCGGTGGTTGGCGAGCACGAACCCCGCGGTGCGGTAGAGCCACGGCAGCACCGCGTCGGCGGGGACGTCGGCCCGGCGGCGCCACGCGGTGGCGAGCACCTCGGCGGCGAGGTCCTCCGCGTCGTCGGTCGGTGCACGACGCACGAAGTAGCGGTGGACGGCGGTCGCGTGGTCACGGTAGAGGGTGTCGAACCACGCGTCGTCGCGCACCGGCACCCCTTCCGTCGTGGTGGGCACATCCCACCGCCCTGCCTGTGTCGCCACCTGCCTCGATCTTGCACGGCACAGGAGGGACCACCGCGCAGGACACGGCAAACGCCCCGCAGGATCGACTCCTGCGGGGCGTTCGAGGTCGCCTGGTTCTACTTGAAGGCGTCCTTGACGTTCTCGGCCGCCTGCTTGAGGCTGCCCGTGGTCTGGTCCTTCTGGCCCTCGGCCTGGAGGTCCCTGTCGTCGGTCGCGTCGCCGACGGCCTCCTTGATCTTGCCCGAGGTCTTCTCGGTGGAGTTCGCGATCTTGTCGTCAGTGCCCATGTGAGCCCCTTCCGTCATCGGGGCCGAGGTCGGCCCCGCCGAGATCCACCCTAGGCGCGCTCCTGCACGGTCGCACGGCGAGCTCAGGGCCCCCGGCCACCCCCTTGTCTCACATGATGGACGGGAGTACAAAGGGAAGATGTTCGAGGAGGCACAGCTCTACTCACCTGTCACCGACCGGGCGGACGGCACCGTCGAGGTGCACCTGGCCCCCGACCACCCCGGTGTCGCCGACGCCGAGTACCGGCGACGGCGCGAGGAGATCGCCGGCCCGGCACACCGCTGGCGCCCGGGCGACCCGGTCCCGCAGGTGGAGTACACCGAGCAGGAGAACGCGATCTGGGCCGAGGTGTCGCGCGAGCTCGCACCCAAGCACGAGCGCCTGGCGGTGCGCGCCTTCCTCGAGGGCAAGGAGGCCCTGGGGCTCCCCACGGACCACGTACCGCAGCTGGACGAGGTCAGCGCGACCCTCCGGCGGCTCAGCGGGTTCACCCTGCACCCGGCGGCGGGGCTGGTGCCGCTCGACGTCTTCTACGGCTCGCTCGGTGACCGCGTCTTCCACTCCACGCAGTACCTGCGACACCACTCCCAGCCGCTGTACACCCCCGAGCCGGACATCATCCACGAGGTCATCGGACACGGGAACCTCCTCGGCCACCCGGGCATCGCCGAGGTCAAGCGCCAGGCCGGGCTCGCCGCGCAGCGCTGTGAGACCGAGGCGGGCCTGCAGTACGTCGCCGACGTCTTCTGGTTCACCATCGAGTTCGGCGTCATGCGGGAAGAGGGCGAGCTGCGCGCCTACGGTGCGGGACTGCTGTCCTCCTACGGTGAGATCGAGGAGTTCCGTGGCGCCGACATCCGGCCGGTGGACTTCCATGCCATGGCGACACAGGAGTACGACATCACCCACTACCAGCCGGTCCTCTTCGCCTGCGACGGGCTGGGCGAGCTCACCGACCGGGTCGGCGGCTTCTTCGCCGACTTCGACGACGAGACCCCGGCCCGGCTGGCGGCCCAGGCGGCGTAGCGGTCGACCGGTCCCGGAGACGACTCTGCCGCGACCATCCCGTGAGGGACGGCCGCGGCAGAGGACGCGCTAAGACTCAGAGGGGGCGGACGTTCTCCGCCTGGGGGCCCTTCGGGCCCTGGGTGGTCTCGAACTCGACCTTCTGGTCCTCATCCAGCGAGCGGTATCCGCTCGATGCGATGGCCGAGTAGTGGACGAAGACATCCGCACCTCCGCCGTCGGGAGCGATGAAGCCGAAGCCCTTCTCGCCGTTGAACCACTTCACGGTGCCTGTTGCCATTGCCGAACTCCTCGATACCAAAACGCCCCGGACCGATGCCGGGGCTGAGATCAGCATAGCCGTACCGGACGTCATCCGTCGACACGGACGCGAACTTGTCCCAGAAACGGTCCCTCGACGGCCGGAGGACGCCACAGGGCCCGGCGACCTGCGAGAGGTCGCCGGGCCCTGGTGGCGTCGTGGTCAGGCGCCGGGCTGCAGCTGTCCGCCGCCGCCGGCACCGCCGCCCGCGGGGGCGGTCGGCATCTGCCGTTGCTCGACCGTGGTCGAGCCACTGACACCCACCGGCTCCGGCGGCGTGATCGCACCCTCGTCGAGCCCGCGGAAGGTGAACTCCCCGAGCAGACCCTCACCCTCGGCGTCCACCTCGATGGTCTGACCGGCGTGGATGTGGCCGTAGAGGATCTTCTCCGAGAGCTGGTCCTCGATCTCACGCTGGATCGCACGACGCAGCGGCCGGGCACCGAGGACGGGGTCGTAGCCCCGTTCGGCCAGCAGCAGCTTGGCCGCGTCGGTCAGCCGGATCGCCATGCCCTGGTTGCGCATGCGCTCGTCGAGCTGGGCGATCATGAGGTCGACGATCTGGACGATCTGCTCCTGCGTGAGCTGCGGGAAGACGATCGTGTCGTCCACCCGGTTGAGGAACTCGGGCCGGAAGTGCTGCTTGAGCTCCTCGTTGACCTTCGTCTTCATCCGCTCGTAGTCGTTGGAGAGCTCGCCGCTGGCCTGGAAGCCGGTCTGCACGCCCTTGGCGATGTCCCGCGTCCCGAGGTTCGTCGTCATGATGATGATGGTGTTCTTGAAGTTCACCACCCGGCCCTGGGCGTCGGTGAGCCGGCCGTCCTCGAGGATCTGCAGCAGCGAGTTGAAGATGTCGGCGTGCGCCTTCTCCACCTCGTCGAACAGCACGACGGAGAACGGACGACGGCGGACCTTCTCGGTGAGCTGGCCGCCCTCCTCGTACCCGACGTAGCCGGGAGGCGAGCCGAAGAGCCGCGAGACGGTGTGCTTCTCGGAGAACTCGCTCATGTCGAGCTGGATGAGCGCGTCCTCGTCGCCGAAGAGGAACTCCGCCAGCGCCTTGGCCAGCTCGGTCTTCCCGACGCCGGTGGGGCCGGCGAAGATGAACGAGCCACCCGGCCGCTTCGGGTCCTTGAGGCCGGCGCGGGTGCGCCGGATCGCCTGGGAGAGCGCCGAGATCGCGGCCTCCTGGCCGACGATCCGCTTGTGGAGCTCCTCCTCCATGTGCAGCAGCTTGGAGGACTCCTCCTCGGTGAGCTTGAAGACCGGGATCCCGGTCGACATCGCCAGCACCTCGGCGATGAGGTCCTCGTCCACCTCCGCCACCGTGTCGAGGTCGCCGGCCTTCCAGGCCTTCTCGCGCTCGATGCGGCGGGCGCCGAGCTGCTTCTCGTCGTCGCGCAGGGAGGCGGCCTTCTCGAAGTCCTGGTCGTCGATCGCCGACTCCTTCTCGCGGCGGACCTCGGAGATCTGCTCGTCGAGCTCCCGCAGTTCCGGCGGGGCGGTCATCCGGCGGATGCGCAGGCGCGCGCCCGCCTCGTCGATGAGGTCGATCGCCTTGTCCGGCAGGAACCGGTCGGAGACGTAGCGGTCGGCCAGGGTCGCGGCGGCGATGAGCGCCTCGTCGTTGATCGAGACGCGGTGGTGCGCCTCGTACCGGTCGCGCAGGCCCTTGAGGATCTCGATGGTGTGGGCGACGCTCGGCTCGTCGACGAGGATCGGCTGGAAGCGGCGCTCGAGCGCGGCGTCCTTCTCGATGTGCTTGCGGTACTCGTCCAGCGTGGTGGCACCGATGGTCTGGAGCTCACCGCGGGCGAGCATCGGCTTGAGGATGCTCGCGGCGTCGATCGCGCCCTCGGCCGCACCGGCACCGACGAGGGTGTGGATCTCGTCGATGAACAGGACGATGTCGCCGCGGGTGCGGATCTCCTTGAGGACCTTCTTCAGCCGCTCCTCGAAGTCACCGCGGTAGCGGGACCCCGCGACGAGGGACCCGAGGTCGAGGGTGTAGAGCTGCTTGTCCCGCAGCGTCTCGGGCACGTCGCCGCGCACGATCGCCTGGGCCAGGCCCTCGACGACGGCCGTCTTGCCGACACCGGGCTCGCCGATGAGGACGGGGTTGTTCTTCGTGCGCCGCGAGAGCACCTGCATGACGCGCTCGATGGGCTGCTCGCGCCCGATGACGGGGTCGAGCTTGCCCTCGCGCGCGGCCTGGGTGAGGTTGCGGCCGAACTGGTCGAGGACCGCGGACCCGGACGGCTGGCCCTCGGCGGGGCCGCCGGCGGCGACGGCCTCCTTGCCCTGGTAGCCGGAGAGCAGCTGGATGACCTGCTGGCGGACCCGGTTGAGGTCGGCGCCGAGCTTGTTGAGCACCTGCGCCGCGACACCCTCACCCTCACGGATGAGGCCGAGCAGGATGTGCTCCGTGCCGATGTAGTTGTGGCCGAGCTGGAGGGCCTCGCGCAGCGAGAGCTCCAGCACCTTCTTCGCCCGGGGCGTGAAGGGGATGTGCCCGCCCGGAGCCTGCTGGCCCTCACCGATGATCTCGGTGACCTGCTGCCGCACACCCTCGAGCGAGATGTCGAGGGACTCCAGCGCCTTGGCGGCGACGCCCTCGCCCTCGTGGATGAGGCCGAGCAGGATGTGCTCGGTCCCGATGTAGTTGTGGTTGAGCATCCGCGCCTCTTCTTGGGCAAGGACGATCACCCGACGGGCTCGGTCGGTGAATCTCTCGAACATCAGGGCTCCTTCGAGGCAGCGTGGCCGGGTGCTCCCAGCCGGGCAGCGTTCGTCAAGGCTAACTGCGGGAGGCGCGCGAACCTGCCTGTGTTCGCCAGGGGCGTGACTCCATCGTCCCCCTCCACAGAGGGCCGCGCCCGCCGGGTGGCCCCGCCGTCGTCCACAACGACGGCGGGGGCGGGCTTGTGCCGAGGCCCGGGCCGGGCACGATGGACCCATGCGCATCGAGGCCGTACAGGGCGACATCACCAGCCAGGACGTCGACGCGATCGTCAACGCCGCCAACTCCTCCCTCATGGGCGGAGGCGGGGTCGACGGGGCGATCCACCGGGCAGCGGGGCCGGGGCTGCTCGAGGAGTGCATGGAGCTGCGCCGCACCGAGCTGCCCGACGGCCTCCCCGTGGGGCAGTCCGTCCCCACCGCCGGCCACGACCTCCCCGCCCGCTGGGTCATCCACACGGTGGGACCGAACCGGCACCGCGGGGAGACCGACCCGGCGCTGCTCGCCGCCTGCTTCACCAGCGCGCTGGACGTCGCCGACGCCGTCAGCGCACGCACCGTCGCCTTCCCCGCGATCAGCGCCGGCGTCTACGGCTGGGACCCCGCCGAGGTCGCCAGGGTGGCGGTGGACGCGGTGCGGGGCTGGTCCGGTGACGTCGAGCTCGTGCGGTTCGTGCTCTTCGGCGAGGACGTGCTGCGCGCGTTCACGTTCGCGCTCGACGACGCCGCCTGACGCAGCGCGCCGACGCGTCAGACGTCCAGGACGATCGTCACCGGGCCGTCGTTCACGAGGGACACCCGCATGTCCGCGCCGAAGCGGCCGGTCTCCACCCGCACACCCCGCTCCCGCAGGGCGGCGACGACGGCGTCGACCACCGGCTCGGCGACGTCCGCCGGGGCGGCCGCGTTCCACGAGGGACGCCTCCCCTTGCGGACGTCGGCGTGGAGGGTGAACTGGGAGATGACGAGGACGGGGGCGTCCTCGTCGAGCACCGACCGCTCCTCGCGCAGGATGCGCAGGTCGGCGATCTTGCGGGCGGTCGTCTCCACCTCGGCGGGCCCGTCGTCGTGGGTGACGCCGACGAGGGCCACGAGCCCTGTGCCGGTGAACCCACCGACCTGCTCGCCGGCGACGTGGACCGCGGCCCCGTCGACCCGCTGGAGGACCGTCCTCACCAGCCGCCGCCACCTCGTCGACCGCGCCCGAACCCGCTGACCGCCGGCTTGACGTCGGTGAGGTAGACCGCGGCGGGGATGACGAGGATGATCGAGAGGAAACCGCCGGAGAGGGGCCCGAAGGGCGGCAGGGCGACGAAGCCCAGTGCGACGTTGACAGCCAGGACGAGTGTCCAGAAGTTCTTCGTGCGCTTGCCGGCGTAGGTGAAGGCGGCGGCGGGCTGCCGCAGGGCGTGCACCAGCGCCCACACCTCCACGACGAAGGCCGCGAGCGCGAGCAGCAGGAACAGGTAGAACTGCAGGGAGCCGATGAGCACCCGCCGAGTCTAGCGACGCCGGCCGCCTCGGCGCCCGGACCGCCGGGCGTCAGGGGTCGAGGAGGTGGTTGGCCTCCTCGGCGCTGAGGCCGGCGGCCTGCAGGAGGTCGATCGTCAGGGAGCGCATGAGGATGACGAGGGTCTGCAGCTGCCAGCCCCCGCTCTGGACGTCGTCGGGGTCCAGCTCGGACGTGACGAGGGCGAGCACCTGGGCGGCGTCCGCGGTGTTCCTGCCGGCGCCCAGCGCCTCACCCAGCCTGCGCGCCGCGACGGCCAGGGCGTCCAGGGCGTCGGCCACCCGGTCGTCGGCGACACCCTGCTCGACCGCCGCGTGCCCGCGGCGGGCGATGACCCGGGCGTTGCGCATCGCGCGGTCGGCCAGCGTGCTCGCCCGCTGGAGGCGGGAGAGCTCGGGCAGGTAGCTGCGTGCCGCCGGCGAGATCCGCGCCGACTGCAGGGCGTTCCGCACGACCGAGGCCCAGTCGTCGAGCGAGCCCTGGGTGCTGCGTCCCAGCGCGAGGGCGTCGCGCATGCGCTCCGGGTCCCCGTCCCGCAGGCCCTTGGCGAGCGTCTCGAGCATCTGTGAGAGGTCGCTGAGACTCGCGCCGGCCAGCTGACGGGCCCGCCGCCGGGCGTCGTGGGGCGTGAGCACCGCGACGAGCAGCGCGAAGGACCCACCCACCAGGGCGTCGGTCCACCGGCCGGTCGGCCCGTCGATCGCCGCCACCGGGAGCGCGACGATGACGATCCCCTGGACCCCCGCCTGGATGGTGAGCATCTGCCCGCGGTCGACGAACCGCGCGAGCAGCGCACCGACGACGATGACGAACATGATCTGGAACACGCCCGTCCTGAGGAAGTAGGCGACCAGCTCCCCCAGCGCCACGCCCAGGCTCACCCCGATGGCGAGCTCGGCCACCTTGCGGACCTCACGGTCCGCGCTGAACCCCAGGCACACCCACGCGGCGACGGGGGCGAAGAACGGCTGGGAGTGCCCGAGCACGTAGAAGGCGACCGCCCACGCCAGTCCGGCCGCCACCGCGGCCGTGACCACCGGCACCGCTGCCGCCCGCACCCGGCGACGTCCGCCCCGCAGCCGCTGCCGCACCAGGACCAGCAGCCGGCGCAGGTCGAGGCGCTCGGAGCCGGCGCGGGGCTCGCTCACGGCGTCAGCCGCGTGGCCGCCGGCGCAGCTCGGCGCCCGGCCGCTCCACCGGTCGGCCGACGGCCTCACCGGACACCGGGACGATGATCTCCTGGGCCGCCGCGATGTCGTCCACCACGAGCTGGGCGTCCGCGGGCAGCGAGCGCTTGACGAGGGCGAGGGCGAGCGGGCCGAGCTCGGCGTGCCGGACGACGGTGGTGACGACACCGACGTCCCGGTCGCCGTGCAGCACCCGTGCCCCCGGCTCGGGGGTCAGGTGCTCCGAGCCGTCCAGGTGCAGCATCACGAGGCGGCGCGGCGGTCGGCCGAGGTTGTACACCCGCGCGACCGTCTCCTGCCCGCGGTAGCAGCCCTTCTCGAGGTGGACGCCGGTGCGCAGCCAGTCGAGCTCGTGGGGGATGGCACGGTCGTCGACCTCCCGGCCCAGCCGCGGGCGCCACGCCTCCACGCGCAGCGCCTCCCACGCCCAGGTCCCGGCGAGCCGCAGCCCCGTGGCGTCCACGGTCTCCGCCAGCCGTGCCCGGTCGACGAGGCCGAGCGCACGGTGGAGGTCGCGTCCGGGGTGCTCCGCGTCCGGTGGTCCGTAGCTCGTGCCGCCGGGCGCCGTCGCGGGCCACGGGTCGCGCCACGTGAGGACGTGGCCGGGGGTGGCCGCCACGGCCTGCCAGGCGTCGGCGTACGTGCCGACGACGGCCGTGCGCCCGGTGACGTCGGCGACCTCCACCCGCAGCATGAACCGCATGCGCTCGAGGAAGTCGACGAGGCCGCCCACGTGCCCGGCCTCGGTGACGAGCCAGCTGCGCTCCCCGTCGTCGGCGACGGCGGCCGCGTGCTCGATCCGGCCGTGGGGGTCGAGCAGGAGCAGCTCGCCGGACTGGCCGGGGGCCAGGTCGAGCAGGAGCTGGGTGCTCAGGGTGTTGAGCCAGCTCAGCCGGTCCGGGCCGGTGACGGTGACCACGCCGAGGTGGGAGAGGTCGACGACGCCCTGCCCGGCCTCGAGGGCGCGCTGCTCCTGGGCGGGCTGACCGTAGTGCAGCGCGACCCCGGAGTCGGGTCCACCCGCAGCGACGGCGCCGGGGCGGGCGAGGAGCGGGCTGGGGCTCATGCCTGCTCCTGCCTGCTCAGCCGCCCGGAGGCGTAGGACTGCAGCTCGTGGCCGAACGCCGCGAGCTCCTCCACCCACATGAGCTCGCCCTGGACGAGCCCGTACATCCGGCGGCCCGCGGTCATCTCGGCGGCGCTGGCCGTGCGGACGACGGCGTCGCTCACCAGGTCGATCCGGGCGCTGCGGACGTTGCCGACGTAGACGGCGACGTGGCCGGTGGGCTGGGCGACGAGCACCTCGATGTCGGTCTGCCGCTGGGCGGCGGGTGCGCCGTCGTTCGCCTGCTCCGGCCCCCGCGGGACGGACCGCCAGTACGCGGACTCGGTCGCCCACACCTCGGCCTTCCCGAGGAGGTCCGCGCCCGCGGCGCCCGCCGTCTCCTGCGGGACGGAGGAGGAGCGTTCCGCGTCCACCGACCACAGCGTGCTCGTGCACCGCAGGTAGGGGCCGCCGTCGTGGTCGAAGCTCATCTCGTGGACGAAGGGCTGCTCGGGGATCCCCGGGTAGGCCAGGACGCCGTAGCCGCGCCACGAGCCGACGAGCCAGGCGAGCGGGTAGACCTCCGGGGCCAGGCCCTCGGGAAGGGTGAAGGTGGCCATGTCCCGATGCTACGCGGTCGACGCTCAGGCGAGCAGGAGGCTGCCGAGCATGAAGGTCGGCGCCCCGGCGAGCATCGGGGGCAGCGCGGCTGCCGCCAGGGCGGGCAGCGGACGGGTGGAGGAGGGGAAGCGGCCGAGGACGAGATGGACGGTGGAGGTGAGGATGCCGGCGACCAGGCCGGTGGCCACGCCCACCAGCGGCCCCACGGCCGGGAGGACGAGACCGGCGACCAGACCCGCTCCTCCGGCGACGACCATGGCGAGGGGCGAGACGACCTGGGCGCGCAGCGGCGGGACCGTGCAGATCGCGCCGGCCGCGAGGGCCGCTGCGGCCGTGACGACGACGGCGGTCGCGGGACGGGTGGCGCCGAGCGCCGGCCACATCGCCGCGGAGGCGGCGACGACGGAGCCGGTGACGGTCCCGGCGACGGACTCCACCAGCCGCGGCCGGCCGTCGCGGCGGAGCATCTCCTGGACGAACGCGGCGGCCACCGCCAGGCCGAGGACGACGGCCACCCCGTCCACGGACTCGGTGAGGACGACGACGGCGAGCGCGCCGAGCCCGCACAGCGCGATGACCACACCCGGGCCGACGGTGACCGGCAGCGAGATCAGTCGCGGCCAGCCGCCCGCCACGACCCCGACGAGCGCCGCGACGACGACGAGCACCGGCCAGTGCCACATGGCGCCGACCGCGAGCGCAGCGGCGAGCACGGCCGTGACCACTGCCCGGGTGGAGGCCCCCATCACGGCGTGGCCCCGGCGTGGTCACGGCGCGACGGGACGGCAGATCGGTGCGGCACCCCCCGAGTCTGGCAGATGACACCGTCACCGAGGGCGGCCGACCCCCACTACAGTGTCACCGACCAGGAAGAGGTGCGATGGCCACTCTTGTCGTCCTGACCCGGGAAACGACCGGCTCGGTGGACGTGCTGCCCTCGCTCACCCTGCTGGACCACCGCGTCCGCGCCCTCCCCCTCGCCGCCGACTCGCTCGTCGAGCCCGACGCGGAGGTCGTCGTCGTCGACGGGCGCCAGGAGCTCGCCGCCGCGCGCGCCCTGTGCCAGCTGGCCAGGAGCACGGGTCTGCAGCTCCCGCTGCTGCTCGTGCTCACCGAGGGCGGCCTCGCCGCGGTGACCCCGGCGTGGGGGTGCACGGACATCGTCCTCACCACCGCCGGACCCGCCGAGGTCGAGGCCCGCATCCGGCTCCTCACCTCCCTTCCCCCGGCCGAGGCGCCCACCACCGACGTCCTCGAGGTCGGCGAGCTCGTCATCGACACCGCCGGGTACTCCGCCCGCGTGCGTGGCCAGGTCCTCAACCTCACGTACAAGGAGTTCGAGCTGCTGCGGCATCTGGCGCAGCACCCGGGCCGGGTGCTCACCCGCGCGCAGCTGCTCGACGAGGTGTGGGGCTACGACTACTACGGCGGCACCCGCACCGTCGACGTCCACATCCGGCGCCTGCGGGCGAAGCTCGGCGCGGAGCACGACCAGCTCATCGGCACGGTCCGCAACGTCGGCTACCGATTCGTGCTGCGCCCGACCGTCGACTGACAGGACGCGGCGACGGCACTGCCCTACGATGGACAGTGCGACGCCGGGTCGTGAAAGCCCCGGGCTCCAACACAAGCCGCCAAGAGCGGCCTTCGCGCCGACTGGCGCTTCGCGGTCCGGCGTCGCCTCAGCCCCGCACAGCAGCGGTGCGGCTACCCGCCGGTGTCCGTCGACCCTCGCGCGCTTCGCTAAGGTTGGCCCGGCCTTCTACCCCGGAGGTCACCCTTCCCCGTCATCTACCGGAGGTAGACCATGTCCTTGCGCCGTCTTGTCCCTGCTGCTGCGGCCGCCCTCGCCCTCGTCGGCGCGGCTGGTTGCACGGCGGACTCCGTGCTCGACCTGGAGGTCGGCGACTGCCTCAACCAGAGCGACCTCCAGGGCGACGAGGTCAGCTCCGCCGCGACCGTCGACTGCTCGGAGGAGCACGACGCCGAGATCTTCGGCGAGCACGTCTTCTCCGGCGACGACTTCCCGGGACAGGACGCCGTCGAGGCGGAGTCCGAGGAGACCTGCACCGCCGAGTTCGAGAAGTTCATCGGCGTCCCCTACCTGGAGTCCGAGCTCTTCTTCACCATGCTGCACCCGTCGGAGCAGAGCTGGAACGACGCCGACGACCGCACCACCCTGTGCATCGTCGTCACCGACGAGCCGATGACGGAGTCCCTCGAGGGCGCCAAGATCTGAGCCAACGCACGACGAACGCCCCGGGAGACGGCTCCCGGGGCGTTGTCCGTGGTGCGCACGCGCACCGCCTCTCAGCTCAGCCGAAGCGGCCGGAGATGTAGTCCTCGGTCGCCTTGTTCCGTGGCGCGGAGAACATCTGCTCGGTGGAGTCCATCTCGATGAGGCGACCGGGCTTGCCGGTGCCGGCGATGTTGAAGAAGCCGGTCGTGTCGGACACCCGGGCGGCCTGCTGCATGTTGTGGGTGACGATGACGATCGTGTACTCGGCCTTGAGCTCGGAGATGAGGTCCTCGATGGCCAGCGTCGAGATCGGGTCGAGCGCCGAGCAGGGCTCGTCCATGAGGAGCACCTGCGGCTGGACCGCGATCGCGCGCGCGATGCACAGCCGCTGCTGCTGCCCACCGGAGATCGAGGAGCCCGGCCGGTCGAGGCGGTCCTTGACCTCCTCCCAGAGGTTCGCGCCCCGCAGGGCGCGCTCGACCAGCCCCTCGGCGTCCGACCGGGACATCCGGCGGTTGTTGAGCTTGACCCCGGCGAGCACGTTGTCCGCGATGGACATCGTCGGGAAGGGGTTGGGGCGCTGGAAGACCATGCCCACCTGGCGCCGCACCTCGACGGGGTCGACGCCGTCGGCGTAGAGGTCCTGGCCGTCCATGAGCGCCTGGCCCTTGACGTAGGCCCCGGGGATGACCTCGTGCATGCGGTTGAGGGTGCGGAGGAAGGTCGACTTGCCGCAGCCGGAGGGACCGATGAGGGCCGTGACGGACCGGGGCTCGATGACCATGTTGACGTCCTCGACGGCGAGGAAGTCCCCGTAGTAGACGTTGAGGTCCTTGACGTCGATGCGCTTAGACATGGGCGGTCCTTGAGGGTCGAACGGTCGGGCGGGAGTGGCGCGGCGAGGGCATCAGCGCGCTCCCTTGGGCGAGAAGTACCTGCTCACCAGGCGGGCGAGCAGGTTGAGCAGCATGACGATGATGATGAGCGTGAGCGCACCGGCCCAGGCACGGTACTCGCTCGCGCCGCCCTGCGCGTACTGCCGGTAGACGTACACGGGCAGGGTCGCGATGCGCCCGTCGAAGGCGTCGTAGTTCACCGCGTTGGCGATGCCGACCGTGATGAGCAGCGGCGCGGTCTCGCCGATGACCCGGGCGATCGCGATCATCACGCCGGTGGTGATGCCGGCGATCGCGGTCCGGAGGACGACCTTGACGATGGTCAGCCACTTCGGCACCCCGAGGGCGTAGGCCGCCTCCCGCAGCTCGTTGGGCACGAGGCGCAGCATCTCCTCCACCGAGCGCACGACGACCGGCGTCATGAGCACGGCCAGTGCGATACCTCCGATGAGCGCCGACTTGTACGCCGGCCCGAAGAGCACGAGGAAGAGGGTGAAGGCGAACAGGCCGGCGACGATCGAGGGGATCCCGGTCATGACGTCGACGAGCACGGTGATGCCGCGCTTGATCCGTCCGCTGCCGTACTCGACGAGGTAGATGGCGGTGAAGATGCCCAGCGGGATCGCGATGAGCGAGGCGATCCCGGTGACGTAGACCGTGCCGATGATCGCGTGGTAGGCGCCGCCCTCGGTCATCTGGCCGAAGATGCCCACCATGTCGGTGGTGAGGAACTCCCAGCTGAAGGCCCGCACGCCGCCGGCGACGACGGTCCAGACGAGGGTGACGAGCGGGACCATGGCGATGATGAACGCCGTCGTCACGAGCGTCGTGGCCAGCCGGTCCTTCGCCCAGCGGGCGCCCTCGACCTGCCAGGAGATCGCGGTGACGGCCGGGGCGTGGATGAGGGCGGTGAGGAAGGCCACGCCGGCGAGCGTGGGCTCGGTGACGAGGGCGAGCACCGCGACGGCGACGGCGGCGGAGGCGGCGAGGACGGCCCAGGGCGCCCAGGAGGGCAGCCGGCGGACCTGGTGGAGAGCGGCGGTGGTCATCGTCAGTTCGCTCCTGAGAACTCGGCGCGTCGCGCGATGACCCACCGCGCGACGAGGTTCACCCCGAAGGTGAGGACGAAGAGGATGAGGCCGGTGGCGATGAGCACGTCCACGCCCATCCCGCTCGCCTCGGGCAGCTGCGCCGCGATGTTCGCCGCGATCGACTGGTGCTGCCCGGGCTGCAGGAGGTAGAGGTTGATGAGGAAGCCGGGCGAGAGCACCATGAGCACCGCCATCGTCTCCCCGAGCGCGCGGCCCATGCCGAGCATCGCGGCGGAGATGATCCCGGAGCGGCCGAAGGGCAGCACCGCCTGGCGGATCATCTCCCAGCGCGTGGCGCCCAGCGCGAGGGACGCCTCCTCGTGGAGCCGCGGCGTCTGGAGGAACACCTCGCGGATCGTCGCGGTGATGATCGGCAGGATCATGATCGCCAGGACGAGACCGGCGGTGAGGATGTTCCGCGCCGGCGCCTGGTAGTCGGCGAACAGCGGGATCCAGCCGAGCCGCTCGCTCAACCAGCCGAAGAGCGGGTCGATCGTCGGCTGCAGCCACTGGATGCCCCACAGCCCGTAGATGACCGAGGGGATCGCGGCGAGCAGGTCGACGAGGTAGCCCAGGCCCTGCGCCAGCCGGCGGGGCGCGTAGTGGGAGATGAACAGCGCGATGCCGATGCTCAGCGGGACCGCGACGACGAGCGCGATCACCGAGGAGAGCACCGTGCCGAAGAGCAGCGGTGTGACATAGCCCCACAGGCTGCGTCCCTGCATGAAGCCGACGTCGGCGAGCTCCTCGCGCGTGGCGACGAGCGCCGGCCATGCGCGGTAGAGCAGGAAGATCGCGACGGCGGCGAGGACGACGAGGATGACCACGCCGGCGCCGGTGGAGACTCCGGCGAAGACGCGGTTGCCGAGTCTGCCCGGCGTGCGGCCGGTGCGGAGGTCCGCGGCGGCAGGTGTGGAGGTGGGCGGTGCGGCGGGTGCCACGAGGCCTCCGGCAGGATCGATCGGGCGATGGACGTGCGTCGGGCGGGTCGGTGCCCTCAGGGAAGCACCGACCCGCCCGTCAGGCTAGCCGGTCAGCCGGCCACCGTGATCTGGTCGAGGGCTGCCTGGACCCGCTGGCGCAGGTCGTCGGAGATCGGGGCGGAGCCGGCGACGTCCGGCTGGGCGGCCCGGTCCTGGCCCTCGGGGCTGGCGACGTACTCGAGGTAGGCCTTGACGTTCGCCGCGTCGGCCTCGTCGTCGTACTGCGAGCAGGCGATCGAGTAGGAGATGAGCACGATCGGGTAGGTGCCCGCCTCGGTGGTGTCCCGCGCGAGGTCGATGGTCAGGCGCAGGTCGGTGGCGTCCTCGGTGGCCGGCGAGTTGTCGACGATGGCCGCGGCCGCCTCCGGGGAGAAGGGCACGTACTCGTCGCCGACCCCGACGGCGACGGTGCCCATCCCCTCCTCGACGCGGGAGGCGTCGAGGTAGCCGATGGCGCCCTCGGCGCCCTCGATGACGCCGACCACACCGGAGGTCTGGGCGCCGGACTGCGTGCCGGAGATCGGCCAGGTCTCGACGGGCCCGTGGGTCCACACGTCACCAGCGGCCTCGGAGAGGTACTCGGTGAAGTTCTCGGTGGTGCCGGAGTCGTCGGAGCGGTTGACCGGCGTGATCGGCAGGTCGGGCAGCTCGACGTCGGGGTTGGCGTCGGCGATCGCCGGGTCGTCCCAGCTGGTGATCTCACCCATGAAGATCCCGGCGATCGTCTCCGGGTCCATGTTGATGTGCTCGGCGTCGACCGAGGGCAGGTTGTAGGCGACGGCGATCGGGCTGATGTAGAGGGGCAGCTCGATGACCTCACCGTCGAAGCAGCGCTCGGCGCCCTGCTCGAGCTCCTCCTCGTCCATCGCGGCGTCGGACCCGGCGAAGACGACGGTGCCGTTGAGGAACTGCTCGCGTCCGGTGCCGGAGCCGGTCGGGTCGTAGGTCACGCTGACGTCGGGGTTCTGGTCCATGAACCCGGCGATCCAGCCCTGCACGGCGGCTTCCTGCGAGCTCGCGCCCGAGCCGGCGATGGAGCCGGACAGCGCGGAGCCGCCCGAGTCGGTGCCGGTGGTGGTGTCGTTGTCCTCGGCGGAGGAGTCGGTTCCGCAGCCCGCGAGGGTGAGCGCAAGGGCGCTCATCGCGGCAATTCCCGCCAGACGGCGGCTACCTGCAAGCTTCACGTCAAATCCATCCTGTCGAGTGGAGGGCCGGGGGGACCCGGTGGCCGTCACTGACGGTAGGAAGCGCAGGTGTCGCGCCGGCGGGCGGACGGTGAACGGCAGGTGAACAGCGACTGTCGGTTACGTCACAGTCAGGTGGTGAGCCGGCCCCGCACGATGCTGTCGCCGCTGTGCGCAGGGTCCCCGTCGAGCGGCTCCCGGGAGATGTCGACGAGCACGAGCTCCTCGAGGTCGATGGCCTCGGGCAGGTCGAAGGTGCCCTCGGTCCCGACGAGCAGGCCGACGCTGACGAGCTGCTGCGCGGCCTCGTCGAGCAGCCACACCTCACGGATGCCGTCGCTCACCTCACCGGTGACCTCCACGTGGAGCAGCCGACGGTCGCCCGCCTCCTCGACGCGAGCCGCTCCGGTCTCGGACCACCCGGGCAGCGGCTCGAGGTCCGCCTCGGCGACGGTCGCGGGCCCGGTCGGACCGTCGGGCAGCTGCGTGACGACGAGGGTGCCGGCGACCCCGGCCGCCAGTCCCGCGGCGAGCCAGGCGGCACGCGACAGCGCGCTGCGCCGCCTCCCGCCGTCACGCCGCCCGGCGGGGCGGGTCGAGGGACCGGGGCGGCGGTCGCCGGCGCGGCGCCCCCCGGCGGAGACCCGGGGGGCGTCCGCCGGGCCGTCCTCCGCGGCGATCTCGGCGGCGATGCGGTCCCACACGTGGGCGGGGGGTGCCTCGAGCCGGCCACCGGCCCGCCCCGCGGTGACGACCGCGGCGAGGCCGGCGAGCTCGGCGCTGCACTGCTCGCACGTGCGCAGGTGCTCTGCGGCAGCGTCCTGCGGCTGCTGCTCCCCCAGCGCGACCAGGGTGAGGGTCTCGTCGTCAAGGTGACGCATGTGTTCCCTCCATCCGGGTGCGTAGGCGCTTGAGGCCGCGGGTGATGTGCGACTTCACCGTGCCGAGCGGCAGGTCCATTCTCTCGGCGATCTCCGCGTGGGTGAGACGCTCGAAGAACGCGAGCTCGAGCACGTCCTGCTGGGGTGGGCCGAGCTCGGTGAGCGCCTGGGCGACGACCACCTGGTCGACGATCTCGTCGGTGTGGTCGGGTCCGCTGGTCTCGGGGATCTCGACCGGCTGCGCGTGCCCGGCGTGCGCGCGGCGTCGGTGGACGTCGGCGACGGCGTGCCGGGTGATGCCGACGAGCCAGGCGGGGAGCGGTGAGCGGTCCGGGTCGAAGCGGGACCGCGAGCGCCAGGCGTTGACGAAGACCTGCTGGGTGACGTCCTCGGCGTCGGCGGTGTTCCGGAGCGACCGCAGTGCCAGGCTGTAGACCATCGAGGAGTACTGCTCGTAGGCGATGCGGACGGCGTCGGACGTGCCGTCGCGGAAACGGGCACCGAGGACTTCGGGTTCCGTCATCGCCACCTCTACCGCCACGCCGCGTGCTAGGACGTGATCAGCGTAGCGGTGACGACCGTGTTGTCCGTGTAACTCTGGACGTCGTCCTGCCAGACCCCGTCGCAGGTGATGAGGACGAGGCGGTGCTCGCCCTCGCGCCGGAAGTGCTCGCTGAGGTCGATCGTGGTCTTGGGGATCAGCAGGGAGCTCTCGACGGCGTAGCGCAGGGTCGCGCCGTCCTCCCGGGTGACCTCGACGACGTCCCCGGGCCTGAGGTCGACGAGGTCGCGCAGGGGGCCGCGGGCGGTGATGTGCGATCCGGAGTGGGCGGCGACGACGGTCGCCCCCTCCTCCGCACCGACCGACGGCCCGTGGCGGTACCACCCGGCTCGGGCGGCGTCGGGCGGGATCTCCATCTGGCCGTCCGGTGCCACGCCCACCGGGTCGACAGGGACGTCGGCACCGAGTGCGGGGACGACGACGCGCACCGGTGGGCTCTGGGGCCGTGCCGCCGGCAGGCCCGCGGCCGACCGCACCGGCACGTCCGGCACGGGGCCCGACGGCGCACCCCCCTCGGGGGTGGCCGTCGGGCCGGGTGCCGGGGCACCCGTGCCGGTGGCGGCGTCAGTGGCCACCACCGGCACGGGCTCCGGTCGCTCGTCGGAGCGCGTGCCGTCGCCCGAGGAGCACCCGGCGAGGACGAGGATCGCGATCACGGCTCCGACGAGCGGTCTCATGGTGGGCTCAGACCTTGGCTCGCGCGACCCGGCGTGCTCCGACGGTGCCGGCGACGCCGGCGAGGAGCAGCGCACCGAGCCCGGCGGCCAGGACGACACCGGTGGTCGAGCCCTCGTCGACCGGGACGAGACCGGTCGGGACCCCACCGGGAGCGGAGTGCAGGCCCTCGATGGTCTGGGTCGCGACCGCGAGGGAGTCCTCCTCCAGGCTGCCCCAGGCGTAGACGATGGTGCTCACGCCCTCCTCGACCGGGATGTCGGCCGGGCCGATGACCGGGTCGGTCGTCCCGGCCGCGGCGACGGTCGCGGAGACGGTGCCGGCGGGGAGGTCGAGGCTCTGCTCGCTACCGTTGGCGAGGTCGCTGATGACCGCCTCACCGCCGGCCAGCACGTCCACCGCGGGTGCGGCGGCGGTGTGCCGGACGGTCAGCCTGCCCTCGCCCGCTGCGGTCGCCGTCGTGTCGTTGGTGAAGAACGACGCGGTGGGTGCCCCGTCCGCGTCGAGGTGCGCGACCGCGGTGTAGTTCCCGCCGGCCTCGAGGGGGAGGTCGAGCGGGCCGAGCACGGGCTCGCTGTCGTCCCCGGCGTCCGCAGCGGTGATGGCCACCGAGTAGGTGCCGGCCGGCAGCTCGAGCGGTCCGGCGAGGGACGCCGGCTCGAAGTCGTCCAGGGTGCGCTCGCCGTTGACCCACACGTCCACGGTGAGTCCGGGGACGCCGTGCAGGACGGACAGGGACGCGGCGTCACCGGTCTCGGCGGTGGCCGGGGCGGCGAGGGCGAGCATCGTGAGGCCTGCGGCGGCGCCGAGTCCTGCGCGACGGAATGCGGTGGTGCTCATGGTGTCCTCCAGTCGTGGTGGTCGTGCTGACACCAGGTATTCGTCGGCCCGAGCCGGTTTGGATGCACGTGCATGAACTTTTCTTCCGCGGACCTCGCGACGCGCCTCCGCGACGGCACCGGATCGTGCCCGGGCGCCCGCTGGCCCTGGAGGTCGTCCTGCGGTCAGCGGCCCGCTCGGCGCGGTGCCGCCGTGGAGCCGCGCACGAGGACCTCACAGGCCAGCATCTCGACGGCGGGCTGAGCCTCGCCGCCCAGCACGCGCATGAGCATCTGGGCGGCGACGGAGCCCATCGACGCACCCTGCGGGGACACGGTGGTCAGTGCTGGGCGCACCATGCCCTCCTCGATGGCGTCGTCGAAGCCGGCGATCGAGAGGTCTTCGGGCACCCGGACCCCGAGCTCCTGTGCCCGGGTGAGCAGGCCCCAGGCGATGAGGTCGTCGAAGGCGACGACGGCACTGGCGCCGTCGTCGATCACGTCCTGCGCGGAGGCGCGCCCCGCGGCGTAGCTCGGCGCGTACGGACCCAGGACGCGCAGCTCGACGTCGTGCCGGGCGGCGGCGTCCTCGAGCCCGGCGCGCTTCGTCCGGCCCGACCACGACCGCGACGGACCGTCGAGGTAGGTCACGGTGCGGTGCCCGCGTTCCGCGAGCTCGGTGAGGAGGTCGGCCATGCCCTGGCGTGCGTCGACGGCGACGGCCGGGAGGCCGGGCACCACCCGGTTGACGAGCACGATCGGCACCCGCTCGGCGAGCGAGAGGAGCGACTCGTCGGGCATGCGTGAGGCGACGAGGATGACGCCGTCGACCTGCTGGCCGAGCCGGCGCACCAGGTGCACCTCCGCGTCGGGGTCCTCGCGCGAGTCGGCGAGGAACACCCCCATGTCGCGGCCCTGCGCGACCTGCTCGATCCCGGCGACGATGGGCCCGAAGAACGGGTTGGCGACGTCGGGGACGAGCACACCCACGTTTCCCAGCCGGCCGGTGACCAGACCGCGGGCGGCCCGGTTGGGGGTGAACTCCAGCGCCTGGGCCACCTCGAGCACCCGGCGCCTGGTCGCCTCGCTCACCCGCGTCTGGCCGTTGAGCGAGCGGGACACGGTCGCGATCGACACGCCTGCCTCACGCGCCACGTCGTGGATCGTCGCCATGCCCTGCCCCCTCACCGATGGTCTGCGGAAGCGATGCCGCGTAAGCCTAGCGTCACGGCACGACACCGGCCGCCGGTCATGCGCGGGACGTCACCGCGGCCGCGAAGGGCGCGACGTGCCGCGCGAGGTGCTCGGCGACGACGGTGGCGTACGCGTCGTCGTGGGCGACGAGCAGCTCGTGCAGGCGGGCTCGGAGCGGGCGGCCGTCCGCCCCGGTCGTGTTGAGCACGTCCCCGTAGCCCACATGGAGGATCTGGCGCGAGTCGAAGGCCGACACGAGCTCGACGAGGTCCACGCCCTCGAGCGTCTCCGGCGTCCGCGTCACGTCGGCGGACACCTGGTAGGACGCCCGGGCCCGGACGAACGCCTGCCGGGAGACCGACCAGATCTCGGCGAGGACGTCACCGTCCTGGCGGGCGACGACCTCCAGCGCGCACAGGTAGCTCGTTCCCGAGGTCTTGAGGTGGATCCGGCCCCCGGTCGCCTCCACCGCGAGCGGGTAGATGCTGAACTTGTCCGACCCGGAGTGCAGCGAGATCTTGTACCCGCCGAGCGCCTCGGCCACGGCCGTGTGCCCGAGCAGGTTCGCGCGGAGCGACTCCGGCTCGCCGAGGTACTCCACGCCCTTCTCGAAGCCGTCGGCGTACCGGGGGGCGAAGCTGACCCAGCCCACCCCGAGCCTGCGCAGCTCCGCCGCGAGGTAGTAGTGCTCGACGAAGCTCGTGACGAAGTCGGTCTCGTCGACGGCGATCTCGACCTCCACCGGGTAGGTCGCCCGGTCCATGAGGTGGTCGTGGAGGCGCCGCGCCTCGGCCACGCAGGCGCCGTACTTCACGGCGGCGGTGAGGATCTCCTCCTCACCGATCGTCACGTGGCGGTCCCCGACGTCCAGGGTCGTGCCGACGTACCGCGCACGCAGGCCGGCGACGTCGTCCTCCAGGAGGCCCCACGGCACGGCAGCGACCCGGGCGTCGTCGATCCCGCCGCGGACGTCGACGACGTGGTCGCCGGGGTCGAGGGTGAACATGGTGAAGCCGGCGGCGAGGCCACGGTCGATGCCGTCGGTCGTCTTGATGTGGTCGCAGTCCGCGCCCACGTCGCCGGACCAGCCGGCCTGCACGCAGCCGAACGTCGCGTCGTCCATCACGCTCTGGGCGTCCCGGCCGAGGCGGTCCATCTCCCGGATCGACTGCTGGGCGAAGACGGGGACGACTCCCCCGCCGGACTGCTGGAAGGCACGGACGTGGCCGGGGGTGGCCAGGCCGAGACGGTCCCCGGTGCCCACCGACGTCCGCTCGCGCCCGATGAGCGCCGGACGCAGGTGCGGGAAGGCCACCCGGAGTGCCGCGGCGTTCGCGGCGGACAGCGGCCCCTCGAGGACGTAGCGCCCCTCCCCCTGCCCGGACGTCCCCGTGAAGGCGTCCAGGGCCGCCGGCTCGGGGGCACTCACCCGCAGCAGCCGGTCGGTGCCGGCGCGGACGACCCGCGCCTCGTAGGTGTCGTTCCTCAGAGTCACCAGTGGTCCTTTCCTAGCGCTTGAACGCCAGCCGCGGCTGGCGGACGACGAGGTCGTGGGCGGTGTCGCGGGCCTCGTCGAGGGTGAGGCGGTGGTCGGCCACCAGCTCCGCGAGGTAACCCGAGTCCAGCCGGCGGGCCATGTCGTGGCGGGCCGGGATCGACAGGAGAGCGCGGGTGTCGTCGATCATCCCCGACGTCTTGCCGAACCCGCAGGACTCCGTCACGGCCCTGCGGTAGCGCAGGATCGCGTCGGGTGAGTCGATGAACCACCACGGCGCACCGACGAACACGCTGGGGTAGAAGCTCGCCATGGGCCCGAGCTCACGCGAGAAGACGGTCTCGTCCAGCGTGAACACGACGAGCTGGAAGTTCGGGTGCGTGCCGAACGCGTCCAGCAGCGGCTGGAGCGGGCGGACGTAGTCGGTGGCCACGGCGAAGTCCGCGCCGACGTCGGGCCCGAAGCGCTCGAAGGTCGCGCCGTGGTGGTTGCGCCACGCCCCGGGGTGCAGGGTCATGACGAGCCCGTCCTCACTGGCCATCCGGGCCTGCTCGAGGAGCATGCCGCGGCGCAGGCGGGCGCCGTCCTCCGCCGTGATCGTGCCCGCCCGGGCCCGGGCGTAGAGCTGCTCGGACTCCACCGCGCTCAGCGCGAGGGTGCCCGCGTCGAGGTGGGCGTGGTCGCTGGAGACGGCCCCGTGCGCCTTGAAGTGGGCACGGCGGGCCTCCATCGCGGCGACCCAGCCGGAGTAGGTCCCGGTGTCGTGCCCGGAGACCTCCGCCAACCGGTCGACGTCCTCGTTCCACGTCGGGCGCGCCGGCTCGAGGTAGCGGTCCGGACGGAAGGTGGGGACGACCGTCGCGGACCACTCCGGGTCCTCGGCGATGCGCCGGTGGGCGGTGAGGTCGTCGCACGGGTCGTCGGTCGTGGCGATGAGCTCGATGCCGAAGCGGTCGTGCAGCGCGCGGGTGCGGAACTGCTCCTCACCGAGCCGCCCGTCGATGTGGTCGTAGATCTCGTCCGCGCTGTCCTCACCCGGCTCCAGGTCGACACCGAAGACCTCGACGAGCTGGGCCTCGAACCAGAACTTCATCGGCGTCCCCCGGAACTCCTTCCAGTGGCGGCAGAAGGTCCGGAACGCCTCGCGTGCCTGCGTCGCGGAGAAGTCGCCCTGCCCGACGCCCATGTGCTCGAGCGGCACACCGTGCGCGTGCAGCACCCGGTTGAGGTAGTGGTCGGGCGTGAGCAGCAGCGCCGTCGGGTTGTCGAACCGGACGTCGTCGGCGAACCACTGCGCGGGGACGTGCCCGTGCGGGGAGATGATCGGCAGGTCGGCGACCTCCGCGTACAGCTCACGGGCGATGTCCCGGAGCTCGGGGCGTGCGGGGAGGAGTCGGTCGGGGTGGACGGAGAGTCTGCGCGGCATGGGTGACCTCGGAGTAGGCGGCGAGCGGTGGTGGGACGGGGCCGGGAGCCCGCACTCTGCGGGCTCCCGGCCGCCGGCTCAGCCGGTGATCGACGCGGCCTCGGAGATGAACCGCTCGGCGCCCTCCTGCGGCGTGGTCTGCCCGAAGAGCACCTCCTCGTTGACGCGCTTGAGGAGGTCGTTGACCTCGCCCGCGCCCCGGGGCGGGGTGTTGGGGGAGTCGGGGATGTCCGCCGAGACCTCCTCGATGAAGGTCGCGGCCTGCTGCTCGGCCTCGCTGAGCTGGTCCATGATGTGCTCCCGGACCTCGAGGTTTGCCGGCAGCCCACGGTCGCTGAGGATGATCTCCCCGGCCTCCGGGCTGTTGAGCATCCAGTCGATGAAGGTGGCCGCGGCCTCGGGGTGGTCGCTGTCCGCGGACATCGACAGCGCCATCGCGGGCTTGAGGTAGAGCCCAGGGCGGTCGAACTGCGTCTCACCGGGGTAGCGGAGCAGCTCCAGGTCACGACCCGCCGCACCGGCGATCGCCTCGAGCTGGTTGGTCCAGAACGGGGAGAGCGCGCCGCTGTTGGTGGCGACGAGCGACTGCTCGGGGCCACCCGCGTCGATCTCCAGGCCGGTGCTCACCGGCGGGGCCCCGCCTGCCTCGATGAGTGCCAGGGACCGCTCCCACATCGCGGCCATGGTCTCGGGCTCGAATCCGATCTCCCCGTTCTCGTCCCACAGGTCCTGCCCGTGCTGACGTGCCCAGATGGTCATGTCCACCGACTCGGTGATCCCGAAGTCCTGGGCGCCCCAGACGCCCTCGGGCGTGTTCTCGCTGATCTGCACCATGAGCTCGTGGTAGTCGTCCCACGTCCACGTCGTGTCGTCCGGCATCTCGACGCCGGCCTCCTCGAAGATCTGCGGGTCGGCGATCATCGTGCGGACGTTGACCCCCGTCGGGATGCCCCACAGCCCGTCGTTGAACTCGCCACTGCTGACGATCGACTCCTCGATCTGCGAGGTGTCGATGTCGTACTCGGAGAGGTCGGCGAGCACACCGCGGTCGGCGTACTCACGCAGGAAGCGCTCCTCCTGCATGAGGACGTCGGGGGTGTCACCACCGGCGGTCTGGGTGGCGAGCTTGTCCCAGTAGCCTCCCCAGTCGGTGTAGTCCGGGGTGACGGTGATGTCGGGGTGCTCGGCCTCGAAGGCCTCGATGAGCTCCTGGTTCAGCTGGTGGCGGGCGTCCGACCCCCACCAGGAGAAGCGGATGGTGGCCTCGCCGTCGGCCCCCTCGGTGGAGTCTGCGGCCGGGCTGTCGTCGGACGTGTCGGCCGGGTTCTCGCCCTGACCGCATGCCGTGAGCGCGAGCGATCCGATCGCCGCGAGCGCTGCGGCCCGCAGGAGGAGGGGACGACGGGGACGGGGGGATGGGTTCTTCATGGTGGTTTCCCTCTTTCTTGCCGGTCGACGGGCGCTGGGCCTGCCGGCTCGGGCACCACGTCGGGCCCGAGGCTTGGGAGCCGTGCTGGAGGTCTACTTGAGGCCGGTGGTGGCGATCCCCTTGACCAGGTACTTCTGGCCGAAGAGGAAGATGATGAAGAGCGGGACGAGCGAGATGATCGACATCGCGAACATTGCGCCCCACGAGCTCTGTCCGGTGGAGTCGAGGAAGGAGCGCAGCGCGATCGGGACCGTGTGCATCTCCGGGTCGATGAGGAAGATGAGCTGGGAGAAGAAGTCGTTCCAGGTCCAGATGAAGGTGAAGATCGCCGTCGTCGCCAGCGCCGGGAGGGACAGCGGCAGCATGACCTGGAAGAAGATGCGGGGGTGACCCGCACCGTCGATGCGCGCCGCCTCGTCCAGCTCCCGGGGGATGCCGCGGAAGAACTGGACCATGAGGAAGACGAAGAACGCGTCGGTCGCGAGCAGCTTGGGCACGATGAGGGGCAGGAAGGTGTTGATCCAGCCGAGCTCGGAGAACAGGACGTACTGCGGCACGATGATGACGTGGATCGGCAGCATGATCGACATGAGCATGATCGCGAACCACAGCCCGCGGAACCTGAAGTTCAGCCGCGCGAAGGCGTAGGCCGCCAGTGAGCAGGACACGAGGTTCCCGATCACCGAGCCGGCGACGACCACCGCCGAGTTCGCCAGGTAGTGGCTGAAGGGGTGGAGCAGCGCGTTCCACCCGGAGGAGTAGTTCTCCAGGGTCACCTCGCTGGGGATGAGCCCCGGCTCTCGGAAGATGAGCGCGTCCGGCTTGAAGGAGCTCGCGATCATCCACAGCAGCGGGTAGAGCATGATGAGCGCCGCCGCGATGAGCAGGACGTGCTTGACCGCTGAGCGCACCTGACGCCGTCGCCGGGTCGGTGGGGGCGGGGGCAGCGGCCGGTCCGCGGCAAGCTCGGCGACGTTGCGGTCGGTCTCGTCGCGGGGCGTGAGGATGTCGGCCTTCGCCGGAAGGTCAGTCATTGTAGAACACCCAGTACTTGGAGGCAAAGAAGTTCACGGCGGTCATGCCGGCGATGATCATGAGCAGCAGCCAGGCCATGGCCGAGGCGTAGCCCATGTTCAGCGCGGTGAACCCCTGCTGGTAGAGGTACAGCGTGTAGAAGAGCGTGGAGTCCACCGGACCGCCCGTGCCGTTCGACACGATGTAGGACTGCGTGAAGGTCTGGAAGGCGTTGATGACTTGCAGCACGAGGTTGAAGAAGATGATCGGCGTCAGCAGCGGCAGGGTGACGTTGGTGAACTGCCGCACCCGCGACGCGCCGTCGAGCGAGGCCGCCTCGTAGTACATCTCGGGGATCTGGCGGAGACCCGCGAGGAAGATGATCATCGGCGACCCGAACGTCCACACGTTCAGCACGATGAGCGTCCCGAGCGCGTAGTCGGGGTGGGAGATCCAGCCCTGACCCTCGATCCCGACGAGCGCGAGCACCTGGTTGATGAGGCCGCCGCTGCCGAAGATCTGCCGCCACAGCAGCGCGATCGCCACCGAGGACCCGATGAGCGAGGGCAGGTAGAACGCCGACCGGTAGATGGGCAGGCCCCGCAGGCCGCGGTCCAGCAGCAGCGCCAGCCCGAGCGCGGCCGCCAGCTGCAGCGGCACGGAGACGAACACGTAGGTGAAGGTCACCACGAGCGACGTGCGCAGCCGTGGGTCCTCCAGCATCTGCGCGTAGTTCTCCAGACCGGTGAACACCGGGTCCGAGAGCAGGTCGTAGTCGGTGAACGAGAGGTACAGGGAGGCCACGAGGGGGCCCGCGACGATCAGCGCCAGGCCGAGGAACCAGGGGGCCAGGAAGAAGATCGCCGCCTTGCCGTCGTTGCGCTCGGCCGGGCTTCTCGTCGCCCTGCCCTTGCGGTTACGGATGGTTGCGAGCTCACCGAGTGCCGACATGCTCACTCCTCGCCCGGCAGCGCCTCGCGCTGGACCGTGTCGGTGTGGACTTCACTGCTCCTCCTCGGTGGATCTGCGTCGACTGACCGAGACGTCGGTGGCCCCTGGTCCCAGCTGTGGGACGGGGTGTGCTGCCGCTTCGCAGCACCCCGGTGCTTGACATCACACCGTCGTGCGGAAACGCTTACAACATGACAGACGCTAGCACCCCGATGGGACCTTCGTCACCCCTGCGCCGCTTCCGGGTCGCGCTCGCCGGGGCGAACGGCTACGGCCTGCACCATCTGCGCGCCCTGCAGGGACTCGTCGCGGCGGGGCGGTGCGAGCTGGTGGGGGTGGCCGACACGCGCGCCCCCGAGGGCGAGTCACGCGAGCTCGTCGGGAGCGCGCCCCACTTCACCGCGCTCACCGAGCTGCTGGCGGCGACCGCACCCGACGTCGTCATCATCGCCACCCCGATCGACACCCACGCCGAGCTCGCGGCGACGGCACTACGAGCCGGCAGCCACGTCCTGCTGGAGAAGCCGCCGACGGCCTCGCTCGCCGAGTTCACCGCGCTCCTCGACCTCACGGAGGAGACCGGGCTGGCCTGCCAGGTGGGCTTCCAGTCCTTCGGGTCGCACGCCTTCGCGGAGATCGCCCGCATCGTCGGCGACGGGGAGATCGGTGAGGTGACCGGCGTCGGAGGCGTCGGCACGTGGCTGCGCAGCACGGACTACTACGCACGGTCCCGGTGGGCGGGCAGACGACGCCTCGACGGTCGCGACGTCGTCGACGGCGTGCTCACCAACCCGCTGGCGCACGCGGTCGCGACGGCGCTGCGGGTCGCCGGCGCGCGGCGCCGCGAGGACGTCGCCGCCCTCGAGCTCGACCTGTTCCACGCCCATGACATCGAGGCCGACGACACCTCCTCGGTCCGCGTCGTCATGCCCGACCGCACCCCGGTGGCGCTCGGCCTCACCCTCGCAGCCGCGCGGCAGACGGTGCCGCGCGTCATCGTGCACGGCACCCGGGGCGCGATCACGCTGTCCTACACGACCGACGAGATCGAGGTCGACGGGCGTGGCGGACGACGCCGGCTGAGCGTCGGGCGCACCCCGCTCGTGGACAACCTCCTCGACCACCTCACCGATGCCACCGTCCCGCTCCTCAGCCCGCTGGCGGACAGCGGCGCGTTCATGACCGTCCTCGAGGCCGTCCGGACCGCTCCGGACCCGGCGCCCGTCCCGGCCGAGCACGTCACGTGGACCGACGACGACGCCGGCCGGCACCCGGTGGTCCACGACGTCGAGCACTGGTGCGAGCGCGTGGGGCACGAGCTGCGCACCTTCACGGCGCTCGGTGCGCCGTGGGCGCCCCGGCACAGGGACCTGGCGAGCCTCGACGTGGCCGGGACCGCCGTGGCGACCTACGTCGACGGGTCCGGGACGAGCCCGCTCGACAGCCCCCGCCCCCACCTCCACCCGGTGCGCACCCGCGGCGGCGTCGTCGTCACGGACAGCGCACCGGCGGACCACACCTGGCACGCCGGTGTGGGCGTGGCCGTCCAGGACGTCGCCGGCCACAACCTGTGGGGCGGCCGGACCTACCTGCGCGGCGAGGGCTACCAGTGGCGGTCCGACCACGGCCGCATCACCCACGAGCGGTGGCAGGAGCAGTCACCGGGCCACCTCGTCGAGCACCTGGCGTGGCGCGCGCACGACGACCGCCCCCTGCTGCGGGAGACACGGCGCATCACGTGGGCGGAGCAGGCCGACGCCTGGCAGCTCACCCTGTCCTTCACCCTGCACAACGACTCCGCGGACGACGTCGCCCTGGGCAGCCCCGGCAGCAACGGCCGCCCGGCCGGAGGGTACGGCGGCTACTTCTGGCGACTGCCCGCCTGTGACGACGTGGACGTCCGGACCGCGACGCACCGTGGCGAGGACGAGGTGCACGGCACGACGGCCCCCTGGCTCGCCTGGTCGGCCCGGGCCGACGGTGGCGACTTCACCATCGCGCTCGCGCCCGACGACGACGTGACGGCGGCCGACCCGTGGTTCGTGCGCGTCGCGGGCTACCCGGGCATCGGTTCCGCGCTCGCCTGGGACTCACCCGTCGTCGTCCCTGCAGGAGGCAGCGTGACGCGCAGCGTGCGGGCCGTCGTCGCCGACGGCCGCCTCACCGACGACGAGGTGGTCGCCGCCCTCAGGGCGTGAGGGCGCCGGTGAGGAACTCGGCGACCCGGTCCTGCATCGCCGCGTCGAAGCGGTGTGGGCCCGGGTACCACTCGGCTGCGTAGCGGTCCCGCTCGAACCGCTCCCGGAGCATCCGGTCCGCCGCCACCATGCCGGCCCGCGGGAAGAGCTCGTCGTCCTCGGCGTAGACGACGAGCTGGTCGTGGCTGCCCCGGCCGAGCGCCACCTCGGGCCAGTCCAGCATCGCCGGGAGCCCGGGGACCGCGAGGTACCACGAGTGGGCGTCGAGGTGCTCGGGGAGCAGCGCCGCGAAGGTGGACATCATGCACACGATCGCCGAGGCCCGGATCGCGGGGTCGAGGGCCGTGAGCACCGCGGCGCGGCCCCCACCGCCGGAGAAGCCGGTGACGGCCACCCGGTCGGTGTCGACCCCCGGGAGGGCGCGCAGCTGCCGCAGTGCCGCGAGGTCGTCGTGGGCCGCCATGCCCGCCATGGACGTGCCGAGGATCCCGGCGTACTTGGCGACGGTGCCCTCGTGCAGCGACGCGGCCGCGTCGTACCGGCGGTCGGGGTCCGGGAGCTCGCGGTCCTCGTCACGGAGCCAGCGGTCGACCCGACGGGGCAGCGGGTCGAGCGCGAAGCCTCGCGACCCCCACCCGAAGGTGTCGTGGGCGAGCACGGCGAACCCGGCACGGGCCAGCCCCTCGGCCAGCGGGCGTCCGCCGTACAGCTCCCGCTGGAGGTCGACGGCGACCGGCCGCGCCGTGCCCACGAGCCGCTCGGCGCCGACGGACTTCACGTTGGCGTGGCAGTGCAGGGCCAGCACGGCGGGCAGCCGCGCGTCCCCCGCTCCCGCGGGCCGCAGGTACCACGCGCGGGTCGGCGGTCCGAGGCCCGTGCGCCAGCACAGCTCGGTGCGCTCGACGCCGTCACGGACGCTGCGACCGCGCACCTCCGCCGGGCCGGGCTCGGGGTGGGGCACCCCGAGGGCACGCCCCACCGCCGTCGCGACGGCGTCACCGGACACGGTCGGTCGCGCGCGGACGACGGCGGGCCAGTCGTCGTAGCCCGCGATGTCGCTCGTCACCGGCGCTCGACGCCTCCGAGCCCCAGGTCCGCGACGTCGACCGGCGAGCCGGTGCGGATCGACTCGTTCGCCGCGATGCCGACGGCCACCGCCCGCACGCCGTCGGGGTACCCCGCGGGGCGGCCGAGCGGGTCCGGCTGCGGCCCACGGAAGACGTCGGCCAGGAGGATCGCGTCGCCGCCCCCGTGCGACCCGACGCCCATGGGGATCGGGACCTCGCGCGCCCGCTCCCAGTGCTGCTGTACGAGGAGCCGCTCTCCCTTCGGACGGAGCTCGTCCACGTCGGCGGCGTCCCTCGCGGAGGGGTCGAGCACCGCGCTGCCCTGGGCGTCGAGCTCGACCGAGCCGCGTTCGACGACCTCGAGCTCCGCGCGGCCGCGCGTGCCGTTGACGGTGACCCGGTACCCCTCCCACGGCGCGTGGGCGTTGAGCGAGTACGTGAGGTAGGCACCGCGCTCGTACTCGACGAGCACGGCCATGGTGTCCTCGGCCGTGATGCCGGGGTCGAAGACGTCGCGGTCGCGGAGGTAGCCGTCGTGCTCCTCGGAGTCCAGGTAGAGCCGCTTGAGCCGCTCGTCCGCGGTGAGGTCCAGCGCCCACGGGTCGCCCGCGGGCGCGTCCGTGCCGCGGGCCGGCCGCGGCTGGGCGGCCGTCGCCGCCCCTGCGCCGTCGTCGCCGTAGAACCTGCGGCTCCCGAGGGCGAAGACGCGGCGGGGCGCGTCGGCGAGCCACCAGTTGACGAGGTCGAAGTGGTGGGAGGACTTGTGCACGAGCAGGCCGCCCGACTTGTCCTTCTCGCGGTGCCAGCGGCGGAAGTAGTCCGCGCCGTGCACGGTGTCCAGCGCCCACTCGAAGTGGACCGACGTGACCTCGCCGATGCGACCGTCGGCGATGACCTCGCGCAGGGTGCTGTTGCGCGGGGAGTACCGGTAGTTGAACGTCATGATGACGTCGCGGCCGGTGTCGCGGACGGCGTCGTCGATCGTCCGGCACCCTGCCGCGTCGATCGTGAGCGGCTTCTCGACGACGGCGTCGGCCCCGGCGCGCAGCGCGCGGCTCACGAGGTCGGCGTGCGTGTGGTCGGGGCTGGTGACGACGACGACGTCCACGCGCTGCTCGGCGATCATCGTCTCGAGGTCCGCGGGCTCGTAGCGAGGGAGAGGCTGCCCACCGGCGCCGACGACGTGCTCGTCGTAGTAGCCCGCGCGGCCCGGGTTGGGCTCGCACCACGCCACCAGCTGCGCCACCTCGGCGTGGTCGCCGAGGGCGGCGTCGATGTACATCTGCGCCCGGTGCCCCACCCCGGCCACCGCGTAGCGACGTCGGCCCGTCTGCTCAGTCATCGTCTCTCTCCTTTGCGAAAACGCTTCCGCCAAGCATGTCACACCCGGCCGGGTCTGCGGCGAGGGGGAGGTCGGCGATGTCGACCGGCCGGCCGGTGCGGAGGGACTCGTTGGCGGCGATGCCGACCGCGACCGAGCGGACGCCGTCGGCGTAGCCGGCCGCCCGGCCCAGGTGGTCCTCCCCCGGCCCGCGGAAGAGGTCCGAGAGCGCGATCGCGTCCCCACCGCCGTGGGAGCCGCTGCCCATGGGGATCGGCACCTCTCGGGCGCGCTCCCAGTGACGCTGCACGACGAGGCGCTGCCCCCGCGGACGCACCGCGTCGGCCGGGAGGTCGGCGGCCGGGGCACCCGCGGCGTCGACCTCCACCGACGCGCGCTCCACGACCTCGAGCTCGGCCCGTCCACGGGTGCCGTTGACCGTCACCCGGTAGCCCTCCCACGGCGCGTGGGCGTTGAGCGAGTACGTGAGCACGGCCCCTCGCTCGAAGTCGACGAGGACGGCCAGGTTGTCCTCGATCGTGATCCCCGGGGAGAAGACGTCCTGGTCGCGGACGTAGTTGTCGTAGCGCTCGGCGTCGAGGTAGAGCCGTTGGAGGCGCTCGTCCTTGCGCAGGTCCAGCAGCCACGGGTCACCGCCCGGCCCTGCGGTCCCTCGGACGGGTCGGGGCCCCGCCTGCGCCGCACCGCCGCCCGCGTCCCCGTAGAAGCGCAGCCCGCCGCGGGCGTAGACGCGTGTGGGACTGTCGGCGAGCCACCAGCTGACGAGGTCGAAGTGGTGGGAGGCCTTGTGCACGAGGAGCCCACCGGACCTGTGCTTGAGGCGGTGCCACCGACGGAAGTAGTCGGCGCCGTGGACCGTGTCGAGCGCCCACTCCAGGTGCACGGACGTGACCTCACCGACGGCCCCGCTCGCGACGACCTCCCGCAGCGTGCTGTTGCGCGGTGAGTAGCGGTAGTTGAAGGTCATGACGACCTCGCGGCCGCTGCGCCGCACGGCGTCGTCGATGGTCCGGCACCCTGCCGCGTCGATCGTCAGCGGCTTCTCCACGATGACGTCGGCGCCTGCGAGCAGTGACCGGCTGACGAGGTCGGCGTGGGTGTGGTCCGGTCCGGTGACGATGACGCGGTCCACCCGCTGCTCGGCGACCATGGTCCCGAGGTCCTCCGGGAAGTAGCGCGGCGGCGCGGCGCCGCCGGCGGCCGCGACGAGGTCGTCGTAGTAGTCGAGGCGTGCCGGGTTCGGCTCGCACCACCCCACGAGCTCGGCGACGTCGGCGTGCTCACCGAGGATGGCCTCGACGTACGTCTGGGCGCGGTGCCCCGTCCCTGCCACGGCGTACCGACGGCGGCGCTGCTCGGTCATGGGTCCTCCCCGACGGTGCGGAAGCGTTTTCACACGCCAGTGTGCCAGATCGTGACCGCCCTGGGGAGTGCCGGTGGCACGGGCACCGCCCGTGCGGGCACCGCGCTACTCGGCAGCGGCGAGCGCGTCCTTGTGCGACGGCGCCCGGTGCTTCTCCAGCGCGACGACGACGGCCGCGCGGCCCGGTCGCCGCCCGACGTGCACGACGAGCATCTCCGAGGTCTTGAGCCACGGGTCGGACTCGGGGACCTGCTTCATGATGCGGTGCGGGGTGTTCACCGCGATCTCCTCCATGAGGGTGGGGAGCACCGGCCGGTGGGTGCAGATCGCCACCCCCGGGGCGCGCACCTTGGCCTCCGTGCGCACCAGCTCGCGTGCCCGCCGGGGCTTCTCCCGGTGAGCGTCCTCGGTGATCTCCGGGTGCATCTCCAGCTCCACGCCGATCGCCTGAGCGTAGGGCGTCACGGTGTCGGCGCAGCGACGCCAGGGGCTCGAGAGCACCCGGTTGACTCCGTAGGCGGCGAGCAGCGGGACCAGCCGCCGCGCCTGCGCCTCGCCCCCGTCCGTCAGGGGACGGGTGGACTCCCCGCCCTTCCACGCGGAGCGCTTGCGTGCCCGAGCGTGCCGCACGATGAGCAGCGCCCAGGTGTCGAGCCGCTCGTCCTTCCACTGGTCGACGAGGATGCCCAGCGGTTCCCGGTCGTGCTCGTGGGTGAGCAGCTTGCGGGCAGCCTTGACCTCCACCCAGCGGACCTCGTCGATCTCCCGCTCCGTCGCCGGCGTGACGAGCGGCCTCCCGCGCAGGGAGAGGTCGCCGTCGGGAACGGGTCGGGCGGCCCAGAGGTGGACCTCCTTGCGGCGTCCGTCCCCCAGCCGGTAGGTGACCTTGGGCAGCGGCTGGCCGAGGACCACCTGGACGCCCGTCTCCTCCGCGGTCTCCCGGACCGCGCAGGCGGCCAGGCTCTCGCCGTCGTCCAGCTTGCCCTTGGGCCAGGACCAGTCGTCGTACCGAGGCCGGTGGACGAGCAGGACCTCGAGCTTCTTGCGCTCGTTGAGGCGCCACACGACGGTGCCGGCTGCCTGCACGGGAGCGGGGCGGGCTGGGCTCATCGGCTGGCGGCCACTCGGCGCCGCGCTCGGGCGATGAGCAGCTCCTGGAGGTCCTCCAGCGGCTCACCGTCGTCGCCGAACTGGTTCCGCTCCCAGGTGCCGTCCGTGAGCAGGTGCCAGGTCGACGTCGTCGGGGCGACCGCCCGGTCGAGGAGGTCGACGAGGAACGCGACCTGCGCCCGGTCGACGATCTTGACCAGCACCTCGACCCTCCGGTCGAGGTTGCGGTGCATGAGGTCCGCACTGCCGATCCACACGTCCGGCAGCTCCTCGTCGCCGGCGAAGGCGAAGATCCGCGAGTGCTCGAGGAACCGTCCGAGGATCGACCGCACCCGGATGTTCTCGCTCAGGCCCGGGATCCCGGCCCGGACCGCGCAGATGCCGCGGACGACGATGTCGACCGGCACGCCCGCCTGGCTCGCCCGGTACAGCGCGTCGATGAGGGCCTCGTCGACGATCGCGTTGGTCTTGATCTTGATCCACGCCGGGCGCCCGGCGCGGTGGCCGGCGATCTCCCGCTCGATGCGCTCGATGAGACCGGGGCGGATCGAGCGCGGCGCGACGAGCAGCCGCCGGAAACGGGACCTGGGTGCATAGCCGGAGAGCTGGTTGAACAACCTGGTGAGGTCCTGGCCGACGTCCGTGTCACAGGTCATCAGCCCGAGGTCCTCGTAGCCGCGTGCGGTCTTGGGGTGGTAGTTGCCGGTGCCGATGTGGCAGTAGCGACGCAGTCCGTCCTTCTCGTTGCGCACGACGAGGGAGAGCTTGCAGTGCGTCTTGAGGCCGACGATCCCGTAGACGACGTGGACGCCCGCCTCCTCGAGCTTGCGCGCCCAGGAGATGTTCGCCTGCTCGTCGAAGCGGGCCTTGATCTCCACGATCGCCAGCACCTGCTTGCCCGCCTCGGCGGCGTCGATGAGTGAGTCGACGATCGGGGAGTCACCGGAGGTCCGGTAGAGGGTCTGCTTGATGGCGAGCACCTGCGGGTCCGCGGCGGCCTGGGCGAGGAACTGCTGCACCGACGTCGAGAACGAGTCATAGGGGTGGTGGAGCAGGACGTCGCCGCGACGGATCGCGGCGAAGACGTCGGTGGGCTTGGCGCTCTCGACCTCGGCGAGGCCGTGGGCCGTGACCGGGACGAACTTCGGATACTTGAGGCTGGGTCGGTCGAGCTCGTGGATGACCTCGAGGCCGGTGAGGTCGAGCGGGGACGGCAGCTCGTAGACCTCCTGCTCGGTGACACCGAGCTCGCGGACGAGGAGCTCGCGCACGTGGGGGCTGATGCCCGTGGCGAGCTCGAGCCGGACCGCGGGACCGAAGCGCCGGCGCATGAGCTCCTTCTCCAGCGCCTGGAGGAGGTTCTCGGCGTCGTCCTCCTCGACCTCGAGGTCCTCGTTGCGGGTGACGCGGAAGGTGTCGTGCTCGACGATCTCCATCCCGGGGAAGAGGTAGTCGAGGTGCGCACCGATGATCTCCTCGAGCGGGACGAACGCCGTGCGTCCGTCGTCCCCGCCGGAGGACGTCTCGTCCGGGCGGTGCGGCTTCCCGGTCGCGTCCACCGCCATGAACCGCGGCAGCAGTGGCGGGACCTTGACCCGCGCGAAGTGCTCCTTGCCGGAGCTCGGGTTGCGGACGACGACGGCGAGGTTGAGCGAGAGGCCCGAGATGTAGGGGAACGGGTGGGCCGGGTCGACGGCGAGCGGGGTGAGCACGGGGAAGATCTGCTTGCGGAAGTACTTGCGCAGCCGCTGCTGCTCGCTCTCGGAGAGCTCGGACCAGTGGAGGATCTCGATGCCCTCGGCCGCCAGCGCCGGCTGGATGTCCTCGGCGAAGGTGCGCGCGTGCTCCTCCATGAGCTCGTGCGCTCGCACGCTGATGCCCTCGAGGACCTGACGCGGCGAGAGCCCCGAGGCCGCCGGGACCGCCAGGCCGGTGGCGATCCGGCGCTTGAGGCCGGCGACACGCACCATGAAGAACTCGTCGAGGTTGGAGGCGAAGATCGACAGGAACCACGCTCGCTCGAGCAACGGTTGGGTGGTGTCCTGGGCCTGCTCGAGGACCCGCTGGTTGAAGGCGAGCCAGCCGAGCTCGCGGTCGGCGAACCGGCCGTCGGGAAGCTCGGTGGTGAGCGGGTCGGTGCCCGTGTCCCGCGCCTCGCCGGCGAGCTCCTCCACCTGGTCGGCGACCTCCTCGGGGCGCGCCGACGCGCCGGTCAGGACGACCGGGTCGGCCTCTCCGTCACGCTCGCCCTCGCCCGTGGCGCGCTCCCCGTCACGCTCGCCGCCCTCGTCCGTGGCGCTCTCCCCGTCACGCTCGCCCGCGTCCGTCGCGGCGCCGTTGGTCGTGCCGTCGTCGTCCGGCGTGAGCTCGGCGTCCTGGGATGGCACGTTCTCGAGCGTGCCCGGCGTGGTGACGTCAGGGTCTGGCATGGTGCTCATGCTGCCACCTCAGCGCGAGTACTGAACGTCGAGCGCGACCCTGGCGAACCCGGCCCTCCGGTAGGTGCGGATCGCCGGGGTGTTGTCGCCCTCGACGTACAGCGTCGCTCGCGCGTACCCACGCCGCACCATCTCGTCCAGGGCCACCCCGGTCAGCCACCCGCCCAGTCCACGCCCCTGGGCGTCGGGCGCCACTCCCAGCGCGTAGATCTCCGCCTCGTCCCCCTCGGGCTTGACCCACATGGAGGCGAGCAGGTGCTCCGGCCGCCCCGCCTCGTGGGCCAGCCACAGGAGCGCCGGGTCGAACCAGGCCTCGGCCTGGCGGTGCTGCACGTCGGTGACGGTCATCCGGCCCTGCTCGGGGTGGTCGGCGAAGGCCGCGGCGTTGAGCGCGACCCAGGCCTCCTCGTCCTGCCCGACGACGAAGGTCCGCAGACCCACGCCGGCCGGCCCGGCCCCCGCACCCCGCACCGCGGGCCCTGTGCCCGCCTCGAGCTCGAGCTCGAGGGCCATCTTCCACAGCTCACGCGTCCGGCGAAGCTCCGCGGACCGCGCCAGTGCCTGCGCGCCGGGCAGGTCGCCGTGCGCCCACAGGGCGAGGTCCGGCGCCTCCCCGAGGACCGTGGCGAGCAGCCGTCGCCCGAGACCGCGCCGCCGCCACTCCGGGTGGACGCACAGCTCGCCGCTGCCGTCGCCGGCGACGGCGGCGTATCCGAGGACCTGTCCGTCGTCCGCCAGCCAGTGGTGCCGGTAGTCCCCGGCGCCGTGGCGGACGGCCAGCACGGTCTGCTCGTTGACGGGAGCCACGCCGTCGACGTCGGAGACCAGGCCGACGAGGCGCAGGACCGCGTCGGGGCCGGCCGGCCCGGTGAGTCCGGTGCCCAGGTCCATCAGTCGAGCGTCCCTGCGCGCCACATCTCGGCGGCGCCCTCGAGGTCCTCGGCGGTACGGAGCAGCGCACCGGCACGCCGGGTGAGGCGGTCCGCGACGTCGCCGTCGTCGATCCAGTCGGCGTCGAGGGCGGAGCCCGTCGCGACGACACGGACGAAGGCGGCGGCACGGTCGAGGGCGACGTCGAGGTCTCCCTCGTAGACACCGGCCAGGACGGCGTCGGCGAGGCGCGCGACGTCGGCGGGGCCGGGAGGCTCGACGACACCCGCGATCACCCCGGCCACCTCCGCGCGCTGCCGGCCCAGCGCGAAACGGTCGGCGATCCGAGAGGGGTCGGTGCGCACCCACTCGCGCATGAGGTAGAGCCGCCACAGGGCACCAGGGAGCGTGGTGGACGGGCTCTGCGCCCACAGCTCGGCGATCGTGTCCAGCCCCTGGGTGTCCACCAGCGACACCAGACGTGCGAGGAGCTCGGGGTCCTCCGCACCGGCGCGGCCGCGCTGGACGAGGACGGCTGCCGTCGTGTGGGCGGCCTGCGAGCGCAGCGCCGGGTCGACGTCGCCGACGATGCGCTCGGCGGTCTGGGCGTCGAGCATCGCCGGTCGGCGCGGCTTGCGCTCCATGGATCCTCCCTCCGACTGGCCCGGACGCGGTCCCCCGCAGTGCGAACCCCCCCGATGCTACGAGATGCCCGCGGTCTGCGGAACGTGGGCGGGGCTTCCGTCGTCGAGGGCCGCGTGGTGTGCTGGCTCTCTGGAGTCCTGGGACGCGGAGGAGACAGATGGACACGACAGCCGGTGACGCCACCCTGCCGGTGGAGGCGGCCGACGACGCGCTGCGGGTGCGGCGGGTCTTCGGTGAGGCGTACGAGTCGGGCGGCACGCTGGTCATCCCGGTCGCGAAGGTGATCGGGGGCAGCGGCATGGGCTACGGCGCCGGTGCGCTCGGGGTTCCGGGCGAGGAGCCCCGCGGCAGCGGTGAGGGCAACGGCGGCGGGGGCGGCTTCGGGGTACGCGTGAAGGCGCTCGGCGTGTACACCGTGCGGGACGGGAAGGTGAGCTGGCAGCCGGCGCTGGACCTCAATCGGGTGATCCTCGGCGGGCAGGTCCTCGGGGCGATCACGGTCCTCGCGCTCGCCCGGGCGATCCGCAGGCGGGGCCGCTGACCTCAGTCGAGCGTGCCGGCCCTGGCCCGGGCGGCCGCCTGCTGCAGCTCGTGAGCCGTCGCGACGAGGGCGTCGGGACGGCGGGTGACCGGCTGCGCGGCGGCGTCGTCGTGGGTGTGCCAGCGAGGGTCGGCCTCCGCGCCGTCGGCGAGGACCCGGAGGAAGGCCGCACTCTGCTCCAGCACGTCCGCGAGCGCGACCTCGCTGGTCCCGGCGAAGAGCTGGGCGAGCACCTCGTCCAGCACCGGTGGCTGCGGGGCCACGACGGCGTCACGCTGCCCGTCGTCGACGTTCGGTTCACGCACGGCCGAGGGCGCGGACTCCGCGGTGCCTGCGCGGAAGCGCATGGTGATGGTGTCGGGGTCACGCTCGAGCCACGCCCGTAGGAGGTAGAGGCGCCACAGCGCGCCCGGGAGGGTCGTGGCCGGGCTGCGGGACCAGAGCCCGGCGATCTCGTCGAGCCCCTCGGCGTCGATGATCGCCCCGACCCGTTCGGCCAGGCGCTCGTCCTCGGCGAGGTGGCTGGGGCCGTAGAGGACGGCGTTCGCGGTCGAGTGGGCAGCCTCGGAGGAGAGCGCGGGGTCCGAGTCACCCCAGATGAGCTCGGCGTCCTTGTTGTCCAGGATGGCGGGTCGTCGTGGTCGTTCGCGGCCGTCCATTGCACTCCCCCTCCGGAGTCGTTCCCCCGATTCTGGCGCAGGTCAGCCGGCGGCGCAGAGGGTCGGGAACGCGACGCGCACGGTCCCTCCTCCGCCCCCGGGTGCAGTGGTCAGCTGGCCTTGCGCAGCGCGAAGCCGAGGCCCTCGGGCCCGGTCTCGGCGTCGAGCGTGTGCTCGGCGAGCAGCGGGGAGGCGGCATCCTCGACGAAGACGCGTGCGCCGTCCTCGTCGATGACCTGGTCCCCGTTCTCCGGCTGCGGCGAGAGCGTCATCTCGACCTCGTCCGCGTCACGGGTGAGCGCGAGGCGCACCCCGCCGGTCCGCGGCAGGCCGGACTGGGAGGTGATCCCGGTGATGGCCGCCTTGGCATTGTCGGTGAGCCTGAGCATGCTTCCCCCAAGTGACGTCAGCGCCGAGAGACATAGGACATCCCACGTACTACGGTGCGCAACGATCCGGTCTGGTGCAACCGGAGAGAGAGATGAGGCGTTCCACGGGTCGGCACGGCGGCCCGGCCACGGTGGTGGGCACTCGTGGCGGAGTTGTCCGCGTACCCTGTCCTCTGGCGATGCACCCGAGTGACTGCGGTGCGTCCCGGGCCTCTAGCTCAATGGGTAGAGCAGCGGACTTTTAATCCGTGGGTTGTGGGTTCGAGCCCCACGGGGCCCACCGCAGGTGCCCCCGCTGGCGGGAGGCGCCCGCCACTCGTACCGTCGTTCCGCGCACGCCGACGAGCCCCCGTCGGGCCGCTCACCTCAGGAGGACGACATGGGATTCCTACGCAAGGCGATTCGTGGTGGCATCGCGATGAAGGCGATCCAGATCGTCCAGCGCCAGGCCGCCAAGCCGGAGAACCAGCGCAAGGCGAAGGAGCTGTGGGCGAAGGCCCAGGACCGCAGGAGGAACCGCGGGCGGTAGCACCGCCGGTCCGACCGGGGCCCGACGAGGCCCCGAGGTCAGACGCTGCGTACGCCGGACGTCGCGCGGCGGCCACCGCGACCGCGTGCACCGCCGCCACCCTGGCGAGAGTCCACCGCGGGCTGACCGGTCGCGGACGAGTAGACCGCGCGGGAGCCGGCGCCACGGCCGGAGCCGCCGGACCGACCACCGGAGGGCTGGGCGCCACGGCCGCCGCGGGCGCCGCCGGCTGCCGCGCCGGACGCGGCCGACGAGCGACCGGAGCCCCCCTGGGCACCGGTGCCACGGCCGCGGCCGCTGCCGCCGCGACGGCGTCCGCCACCACCGGCCGCGCGCTGCTGCTGGGGTGCCGGGCCCGGGACGACGGCGAGCGCCTCCGCGGGGGTGATGACGGGGGCGAGCTCTCCGACGAGCCGCTGGATGTGCGCGTCACCCGGTCGCACGGAGACCGGCTTGGCGGAGATCTTCGCCTGCCGCGCCAGCGTCCGCATGTCGCCCGTCTGCTCGGGCAGCATGAGCGTGACGACGTCGCCACCCGCCCCTGCACGCGCGGTGCGGCCGGACCGGTGGAGGTAGGCCTTGTGCTCGGCGGGCGGGTCGACGTGGACGACGAGCTCGACGTCGTCGACGTGGATGCCGCGGGCCGCGATGTCGGTGGCCACGAGGACGCGGACGGCGCCGGAGGAGAACGCGGCGAGGTTCCGCTCACGGGCCGGCTGGGTGAGGTTGCCGTGGAGGTCCACCGCGGGGATCCCGGAGGCCGTGAGCTGCTTGGCCCACTTCTTGGCCTGGTGCTTGGTGCGCGTGAACAGCAGTCGCTTCGCGCTGCCCGCGGCGAGCTCCCGGACGACGCGCTTCTTGTCCTCGGCGCCCGAGAGCGCCAGGACGTGGTGGGTCATCGCGGCGACCGGCGACTCCGCGCTGTCCACCGAGTGGTGCAGCGGGTCGCTGAGGTAGCGCTTGACGAGGACGTCCACGCCGTTGTCGAGCGTGGCCGAGAAGAGCAGCCGCTGGCCCTTGGCGGGGGTGCGGTCCATGATGCGCTTGACGCCCGGGAGGAAGCCGAGGTCGGCCATGTGGTCCGCCTCGTCGAGGACGGTGATCCGGACGTCGTCGAGGCTGAGGACGCCCTGGCCGAGGAGGTCCTCGAGCCGGCCCGGGCAGGCGATGACGATGTCGACACCGGCCCGCAGCGCGTTGACCTGACGGGTCTGGTTGACGCCGCCGAAGATCGTCGTCGTCACCATGCCGAGCGCGGTGGCGAGCGGGGAGACGACGGCGTCCACCTGGTTCGCGAGCTCACGGGTCGGAACGAGGATGAGGCCGCGCGGACGGTTCGGGACGCGTCGCTGGCCCGCCAGGCGGGTGACGAGCGGGAGGGAGAAGGCGAGGGTCTTGCCCGAGCCGGTGCGGCCCCGGCCCAGGACGTCGCGTCCCTGCAGGGTGTCGGGGAGCGTGGCCGCCTGGATGGGGAAGGGTGCCGCGATCCCGGAGGCCGTCAGGTGACGGACGACGGGCTCGGGCAGGTCGAACGAGGCAAAGGAAGTCAAAGGGTGGGCCTTTCAGGCTCAGAGATTGGTCGGAGTTCGCCGTACAGGAACCGGCGGCAGCCGTGGCTGCGCTCGAACTCGACGACGCTGGGCTCGCGATGCGCGGTGCCCACGCCCTCGAGTATGCACCACTGGGCGCGATCCGGCGCAGTGCGTCTCGTCTCACGTCCGCCGCGATACCGTGCCGGGCGTGACCCGTGGACGACACCTCCTCGCCGCTCTCGCGCTGATTCTCGCGCCGCTCCTGCTCGTCCCGGCGACCGCGACGGCGGCCGGCAACGACGTCATCCGTCGCCTGGACATCGCGATCGACGTCCAGGCCGACGGTAGCCTGCAGGTCACCGAGACGTACGACTGGGACTTCGGCAGCCGCGAGGGGCTCGGCCTCACCCGCGTGCTCGACGCGCGGTTCGACTACCCGCCCGAGCCGGGCATGGTCCGCGTCTACGAGTACGACGACTTCGCCGTCACCAGCCCCACCGGGGCACCGGCCGGCGTGTGGGTGTACGACCAGGGCTCCCGGGTGCGGGTCGACGTCGGCGCACCCGACGGCTCGGACGACCGACGCAGCGGCCGGCAGACCTACGTCCTCAGCTACGTCGTCGACGGCGCCCTCAACGCCGTCCGCGACGACCCGGACGTCCCCGACCAGGACGAGCTCTACTGGAACGCCACCGGGCACGACTGGGACGTGCCCGTCGAGCAGGCGAGCGTCACCGTCACCGGCCCCACCGACGTCGTCGACCACGCCTGCTACGAGGGCGGGCAGGGGGCCACGGCCCAGTGCGCGACGCTCACCGCCGACGGCGCACGGCTCGTGGGCACCAGCGGCCGCCTCGACCCCGGCGAGGGCGTGACGGTCATGGCCGCCTTCCCTCCCGGCACCTTCGGCCCGATCGAGCCGATCCTCGAACCGTCGACGCAGACGCCGCGGCAGCGGGAGGACAGCGCCCTCGCCCCGGTCGCCGACGCCGTCCGGGACAACGTCGCGTGGCTGGCGCCCCTCGGTCTCATCGGGCCGGTGGCCTACGGGGTGCGGCGCGTGCGCCGGGGCCGCGACCTCCACTACGCCGACCTGCCGCCGGGTGTGCTGCCGGCACCCGGCAGCACTCCGCGCGTCGAGCAGCTGAGCGAGGAGCCGGCCGTCGCCGTCCGGTTCACGCCGCCGGACAACCTGCGGCCGGGCGAGGTCGGGGCGGTCGACGACAAGCACGCGTCGACGACGCACGTCTCGGCGACGCTCATCGACCTCGCGGTGCGCGGCCACCTGCGGATCCAGGAGGCGGGGACCGGCTGGCGCGGCAGGCCGAACGACTGGCTGCTGGTGGCGACGTCGCCGCAGGCACCGACGGAGCAGCTGCGTGACTACGAGCTGACGCTGCTGCGCACGATCTTCGCCGGCCGGCGTCAGGTGAAGATGTCCCAGCTGCGCAACACCTTCGCCGGCACGATGCGCACCGCACGCAAGCAGCTCGCCCACGGGATCGACGCCCGCAGGCTCTTCACCAAGCCGCTCAAGCCCGGTGGCGCCCGACGGTCGGGGGTGGCCGTCGTCCAGACAGTCGTCTTCGGACTCGCCGCGCTGCACGTCTTCGGCGGGCTGTCGGTCACGCTGCTGTCCGCGACGTCGTTCGTCCTCCTGCTCGCCGTCGGGCTCCCCGTCTCCGCTCTCCTCATCGCCGCCGCCGTCACCCGGAGGGCCAGCCTGCAGCGCACGGCGACGGGCCGTGCCCTGCACGAGCAGTCCCGCGGCTTCGAGCTCTACCTGTCGACGGCGGAGGCGCACCAGCTGCGGTTCGAGGAGGGGGAGGACATCTTCTCCCGGTACCTGCCCTACGCGATCGTCTACGACGTCGCCGAGCGTTGGGCCGGCATCGTCGCCGACCTCGAGGCGCGGGGCGCGCCCGTGGCGCGGCCCACCTGGTACGTGGGCACGAACGGTTTCGACGCGACCGGCTTCCGCGACCTCGGCAGCTCCCTGTCGAGCTTCTCCTCCACGGCGAGCACAGCGCTGTCCTCCACGCCGGGCTCCTCCGGCGGCTCCGGCTCATCCGGCGGGGGTGGCGGCTTCTCCGGTGGCGGCGGAGGAGGGGGCGGCGGGGGCGGGCGCTGAGGCTCCGGGAACAACGACGCCGGCCGGCTCCCTGGAGGGGGAACCGGCCGGCGTGGCGTCAGCGGCGCCGGGTGGTGTTCTTGTTCGTGATCCCCAGGTAGATGCTGATGAAGAGGATCGCGGCGACGATGGAGATCGCCCACCGGATCCAGTCGATGCCGGGGGTGTCCTCCACCCCGAGCGCTCCGGCCAGGAAGTGGCCCGCGAGCGCACCAAGCACACCGAGGATGATCGTCCACAGGATGCCGAGGTTCTGGTCGCCCTTCATGAAGAGGCGAGCCAGTGCTCCGATGACGGCTCCGAAGATGATGAGGCCAATGAGCTCCATGGCGTTCCTTCCGTTCACTGGGCGCCGCCAGAGGGACGGCGCCGCGGTCGTCCGGAATCGTGGCACGCACCCAGGAGGGCCGCACGCCGAACCGGTCAGCCGGGGGCGACGCCGACGGTGAGCGCCAGGTGGTCGGAGACCGGAAGGCGCATGACGCTCGCCTCGCCGTCGGCCCGCAGGCCGGGGCCGGCGAGCACGTGGTCGATCTGGTGGCGCGGCCGGTGCGCCGGGAAGGTCCTCGCCTCCGCGAGCCCGCGCATGCCCGTCGCCCGGGCAGCCTCGTCGGCCCCGAGGTTGAGGTCCCCGACGAGCAGGTGCGGCCCCGGCAGGGTGCGCAGCGCCCACACGGACTCGGCGAGCTGGCGCCGCGCGACCGCAGGGACGACGGACAGGTGGGTGCAGCCGACGGTCACCGGGCCGAAGGGGGCCCCGACGACGGCGGCGAGCAGCACCCGTGGCTGGTCGACACGCACCCGGAAGCCGAGGCGGCCGTCGGTGGGGGCGAGCCCCGGCGGCGCGGCACGCAAGGGCCGCACGTGCCAGGACCGCACCGGCCACCGGCTGAGGAGTGCGACGCCGTAGCCCGGGTCGTCGGGGACGCGGGAGTCGGCCGGGCGCCGGCGCGGTCCTCGCACCGAGCCGGCGAACGCGGCCGCGAACCGGTGCCAACGGAAGCCGAGGGCCTCGGCGATCACCGCGGTCTGGTCCACCCGCCCGCTGCGGGCCTGGCCCTTGTCGACCTCCTGCAGGGCGAGGAGGTCACCGGGGACGTCCCGGAACGCCGCCGCGAGGCGCTCGGCGGTCCGGGCGTCCCCGACGAGCGGGTGCCCGTGCTGGATGTTCGACGTCACCACCAGCACGGACGGGTGCTATCCCTCGTCGAAGGTGAGGGCCACGGAGTTCATGCAGTAGCGGTCGCCGGTGGGGGTCTGCGGCGCGTCGTCGAAGACGTGGCCCAGGTGGGAGTCGCACCGGGCGCAGCGCACCTCGGTCCGGACCATGCCCAGGGTGCGGTCCTCGAGGAGGGTGACCGCGTCCGAGCTCTGCGGGGAGTAGAAGCTCGGCCACCCGCAGTGGGCGTCGAACTTCGTCGTCGAGCGGAACAGCTCGGCGCCACACGCACGGCACCGGTAGGTGCCCTCGCGGGTCTCGTGGAGGAGCTCGCCGGTGCCCGGCCGCTCGGTGCCCGCCTCGCGCAGGACGTGGTACTCCTTCGGGGAGAGGCGCTCACGCCACTCCTCCTCGCTCAGCGCCACCTTGGTGAACGCCACGCGCTGGTTGTCGGTGCTCATGACCCCATCTTGCGCCTGTCCTGCCCGGGAAGTCACGTTTCGTCGCTCGGCTCGCCGCGAACGAGCTGCTTGCCGAAGAAGTGCGTGACATGTGGGCTCGGCGCGAACCGCTCGACGGGTTCGTAGCCGCTGGCGCGATAGAGACCGCAAGCCTCGACGAGCGAATCGTTGACGCCGAGCAGCACCCGGCGGCCACCGAGCGCGCGGGCCCGGTTCTCGAGGTGCTTGAGCAGGAACCGGCCCAGCCCGCGCCCGCGGACGTCGGGCCTCAGCCACATCCGTTTGATCTCCACGACGCCCGGCTCGAGCACGAGCACCGCGCCGAAGCCCACGACGTCCCCCGACGCGACCTCGCTGACGAGCATGAAGTCACCGCGCGGCGGGGTGACCTCGGCCGGGTCGACCGCCTCCGCGAGGCTGGGGTCCATGTCGATCCGGTCCTCGAGCTCGGCGAGGTACGCACGCATGGCCCGGGCGGCGGCCTTGCTGCCCGCCTGACCCTCGAGGATCCGCACCGGCGGCCCGCCTGCGGGCTGCTGCCGTGCCTGCCCTGCCGTTGGCTCCATCGCCTTAGTGTGCACCGTCCCACTGCGCCCTGTCCTGTGCGGTCCTAGGCTCACGTCATGGAGCAGCAGGCTGCGGTCCACCGACCCAAACTGTGCGTCCTCACGCCCACGCCGCTTCTCATGGTCGAGATCGAGCCGGGCGACGACGACGAGTACCCCCAGGGCGCCGACCTCCACCTCCACCCCGGCGGGCAGGGTCTGTGGATCGCCCGGATGGCGATCTCGCTGGGCGCCGAGGTGACCGTCTGCGGGCCGTTCGGCGGCGAGGTGGGTGCCGTGCTCGCGCAGATGCTCGCCGAGGAGAACCTCACCGTCCGCGCCGTGCCCTACAACGCCGGCAACGGCGCCTACGTCCACGACCGGCGCGGCGGCGACCGGGAGACCCTGGCGCACATGGTGCCCCCGCAGCTGACCCGCCACGAGCTCGACGACCTCTACGGGACCGTGCTCGTCGAGGCGCTGGAGTCCGACGTCCTCGTGCTCGCCGGCGCCGAGCCGGAGCGGGTGCTGCCCCCGACCTTCTTCTCCCGGCTCGTGCGTGACGTCCGCAGCGTCGACAAGCCGATCGTCGCCGACCTGTCCGGCGAGGCGGCCAAGCGTGCCGCGTCCGAGGGCCCGACCGTGCTGAAGATGAGTCACGAGGAGCTCCGCGCCGCCGGGCTGACCACCGGGGAGTCCGTCGGGGAGCTCCAGGCCGCCGGTCGTCGGCTCGTGGAGCAGGGGGTGGAGGCCATGCTCATCTCACGGGCGGGCGAGCCGACCCTCCTCGTCACCGCCGAGTCCTCCCGGCTCCTCGTCGGCCCGGTCGTCACACCGCTCGACCACCGGGGCGCGGGCGACTCGATGACCGCGGGGGTCGCGGTGGCGCTGGGACGCGGAGCCGGTCTCGCCGAGGCGGCGCGGCTGGGTGCGGCCGCCGGCGCCCTCAACGTCACTCGTCGCGGGCTGGGTACGGGGCGTCGGGAGCAGATCGAGCGTTTCGCCGGACGGATCGGCATCGAGGACGTGGTGGACGTGGAGGACGACGACGACGGGGAGGCCGCCGCCGACACGGACGCCGGGCCAGGGACGGAGGGCTGACCATGCGTGTGCTCATCACGAACGACGACGGCATCGAGTCGGCGGGCCTGGTGGTGCTCGCGGAGGTCGCGCTCGAGGCCGGGTGCGAGGTCGTCGTCGCCGCCCCGCACCGCCAGTACTCCGGCGCGAGCGCGTCACTGACCGCGCAGGAGGTCGACGGACGCCTCGCGCTCGTGGACAAGCGGCCGCCCGGCCTGCCCGACGGCGTCGTCTCCTACGGCGTCAAGGCAGCGCCGGCACTCATCGCCTTCGTGGCTGCCTACGGCGCCTTCGGGCCACGGCCCGACCTCGTCCTGTCGGGCGTCAACCTCGGCGCGAACACCGGTCGCGCGACGCTGCACTCGGGCACCGTGGGAGCGGCGCTCTCGGCCGCCACGCAGGGCATCAGCTCGTTGGCGGTCTCCATCGCGTCCGCCGACCCGCAGCACTGGGCGACGGCACGGCTCGTGACCACGCACGCCTTCGCGTGGCTCCAGGAGCAGCCGGTGGACGAGCGCGTCCTCAACGTCAACGTCCCCGACATCCCGGTCGACCAGCTGCGCGGCCTGCGCCCGGCCCACCTGGCGAGCTTCGGTGCGGTGCAGGCGCGGGTCCGGGAGAAGGGCAAGGACTACGTCATGCTCACGTACTCCGGGGTCACCGCACGGGACGAGCCCGGTTCCGACCACGACCTCCTCACCCGTGGCTGGGCCACGGCGACGCTGCTCAGCGCGCCCTACGACGACCCCGGTGAGACCGAGCTGCCGTCCTTCGAGGGGAGCGGCGACGCCCCGGTCGACGTCGACGTCGGCTCCGGCACGGTGATGAGCTCGGGCGACGACAGGCCCAGCGGCGAGATCACCGACGAGGAGCAGGGCGGGGACGACAGCCCGGAGTGACGACACGGCCGTCCCAGCCGTCAGTCGTGCAGCCGCACCTCGGTCACCTTGTGCCCGCGCGGCTCCAGCTGGAGCGTGGAGTGCTCGACGTCGAAATGGCCCTCGAGGCAGTGCTGCAGTGCGTCGAGCACCACGCAGAACCGGTCCGGGACGAGCACCTCGTCCTCGACGACGACGTGGGCGGAGACGACCGGGACGCCGGAGGTGATCGTCCACGCGTGCAGGTCGTGGACGGTGACGACCCCCTCGACACCGCACATGTGCTCACGCAGCGTGGCGAGCGACATGTCGCGCGGAGCCCCCTCGAGCAGGACGCGGGCGACGTCGCGCAGCAGCAGGGCGGCGCGCGGGATGATGAACAGCCCGATGCCGATGGAGGCGAGCGCGTCGATCGGCGTCCATCCGGTGAGCGCGATGACCACGGCGGCGAGGAGCACCGCGACCGAGCCGATGAGGTCGCCGAGCACCTCGAGGTAGGCGCCGCGCACGTTGAGGCTCTCCTCACGCCCACCGACGAGGAGCCACAGCGAGACGAGGTTGGCCACGAGACCCACCGCGCCGACACCGATCATCAGGTCGGTCCGGATCTCCGGCTCGGTCCCGAGCCGCCCGACGCCCTCGACGATGACGACGACGCCGACCACCAGCAGGATGACGCCGTTGACGAGTGCCGCGAGGATCTCCGCGCGCTGCCAGCCGAAGGTCCACCTGCCGCGGGCGGGGCGCGAGGCGATCCAGGTGGCGGTGAGCGCGAGGCCCAGCCCGGCGGTGTCGGAGAGCATGTGGCCGGCGTCGGCCAGCAGCGCCAGCGAGCCGGACAGCCACCCGCCGACCGCCTCGGCGACCATGACGGTGGCCGTGACGACGAAGGCGGCGAGCAGCCGGGGACGGTGGACGGCGGCCGCGGTGTGGTGGTGGTCGTGTGCCACGTCAGCCCCACCCCAGCTCGTGGAGCCGCTCGTCGTCGATGCCGAAGTGGTGGGCGATCTCGTGCACGACGGTGACCGCGACCTCCTCGATGACCTCCTCGCGGCTCTCGCAGAAGCGCAGCGTCGGCCCGCGGAAGATGGTGATCCGGTCGGGCAGCGAGCCCGCCGCCCACCACGAGTCCCGCTCGGTCAGCGGGGTGCCCTCATAGAGGCCGAGGAGGTCCGGGTCACCGGAGTCCTCCGGCGGCTCGTCCTCCACGAGCACGACGACGTTGTCCATCTGCGCCGTCAGCTCGGGCGGCACGAGGTCGAGCCCGTCACTGACGGCCTCCTCGAACTCGGCGCGCGACATCTCGACCATGGTCCTCATCATCGCCCATGGGCGATGACCGGTGCCGCGCCGCCCGCCCGTCCGGCAGGGGCCCCGCAGGCGTGCTGCACGCCACAGCCGCGAGTTTTGCTCCCGCGGCACTTGTGCCCCTATGCTGATGGAGGTCTTGGGGCGCCTCGGCGTCACGGGCGTCCTGATGGGCCCCCATCGTCTAGCGGCCTAGGACCCCGCCCTTTCACGGCGGTAGCACGGGTTCGAATCCCGTTGGGGGTGCGAACAGAATAGCTAGGTCTCACATTGAGGCCCCGTAGCGCAGTTGGTTAGCGCGCCGCCCTGTCACGGCGGAGGTCGCGGGTTCGAGTCCCGTCGGGGTCGCGGGCGGAAGGCCCGGTCAGTCACTGGCCGGGCCTTCGCTCAACAAGGCTCTGTAGCTCAGTTGGTAGAGCGTTCGACTGAAAATCGAAAGGTCACCGGATCGACGCCGGTCGGAGCCACAACGAAAGCCCTCGGTCCGCCGGGGGCTTTTGTGCGTCCGGAGCCGGGGTGCTCCACCGCGCTCGCGGCGGGTCGTGAGGCACCGGAGCCCTGCACCTGGTGTGGTGCAGGGCTCCGGTGGTCACGCGGTCATGCGGTGGTTACGGGGTGCGGCGCACCCCGAGGGTGTCCTTGCCGTCGCCGTCCCAGTCGCCGACGTAGACCTCGTCGTCGTCGCGGCCGTAGGCCACCACGATGTCGGCGTCGCCCCCGTGCAGGGAGTTCTTCACGTAGTACACCTTCCCGCGGCGCACCGCGAAGGTGTCCTCGCCGTCGCCGTCCCAGTCGCCGGCGAGGGTCACGTCGTCCGCCCGCCCGTAGGCGAACTCGCGGTCGGCCTCCCCCGAGGCGATGGTGTTCTTCACGAAGTACCGCGATCCGCGGCGCACGGCGAAGGTGTCGTCGCCGTCACCGTCCCAGTCGCCGACCAGGACCGTGTCGCTCGCCCGGCCGTAGCCGACGACGAGGTCCGCCTGTCCCCCGGTGAGTGAGTTCTTCACGAAGTACTCGTTGCCCCGGCGCACGGCCAGGGTGTCCACGCCGTCGCCGTCCCAGTCACCGACGAGGACGACGTCCCCGACGCGGCCGTAGTCGAACACCGAGTCGGCCGGTCCGCCCTTGGGAGCGTTGTTGACGAAGAACCGGTTCCCCCGGCGCACGGTGATGGTGTCCTTGCCGTCGCCGTCCCAGTCACCGATGAGCACCTCGTCGTTGTACCGCCCGTAGTGGAACACGTGGTCGGCCACCCCACCGGTCCAGCTGTTGGTGAGGAAGAACCCGTACCGCAGCGGCATCAGGTCGCCTCCGACGGTGACCGGCACCTGGATGGTGGTGCCGCTGGGTGCGGCCACCATCTCCAGGGTGTACTGGCCGGCGAGGCCGGCCGGCACCGTGAAGGTCACGGTCGCGGCTCCGTCGGTGACGGAGGCGGTGTGCACGACGTCGCCGCGTTCACCGTCCTCACCGACGAGGTAGACGGACAGCTCGGTGTTCGCGGGGCTGCCCAGCGAGGTGAGGTCGAGCCTGCTGACCTCGAAGGAGACCTGCTGCCCGGCGACGAGCTCGCCCGGCAGCGGCGTGACGACCGTGGCCCGTCGTGCGAAGCTCGGGCTCAGCGGGGAGTTCTCCTCGATGTAGTTCATCCAGGCGTCCCGGTCGAGCAGACCGGTCTGCTGGATGTCGGTCGCCCCCTCGAAGACGGTGAAGTTGTCACCACCCTCGGCGAGGAAGGAGAACGTCCCGATGCGGTACTCGGCGTCCGGGTCCAGCGGCTGCCCGTCGATCATCACCGAGGTGATGTGCTCGCCACGCGGCGCGTCGGGGTCCATCGTGTAGGTCACGTTCTCCGACAGACCGAGGTGCAGGTAGTCGCGGGACGCGGTGTCCGGCTGCCACTGCTGCTCGAGCAGCTCCGTGAACTGCTCACCGGTGAGGGTGAGGGTCCACAGGTCGTTGAGGAACGGGAGCACCGCGTTCGCCTCGGCGAAGGTGATGTCCCCCTCGAGCAGCTCGGCCCGCAGGCCACCGGGGTTGACCACGCCGATCTCCGCGCCGCCGAAGTTCTCGGCGCTCAGCTCGGCGACGAGCGCGTCCGCGACGAGGTTGCCCAGCGTCGACTCGCTGCCGCGGTCGTCCCGGACGAGGCTGCCGTCCTCGCCGACGCGGTGGGCTGTGGTGATGTCCTCCGTCGCGGAACCGATGACCTCGCTGCCGATCTCCTCGGCCTCGGCCAGCGCGGCGTCGAGGAGGGTCTTGACCTCCGCGACCCGCGGGAAGGCCGCGAGGAGCTCGTCCATCGGCGTGTCCGTGATGCCGACGTTGCGCGCCGAGTACTCGACGACGTCGCGCGAGGCACGGTCGACGGTGAGCACCACCTGGGAGACGTACTCCCCGTAGCTCTCGCCCTGGATCACCGGACGGAACTCCCCGTCCGCGCCCGGCACCGGGCCGTCCCACGCGTAGACCTTGTGGGTGTGACCGTTGAAGATCGCGTCGACCTCCGCGCTGGTGTCGTTGACGATGTGCGCGAAGACCTCGCTCGTCTCGACCTCCTGCTCGAGCGTCGAGGAGTTCTCGTCGAAGCCGGCACCCTCGTGGTACGCGGCGACGATGACGTCGGCCTCGCCGTTGCCGGTGTCGCCGTCGGTGAGCTCTCCCGCGACCCGGTTGACCGCCTCCACGGGGTCACCGAAGGTCAGCCCCTCGATGCCGCCGGGGCGGACCAGCGTCGGGGTCTCCTGGGTGACGGCACCGACGATCGCGACGGTCACGCCGTCGACGTCGAAGGTCGCGTACTCCGGCAGGGCCGGCTCGCCGTCCGCGCCGTAGACGTTCGCGCCGAGGTACTCGAAGTCGGCCCAGTCGTCCACCTGGCCCGTGAGGTTCGCGAAACCGCCGTCGAACTCGTGGTTGCCGACCGCGGAGGTCGCCAGGTCGAGCGCGTTGAGGATGTCGATGGTCGGCTTGTCCTCCTGGAGGGAGGACGTGAACAGCGAGGCGCCGATGTTGTCACCGGAGGAGAGGAACAGGGTGTTCTCCTCGCCCTCCGCGGCGCGCAGCTCCTCGATGGTGCCCGCGAAGCTGAGGGTGTCGTTGCCGGTGACGTTCCCTTCGTCGTCGGTGTCGTAGTCGAACAGCCGGCCGTGGAAGTCGTTGATGGCCAGCAGGTTGATGTCCACCTTCGTCGGGTCGTTGAGGTCGATCCCGACGATGATGGGGTCGTGGTCGCTGGACCGGTACGGGCTCTCGTCGTACAGGTCGGTGACGTTGTAGTTGTACCGGCTGTACTCGAGCCCGATCGCCTCGTAGGCGTTGATGTTCCAGATGTCGGCGCCCGTGACCGCCTGCGCTGCCGCCGGGCTGCCGAGGACGTGGTCGAGGGAGCCGACCAGACCGCTGAAGGAGTAGGTCGACTCGTCGGTGAGCAGCTGCGCGATGTTCACGTAGTCGGCCTCGTCGAAGACCATCATCGGGTCCTCGAACGTGTAGGAGTTGAAGTCACCGGCGAGGAAGACCAGGTCGGTCCCGGCCTCCGCCGAGACCTCGGCGGCGAACTCGACGAGCGCGGTCGCCTGCGCGACGCGGTCCGCGTTCGAGGCGCCCTGGCCGTCACCGATGTCCTCGTTGCCCTCGCCGCTGCCCGACCCCTTCGACTTGAAGTGGTTGGTGATCGCCACGAAGGTGTCGGCCCCCTCGATGACGGCGCCGGCCTCGTCGACCATCGCGAACTCCTGCGCGAGCGGCTCGCGCGCGTTGGAGAACGCCTCGTCCCCGATGAGGATCTGGGACTCTCCGACCGGCGCGACGGCGTCGGTCTGGTAGATGAACGCGTTGCGGATGACGTCCTCGTCGGCCGGCAGGTCGGCCGGTGACTCGACGTACGCCCAGGCGCCGTCGCCGGCCTCGGCGTTCAGCGCCGCGACGAGCGCCGCGAGGGCGGCGTCCCGGTCGTCGGAGAAGCGGATGGAGTTCTCGATCTCCTCCAGCGCGACGACGTCGGCGTCCAGCGCGATGATCGCCGCGACGATCTTGGCCGTCTGACGTGCGAGGTTCTCGGCGTCGTAGGCACCGCGCACCTCGCAGAAGTCGGTCGTCGTCGGGTTGCCCACGCGGTCGGGGTAGTACTCACACCCGGCCTCGTCGATGCCGAGGCTGGTGAAGAAGTTCAGCACGTTGAACGTCGCCAGCGTGACGTCACCGCCGACGTCGGCCGGGGCCGCCGTGCGGGTGTTGCCGAAGGTCGCCGGCGCCTCGCCGTTGTCCCCCGTGACCTGGGTGGTGGGCTGGAAGTTCCACTGGAAGCGGTAGTCGACGATCACCGGGTCGGTGAAGGTGACGGGGGCACCCACCCGGACCGGGTCCTCCAGGCTGAGGTACGGGACCGGGGTCTCGTGGTTGTCGCGGTCGAAGTTGGTGTAGTCCCAGCTCGACCCGTCGTCCAGGGTGACGGCGCGTGCCTCGTTGTCCGCCGCGACGGCCAGCGCCTCGTCGCTCAGCGGCCGGGCGACGTCGGTCGGCTGACGCAGCGGCTCGCTGCCGGCGGCGAGCCCGACCGACCCGTAGCGGTTGGTCGGGTAGGTGTCGGTGACCGTGAACTCGCCCTGCGGGGCGACGAGCATGCCCTCGTAGAGCTCGCGCTCGGCGTCCGTCTCCGGCCAGGCGATCTCCGCCGGGACGACGGCGTCGGCCGCCTCGTCGACGACCTCCACGAGCTGGGCGGTGATCTGGGTGAGGCCGTTGTACTCCCCGGCGGTGCCGGTGACCTCGACGAGCTGGCCGATGGCCAGGTCGGAGGTGATGTTCTCGCCGCCGCCGTAGACGAAGATCCCGTGGGAGGCGTCGTGGGCGTCGAGGTCGCCGCCTGTGCCCGGCGTCTGGATGTAGACGCCGTTGAAGCCACCGGTCGGATAGGCAGCGGTGACCACGCCACGCGTCGTCACGACCTGGCCCGCGAGCGGAGTCGCGTCGCCGGTGCCCTGGATCTCGGCGATCGCCACGGGCTCGACGGGCTCGATCGGGTCGGGGTCCGGCACCTCGGCCGGGTTCCTGGTCCCGAGGGTGCTCGCGATCGGGCCGACCCACTCGCCGGCGATGCGCTGGAGCGTCATGCCCTCCGGGTCCTGCCCGAGCTGAGCCACCCCGATGTCGGTGCTCTGCGCGCCGTCGGCCGGTCCCCCGGCGGCGGTCATGACGCCCTCGTAGGAGAGAAACTCGACCACCGCGCCGTCGGGGCCGACCAGGGCGATGCCGTCGGGCGCGCCGTTCTGGATCCCGTTCTCGGGATACTCCTGGACGACGACACCGCTGTCGTCGACAGGACCGCTGAGCGTGGCGGTGGTGCCGTACGTGGCACCGTTGTTGCCGTTGTAGAGCACGATCTGCCAGCCGGTGAGGTCGGTGCCCTCGGGCGCCTCGACCTCGACGGCCTCGCCGACGTCGGTGCCGGCGTTGTCGTAGTGGATCTCGCTGATGAACACCGGTCCGTCACTGGTGACCGCCGAGGCGGGCGCGACGGCCACGAGCGGGGTGAGGATGAGGGAGGCAACTCCGACCGCGGCCACACCCCCTCGGCTGCGAGTGGTGGACCTGCGGGGGACTCGACTCACTTCTGCTCCTTCTCCGGCGAGCGCCGGGGGGTGAGAGTGCGCGCGACGTCGGGCGCACGGAGGGCAAGCCCTCCCATGATGTGACACAGGCCATGACCCCGTCAACGTCTCACCAATCGAGACATCGAACGTTCACCCGCCTGTCAGAATCGGGTCATGTGCCCGTCCCAGCACAGCCAACGATGTGCACGGCACGCTGATGGCGGCAATCATGGGGAGTGCACGTGCACGACGACGGCGCCTCGGCGCGGAGAAGAGGGAGACGCGTGAGCACTGCGGCACCGCAGAACGTCGGGACCGGGAACGAGCCACCGGGCCGCCCCACTGTCGGGGAGCTGGTGGCCCGGATCTCCGACCAGTTCTCGCGCATCCTGCGCGGTGAGATCGAGCTGATCCAGGTCAAGGCGACCGAGAAGGCCAAGAAGGTCGGCGCGGGTGCGGCGATGTTCGCCGTTGCGGCCCTGCTCGGCTTCTTCGCCTTCGCCCTCCTGCTGACCACGGCCGTGCTCGGGCTCGCGGAGGCGCTGCCGGCGTGGCTGTCGGCCCTCATCGTCGCCGTCGTCCTGCTCGTCATCGCGGCGATCGTCGCGCTCGTCGGGAAGAAGCTGCTCCAGTCCGGTGAGGCACCGTCCGCCGAGGACACGAAGGCCAACCTCAAGGCCGACATCGACGCAGTGAAGAAGGGGCTCAGCTCATGAGCGGCCAGGACAAGCGCACGCCCGAGCAGATCGAGGCGGACCTCGCCCGCACGCGGCAGGAGCTCGCCAGCTCGGTCGACGAGCTCAGCACCATGCTCGACCCGCGGGAGCAGATCAAGGACGCCACCTCCAACCTCAAGGCGGCCGCGGCACGCACCGGTGAGTCCGCACGGCACGCCGCGAAGGCCGCCGAGACGAAGGCGCAGTCCCTCCTCGAGGACGTCAAGGCGGGGGACCCCAAGGCGATCGGGATCGTCGGCGCCGGGGTCGCCGCGCTCGCGGTCATCACCGCGATCGCCTCGCGCCGCTCCGGCTGACGGGGGCCCGGGCGGGCCGGTGCAGCGGCTCAGCCCGCGGGGACGTGACGCTCGAGCACGTCGGTGGCCACGATCCCGTTGGCGGCGAGCAGCTCGTCGACCTCGCTGCGCCGGTACCGGCGGTGGCCGCCGAGGGTCCGCACGGCGCTCAGCTTGCCGGCGTTCGCCCATCGGGTGACCGTCTTCGGGTCCACGCGGAACCGTGCCGCCACCTCGCCAGGGGTGAGCAGCGTCTCCTCATGGTGGTTGTCGTCCATGGTGCACCTCAGTTCCGTTACCACGTGCTCCCGCCCCGGGCCCCGGCGCGCTTGTTCGTCACGGTAACTCGTGCGAAACGGGCAAAATGCGGACGATGGTCCCATACCCCGAGCCGTGCCCCTGATCCACGGACGGCACGCGGAGTGAGCGGGCGCACCGTCCCGAGATGGCTCAACCGCCCTTGGACCATGTACCGTTGGTCCCACGAACCATGACCACAGCATCGGGGCCGCACTGACCACGTCAGTGCCTGCCCCTCTTCTACGTTGGAGGGGGTCGACGCCATGGGGCGCGGCCGTCAGAAGGCCAAGCAGACGAAAGTCGCTCGCCGGCTGAAGTACTACAGCCCGGAGACCGACTACCGAGCCCTGGAACGAGAGCTCGCGTCTCAGGACCGTAACCGGGACACATACGACTACGACATCCCCTCCGCAGAGGACGACGACGACTGGGGCACCCGCTCCGGCTGAGCGTCGACCACGCGACGACGACCGCGACCGTGCTGGTCAGCACCGGTTCTGCGTCGCGTGCCCGAGCTGAGGTTCAGTGACGGTAGGCGCCGTGCATGCGCACGGCGCCTCCCTTCATACCCTTGGTGCCTGTGACGACGTCGTCGTGGAGGTCCGTCAGCCGGGCGACCGTCCCGAGCTCCCACGCCGCGATCCCGGCTGCCCGCGCGCGCTCGACCGCCCGGGCCGCCGCTGCCGGCGCGAGCACGGCGACCATGCCGACGCCGAGGTTGAGGGTCTGCTCGAGGTCCGCCCACTCCACCGGACCGAGGCGCCGGACGAGGTCGAACACGGGCGGCACCTGCCAGGAGCCCCGCTCGACGTCACCGACCAGACCGGCCGGCAGCACTCTGGCGAGGTTCGCTGCCAACCCTCCCCCGGTGACGTGGGACAGCGCGTGCAGGCCGTCGTCCTCCGCGAGCTCGAGGCACAGCCGGGTGTAGAGACGGGTGGGCTCGAGCAGCTCCTCCCCCAGGGTGCGGCCGAGCTCGGGCACGTCCCGCTCGAGCGTCCACCCACTGAGGTCCAGCACCCGCCGGACCAGCGAGTACCCGTTGGCGTGCAGGCCGGAGGACGCGAGGGCGACGAGCACGTCACCCTCCTCCACCCGGTCCGGGCCCAGCACGCGGTCGGCCTCGACGACGCCGGTGGCGGCCCCGGCGACGTCGTAGTCGTCGACGCCGAGGAGGCCGGGGTGCTCGGCGGTCTCCCCGCCGACCAGTGCCGTGCCCGTCAGCGCGCAGGCCTCGGCGATCCCGCGCACGATGTCGGCGATCCGTTCGGGCACGACGCGCCCGCAGGCGATGTAGTCCGTCATCACGAGCGGCCGCGCCCCGACGACGACGATGTCGTCGACGACCATGCCGACGAGGTCGTGACCGATGGTGTCGTGGATGTCCATCGCCTGGGCGATGGCGACCTTCGTGCCGACACCGTCGGTGGAGGTCGCCAGCAGCGGCCGGCGGTACTCCCGCAGTGCGGACGCGTCGTACAGCCCGGCGAACCCGCCGGCCCCGCCCACGACCTCGGGCCCGTGGGTGGCGCGCAGGGCACCCTTCATCAGCTCGACAGCACGGTCGCCCGCCTCGGTGTCGACGCCGGCCGCGGAGTAGCTGATGGGGGTGCGGTTCTCGGTGCTCACTGCGCTCCAGCGATGGTCAGGGACCCCGGGGACCGGGGAGGGAGGATCTGGTAGCCGCCGCGGGCGTGCTCCACCTCGGCGGGCGCGTCCTCCACCGGCACGGGGTACTCACCGGTGAAGCAGGCGGTGCACAGGCGCTCGCGCGGGACGGCGGTGGCCTCGATCATGCCCTCGGTGGAGATGTACCCGAGGCTGTCGGCGCCCAGCGACGCGCGGATCTCCTCGATGGTCATCCCGTTGGCGATGAGCTCGGCGCGGGTGGCGAAGTCGATGCCGTAGAAGCACGGCCACTTGACGGGCGGTGAGGAGATGCGGACGTGGATCTCGGCGGCGCCCGCCTCGCGCAGCATCCGGACCAGCGCGCGCTGGGTGTTGCCGCGGACGATCGAGTCGTCGACGACGACGAGCCGCTTGCCGGCGATGACCTCACGGAGCGGGTTGAGCTTGAGCTTGATGCCGAGCTGCCGGATGGTGTCCGTCGGCTGGATGAAGGTGCGCCCGACGTAGGCGTTCTTCACCAGCCCCTGGGCGAAGGGAAGTCCCGACTCCTGCGCGTACCCGATCGCGGCGGGTGTGCCGGAGTCGGGCGTGGGGATGACGAGGTCGGCGTCCACCGGGTGCTCGCGGGCCAGCACCCGGCCCATCTCGCTGCGGGACGCGTTGACGGACCGGCCGGCGATCTGGGTGTCGGGACGGGCGAGGTAGACGTACTCGAAGACGCAGCCCCGCGGCTCGGCCTGGGCGAAGCGCTGCGACCGCAGCCCGTTCTCGTCGACGACGACGAGCTCGCCCGGCTCCACCTCCCGGACGAAGGTGGCGCCGACGATGTCGAGGGCAGCCGTCTCGGAGGCGATCGCCCAGCCGCGCTGCAGGCGCCCGAGGACGAGGGGACGGAACCCGTGCGGGTCACGGGCCGCGTAGAGGGAGTGCTCGTCCATGAAGACGAGGGAGAAGGCGCCCTGGAGCATCGGCAGCACGCTCATCGCCGTCGCTTCCAGCGACCCCGCCGGCTCCTGTCCCGACCCGGCGAGCAGGGCGGTGATCACGGCGGTGTCGGTCGAGCTGCCCCGGCCCAGCTCACCGGTGAGGTCGGCGCCGGACCGCTCCCGCACCAGCTCCATGAGCCGGCGCGTGTTGGTGAGGTTGCCGTTGTGGCCCAGGGCCACGGTGCCCGTGCCCGTCGGTCCCAGCGTCGGCTGGGCGTTCTCCCAGGCGCTGGCCCCGGTGGTGGCGTACCGGACGTGACCAACGGCGATGTGCCCCTGGAGCGCGGACAGCGTCCGGTCGTCGAAGACCTGGGACACCAGCCCCATGTCCTTGTAGACGAGAAGCTGCTCCCCGTTGCTCGTCGCGATCCCGGCGGACTCCTGGCCGCGGTGCTGGAGGGCGTAGATGCCGAAGTAGGTGAGCCGGGCGACCTCCTCGCCCGGCGCCCAGACACCGAACACCCCGCACTCGTCCTGGGGTGCCCTCTCCCCCGGGAGCAGGTCGTGACTCAGCCGTCCGTCTCCGCGTCGCACGCCGTTATGGTCCCACATCCGAGGCGGTGCGCCCCTCCCGGTCACACTGCTGAGAAGCGCACCGACCGACCGGCGACGTCGACCTCCTCCAGGCGCACCCGGATCTCCTCGCCCAGCGGGAGCCGGGCCGCGTGGACGGTGGCCTCGACCGCCGGCTCGGCGATGACGGCGGTACCGCGTCCGGCGTCGTCGTCCACGTCGACGACGACGGCGGGGAACTCCTCGCCGACGCGCCCCTCCAGGACGAGCGCCTCGACCGCGTTGACGGCCCCGCGCTCGTACCGGCCGGCGCGCTGGGTGGTGCGGGCCATGGTCCTGGGCAGCGCGGGCAGCGCGTCCTGCACCCACTGCGGGACCGGCTCACCGGCACAGGTCGCGCGGCACGCCTCGAGCCCGTAGCGGTCGACCAGGCGCCGCAGCGGCGCGGTGACGTGGGCGTAGTGCGCGGCGATCGCGGAGTGCTGGGAGTCCTCGCCGTCGCCGGCCTCACCGAGGACGGCGTAGTCCGCTCCGCGGAAGAGGGTGGTCGCGTTGGCGAGGAACGCGGCGTGGCCCGGGACGGCGGAGTCGAGGGTGGGGACCAGCTCCTGGTAGGACTGCTCGGCCGGCCAGTCGATGCCCAGCGCCCGGGCGGTGCGACGCAGCCGGGCGAGGTCGCGGGGGTCGGCAGGTGGCAGGGTCCGGAGGATGCCGATGCCGGCGTCCCGCATGATGGCCGCCGCACTGATGCCCGTGACCAGGGAGACCTGCGCGTTCCACTCCTCGACGGGCAGGGTGGCACGGAAGCTCAGCGCGTACCCGCCGTTGAGCGGGACCACCTCCTGCTCCGGGATCTCCAGGGAGACACCACCGCGCTCCTGCTCCTGCGCGAGCCGCAGCTCGCCGACGCGTCGCAGCAGCCGGGGCAGCAGCTCCGGGACGTCGGGGTCCCTCGCGCCGTCGACGACGCGCTGGACCTGCTCGTAGGTCAGCTGTGCGCGGCTGCGGACGAGCGCGCGCCGGACGACGGCGTCGCGCACCGCCCCCGCGGAGTCCAGGGCGATGCGCCAGAGGTAGGAGGGACGGTCCTGGCCGGGGAGGAGACTCGCCGCCCCGGCGCTGAGGACCTCCGGGTGGAGCGGGGTCGAGCCGGTCGGGCCGTACACGGTGACGCCCCTGTCCCGCACGGACTCGTCGAGGGCGGAGCCGGGGGCGACGAAGGCGGCGACGTCGGCGATCGCGTAGTGGAGGACGAACCCGTCGCCGTCCTCCTCGATGTGCACGGCCTGGTCGAGGTCGCGGGCCCCGGGCGGGTCGATCGTGACGAGCGGCAGGTCCCGCGCGTCCGGGACGTCGGGAGAGTGCTGGGACCCCGCCGCCCGCTCGGCCTCCGCGAGCGCCGCCGGGGGGTGCTCGACCGGGATGTCGAGCTCGGTGCGCAGCCGCTCCAGCGCCTGGGCGACGCGCGCCGGAGGGACCGGGAGGTGAACCTGCCGGGAGGGCATGCCGGACCTCCCCGTCACTCCCGGCCGCGCCGGCGCAGGGAGCGCCGGTCGGCGACCAACGCCCAGAGGAGGCCACCGAAGACACCGGCCGTGCCGAGCCCCAGGAGCAGCAGGAGGAAGAGCGACCCCGGCGAGGCTCCTGAGTCCCCGAGGGGCAGGAGCGCGAGCGAGAGGACCGCGCCGAGCAGGAACCCGACGAACCCGAACCGGCCGTACCGGGGTGCGCGCCTGAGCCGGCTCGGGTCCGCGACGTCGACGACGAAGACCTGGGCGCCGTCGTCGGGCACGGGTGCTGCCTCCGCGGCCGCCCGGTCGGGCGACGGCGCGGAGGCAGGTTCGGGGGTGGACGAGCTCACCCGGCCAACCTACCGCCGGTCGCCGCCCACCGAGATGTCGTGCCGCGCGTCAGCGGGAGAACAGCGGGAGGGCGGAGGACAGGTCGGCGCGGACGCCGGAGGCGCGCACGGCGCCGGTCGTCACCGCCTCGCTCCAGGACACGCGCCCCGTCGCCAGGCGCAGCCACGTCCGCATGTCGGTCTCGACGACGTTCGGCGGCGTCCCCCGGGTGTGCCGTGGTCCGGCGATCGCCTGCACGGCCGCCGCCGGTGGCACCCGCACCTCGACCGAGTTCCCGGGCGAGCCGATCGCCAGCTCCTCGAGCGTGAAACGCACCGCCGTCCGCACGGTCGCCGCCGGAAGCTCCGTCCCGTCGTCGTCGGCCTCCCGCCACCGGCGGAGCGCCGTCATGCCCTCGTCCGGGTCGATCCGTCGTCGTGCCACGCGCCTACCGTAGCGGCGCTCCCGGACTGCGCCCCCGGGGTGGGGCTACGTGGTCACCCGCCGGCGGACCGCGGCGACGAGCAGCGCGCCGAGTGCCACGAGCGCGGCTCCGGCGACGAGCGGACCGGTGGTCTCGGCACCGGTGTCCGGCAGCCGACCGGCGGGCGGGGTGGGTGCCGGGGACGGCGCCGGGGGACGCTTGGTCGGCGGCTCCTGCGTGGGCGTCGGCGTCGGGGTCGGCTCCTCCTCGGCCGCCAGGACGACGTCGAACCACAGGGTGCCGGTGAGCTCGTCGGAGATCTCCAGCCGCCAGTGCTCCATCCCCTCCAGCCCGTCGATCTCCGGGACGGTCACCCGGATCGCGGCACGACCCACCTCGTCGGTGGTGTCGACGATCGCGGTGTCCACCGCGACCGTGCCGAGGTCGACGACGGCCTCGGTCTCCGGGTCGACCAGCGTGACGTGCACCTCCTCCGGCTTCGGCTCGTCGGTGCTGTAGGACAGCGAGGACAGGTCGAGGGAGATCTCGTCCCCGGGCAGGTGCGCGACGGTCTGGTCGGTGTTCCAGTGCACACCGACGGCCCGCTGCGCCGTGGGCGTCTCGACGACCTCGCTGGAGGCGAAGAAGTCGACGAACGCGGCGAGGTCGATGAGGCCGGAGTCCGTGGCGTTCGTGCCCTCCGCGAAGGTGGTGAAGTTGTCGCCGCCGCTCGCGAGGAAGGAGTTGGTGACGATGCGGTACGTCGCGTCGAGGTCGATCTCCTCCCCGTCGACGAAGACGCCGGAGATCCGCTCACCGGCGGGAGCCTCGGGGTCGTAGACGTAGAACAGGCTCTCCGACACGCCGAGCTTGAGGAACGGCCGGCTCGCGCCGTCGGGCTGCCACTGCTCCTCGAGCACGTCGACGACCTGGGCGCCGGTGAGGTCGAGCGTGACGAGCGTGTTGCCGAAGGGCTGGGCCGTCGCGACCTGCCGGTAGGTGACCACACCGTCGTCGTCGCCCTGGATGTCCGCCCGGATCCCGCCCGGGTTCATCAGAGCGAGGACCGGGGGGTTGTCGGGCTGCTGCTCCTGGGCCGCCCACAGCTGCGCGTCGGCGATGAGGTTGCCGATCGTCGACTCGCCACCGCGGTTCTCGCTGCCGTCGGACTGCCGGGCGCGATTGAGATCCGCGGTGATGACGCCGACCGGCTGCGCGCCGAGCTCCTCGGCGTTCTCCTCGGCGGCGGCGACGATCGCCGCGACGGTCTCGACGACCTCGTCGCCCTCACGGGTGGGGTAGGTCCAGTCGTTCCCGTCCTCGTCCTCGCCACCGAGCGCGATCAGCTCGGTGCCGACGGCGACGACCCCGCCCACCTCCGGGTCGTAGGTCAGGGTGACCTGCCCGAGCGCGTCGCTGAACGAGCCGGTCTGGATGACGGCCATCGGCGCCGCGGCGTCCCGCTCGACGGCGACCTCGTACTGCGCGTGGGTGTGTCCGGAGAAGACGGCGTCGATGCGGCCGTCCCCGGCGAGGGCGCCGACGAGGGCGCCGAAGTCGGTCGACGGGTCGGTGACGCCGGCCTCGGTGGAGGCGCCCTCGTGGACGAGGACGACGACGATGTCGGCCTCCCCGTTCTCCTCGGTGTCCACCCCGTCGGTCAGCTCCGCGGCGGCCTCGAGGGCCGCCTCGGTCATGTCCGTGAACTCCATCCCCTCGATGCCGCTGGGGGCGACGAGGGAGGGCATGTCCTCCGTGAGGAGGCCGATGAAGCCGATGCTCACCGGGTCGGCGCCCGCGGGCTCGACGGTGTGGACGTGGTAGTCCTGGAACTGCCGCTCCCCCGGCGCGACGACGTTCGCCCCGAGGTAGGGGAACTCGAGGGCCGGCCAGGCGGCGTCGTCACCGGTCGCGTCACGCCCGTCGATGCGTTCCCACAGCGTGTCGAGGCCCTGGTCGAACTCGTGGTTCCCGAGCGCTGAGACGGCGAGGTCGAGCTCGTTGAGGATCTCCAGGGTGGGGACGTCGTCGTTGATCATCGACGTGAATGTGGAGGCACCGAAGTTGTCGCCGGCCGAGACGAACACGCTGTCGGCGTTGGCCGCGCGGACGTCCTGCACCGCCGAGGCGAGTGCGACGGCGCCGTTGCTGTCCTCGGTGGAGATCCGCCCGTGGAAGTCGTTGATGCCGACGAGGTCGATGACGACGTCACCGTCCTCCTCCACGACGGCACCGGCGGGGACCGCGCCCAGGCCGAGCGTGGCGACACCGGCGACGCCGAGTGCGGCGACGGCGGTGCGAGCGGGACGGAGAGTGCGACGTCTGCGGCGCATGGCGATGTCCTTCGACCAATGACTGTGTCCGACGCTCGTCACCATAGCGCCAACGCCGCGGCTGCGGAACGCCCTTGGAGCAGTGAGCTCAGCCGGATGTGAGGGCTGCGACGACGGCCGCGACGACGCCCGGGTCGGTGACGTCGTACCCGACCGGACCACCGCCCGGCCCGGAGGGGCCACCGTCCGGGACGCGCCGGCGAGCGGACAGGTGCACCGCGGCCACGCCGGTGGCCGCCAGCGCCGGGACGTCGGCCGGCACCACACCACCGCCGGCCATCACCTGGACACGGTCACCGGCGGCCTCGACCATCCGGCTGAGGGTCTCCACACCCCGGACGGCGGTGGCCGCGCCCCCGGAGGTGAGGACGCGGGTGAGACCGAGTCGAGCGAGGAGGTCGATGGCACCCACCGGGTCGTCGAGTGCGTCCACGCACCGGTGAGCGGTCACCTCGAGCCCTTCGGCGGCGTAGTGCAGCGCCTCCAGGGCGTGACGGTCGAGCGTGTCATGCCGCGAGAGCGCGCCGACGACCACGCCGGCGGCACCGGCGTCGACGATCGCCTCGATGTCGCGCACCATGAGCGTCACCTCGGACGCCGAGTAGCGGAAGCCGCCGGGGCGTGGCCGGACGAGGACGTGGACGGGGATACCGGTGGCGACCACCGCCTCGACCGTGCCGATGCTCGGGGTGAGACCACCGACGTCGAGCGCGGCGCACAGCTCGACGCGGTCGGCGCCCGCTTCCCGGGCGACGGCCGCCCCGGCCGCGTCCTGGACCGCGACCTCGACCTCGACCGGGCGGTTGCGGGGGCTCATCGGCGCATCCCGCGGACGCGGGAGAACCAGCCACCGGGGGCACGGTGGCGGCCACCCGACCGGCCCCGCTGGGCGGGGGTCCCCGTACCGGCCGGTGTTCTCGGGCTGCCGGTCGTGGCGGTGACGGTGGTGTGGGCGTCCGTCAGCGCGCCGGTGCCGGGGGCGGTGACCTGCGTGTCGCCGCCCGTCGCCGCCGGCAGCTTGACCGCGGAGATCTCGAACTCCATCGTCACCCGTTCGGACACGAGCACCGAGCCGGTGTCCAGGGCGACCTGCCACTCCAACCCCCAGTCGCGGCGATCGACGCGCCGGGTGCCCTCGAAGCCCGCGCGCAGCTCCCCGTCCGCGCCGCGGCCGACCCCCCGCAGCTCGATCGGGATCGCGACCTCGTGGCTGGTGTCACGGATCGTCAGGGTGCCGACCACCATGAACATGCGGGGCTCGACCTCGTCGATGAGCGTGCTGCGGAACACGATGTCCGGGTGACGCTCGGCGTCGAAGAAGTCGGCACTGCGCAGGTGCGCGTCGCGCTGGGGGTTGCGGGTGTCGACGCTGGCAGCCGCGAGCCGCACGGTGACGGAGGAGCGCGCCGGGCCGTCGGGGTGCACCAGCATCCGGCCCTCGATCTCGTTGAACGCACCGCGCACCTTCGTCACCATGGCGTGACGTGCGGAGAACCCGATGCGGGTGTGCGCCGGGTCGAACTCCCACTCGCCCACGAGATCGTCGTCGACCTCGACCATGATGGCCCCTTCTCGAGCGTGCCCCGGCGGCGCGTGCACCTGCGATGCTAGTGGCCCGGCCGCCGAGCGCGCGTCCGGGGCGGCTCGCCGGTCAGCGGTGCGCCGGGGGCGCCGTGACCCGCAGCGTGCAGGCGCGGGCCTCCTCACTGAGCATCGAGTCGATCGACGACCGGGGCTCCCCGGCGTACTTACGGGTGATCTCCTCGTCGACGAGCTGCTGGACGGGGTCGTCGGCCGGGACGTGGGCCGCCGTGACGAGCTCGCGGGGCAGCGCGAGGGCTGCCCCACGGTCGCGCTCGGCCACCGCACCGTCCCCCATGGCGAACCCCACCGGGCGCCCCGCGAGGATGTGCCGGTACCACCACGAGCCGGGGCCGTAGGCGGACCGCACGTACGGCACGCCGTCGACGACCATCGACCAGATGGGCGTCGCCACGGGCGCCCCGCCGGCTCTGGTCGTCACCACCGCGACGACCTTCGTCCGGTCGAGCAGGTCCACCACGTCCTCGAAGCTCATGCGGGTGGCAACCGCACGGCCGCGCGGGTATTCCCGGGCACCACCGGCCGGTCCCGAGGACCGGCCGGTGGGGTGGTCAGATGACGCCCTGGGCGAGCATCGCGTCGGCGACCTTGATGAAGCCGGCGATGTTCGCACCGACGACGTAGTCGCCGGGACGCCCGTACTCGTCGGCGGTCTGCGCGCAGCGACGGTGCACGTCCCGCATGATGTCGGCGAGCCGCTCCTCGGTGTGCTCGAAGGTCCAGGAGTCGCGGCTGGCGTTCTGCTGCATCTCCAGGGCCGAGGTCGCCACACCACCGGCGTTGGCCGCCTTGCCCGGGCCGAAGAGCACGCCGCTCTCCTGGAACAGGCGCAGCGCCTCGGGCGTCGTGGGCATGTTCGCACCCTCCGCCACCGCGACGACCCCGTTCTTCAGCAGGGTGCGCGCGTCCGCGGCGTCGAGCTCGTTCTGCGTGGCGCACGGCAGTGCGACGTCGGCAGGCACGTCCCAGATGGACCCCTCGGTGACGAGCCGGGACCCGGGGCGGCGCTCGACGTAGTCCTTGGCGCGCCCCCGGTCCTCGAGCTTGATCTCCTTGAGGAGCTCGAGGTCCACCCCTGCCTCGTCGACGACGTAGCCGGAGGAGTCGGAGAAGGAGACCACCGTCGCGCCGTACTGCATGGCCTTGTCCATCGCGAAGATCGCGACGTTCCCGGAGCCGGAGACACTGACCCGGCGTCCCTCGAAGCCGTCCTTGCGGGTCGCGAGCATCTCGTTGGCGAACATCACCGTGCCGAAGCCGGTCGCCTCCGTCCGCACGAGCGAGCCACCCCAGCTGATGCCCTTCCCGGTGAGCACACCGGACTCGTACCGGTTGGTGATCCGCTTGTACTGGCCGAAGAGGTAGCCGATCTCCCGCTGCCCCACGCCGATGTCACCGGCGGGGACGTCGGTGTACTCCCCGAGGTGGCGGTAGAGCTCGGTCATGAACGACTGGCAGAACCGCATGATCTCCTGCCCGCTGCGGCCGCGGGGGTCGAAGTCCGACCCGCCCTTGCCGCCACCGATGGGCATGCCGGACAGCGCATTCTTGAAGATCTGCTCGAAGCCGAGGAACTTGACGATGCCCAGGTACACCGAGGGGTGGAAACGCAGACCCCCCTTGTAGGGGCCGAGCGCGGAGTTGTACTCCACGCGGAAACCGCGGTTGATGCGCACGCGGCCGGCGTCGTCGACCCACGGGACGCGGAAGATGATCTGCCGCTCGGGTTCGCACAGGCGCTCGAGCACGGCGGCGTCCACGTACCGCGGGTTCTTGCGCAGTACCGGGCCGAGGGACTCGAAGACCTCACGCACGGCCTGGTGGAACTCCACCTCGCCAGGGTTGCGACGAAGCACCTCCTCATAGGCGTGCTCGAGCTGTTCTTCCATCGGGGAACCACTCCTTCTTCTCAGGCAGACGGGGCCCGCTGGGGGCCGGTCGGGGGTGCTCAGCCGAAGTGCGCGGGGAGGGTCGCGTCGGCGACCTCGCGCAGCTCGCTGAGCGGGAGCGTGCCGACACCGTCGATGTCGAGCACAGGCCGGCCGTCGGTCGACTCGGGGCCGGTGTCGTCGGTGGTCCCGATGCGGAGCAACGGGACACCGCGGGCGGTGCACAGGTCCTGGAGGTGGACCTCCTGGCTGCGCGGGACGGAGACGACGGCGCGGGCGCCGGTCTCGGAGAACAGTGCGGTGGCGAGGTCGACCGCGTCACGTTCGCACAGCGCGGCCAGGCTCACCCGGGCCCCGACACCGTAACGCAGGCAGGAGTCGACGAGCGCCTGGGCGAGCCCACCGGTCGACAGGTCGTGCGCGGACTCCACGATCTGGTCACGGGAGGCGTTGACGAGGACCTCGGCCAGCCGGCGTTCGGCACCCAGGTCGACGGCGGGCGGTCGCCCGCCGAGGTGGCCGTGGACGACGTCGGCCCACGCGGACCCGGACAGCTCCTCGGCGGTGGTGCCGAGGAGGTAGACCGCGCGGCCGGGCGCGGTCCAGCCGGACCGGGTGGCCCGGGTGACGTCGTCGATGACTCCGAGGACACCGACCACGGGGGTCGGGTTGATCGAGGAGTCGACCCGGCCGGGCGACCCCGTGCTGTTGTAGAGCGAGACGTTGCCACCGGTCACCGGGACGCCGAGCTCCCGGCAGGCGTCGGCAAGACCGGTGATGGCGTGGACCAGCTGCCACATGGCGTCCGGGTCCTCCGGGGAGCCGAAGTTCAGGCAGTCGGTGACCGCGAGCGGCTGGGCACCGACCGTCGCGACGTTCCGGTACGCCTCGGCGAGCGCCTGCTGGGCACCGACGTAGGGGTCGAGCTTGGTGAACCGGCCGTTGGCATCGGTGCTGATCGCCACCCCGAGCCCGGTGGCCTCGTCGACGCGGACCACGCCCGCGTCGTCGGGCTGGGCCAGCGCGGTGTTGCCCTGGACGTAACGGTCGTACTGGTCGGTGACCCAGGACTTGCTCGCGAGGTTGGGCGAGCCGGTGAGGCGCAGGAGCTGCTCACGCAGCTCGTCCGGCGCGAGCGGACGGGGCAGGGCGGCGGCGTCGTCCGCGGTGAGCTCCTCGTGCCACGCGGGGCGGGCGTAGGGCCGGTCGTAGACCGGTCCCTCGTGGGCCACGGTGCGGGGGTCGACGTCGACGATGCGCTCGCCGTGGTGGTCGATGACGAGCCTGCCGGTGTCGGTGACCTCACCGATGACGGCCGCCTCCACGTTCCACTTCCCGGCGATCGCGAGGAACTCCTCGAGGCGGTCCGGCCGCACGACGGCCATCATCCGCTCCTGGGACTCGGACATGAGGATCTCACCGGCAGTGAGCTCCTCGCGCAGGAGCACCTTCTCAAGCTCGACGTACATGCCGCCGTCGCCGTTGGAGGCGAGCTCGGAGGTGGCGCAGGAGATCCCGGCGGCGCCGAGGTCCTGGATGCCCTCGACCACGCCGGCGCCGAAGAGCTCGAGGCAGCACTCGATGAGCACCTTCTCCATGAACGGGTCGCCGACCTGGACGGCCGGGCGCTTGGTGGCACCGCCCTCCTCGAAGCTCTCGCTGGCCAGGATCGAGGCCCCGCCGATGCCGTCACCGCCGGTGCGGGCGCCGAAGAGGACGACCTTGTTCCCGACGCCCGACGCGTTGGCGAGGTGGATGTCCTCGTGGCGCAGCACGCCCAGGCACAGGGCGTTGACCAGCGGGTTGCCCTGGTAGGAGGAGTCGAACTCGGTCTCGCCACCGATGTTCGGCAGGCCGAGGCTGTTGCCGTAGCCCGCGATCCCGGCGACGGCGCCGTGGACGACCCGCGCGGTGTCCGGGTGCTCGACCGCCCCGAAGCGCAGCTGGTCCATGACGGCGACCGGCCGGGCGCCCATCGAGATGATGTCGCGCACGATGCCGCCGACCCCGGTGGCCGCGCCCTGGTACGGCTCGACGAAGCTCGGGCTGTTGTGGGACTCGACCTTGAAGGTCACCGCCCAGCCGTCGCCGATGTCGACGACGCCGGCGTTCTCCCCGATCCCGACGAGCAGGTGCTCCCGCATCGCGTCGGTGGTCTTGTCCCCGAACTGGCGCAGGTGGATCTTGGAGGACTTGTAGGAGCAGTGCTCGGACCACATGACCGAGTACATGGCGAGCTCCGCGGCGGTCGGGCGACGGCCGAGGATCTCGACGATCCGCTGGTACTCGTCGTCCTTGAGCCCCAGCTCGCGGTACGGGAGGGTGACGTCCGGCGTGGCCGACGCGTTCTCGACCGTGTCGGACTGGTGGCCGTCAGTCATGGAGCCCCCGTAATGGGATGGCAAAGGCATGCACGGCGGACAATCTACCGCGCGGTGCGGCGGACGCCCGAATGGCGCCACCAGACGGACCTCTGGCGGGCGAGCTCCCCACCGCGCCGTGATTGATCCACAGGTCTGCCTCGCGGGACCCAAACCCACTGGCCGAGGTCCACCTTTCGGCGTCTTGTCGCGGAAATGTCGGTGGTCGGTCCTACCGTTGAGGCATGGTCACGGACGCGCTCAGCGGCTCTCCGACCGGCTCTGCCGGCGCAGGGCGTCCGGCCGCCGTGAGCACGTGCCCGCCGGGTCCGGTGGGTCTGAGCCGGGAGAACGTCGCCGCGATGAGGGACTTGCTCGAGCGACTCGACCCCACCCTGGACTCCCCCGAGTCCCGTCCCGAGGAGCACGCGGGCGCCCCGGGGCTCACGGAGGCGCAGTGCATCGACCTCCTCCGCGAGCTCGAGGACCTCAAGGCGGCGGCTGCCGGCGCCCAGGTCGTGGTGACCGCACACCTGTCCGCAGCACGGCTCGACGCCGAGGAGGCCGCCGGCGTCCCGGCCGCCACGCGCGGCAAGGGGCTGGCCGGTGAGGTCGCGCTCGCCCGCCGGCTCTCGCCGCACCGCGGTGGCCAGCACCTCGGGATGGCGCGGGCTCTCGGAGCGGACATGCCCTGCACGCTCGCCGCCTTGCGCCGTGGGGAGCTGTCCGAGTGGCGGGCCGCCCTCCTGGTGCGGGAGACCATCTGCCTCAGCGCCCAGCAGCGCCGCGACGTCGACGCGGAGCTGTGGAAGGACGCCCACCTGCTCGTCGGCGCGGGTGACCAGCGCCTGGTCGCGTTGGCGAAGCGGCTCGCCTACCGGCTCGACCCGCACAGCGTGGTGGACCGGGCAGCCCACGCGGAGCGCGAGCGGTTCGTCGGCATCCGCCCCGCACCGGACACGATGGCCTACCTCACCGCGCTCCTGCCGGTCGGCCAGGCCGTCGCCGCCTTCGCGGCACTGCGGGCCGCCGCCGACGCCGCCCGTGCCGCCGGGGACGACCGCGGTCGCGGGCAGGTGATGGCCGACACCCTCGTCTCCCGGGTCACCGGGAGCGACGCCGACGTCCCGGCCCAGGTCCACCTCCAGCTCGTCATGACCGACCACGCCCTGGCCGGTGGCGACGAACCCGGCTACCTGCCCGAGTACGGCACCGTCCCCGCCGGGTGGGCACGCGACCTGGTTCGCCGCGCTCTCGAGGACGAGGGCGGTTGCGGCACATGGGTCCGGCGCCTGTTCACCGATCCCGCCGGGCACCTCGTCGCGATGGAGTCCCGGTCTCGGTTCGCCCCACCGGGGCTCGCCCACTACGTGGCCACCCGCGACTCCGGCAGGTGCCGCACCCCGTACTGCGACGCGCCGGTGCGGCACATCGACCACGTCGTGGACCATGCGGCCGGCGGCGCTACGGCCGAGGAGAACCTCCAGGGCTACTGCGAGAGGTGCAACTACACGAAGTCGGCGCCCGGGTGGAGTGCCGCGCCCGAGAGCAGTGGTGATCCACCCGGGGACCGGTCCCGTGCCGGACCGACCGTCGTGACCCGCACGCCCACCGGGCACACCTACTCCTCGCCCGTCCCGAGGCTCCCGCACGCCGGGTGACACGACGACCGGCCCGTTCCGCCAAGTTCGTGCGCTCCCTAGGGCCCGGGTCCGCGCGTGCCGCTTGGGGGGCAGTGGCGACGCGCGGAGCCCGGGGGCTCAGGTGGCGGCGACCCGCTCCGGCAGGGCGCGGCGGCGGCGCAGCTGGGCCGCGGCCTCCTCCTGTCGCTCCCGCTCGGCACCGGAGGCGATCGGCGCACGCAGGTGCTCGTGGGTGTAGCCGAAGGCGTCGACGAGCTCGACGGCGTGGGGCCGCAGCCGGGCCAGGAGCCGGTTGATGTAACCGGTCACCACGCGGCCGCGCTGCGCGGTGAGGCGACCGTTGACGAGGTACCAGGCGAGGTTCCGCTCGATCCGCTCCAGGCCGTAGAGGTCCCGGAGCCAGGTGAGCACCTGCCGGGTCGCACCCTCGGGCACGGCGTCGAGCGCCGCGGTGAAGGCCTCCCACTGGAGCAGCTCCGCGTGGGCGCGGGCGGCGCCGATGAGCTCGTCCTGATGCTCGTTGAACACCGCGGCCGCCTGCTCGGCCGGTGCGTCCTTGACGTCGCGCAGCACCGAGGCGATGCCCGCCACCATGGTCTCGACACGGTCCTCGAGCAGCTCGCGCTGCACCTCGGGGTCGCGGAGGTGGCCCGCCGAGCGCGCCTTGGAGCCGGAGTCGAGCACCGACTGGGCCGCGCGCCGCAGCGGCGTGCGGTGCAGCGCCATGTCCCCGGCCCGGGCCGCGACGAACCGTGCCGCGCCCGCGATGTCGATCTTCGCCATCGCCTTGCCGTAGTCGGTGAGCAGCCGCTTGCCCACGAGCTGGAGCAGGACGTTGTTGTCCCCCTCGAAGGTCGTGTAGATGTCGAAGTCCTGGCGCCAGGTGACGAGCCGGTTCTCGGCCATGAAGCCCGCTCCCCCGCAGGCCTCACGCGACTCCTGGAGGGTCTCCATCGCGAGCCACGTCGTCGTCGGCTTGAGCGCGGCCGCGAGGGTCTCGAGGTCCTGCCGGGACTCGTCGTCGTCGTGCTCCCCGCTGAAGACCTCGTGGAAGCGCTCGAGCAGGCCCTGCTGCGCGAAGGCGGCCGCGTAGGTGCGGGCGACGAGCGGGAGGAGGCGGCGCTGGTGCCGCTGGTAGTCGAGGAGGGTGACCTCACGGTGCTCGTCCGCGCCGGTGAACTGGCGCCGCTCGTCGCCGTACCGCACGGCGATGGCCAGGGCGGCCTTGCTCACGCCCACGGCCGCGCCTCCCAGGGAGACCCGCCCCTGGACGAGCGTGCCGAGCATGGTGAAGAAGCGCCGGCCCTTGCTCGTGATCGGCGAGGAGTACGTCCCGTCCGGGGCGACCTCGCCGTAGCGGCGCAGCAGGTTCTCCCGCGGCACGCGGACGTGGTCGAACCACAGCTGACCGTTGTCGACGCCGTTGAGCCCTCCCTTGGGGCCGTCGTCCCGTCCACCGACGCCGGGCAGGAAGGTGAGCTCGCCGTCCTCGCCGCGCTGCCGGATGGGGACGTACAGGGCGTGGACGCCCTGGTTGCGCCCCTCGGTGACGAGCTGGGCGAACACGACGGCGGCGGTCCCGTGGAGGGCCGCGTTGCCGATGTACTCCTTGCGGGCCGCGGGGAACGGGGTGTGGAGGACGAACTCCTCGGTCGTGGGGTCGTAGGTGGCGGTGGTGGCGATGGAGGAGACGTCCGAGCCGTGCCCCACCTCGGTCATCGCGAAGCAGCCGGGGACCTCCAGGCTCATGATCCCGGGCAGCCACGTCGCGTGCTGCTCGGGCACCCCCAGGTGCTGCACGGCGGACCCGAACAGGCCCCACTGGACGCCGCCCTTGATCTGCAGCGACGGGTCGGAGAGGAACAGCTCCTCGAACCCGGCGAGGTTGCCGCCCGGGTCGCCGCCGCCGCCGACCTCGCGGGGGAAGCCGCGGAGCACCTCGCTGCGGCTGACGAGCTCGCGCAGCTGCCACAGCACGCGCTCGCGGTGCTCGGCGACCGTCTGGTCGGGGAGCCGCTGGAAGTCGGGGTGGAGCGCGAGGTCGCGGGAGGCGCGGCGCTGCTCGCGCCAGCGACCGTCGAGCAGGTCACCGACCGCCCTGGTGTCGACGACGTCCGTCGCGTCCTCGGCGGCCGCGTCCGGGCTGACCGCCGACGTCGGCACGGTCACCGGTACCGCGGCGGGGCCGACCGCCGCGATGTCCGGGGAGATGGGACGCCCCGACCGCTCGCGGACGACGGCGTCGTCCTCCGGGGTGCGGGGACTGCTCGTGGTGGTGGTCATGCGGGTGCTCCGATCGCGTCGTCGGGTCGGTGACGGGTGGCGCGGGACCGACGGGCGACGCCCGCTGCTCCGGTCCACAGCCAGTCGGTGATGTGTGCGGCGAGCTCGCTGCGGTCCATGGCGGCGACCTGGCCCTCGCCGTCGTCGGCGGCGCCCGGGGCGGAGGCGTCCGCGCCGCGGGCGGCGATCCAGCGCTCGGCGACGCTGCGGACGTGCCCGACGACGCCGGCGCCCCACAGGGCGGCGAGCGCGCGGTCGGTCGCGTGCTCGGCCCCGCCGTGACGGAGGACCGGCAGGAGCGCCTCGGCGACGATGTCCTCGATCTCGGCGACGAAGCCGCGCAGCGCACCGGCGGTGGCGGTGGCCTCGGGCTGGGTGACGAAGGCGTAGACACCGGCGGAGGACTCCACGATGCCGAGGTAGACGTCGACCATGGCGGCGATCCGGTCCCGCGGCCGGGTCACCCGCCCGCTCACCTCGCCGAGCGCCGCGCGGAGGTCCTCGATGACGGCGGCGCCGACCGCCCCCTGGAGGCCGGACTTGTCGGTGAAGTAGCGGTAGATGATCGACTTCGAGGTCCCGATCTCGGCGGCGAGGTCGTCCATCGACAGGTCGGGGCCACGGTGGTGGACCGCCCGGCGGGCGGCCCGGACCAGCTCCGCGCGCCGGGAGCTGCGGTGCGCGGCCCAGCGGGCGTCACGACCGTCGACGCGCACGTCGTCGTCCTCGGCAGGTGTGCTCGGCATCACGAGACCGAGAGTATCAGGTACTCTGAGTCCCACGATGGCCAGGGACCTCCGTCCCACCCGCTACCGAAGGAACAACGCCGTGACCTCATCCATCCGCCCGGCGGTCGTCGTCGGCGCGAACCGCATTCCCTTCGCCCGCGCCGGCGGCCGCTACGCCGCCTCGTCGAACAAGGACATGCTCACCGCCGCCCTCGAGGGGCTCGTCGCCCGCTACGGGCTGGCCGGTGAGCGCCTCGACGACGTCAGCGCGGGCGCCGTGCTCAAGCACTCCCGCGACTTCAACCTCACCCGGGAGGTCGTGCTCGGCTCCTCCCTCGACCCGCACACCCCCGCCTTCGACGTGCAGCGCGCCTGCGCGACCGGGCTCGAGGCGATCCTCGGGGTGAGCAACAAGATCGCCCTCGGTCAGGCCGAGGTCGGTGTCGGCGGCGGCGTGGACTCCGCGTCCGACGCCCCGATCGTCGTCTCCGACCGCCTGCGCCGCACGATCCTGCGCGCCTCGCGCGCGAAGAGCCTCCCCGAGCGCCTCAAGGCCCTCTCCGCGATCCGGCCGCGCGACCTCGCGCCGGTCGCGCCGGACACCGCCGAGCCGCGCACCGGCCTGAGCATGGGTCAGCACCAGGCCGTCACCACCGAGCGGTGGGGCATCACCCGTGAGGCGCAGGACGAGCTCGCGCTCCGTTCCCACCAGAACCTCGCCGCCGCCTACGACCGTGGCTTCTTCGACGACCTGCTGACGCCGTACCGCGGCGTCACCCGCGACGAGTTCCTCCGCGCGGACACCTCGCTGGAGAAGCTCGGCAAGCTGCGCACCGCCTTCACCGCGCCGGGCAGCGACAACCCGACGATGACGGCCGGGAACTCCACCCCGCTCTCCGACGGCGCCTCCGCGGTGCTCCTCGCCACCGAGGACTGGGCCCGCGAACGCGGCCTGCCCGCCCTCGCCCGCGTCGTCGACGCCCAGACCGCCGCCGTCGACTTCACCGGCGGTGCGGAGGGGCTGCTCATGGGCGGCTGCTACGCGGTCCCGCGCCTGCTGGAGCGCCGCGGCCTCACGCTGGAGGACTTCGACTTCGTCGAGATCCACGAGGCCTTCGCCAGCACGGTGCTGGCCACCCTCGCCGCATGGAACGACGCCGAGTTCTGCCGCGAGCGCCTGGACCGGGAGCCGCTGGGCACCGTCGCGCCCGACCGACTCAACGTCACCGGCTCCTCCCTCGCCGCGGGTCATCCCTTCGGTGCGACCGGCGGACGCATCGTCGGCACGCTGGCCAAGCTCCTCGCGGAGAAGAAGCAGCAGACCGGCGAGACGACGCGTGGCCTCATCTCCGTGTGCGCCGCCGGCGGGCAGGCCACCGCGATGATCCTGGAGGCGTGATGAGTGACACCTACCTCGACCTCGTCTCCCGCGGCTGGGGCAAGTCGGCCGCCAAGAAGCTCGGCCTCCCCCAGCCGGTCCGGCTGCGCCGCACCGACCCCGCGAGCGTGGACCAGCCGCTCGTCCCGGGCCCGGTCCTCGTGCTCGACGACGGCGCCTCGCAGCGGGCGGCGGACGACGTCGCCGAGGCCCTCCTCGGGTGGCACCTCGACGTGCGCCGCGACCCGGAGCTCGCCAAGGGCAGGCGCTGGGGCGCCGTCGTCCTCGTCGTCACCGACGCCGCATCCCCCGCCGCGCTCGGCGGTCCCGCCCTCGCGCTCGGCGGTGTGCTGCGCCGGATGGCCCCCGGCGGCCGCATCGTGACCATCTCCCGCCGCGCCGACGACGCCACCGACCCCTCGCTGGTCGCCGTCCGCCAGGGCGTGGACGGCTTCCTCCGGTCGCTCGCCAAGGAGCTGCGGGCCGGCGCCACAGCCAACGGCGTCGTGCTCGCCGACGGCGTCCCGGTCCTGGCACCGTCGGCGCTGGGCGCGCTGCGCTTCTTCCTCTCGGCGCGGTCGGCCTTCGTCGACGGCCAGCTCCTCCAGGTGCTCACCGCCGACGGCGAGGTGCCGGCCGACTGGACCCGCCCGCTGACCGGGAGGGTCGCCGTCGTGACCGGTGCGGCCCGCGGCATCGGCGCGGCGATCGTCCGAGTGCTGGCACGTGACGGCGCGCGCGTCGTCGGGGTCGATGTCCCCGCGGCCGGCGACTCGCTCAGCCGCGTGATGAACGAGGTCCGTGGCAGCGCCCTGCAGCTCGACATCACCGCGGAGGACGCTGCCGAGCGGATCCTCGAGCACGTCCGCGAGCGCTACGGGCGGCTCGACGTCGTCGTCCACAACGCGGGCATCCTGCGGGACAAGCTGCTCGCCAACATGACCGAGGACCGCTGGAACGACCTCCTCGCGGTCAACATCCTCGCGCCGCTGCGGATGAACGAGACGTTCACCGACGAGCTCGGTGCGGGCGGGCGGATCATCTCCCTCGCCTCGACGTCCGGGATCGCCGGGAACCGGGGGCAGACGAACTACGCGACCGCCAAGGCGGGGATCATCGGGATGACCCGCGCGCTGGCACCGGTCGTCGCCGCCGCCGGGGCCACGGCCAACGCGGTGGCACCCGGCTTCATCGAGACCGACATGACCGCGAGGATCCCGCCCATGCCGCGGCAGATCGCGCGCCGGGTGAACTCCCTCCAGCAGGGCGGGCAGCCGGTGGACGTCGCCGAGGCCATCGCGTTCCTCGCCTCCCCGCAGGCCGGTGGCGTCAACGGCCAGACGCTGCGGGTGTGCGGCCAGAACATGGTGGGCCAGTGATGCGCGAGCAGCGGCTGGACGAGGTCCCGAGCCTGGGCTCGCTCTACAGCCGGGCACTGGCCGCCACGGCCCGGACCACCATGAGCCGCGGCGCCGCCCGTGACCGCCTGCCGGAGGTCGCGTACGTGGCCGACGGCCTGCGGGCCGACGCCGCCACCCTGTCGGCCTACCAGGAGCTGCTCGGCGAGCCCGGCACCGACGAGCTGCCCGCCGGCTACGTCCACGTGCTCGTCTTCCCGCTGGCGATGGCGCTCATGGTGCGTCCCGACTTCCCACTGCCGGTGCTCGGCATGGTGCACATCGCGAACCGCGTCGAGCAGCACCGCCCGGTGCTGCTCGGGGAGGAGCTCACCGCGCGGGCGCAGGCCGGCGACGCACGCGCGCACCGGAAGGGCACGCTGGTCGACCTCACCGTCACGGTCGGTGCGGGCGGGCAGACGGTGTGGGAGGGGACCTCGACCTACCTCGCGCGCGGTACCCGGCTCCCGAGCGCGATCACGGACTCCGCGCCCGCGTCCCTCGAGGAGCGGGCGGAGGACGGCGCGGGCGACGTCGTCGCCCTGTGGTCGCTCGGGGCGGACACCGGCAAGCGCTACGCCGAGGTCTCCGGGGACCGCAACCCGATCCACGTCTCGCGGGTCGGGGCCAAGGTCTTCGGGTTCCCCCGCCCCATCGCGCACGGCATGTACACCGCCTCTCGCGCGCTGGCGCAGGTGGCCCGCTTCCGCGGGGACGCCTTCACCTGGGACGTGGAGTTCGCCAAGCCCGTGCTGCTCCCCGGTCGGGTCGCGCTCAGTGTCGACACCGCCGGCGAGGGCGTGCGCTACACCGGGCGTCACCCGAGATCCGGCAAGCTCCACTTCTCCGGCTCGGTGACACCCCGCGCGTGAGCGGACGCCGCGCCGCGTGGGGCACCTACGCCGCTCCGCACCTCACCGGGCGGTCGCCGGGGCGCGGGGCAGCCGCGCCACCCGGCGGTGGGAGGCCCCGACGGCGATCGCCGCGCCGACGATGATGAGCACCGCCCCGGCAGCGGCGAGCGGAGAGATGCCCTCGCCGAAGACCGCCGCACCGAGCAGCATCGCGACGACGACCTCCCAGTAGGACAGCGCGGAGAGCTCGACGGCACGCAGGTGCTTGCCCGCGAGGACGAGCAGGCCCAGGGCCAGCAGCCCGCACACCAGGAAGAAGGCGACGGCCCACATCCAGTTCGCCGTCGTCATGCCGGAGAGGTCGGGGCGGGTGACCGCGACCATCCCCGCCGCGCCGAGCGAGCCGAAGGCGAAGTTCCAGAAGCTGCGGACGTCGGCGGGCATGTCGGAGCGGTAGCGGTAGCACAGCAGCGCCGCGCCGTAGAGCACGCCCGAGACGGCGGCCAGCACGTCCCCCTGCAGCTGCTGCTCGTTGCCGATCGCCGGTCCGGCGTCGATGAGACCGGCGGCGAGAACCATCCCGGTGAAGCTGACGGCCACGGAGACGAGCTCGGTGGGGCTCGCGCGCTCCTTGAGGAGGACGCGGGCGAGCACTGTCGCGACCACGGGCCCGAGGTAGTGCAGCGCGACGGCTCGGGCAAGATCGGTGAGGACGGTCGCGGAGAGGTAGGTGGCGAGCGAGAGCCCGAGGAACACGCCGCCGAGCACCACGGACCAGGACAGGCGGGTGCGGCGGACCGCGCCCAGGCGCCGCCCGAGCGCCAGGACGAGGACCATCCCGAGGGCCCCGACCGTCATCCGGCCGAGGGTGAGGGCCTCTCCGATGACGGCCCCGGGTGGGGTGGACATCCGGCCGAAGACGCCGGCCAGCCCCATCGCGGTCGCGGAGGCGATGATGGCCATGACGCCGAGGCGGTGGCGCATGCGCGGCACGGCGCGCGTGCCGCGTGGTGCGGGGCGCGCGGGGACGCGCGCGGGAACGTCGGTGGAGGCAGCCAAGCGAACTCCTCGGATCGGTCGCGCCTGTGGGCGCACGAGCAGGGGCCGTTCCCCGCTCTGTCATGTGACCTGAGAGTTTTCGCCGGGAGTCCCGGATTTCACCGTCGGTGAGCCTGGTGGCTGCTTTCCAGAGGTGCCTCGCCGCGGCGGTATAGGGGCCTGAGAGTTTCCCGGGGAGGTTGCTCCTTCGGCGCCCGCTGGCGCGGGACTCTCCCGCCGCGAATCGATGGCGTCTTCAGTTGTCGCTCCAACCATCTCATATTCGCCAGCGCCGTGGAGCGTGCGCCGCCTCACCACGCGTCCACAGGCTCAGGGCGCTCCCTGTGCGTATGTGCACAACCTTGTGGACGGGTGTTGTGGACAAGTCGGCCACCGGCGTCGCCGGCAACGCCCACGCGGGGCAGCGAACACCTGGGAGGATGCCCGCATGAGAATCGCAGCGCCGCGGGAGGTCATGGACTCCGAGGGCCGGGTGGCCATCACACCGTCCGGGGTCAACGAGCTCGTCCGGCACGGGCACGACGTCGCCGTCGAGGCCGGCGCCGGGATCTCCGCGTCGATCACCGACGAGGACTTCGCCGCGGCCGGTGCCACGGTCCTCCCGGACGCCGCCGCCACCTGGGACTTCGGCGAGCTCGTGCTCAAGGTCAAGGAGCCGGTGCCCGGCGAGTACGGCCACCTGCGCGAGGGCCAGACACTGTTCACCTACCTCCACCTGGCGGCGGACAAGCAGCTCACCGAGGAGCTCCTGCGGCGCAGTGTCACCGCGGTCGCCTACGAGACCGTCGAGCTGCCCGACCGGTCCCTACCGCTGCTCGCGCCGATGAGCGAGATCGCCGGGCGGCTCGCCCCCCAGGTGGGGGCGCACACCCTGATGAGCGCCCAGGGCGGACGCGGGGTGCTGCTCGGCGGCGTGTCCGGCGTCTACTCGGCACGCGTCGTCGTCATCGGCGCGGGCGTGGCCGGCATGAACGCCGCCGCCATGGCCGTGGGAATGCACGCCGACGTCGTCCTCATGGACCGCGACGTGAGCCGCCTCCGGCAGGCCGACCTCCTCTACCGCGGCCGCTGCCAGACGGTGATGTCGAACGCCTACGAGATCCAGCGTGCGGTGGCCGAGGCCGACCTCGTCATCGGCGCGGTGCTGCTGCCGGGGGCCCGCACGCCCCGCCTGGTGACCAACGACCAGGTCGCGACGATGAAGCCGGGCTCCGTCGTCGTCGACATCTCCGTCGACCAGGGCGGCTGCTTCGAGGACTCCCGCCCCACGACGCACTCCGACCCGACCTACCGCGTCCACGACTCACTCTTCTACTGCGTGAGCAACATGCCGGGAGCCGTGTCGAACACCTCGACGTACGCGCTGACCAACGTCACCGTGCCCTACGCGCTCGCCCTCGCGGACCACGGGTGGCAGGGGGCGATGCGCGCCGACCGCGCCCTGGCTCTCGGACTGGCCACGCACGACGGCGCTCTCGTCTCCGCGCCCGTGGCCGAGGCGCACGGTCTGGAGCACGTCGCGCTCGACGACGTGCTGGGCTGAGGCGGGACGCGCGCCCCGGCGCGGAGTGCCCTCGTCCGGACTCCCCTGCTGCGTCCCCCGGGTCGCGGCGCCCGGGCCGCGTCGAGGGTCAGGCCGCGACGAGGACGCCGAGCACCGAGGTGAACATCGCCAGCCCGTCGGTGCCCGTGCCGGTGGGCGAGTCGGGGCCGAACCCCGGCTCGACGGCGTGCTCCGGGTGCGGCATCAGCCCGACGACGTTCCCGGCCTCGTTGCAGATCGCGGCGATGCCGTTGAGCGAGCCGTTGGGGTTGGGCCCCTCGTAGCGCAGGACGACGCGGCCCTCGCCCTCCAGCTCGGCGAGCGTGCGCTCGTCGGCCACGAAGCCGCCCTCGCCGTTCTTCAACGGGATGGTGATCAACTGGCCGACGGAGTAGCCGGTCGTCCAGGCGGTGTCGTTGTTCTCCACCCGCAGCTGCTGGTCCCGGCAGACGAAGCGCTGGGCCTCGTTGCGGATGAGCGCGCCGGGCAGCAGGTGCGCCTCGCACAGGATCTGGAAGCCGTTGCAGATGCCGAGCACCGGCAGGCCGCCCTGGGCCCCGGCGACGACGGCGCTCATCACGGGGGCGAAGCGGGCGATGGCACCGCAGCGCAGATAGTCACCGTAGGAGAAGCCGCCCGGCAGGATGACCGCGTCGACGCCCCTGAGGTCCTCGTCGGCGTGCCACAGCGGCACCGGCTCGGCGCCGGCCAGCCGGACGGCGCGCTGCGCGTCCCGCTCGTCGAGCGAGCCGGGGAAGGTGACGACGCCGATGCGCGCGCCGTCGACGCGCGGCTGGGGCTCGGGGACGTCGAGGCGGTGCATCACAGGCTCCCGGAGTCGTCGAGGGCAGCCACCCGCACGACGTTTTCGATGACCGGGTTCGACAGGAGCGTCTCGGCGGCCTGACGGGCCTGCTGGAGCGCTGCGTCGTCGACCTCCCCGTCGACCTCCAGCTCGAAACGCTTGCCCTGCCGGACCGAGACGAACCCGCTGAGGCCGAGCCGGGGCAGCGCACCCGCGACAGCCTTGCCCTGGGGGTCGAGGATCTCGGGCTTGGGCATGACGTCGACGACGATTCGTCCCATGGTGACTCCTGCTCGGGGGTTGGAAGGCCGCCGACGAGTCTACCCCCGCCGTCGGGTCAGACCCGGTACTGGGCCGCCAGGGGGCACGCCCACACGTCGAGACCGCCGCGACCCACCCTGTTGAGGTACTGGTAGACCGCCCGGTAGGACTGCACGAGCGTCGTCTCGGTGTAGCGGACACCCAGGTCCTGGCAGTACTCGCGCACGAGGGGCGCGACCTTGCGCAGGTTGGGCCGCGCCATGGACGGGAACAGGTGGTGCTCCACCTGGAAGTTGAGCCCGCCCATGAAGGTGTCCACGGTGCGCCCGCCGGAGATGTTCCGACTCATGAGGACCTGGCGCCGCAGGAAGTCGATCTTCACGTCCGGGGGCACGATCGGCATGCCGATGTGGTTGGGCGCGAAGGACAGTCCCATGTAGAGGCCGAACACGGCGAGCTGGACGCCGATGAAGGCGAGCGCCTTGCCCGGCGAGAGGACGATGAAGACGAGGGCGACGAAGCTGATGAGCCGCACCAGGATGAATCCGAGCTCCACCCACCGGCGCTTGAGGCGCTCACGGCTGACCGCCCGCTTGATGCCCTGGACGTGGAGGTTGACGCCCTCGAGCAGCAGCAGCGGGTAGAAGAAGAAGCCCTGCTTCCTGGCGAGCCACCGGGTGAGCGGCGTCTTGCGCTGCTCGACCGCGTGCGCGGTGAAGGCGAGCACGCCGGGGTCGATGTCCGGGTCCTTGTGGAGCGTGTTCGGGGCGGCGTGGTGCTTGGTGTGCTTGCGCTGCCACCAGCCCTGGCCCATGCCCACGAAGAGGTTGATGACAATGAGCGAGATCCACTCGTTCCACTTACCCGACACGAAGATCTGGCGGTGGGCGGCGTCGTGGCCGAGGAAGGCGATCTGCGTCATGAGCAGCGCGAGGACCACCGCCGTCACCATCTGCCACCACGTGTTGCCGATGAGCACGAACACCACGGCGAGCCCGACGCCCAGGACGAGCGAGCCGATGAGCTTGGTCCAGTAGTAGCCGTAGGCCCGTCGCATCAGGCCGGCGTCCTGGACCCGCTTGGTCAGGGCGGTGAAGTCACTGACCTGCCGCTCTCGCGGGGAGCCGCTGGACGGCGTGGGGCGGGGGGTGGTCACGTGTGTAGCCATACGTTCGCGCCTTCAGTATTCCGTCGCGAACTCGTCGCGCTGTCGTGTGCCTGCCCTCACAGTCTCGCACGGATCGACGGTCCCGGCCGGGTGAGTGCCTGGCGTCTCAGCCGATGAGGCGCACCGCCGCCTCGAGGTACCGCTCGCGCGTCCGCTCGACGACCTCGGGGGGCAGCGGCGGCGGAGAGCTCGACCGGTCCCAGCCTGACTCGGGGGCGGCGAGCCAGTCACGGACGAACTGCTTGTCGAAGCTCGGCTGGACGTGCCCGGGTGCGTACCCGTCGGCCGGCCAGAAGCGTGAGGAGTCGGGGGTGAGGACCTCGTCGCCCAGGACGACACCGCCGTCGTGCCCGAGCCCGAACTCCAGCTTGGTGTCGGCGACGATGATCCCGCTGCGTGCCGCGACCTCGGCGGCGCGGGAGTAGATCGTCAGGGTGAGGTCGCGCAGCTCGGCGGCACGCGCCTCACCGAGCTGCTCGACGACGGCCGCGAAGGCGATGTTCTCGTCGTGGTCACCGAGCTCGGCCTTGCGCGCCGGGGTGAAGATCGGCTCCGGCAGCCGGGAGGCCTCCCCGAGCCCCGGCGGGAGCGGCACGCCGCACACCGCCTGGCCGGCGCGGTACTCCACCAGGCCGGAGCCGGTGAGGTAGCCGCGGGCGACGCACTCGACCGGGAACATCTCCAGGCGACGGCAGACCATCGCCCGGCCGGACACCTCCGCCGGCACGTCGAGGGAGACGACGTGGTTCGGGACGAGGTCGGCGAGCTGGTCGAACCACCACAGGCTGAGCCGGGTGAGCACCTCCCCCTTGCCGGGGATGGGGGTCGGCAGGACGTGGTCGAACGCGCTGATGCGGTCCGACGCGACCACGAGGACGACGTCGCCCAGCGGGTGGGGCGCGCTGGGACGGTAGAGGTCGCGGACCTTGCCCGAGTAGGCGTGGTCCCAGCCGGCCAGGGCCGGGGCCGTCGTCGTCATGCCCTCACCTGGGCGATGTCGGTCCGGTGCTGGGAGCCGGCCAGGGTGATCTGCTCGATCCCCGCGTAGGCGCGCGTGCGCGCCTCCTCCTGGTCTGCCCCGACCCCGACGACGGACAGCACCCGCCCGCCGGCACTCACCAGGGCGCCGTCGGTGTCGGTGGCGCAGCCCGCCTGCAGGACGTGGACGCCCGGCAGCTCCTCGGCGGCGGCCACGCCCTCGACGAGGTCCCCGGAGCGGGGGACGCCCGGGTAGCCGTGCGAGGCGAGGACGACCGTGACGGCGGACTCCTCCCGCCAGCGCGGCGGCGGGACGTCGGCGAGCCTCCCGGTCGCCGCGGCGTGCAGGAGCTGGGCGAGGGAGGAGGCCAGCCGGGCGAGGACGACCTGCGTCTCGGGGTCGCCGAAGCGGGCGTTGAACTCGATGACCCGCAGGCCGCGGGAGGTGAGCGCGAGACCGACGTAGAGCACGCCGGTGAAGGGGGTGCCGCGGCGGGCCATCTCGCGCACGACCGGCCGGGCGACGCGCTCCATGACCTCCTCGACGAGTCCCTCCGGCGCCCACGGCAGGGGGCTGTACGCACCCATGCCACCGGTGTTCGGGCCGGCGTCCCCGTCCCCGAGCCGCTTGAAGTCCTGGGCCGGGGCGAGGGCGACCGCGTCGGTGCCGTCGCACACGCAGAAGACGGAGACCTCGGGCCCGTCGAGGAACTCCTCGATGACGACGGCGGGCCGGTCGCCGCCGGGCGTGGCCGCGCGGGAGAGGCAGGCGCGGGCGTGGTCGAGCGCCGCCTCCCGGTCCTCGGTGACGACGACGCCCTTGCCGGCGGCCAGCCCGTCGTCCTTGACGACGTACGGGGCGCCGAAGGCGTCCAGCGCCTCGGCGACCTCCTCGAGGGTCGTGCACACGTAGGCCATCGCCGTCGGGACCTCGGCGCTGGCCATGACGTCCTTGGCGAAGGCCTTGGAGCCCTCGAGGCGGGCGGCCGCGGCGTCCGGGCCGAAGCACGGCACCCCGGCGGCCCGGACAGCGTCGGCGACTCCGGCGACGAGCGGCGCCTCCGGGCCGACGACGACGAGGTCGACCTCGTGCTGGACGGCGAGCGCCGCCACGGCCCGCGGGTCCAGCGGGTCGACGGGGACGTTGGCCGCGATCCGGGCCGTCCCGGGGTTTCCCGGGGCGACGAGGACCTCGTGGGAGGTGGTGTCGGTGGTGAGGGCGCGGGCGATCGCGTGCTCGCGTGCGCCGGAGCCGACGACGAGGATCTTCACGTCTCGACAGCCTACCGACCGTCGCCGTCGGGAGCCGCGACGGTTCACGGGGCAGGACGGGCGGGGAGTTGTCCCCATCCGGGAGGGTGTCCGGGCGCGGGATCGGGCACGGGCCGGGCGATAAGGTGCCCGCATGCGAACACATGTCTCCCGCCGCTCCCGCGTCCGTCGCGGCGTCTCGGCGCTCCTCCTCCTTCCCCTCCTGCTCGTGCTCGCCGGGTGCTTCCGGCTCGACATGGGCCTGACCATCACCGAGGACGAGACCGTCGACGTGTCGATGGAGGTCGGCGACCTCACCGGCATGGCGACCCGCGAGGACCTCGACTGCTCCGACCTGGAGTCCGAGATCGGTGACACCCCGGAGGACGTCGACTTCACGGTCGAGGAGATCGAGGACGACGAGGGGAACCTCGGCTGCCGCATCGCGGCGACCGGCGCCCCGCTCGACACCATGACCGGTGAGGGCATGAGCATCGAGAAGGTCGACGACACCTTCGTCTTCTCCTTCGACGGCGACGAGACCGGCATGGGCGACACGAGCGGCATGGAGGACATGCCGGCCGGCATGGAGCCCCAGGTGAGCATCTCGGTGACGTTCCCCGGTGAGGTCATCGAGGCCGACGGCGAGATCGACGGCAACACCGTCACCTGGAGCGGCATCGAGGCCTTCGCCACCGGCGGCAGCGCCACCGGCTACGCCGCGGGCAGCGGCGGGGGCGCCGGCGGCGTCTCCACCGCCGTCTGGGTCGTCCTGGGCGTCGTCGCCCTCCTCGCGATCGCCGCGCTCATCTACCTCATCAGCCGCAAGAAGCGCGGCGGCCAGAGCGCCGGGACAGCCCCCTACGGCGGCCCCGGGTACACCGGCCAGCCCGGTGCCGGCCAGCCGGTCGGCGGTTTCGGCCAGGCCGACCAGGTGCCCGCGGACCCCGGCCCGGGCTACCCCGGCCAGCAGCCGCCCGCCGCGCCCGCGCCGTTCACCACCGCGGCCGCGGACGCTCCCGTCGACCGCCCGGAGGGGTCGCCGTTCGAGCCGCCGGCCCAGCCTCAGAACCCGGACGAGCAGGACGAGGGCCAGCAGCGCTGACCCTCCGCAGGACGCCAGGGGCCCGTCGTGCTGTGCACGACGGGCCCCTGGCGTCTGTGGGCGGCTCCGCCCGAGCCGTGCCGGGTCAGACGGGCTGCCGGGTGAGCCGCACGGTCCAGTCCTCCGGGCCCTCGACGAGGTAGCTGACCGAGAACGCCCCGGGGTGACGCTCCTCGATCTGCGCGAGCAGGGGCACGGGGTTGTGCGGCGCCACCAGGTCCAGGGCGAACCCCGGGGCGATCGCGGTCAGCGCACCGAACACGGTGGCGTGCCGGATCGCGTGCGGGATCTGGCGGACGTCGAGCACGGGAGCGGCGTCGTCGTGACCTCCGCACGCGCACCCTCCGGCGCCTGGGCGGGACTGGATCTGGATCTCGTCGACGGCCATGGGGCGTCCTCTCGGTCGGTGTGTCCCGCCAGCATAACCACGGGTTAATCCGTACTTAAAGGACCATCGGGCCGGACCCGGCGACAGCTCAGTCCAGCAGGGAGTGCCGCACGATCGTCGCGGCCCGGTCCGGCCCCACGCCGATGGAGGAGATCCGCGTCCCCGACAGCTCCTCCAGGGCGAGCACGTAGCGCTGTGCCGCCGGCGGCAGGTCCGCGAACTCCCGGGCACCGGTGATGTCCTCGCTCCACCCCTCGAGCTCCTCGTAGACCGGAAGGGCGTGGTGGAAGTCGCTCTGGTTCGGCGGCATCTCCTCCATCCGCCGGCCGTCGACGTCGTAGGCCACGCACACCGGGATCCGCTCCAGCCCGGTGAGGACGTCGAGCTTGGTGAGGACGAAGTCGGTGAGCCCGTTGACGCGTCCCGCGAACCGCGCGACCACGGCGTCGTACCAGCCGCACCGGCGGGGGCGCCCCGTCGTCGTGCCGTACTCCCCGCCGACGGTGCGCAGCCGCTCCCCGAACTCGTCGTCCAGCTCGGTCGGGAAGGGGCCCTCGCCCACGCGCGTGGTGTAGGCCTTGACCACCCCGACGACGCGGTCGATGCGGGTGGGCCCGATGCCGCTGCCCGTGCACGCGCCGCCGGCGGTCGCCGAGGACGACGTGACGAACGGGTAGGTGCCGTGGTCGACGTCGAGCATGGCGGCCTGGCCCGCCTCGAAGACGACCGTCCGTCCGGCGTCGAGCGCCTGGTTGAGGACCAGGGAGGTGTCGGCGACCATCGGTCGCAGTCGCTCGGCGTAGGTGAGCAGCTCGTCGGTGATCTCGTCGACGTCGACCGCGCGCCGGTTGTAGACCTTGACCAGCAGCTGGTTCTTCTGGACGAGCGCGCCCTCGACCTTCTGGCGCAGGATCTTCTCGTCGAAGAGGTCCTGCACGCGGATGCCGACCCGGGCCATCTTGTCCGCGTAGGTGGGACCGATGCCGCGACCGGTCGTGCCGATCTGGCGCTTGCCGAGGAAGCGCTCGGTCACCTTGTCCAGGGTGCGGTTGTAGGGCGGGATGATGTGCGCCCCGGCCGAGACGAGGAGCCGCGAGACGTCCACGCCGCGCGCGTCGAGGCCCTCGAGCTCCTCGAAGAGCACCTCGAGGTCGATGACCACGCCGTTGCCGATCACGGGTGTGCACCCGGGCGACAGGATGCCCGACGGCAGCAGGTGGAGCGCGTACTTCTCGTCACCGACGACGACCGTGTGCCCCGCGTTGTTGCCGCCGTTGAACTTCACGACGTAGTCGACCTGGGAGCTGAGCTGGTCGGTGGCCTTCCCCTTGCCCTCGTCGCCCCACTGGGCTCCGACGACGACGACGGCTGGCATGTTCGATCCCTCCACTTGAGTCAGGCGCCGATCGGCTCCCGGCTCAGGTTACCGAACCCCGGCTCGGCCCGGCGGTTCGGGGTGCACCCCTCCGGTCACCCCCCTACGCTTGTCGAGGAAACCGACCGGGCACCCGCGCGCGCCACGAGGCGCTGTCGCGGCAGAGGGAGCAGCATGATCGAGATCGCGGCGTCATCGACCACGACGACGGTGACGATCAGCGGTGATCTCGACCTCGCCGAACGGGCGCAGTTCCCCGAGGTCACCGCCCGCGTCAGCGGTCTGCGGCGTCAGCTGCTCGTCATCGACATGTGCGACGTGACGTTCATGGACTCCACCGGGGCCGCCTTCCTCATCTCCCTCGCCGACGCGGCCGCGAAGCGGGGCGGCGCTGCGGTGCTCCGGGGCTGCGACGACCGTGAGCTGTTCGTCCTGGAGATCTGCGGGGCCCTCGGCAGCTTCCGGATCGACGCCGACCACCGCTGCGAGCGCAAGGCGTCCTGACCGCGGCCGTCCGCCGGGTGCGGGCGCCGCTCAGCCGCCGTCGCGGTCCGACCAGGGCTCCTTGCCGCGCACGCGCGCCCAGACCACCTTGCCGGCCGGGGTGGGGCGCCAGCCCCACTCGGCGAGCCGGGCGATGATGTGCAGGCCGAAGCCTCCGACGCGCCCGACGCGACCCTCGCGCACCACCGGAGGGCTCGGGTTGGCGTCCTCGACCTCGATGCGCAGGCCGTCCCCCGTGTCACGCAGCCGCAGGTCGACCCTCCCCCACCCGTGCATGACGGCGTTCGCGACGAGCTCCGAGGCCACCAGCTCGGCCGCCGCGGTGTCCTCCAGGCCCCACGCCTCGCACGCCCGCAGGACGGCGTGCCGGGCCCTGGCGATGGTCTGCGGGTCCATCGGCATCTGCCAGCGACGCTCACGCGGGCCCGACCACGCGTGCGTCGGGTCGGCCGACGGGTCAGGCACGCGGACGACGACGAGCGCGATGTCGTCCTCCGGCGCGTCGGCCAGCCGCTGGAGGAGCTCCTCGCCGATCCCTGCCGCGTCGGGGGCGTCGATCTGCGCGGCTGCCTCGACGAGCGCTGCCACGCCGTCGCGCATCGACCTGTCCCGGCGCTCAACGAGGCCGTCGGTGTAGAACACGAGGACGTCGCCGGGGTTGACGACGGCGTGGCCCGAGTGCCGGGGCCGGCCGCCGAAGCCGACGAGCGGGCCGTTCGCGCCGTCGAGCTGCTGCGCCCGCCCGTTCCGCACGTGGACGATGGGCAGGTGCCCGGCGCGGGAGTAGGCGAGGTCCCACACCTCGTCGTCGGCGCGCGGCTTGAGCGTGGCGTACACGAAGGACGCAGGGCGTGCGATCCGCATGCTCGCCACCAGCCGGTCCACCCTGCCGAGCACCTTCCCCGGCTCGACGAACTCGGCGGCGTAGGCGCGCACGACCGAGCGGAGCTGCCCCATGGCCGCGGCCGCCTCGACGTCGTGGCCGACGACGTCCCCGACCACGACACCGACCTCGCCGTCCCTCATGTCGAGCACGTCGTACCAGTCACCGCCGACCTGCGCGTGCTCCGAGCTCGGGGAGTAGTAGCTCCACACGTCCACACCCTCGACGTGGCTCTGCTCGGGCAGCATGGCGCGCTGCAGCGTCTCGGCGAGACGGTGCTCCCGGTCGTAGAGCTGCAGGTTGTCCATCGCCATGCCCACGCGCCGCGCGACGAGCTCGAGCACGGTCGTCAGCTCCCCGGCGGGCATGGCGCGGTCGTCGCTCGCGGCGGGCGGGTGCACGGCCATGACGGCGAGCACACCCTTCCTGCCGAGCACCGGCAGCAGCCACAGCGGGCCGCCGTCCGGCGCGGCACCGTCCGCCGCGACGAGCTCGAGCAGCTCGGCGGTGAGCGTGTCTGGGGCGGCGTCCCTGTCGAGGTCGACGACGACGGTCTGCATACGGGTCTCGAGGAGCAGGTCCCGCACGGGGTCGGCGACGCCGGGCCACTGCTTCGCGTGACGGCGCAGGTCCCGGCTGTGGTAGCTGATGCCGGCGAGGTCGGTGATCCGCTCGAGCCGCGTCCCGTCGGCGTAGAAGGCGGCCCACGGCACGATGCGCCGGACGAGGAGGGCGGAGATCTCGACGAGGGCGGTGGAGGAGTCGACGTCGGCCAGGATGTCCGAGACCCGCGCGACCAGGCTCAGACCGCGGCGCGCGCGCTCCTCCACGGCCGCCCGCTCCTCGGCGAGGACGGCCGACGCGAGCTCCTCGGTGGCGTCGCGGACGGTCACCAGCCAGCGGGTCAGACCGTCGGCGCCCGGACCCAGCGGGCTGAAGGACACGGTCGCCCGGAAGCTGGAGCCGTCCTGGCGTGGGACCAGTCGGACGACGGCGACCGCCAGGCCGGCACGCAGGGCCTCCCGCAGGGCGGTGGAGTCACCCGCGGTGGTGACGAGGTCCGGCGCGAGGTCCCGCAGCTCGGGGACGGAGTAACCGGTGGCGTCGGCCAGCGCGTCGCTGACCCACACCACCCGGCAGGCCAGCGGATCGTCGCGCAGGTCGACGTCGACGACGTAGGTCGGGTCGGGGAGCGCCTCCAGCAGCTGGTCGGAGCGCACGGTGAGCGCCGCGGGCGGCGCGTCGTTCTCAGGCCGCGGCCTGGCCTGGTGGAGATCACCGGGAAATGGGGTCGGGACCGCCGTCGTCGCGGGCACACCGCGAACCGGGTCGGTCATGTGTCTCTCCGATCGTCCTGAGTCTCCTAGGATGCCGTGCAGGACGTTCCGGCGCGAGCCACCGCCGGGGGACACGAAGGAGATGCTGTGCGCGACGACCGATCCACACCGACCGGCAAGGGCCACGACGCCGGCACCGCCTCCGTCATGGTGGCACAGGGTCGCACGCGACTCGTCCTGTCAGGGGAGATCGACGTTGCGCTGAGCAGCGAGCTGACCGAGGCCGTCGCGGAGGCGGAGGCCTCACGGAACCCCGTCGAGATCGACGCGCGCCACGTGACCTTCATGGACTCCTCGGGCGTCGCGCTGCTCGCCCGGCTCGCGCACCGCACCCCCGGGCCGCTGACGATGATCAAGCCGCCCGACGTCGTGCGCTTCCTGCTGGACATCACCCGGCTGGGTGACGTCGTCTCGATCGTCGACGAGGACCCCGGCTTCCCCGAGCCCACCGACGGTGACGACGACGACGCCGCCTGAGACGAGCGCGGGGCCCGGCGGTGATCCGCCGGGCCCCGTGCCGTCTCAGCGTCCTCAGGCCATCTTCGTGCCGGCCGAGCGCAGCTGCTGGCAGGCCTCGACGACGCGGGCGGCCATGCCGGCCTCCGCGGCCTTGCCCCAGGCGCGGGGGTCGTAGGCCTTCTTGTTGCCGACGTCGCCGTCGATCTTGAGCACGCCGTCGTAGTTCTTGAACATGTGCTCGACGACGGGGCGGGTGAAGGCGTACTGGGTGTCGGTGTCGACGTTCATCTTGATGACACCGTTGTCGACGGCGAGGGCGATCTCCTCCGCCGTCGAGCCGGAGCCACCGTGGAAGACGAGGTCGAACGGCATGTCCTTGCCGATCTCCTGGCCGACGACGCGCTGGATCTCACCGAGGATCTCGGGACGGAGCTTGACCGCACCCGGCTTGTAGACGCCGTGGACGTTGCCGAAGGTCAGGGCGGTGAGGTACCGGCCCTTCTCACCGGCACCGAGCGCGCGCACGGTGGCGAGGCCGTCCTCGGGGGTCGTGTAGAGCTTCTCGTTGATCTCGGCCTCGTGGCCGTCCTCCTCGCCACCGACGACGCCGACCTCGATCTCCAGGATCGTGCGGGCCTTCTGGGAGAGCTCGAGCAGCTCCTCGGAGATGACGAGGTTCTCCTCCAGCGGGACGGTGGAGCCGTCGTACATGTGCGACTGGAACATCGGGTTCTTGCCGGCGGCGACCTCCTCGGCCTCCATCGCCAGCAGCGGCTTGACCCAGGAGTCGAGGTTCTCCTTGACGCAGTGGTCGGTGTGCAGGGCGATGGTCACGCCGTAGTTCTTGGCGACCTCGTGGGCGTAGGCGGCCAGCGCACGGGTACCGGTGACCCTGTCCTTGATGGTGGACCCGGAGGCGTACTCGCCACCACCGACGGAGACCTGGATGATGCCGTCACTCTCGGCCTCGGCGAAGCCGCGGATCGCGGCGGTCACGGTCTGCGACGAGGTGATGTTGATGGCCGGGTAGGCGAACTTGCCCGCCTTGGCCCTGTCGAGCATCTCGTTGTAGGACTCGGGCGTTGCGATGGGCACGCGGGCCTCCTGGTTAGTCGACGATTGAACGCCCCAATTGTGTCATGCCGCGCCGGAGGGCAGGTAGGACCCCAGTCACCCCCCGTGGGCGTGCTGGAGTGCCCACGAGTGCATCGCGACGGCTGCCGCGGCGCCGACGTTGAGCGACCGCGTCGACCCGTACTGCGTGATGTGGAGGATCTGCGTGCAGGCGGCGCGCGCCTCGTCCGACAGCCCTCCGGACTCCTGACCGAAGAGCATGACCACCCGCGCGGGCAGCGGCCGGTGCTCGATCGGCAGCGACCCTGGGACGTTGTCGATCCCGATGACGGGCAGCCCCTCCCGGTCCGCCCACGCCGCCAGCCCGGCGACGTCCGCGTGGTGGTGCAGGTGCTGGTAGCGGTCGGTGACCATCGCGCCACGCCGGTTCCAGCGACGACGGCCGACGATGTGGACGGCGGCGACGGCGTACGCGTTCGCGGTGCGCACGACCGAGCCGATGTTGAAGTCGTGGCCGAGGTTCTCGATCGCCACGTGCAGCGGGTGCCGCCGGGTGTCGAGGTCCGCCACGATGGCCTCGAGACGCCAGTAGCGGTACTCGTCGAGGACGTTGCGCCGGTCCCCCTCCGCGAGCAGCCGCGGGTCGAGCCGGGGGTCGTCGGGCCAGCTCTCCGGACCGCCCGGCCACGGGCCGACGCCGACGGGCTCGGGAGCGTGCTCGGGCGCGCGGTCGCCGGGACCCGGGTCGTCGGGCTCGGGCACCTCAGGCGTCGCGGCGGGGGTCGTAGCCCCCGCGCTGACCCCCGAAGGAGGGACCGCCGTCGGGCTGGGGCTCGGCGGCCGGCACCTCGCCGTGGGCGAAGTGGACCGAGGGGACGGCCCGCACGGCGGGGTCGTTCGCCTCGAAGTACTCGGCCCGGCGGAAGGAGAACATGCCGGCGATGAGGTTGGGCGGGAAGGTCTCGACCCTGGTGTTGAGCTCGCGCACGTTGGCGTTGTAGAACCGGCGTCCGGCAGCGATGCGGTCCTCGGTGTTCGTCAGCTCGGCCTGGAGGTCGGCGAAGTTCTCCGAGGAGCGCAGCTCCGGGTAGTTCTCGGCGACCGCGAACAGGCGGCTGAGCGCGCCACTGAGCGCGTTCTCGCTCTGCGCCTGCTCGTTCGGCCCCAGCCCGCCGGTCGCGGCGGCCGCCCGGGCGCGGGTGACCTCCTCGAACACCTCGCGCTCCTGGCTCGCGTAGCCCTTGACGGTCTCCACGAGGTTGGGGACCAGGGCGTGGCGCCGGTGCAGCTCGACGTCGATCTGCCGCCACGCCTCCTGGACCAGGTTCCGCAGCCTGACGAGGCCGTTGTAGGTCGCGATCGCCCAGCCGACGACGGCGACGAGCAGCACCGCCAGCACGATGAGCACGACGGTCAGGATCTCCACGTGACAACCCTGTCACAGGTCCACCGTGCCGACCCGCCGATCAGCGCAGCCCCAGGTCGTCGACGCCGAGGGCGGCGATGTACCGCACCCCGGCCTGCTCGATCCGTTCGCGCGCTCCGGTGTCACGGTCGACGACGACGGCGGCACCGACCACCTCGGCGCCCGCCTCGCGCAGCGCCTCGATCGCGGTCAGCAGGCTGCCGCCCGTCGTGGAGGTGTCCTCGACGGCGACGACGCGGCGGCCGGCGACGTCGGGCCCCTCGACCCGCCGCTGCAGGCCGTGGGCCTTGGCCTCCTTGCGCACGACGAAGGCGTCGACCGTGAGCCCGCGCGCGGCAGCGGCGTGCAGGATCGCCGTGGCGACCGGGTCGGCGCCCATCGTCAGCCCACCGACGGCGTCGACCTCGTCCGGACCGAGGCCGGCCTCCTCGAGGAGGTCGAGCATGACGTGCCCGACGAGCGGCGCGGCGGCGTGGTGGAGGGTCACCCGGCGCATGTCGACGTAGTGGTCGGACGTGCGCCCGCTGGCGAGGGTCACCTCACCGCGGATCACGGCGAGGTCGCGGACGTGCTGGGCCAGGCCGCTGCGCAGGGAGTCGTTGGGGGAGGTCACGGCAGCAGGCTACCGGTGCGCGGCGGCAGGTAGCCTCGCGGTCATGCGCCTGGCCACCTGGAACGTCAACTCCATCCGGACCCGGGTCGGCCGGGTCGTCGACTTCCTCGAACGGTCAGGGACGGACGTCCTCGCGCTCCAGGAGACCAAGTGCCGGGACGACCAGTTCCCGGAGGAGGCCTTCCACGCCGCGGGGTACGACGTCGTCCACCACGGCCTGAGCCAGTGGAACGGTGTCGCGGTCGTCTCCCGGCTGCCGGTGAGCGACGTCGAGGTCGGGTTCCCCGGGATGCCGACGTGGGGTGAGCCGGCTGCGGCGGAGGCACGGGCGCTGGGTGCGACGGTCGACGGCGTGCGGGTGTGGAGCCTGTACGTCCCCAACGGTCGAGAGCTGGACAACCCGCACTACCAGTACAAGCTCGACTGGCTGGCGGGGCTGCGCACCGCGGCCGAGGGATGGCTGGCCGCCGACGCCGACGCGCCGATCGCACTCGTCGGGGACTGGAACATCGCCCCGCGTGACGAGGACGTGTGGGACATCGCCGCCTTCGCGGGGGCGACCCACGTGTCCCCCGCCGAGCGGGAGGCGCTGGCCGCCCTCACCGAGGCGGGCTTCTCAGACGTCACCCGCGAGCACACCCCCGGCGCCTACACCTACTGGGACTACCAGCGGCTGCGCTTCCCCCGGAACGAGGGCATGCGGATCGACCTCGTGCTCGGCTCGCCCGCGCTCGCCGCCCGGGTGAGCGGGGCGCACATCGACCGGGACGAGCGCAAGGGCAAGGGCGCCAGCGACCACGTGCCCGTCGTCGTCGACCTCGGCTAGCGCTCGGCCCGCGCCGGCACCCACGTCGGGGTGACGGGGATGTCGAAGGTGTGGTGCTCCCAGGTGCGCCACCACTGCTCGGCGCCGGGGGGCAACCGGCCCTCCGGCACTCGGCGCAGGAGGTCGCGCAGCTCGAACTTCAGGCCGGTGATCCCGGTGACGACCTCCAGCCGCCGGGCGTCGCCCAGCTCCGCCTCCGGCGCGAGGGCCTCCTCCTCCGCGTGCCAGATCCGGCGCCGCAGCAGGACGAGCTCGCGGGTGACGGCCCGCTCCTCCGCCGTCGACCCGAGCACGGTCTCCGCGGCGCGCAGGTAGCCGTAGTCCATGGCGATCGCGACGAGCCCCGGCTCGATCGTCAGGGTGTCGTGGACGTCGAACTCCGGCTCGATGACGACGGCGCCCGCCGCCTTGGCCTGCGCCACCTCGTCCCGCTGCAGCTCGTCGGTCATGATGGCCGTCGTCGTGCGCATGACGACGGAGAGCATGTCCCTGCCGTCGAAGGACTCCTCCCGGGAGACCCCCGAGGGGCCGGCGACGACGGCGTAGCACGTGTCGACGCCGAGGTGGTCGGTGGCGATCTCGGCCGGCAGCGATTCGCGCACACCGCCGTCGACGTAGTTCTCCTCCCCCAGCCGCACCGGCGGGAAGACCGTCGGGATCGCGCAGGACGCGCGCACCGCCTCGGTGAGGTCCACCCGCCGTTCCCCCTCGAGCGGGCGGTTCTCCCGGTCGACGAGGTCGCCCGCCTCGGTGACGTACCGCAGCTCCCCGCTCTCCAGGGCGACGACGGCGATGCGCAGCCGGACGCCCGAGCGCGCCACGGCGGCGGGGTCGAAGACCTCCGGGTCGAGCAGCCGGTCGACGATCGGACCGGGGCGGAACATCGACCGTTCCTGCTGGGCGCCGTGGACGATCGTCTCGAGGTCGGTGCTCACGCGGCCGACGGTCTTGAGGATCTCGATCGACTCCAGGAGCCGGGTGGTGCCCCACGCGGACTCCTCCTTGGCGGTGGCCTCGCGCGGGGCCGCGGTGCGCTCGAGAACCTCTGCGGTGGCCGTGCGGCGGCGTGCGGCCCGGCCCTCGGGTGCCCGGCCTGCGCCGGCGGCGACGGCTCCGTCGGCCGAGGCATCCGTGCCGCCGTCGTCGTCGGGTGTGAGCCGTGTCGGCGGCGCGGTGACGGCGGCGGCGTCGAACGGCACGGCGGCGTCGGGTGACGCGGAGGGCTCCTGGGGGGCGTCGTCGTCGTTGCGGACGGCCCGCTCCGCGGCCGCGGAGATGCCGTGCCGAAGGTCGGCGACCCGCTTGAAGGAACGGCCCAGGGTGCCCTGGCGCCGCTTGCGACGCTCGAGCGCCTCGATCCACACCGGGCCGCGCTCTCGCAGCCGGGTGAACCACGGCAGCTCCTCGAACATATCGGCGGAGCTGGTCATCTCGCCCCACAGCCGCTCGAGGTCGGCGAGCGACGTCCGCTGACCGCGGTGGTCGCCGGACTGCGCGAGGACGGCGCCGAGGATGGAGCCGGCGGACGTCCCGGTGATGACCGACGGCGCGATCCCGACCTCGTCGTAGAGGTAGCGCAGGGCGCCCATCTGGAAGCTCGAGCGTGCCCCTCCGCCGCTGAGCACGAGACCGACCACCGGGGAGTCAGGCGCGGAAGGCATGGCAGCAGGGTAGCGAGCGTCGGTTCAGCGCAGGTCGGCGAGGACGGCGTCGGAGAGGCGCGGCCACAGCTCGGCGGCCCACTCCCCGAAACGCTCGGCACCGAGGAAGGCGGCCGCCAGGCCGGCCTCCCGGTCGACCCACAGGAAGCTGCCGGACTGGCCGAAGTGCCCGAAGGTGCCCGGGGAGTTGCCGCTGCCCGTCCAGTGCGGCGACTTCTGTCCGCGGATCTCGAAGGCCAGTCCCCAGTCGTTGGGGTCCTGGCGACCGAACCCGGGCAGCACTCCGGGCAGTCCCGGGAACTGGACGCTGGTGGCCTCGGCGACGAGGTGGGGGTCGAGGACCGTGGGGGCGAGCAGCTCGCGCCCGAAGGCGGCGAGGTCCTCGACGGTGCCGACCGCACCGTGCGCCGGCGAGCCCTCGAGGAGGACGCTGCTCAGCCCCAGCGGGACGAGCACGGTGTCCTCCAGCCAGGAGGCGAAGTCGGTGCCCGTGGCCTCCTCGACGTGCCTCGCAACCAGCTCGATGCCGTGGTTGCTGTAGATCCGGCGGCGGCCCGGCGCGCTCAACGAGTCCCCGGAGTCCAGTGCCACACCCGAGGCGTGGGCGAGCAGGTGCCGCACCGTCGCCCCCTCCGGGCCGGCGGCGTCGTCGAGGTCGACGAGGTGCCGGGAGACCGCGACGAGCGTCGCGGTCGAGGTGAGCAGCTTGGTGACCGAGGCCCAGCGGAAGGACCGGGTCGCCTCCCCGTGCGTCAGCCGCACGCCCGTCGCGTCGGTGACGGCGACGGCGTGCGGGAAGTCGGGCAGGGCGAGCTCGGCGAAGGCACTCATGCCCCCAGGGTGCCACCTGTGCACGAACGGGCTTCCCACAGGACGCGAAAGTAGTCCGCTCTCGCCACGAGGGGGTTGCGGCGAGAGCGGAGTTGTTGCGGGGTCAGACGGCGCTGGGGGCGCTGACAGCAGCCTCGGACGTCAGGACGAGGCCGCCCGCGGGGCCGCGGTCGACCGAGACGGTCGCACCGTCGGTCACCTGACCGCCGAGCATGAGCCTGGCGAGCTCGTCGCCGATCTCGCGCTGGATGAGGCGGCGCAGCGGGCGCGCGCCGTAGGCCGGGTCGTAGCCCTCGAAGGCCAGCCACTCGGCGGCGGCCGGGGTGAGCTCGAGGTTGATCCGGCGCTCCGCGAGGCGCTCGCGAAGCCGCGCGACCTGCAGCTCGACGATCGAGCTGAGCTCCTCGAGGCTGAGCGCGTCGAAGATGACGATGTCGTCGAGGCGGTTGAGGAACTCGGGCTTGAAGGCCGTGCGCACCGCGCTCATCACGGCCTCGTGCTTGCCCTCGTCGGACATCGTCTGGTCGACGAGGAACTGGGAGCCGAGGTTGGACGTGAGCACGAGGATGACGTTGCGGAAGTCGACCGTGCGGCCCTGACCGTCCGTGAGCCGACCGTCGTCGAGCACCTGGAGCAGGATGTCGAAGACCTCCGGGTGGGCCTTCTCCACCTCGTCCAGCAGCACGACGGAGTAGGGCCGCCGCCGCACCGCCTCGGTGAGCTGCCCGCCCTCCTCGTAGCCGACGTACCCCGGAGGGGCACCGACGAGCCGGGCGACCGAGTGCTTCTCGGAGTACTCGCTCATGTCGATGCGCACGATCGCGCGCTCGTCGTCGAAGAGGAAGTCGGCCAGCGACTTGGCCAGCTCGGTCTTGCCGACGCCGGTGGGGCCGAGGAACAGGAAGGAGCCGGTGGGGCGGTCGGGGTCGGACAGGCCGGCCCGCGAGCGCCGCACGGCGTCGGACACCGAACGCACCGCGCGCCGCTGGCCGACGAGCCGCTCACCCAGGACGTCCTCCATCCGGAGCAGCTTGTCGGTCTCCCCCTCGAGCAGCCGCCCCGTCGGGATACCGGTCCACGCGGCGACCACCTCGGCCACCTCGTCCGCGGAGACGCGGTCGGCGATCATCGGGCCCTCCGCGGGCTGGTCCGCCTCGGCCGCCTCGGCCTCCCGGATCTCGCGCTCCACCGTCGGTATGTCGCCGTAGCGCAGCCGTCCCGCGTCCTCGTACCTGCCCTCGCGCTCGGCGCGGTCCGCCTCGGTGCGCAGCGCGTCGAGGCGCTGCTTGAGGTCACCGATGCGGTTGTGGCCCGCCTTCTCCGCCTCCCAGCGGGAGGTGAGGGCGGCGAGCTCCTCGGAGCGGTCGGCGAGCTCGGCGCGGAGCCGCTCGAGGCGGTCCTGGGTGGCCGGGTCGTCGTCGTCGGCGGACTCGACGAGGTAGGCCTCCTCCATCTTCAGCCGGTCCACGGCACGGCGCAGGACGTCGACCTCCTCGGGTGAGGAGTCCAGCTCCATCCGCAGCCGCGACGCGGCCTCGTCGACGAGGTCGATGGCCTTGTCCGGGAGCTGGCGGCCGCTGATGTACCGGTCGGAGAGCGTTGCGGCGGCGACGAGCGCGCCGTCGGAGATGGTCACCTGGTGGTGCGCCTCGTACTTCGGGGCGATCCCGCGCAGGATCGCCACGGTGTCGTCCACGGACGGCTCACCGACGAAGACCTGCTGGAAGCGGCGCTCCAGCGCCGGGTCCTTCTCGATGTGCTCGCGGAACTCGTCGAGGGTCGTCGCGCCGACCATGCGCAGCTCACCGCGGGCGAGCATCGGCTTGAGCATGTTGCCGGCGTCCATCGCGCCCTCGCCCGCGCCCGCACCGACGACGGTGTGGAGCTCGTCGATGAAGGTGACGACCTCGCCGTCGGAGTCCTTGATCTCCTGGAGGACGGCCTTGAGCCGCTCCTCGAACTCACCGCGGTACTTCGCGCCGGCCACCATGGAGGCGAGGTCCAGGGCGATGAGGCGCTTGTCGCGCAGCGACTCCGGGACGTCTCCGTTGACGATGCGCTGAGCCAGGCCCTCGACGACGGCGGTCTTGCCGACGCCGGGCTCACCGATGAGCACGGGGTTGTTCTTCGTCCGCCGGGACAGCACCTGGACGACGCGCCGGATCTCGGAGTCGCGGCCGATGACGGGGTCGAGCCGGCCCTCGCGGGCGGCGGCGGTGAGGTCCTGACCGTACTTCTCCAGGGCGTTGTAGGTGCCCTCGGGGTCCTGGCTGGTCACCGTCCCCGAGCCACGGACGGCGGGCAGGGCGGTGAGCAGGGCGTCCCGGTCGGCGCCGACGTCCCGCAGGATCTGGCCGGCGGTGCCCTCGGAGCGCGCGAGCGCCATGAGGAGGTGCTCGGTGGAGACGAACTGGTCGCCCAGGCCGCCGGCCTCCTCACCCGCCTGGGTGATGACGGTCATCATGGGCCGCGACGGCGAGGGCTGGGCGACGGAGGAGCCGGATGCGCCGGGCAGGGCCGCCACGGCGGCCTGCGCACGGCGGGTGATCGCAGCGCGGTCGGCGCCGACGGCGTCGACCAGTGCGGGCGCCACGCCTCCGGGCTGCTCGAGGAGCGCGACGAGCACGTGCACGGGCTCGAGCTGGGGGTTGCCGGCCGTCGCGGCCGCTCGCATCGCCGAGGCGATCGCCTCCTGCGACTTGGTCGTCAGCTTGTCCATCAAGACACCTCCGGGTGAGTTCACGGTTCTGCCGAGTTCAACGCCGCAGAGTTGAGTCTATTCCGCTCAAGTCCATCGACGCACCGCGTCACTCGTCTCCGCGGGATGCGAGCCACGGCGATCGGGCGCAGGCTCGACGGCACGACCACCGATCGAAGGAGTCATGGCCATGTCGACCCAGCCTCCGCCACCCGGTCCCGGCCCGGGAGGGCCGCCCGTGCCACCCGCCGAGCCAGGGCCCCTGCCCCCGGGAGAGCCGCCGACGGCGCCACCGTCCGCGCCACCCCGTGAGCCGGAGCCCCCCGGACGGCCGCCCACCGAGCCGCCGACAGCGCCGCCCACCGAGCCGCCCGACTGACGGGGTCGCGTCACGGGGCCCAGGTCACGCCGGCTCGACGGGCGCGGTTGGCCACGGGTCGGCCTCCTCGAGGGCGGCCGCGAGGCCGAGGAGCAGCTCCTCCTCACCCGTCCTCGTGGCACCCAGCTGCACGCCGACGGGCAGCACGACGCCGTCGACCTCGGCGCGGTGGAGCGGCACCGCGATCGCCGGGGCCCCGAGCATGTTCCACGGGCTGGTCCACGGGGTGAACGCCTTCTGCGCTTCGAAGTCGGCGACCGGGTCCTCGTCGTTGCGCATCTGCCCGATGAAGGGCGGCGGGGTCGCGAGCGCCGGGGTGAGCACGACGTCGAGGTCGGCCCAGACCGCCGCGGCCTTCCGGGCGAGCTGCTGGACGGCACTGACCGCCGTGGCGTAGTCGAGCCCGGAGAACGACCGGCCACGCTCGCGCATCGCGCGGGTGAGCGGCACGAGGAGCTCCTCCCGGTCGGGGGCGATGGGGACCGAGAGCGCGCCGACCGACCACAGCGGCGCGAAGCTGTCCCACTCCTCGGGGCTAAAGGGAACCTGCGTCGTCGTCACCTCGTGGCCCATGGCCTCCAGGAGCCGCACGGCGCGGTCGACGGCAGCCAGCGAGCTCGGGTGGATCGGCGCCTCGTGGACGTTGACCGGCTGGGTCAGCACCCCGACCTGTAGCTGCTGCGGTGGGCGGTCACAGGCCGCGAGGAACGTGTCGCGCGGCCCGGCAAGCCGGTAGTGGTCCCCGGGCCAGGGCCGGGACAGCACGTCGAGGAAGGCGGCGGTGTCCCGGACCGTGCGGGTGACCACCCCGTCGACCGTGAGCCCGGCACCGTCGACCCCGAGCGGCCCCTTGGAGACCCTCCCCCGGCTCGGCTTGAGCCCCACCAGCCCGCACGCGCTGGCCGGGATGCGGATCGAGCCACCCCCGTCACTGCCGTGCGCAGCGGGGACGATGCCCGCGGCGACGGCGGCCGCGGCACCGCCCGATGAGCCGCCGGCGCTCCGGCGCGGGTCCCACGGGGTGCGCGCCGGCGGGGCGACGTCGGGCTCGGTGTAGGGCGGCAGGCCGAGCTCCGGCGTCGTCGTCTTGCCGACCATGAGGGTCCCGGCCTCGCGCAACCGGATGGTGACGCCGTCGTCGGCGGGTGCGACGTACCCCCGGAAGGCGGCGCTCCCGGCCTCGAAGGGCTGCCCGGCGACCATTGTGAGGTCCTTGACCGGCACGGGGACCCCGAGGAACGGCGGCAGCTCACCGCCCTCCCGCAACCGCCCGGTGGCGTCCGCCGCCTGCTCCCGGGCGAGCTCCGGGGTGAGGTGCGCGAACGCGCCGACGGCGGGGCCGAGACGCTCGGCACGGTCCAGGGTGTGCTCGACGACGTCGTCGGGGCCGACCTCGCCGGAGCGGACGGCGGCGGCAAGGTCGAGGGCGCTCAGCTCGTGGATCTCGGTCATCGGTCGAGGCTATCGAGCCGCGCGGGTGCCAGGGCCGCGTGACGCTCCGCCACCGGCGCCCGTGCCCGACTCCCGTTGCGGGCCGCGCGTGGCGGGCGCAAGGTTCACGTACGAGCCGCGACCGGCGGTGAGACGAAAGGACGGACCATGGGTATTGCTGACAAGGCCAAGGACGCCCTCGGTGGCGAGAAGGGCGAGCAGCACAGCGACGACGCCCTCGACCGCGCGTCCGACTTCGCGGACGACAAGACCGGTGGCAAGCACGCCGACAAGATCGACCAGGGTCGCGACGCCGCTGACAAGCGCATCGGCAACGAGTGACCTCACCGGCGGCCGGGTCCCCTGCGGGGGGCCCGGCCGCCGCGCGTGATGGGATGTCCCCATGACGACTTCCCCCACCGACCCCCACGCCTGGCTCGAGGACGTCGAGGGCACCGAGGCGCTGGACTGGGTGCGCGGCCACAACGAGCGGGCCGTCGCCACCCTGGAGACCGACCGTTTCAGCCGGATGCGCGAGGAGATCCTCGAGGTCCTCGACTCCACCGAGAAGATCCCCGCCGTCGTCCAGCGCGGTGACCACCTCTACAACTTCTGGACCGACGCGGAGCACGAGCGCGGGCTGTGGCGCCGCACCACGTGGGACTCCTACCGCAGCGAGGACCCGGAGTGGGAGGTGCTCCTGGACGTCGACGCGCTCGCCGCCGAGGAGGGCGTCAACTGGGTGTGGCACGGCGCGCAGGTGCTGCGCCCGCGCTACGAGAGGGCGCTCGTCGCGCTGTCACGTGGTGGCGCCGACGCCGACGTCACCCGCGAGTTCGACCTCACCACCAGGACGTTCGTCGAGGGCGGCTTCATCCGGGAGGAGTCCAAGGGCGCCCTGCGCTGGGCCGACACCTCCGGTGACGTCGTCTACGCCTACACCGACGTCGGCGAGGGGTCGATGACGACGTCCGGCTACCCACGCACCGTACGCCGCTGGGAGCGGGGGACCGAGCTCGCGGACGCCCCGGAGGTCTTCGCCGGCGAGCACACCGACATGTCCATCGGCGCCGGGCACGACTTCACCCCCGGCTTCGAGCGGGACTTCGTGTGGCGGGCGCGCGCGTTCTACGACTCGGACACCTACCTGCTCGACGGCGGGGAGCTCACCCGGATCGACGTCCCCCGCTCCGCCGAGCCGGACGTCCACCGCGAGTGGCTGACCGTCGAGCTGCGCGAGGACTGGGTGGTCGGCGGCCGCACCCTGCCGGGCGGTGCGCTGATCGCCATCCGGTTCGCGGACTTCCTCGCCGGGCAGCGCGACTTCGAGGTGCTCTACACGCCGACCGAGACGACGGCGCTGGTCGGGGCGTCGTGGACGCGGCACCACCTCGTCCTCAACATCCTCGACGACGTCGCCAACCGGCTCGAGGCCGTCACCCCGCCCACGGGGGACGGGCCCTGGCAGCGCCGGCCGCTCGGCGCCGGTGCACAGTCCGGTGGGGCCGGCTGGCAGGTGCCCGAGCTGACGACCATCGCGGTCGGTGCCGTGGATCCCGACGAGTCCGACGACCTGTGGTTCACCGTCACCGGCTTCACCATCCCGACGACCCTCGCCCGGCTGTCCCTGGACGACGCAGGGGAGGTCGTCGACCTCGAGCCGCTCAAGATGCTGCCCGCCTTCTTCGACGCCGAGGGCCTGACCGTCGAGCAGCACTTCGCCACGTCCGACGACGGCACGCGAGTCCCGTACTTCCAGGTCTCGCCGGTGCCCGCTGCCGACAACGAGGAGGTGCGGCCGCTGCCGACGCTGCTCTCCGGCTACGGAGGCTTCGAGATCCCGCGGCTGCCGACGTACTCGGCGGCCGTGGGACGCGCCTGGCTCGCGCGCGGCGGCGCCTACGTCCTCGCGAACATCCGTGGGGGTGGTGAGTACGGACCCCGCTGGCACCAGGCGGCCCTCAGGGAGAAGCGCCACCGCGCCTACGAGGACTTCGCTGCCGTCGCCCGTGACCTCATCGCGCGCGGGGTGACCGATGCGGCGCACCTGGGTGCCCAGGGCGGCTCGAACGGCGGCCTGCTCATGGGCAACATGGTCACGGGCTACCCCGAGCTCTTCGGCGCGATCGTGTGCCAGGTGCCGCTGCTCGACATGAGGCGCTACAGCCACCTGCTGGCCGGGGCGTCCTGGATGGCCGAGTACGGTGACCCCGACGACCCCGAGCAGTGGGAGTTCATCAGGACCTTCTCCGCCTACCACCGCTTCGACGCGGCAGACGAGCACCCTCCGGTGCTGTTCACGACCTCCACGCGGGACGACCGCGTCCACCCCGGCCACGCGCGCAAGATGATGGCGCTGATGTCCGAGGCCGGGAAGGACGTCACGTACTACGAGAACATCGAGGGCGGGCACGGCGGGGCGGCGACCAACGCCCAGGCCGCGTTCATGCAGGCGCTGGCCTACGAGTTCCTCTGGCAGCGCCTCGGGACCTCCTGACCCGCCGGGAGACGACCGAGCCGGCCCCTGCGCGTGCGGGGGCCGGCTCACTCGTCCGCGGCGTCAGTACTGGCCGGTGCGGATGCGCTTGTTCACCCGGACCAGCCACACGATCCCGATGATCAGGGCGATGAAGGCGAGGAAGCCCACGGCCAGGCCGATGAGCACGGCGACGCCGGCGTCCATGAGGTCGGCAGCGTCGAAGGGCGGGCCGATTGTCAGGCCGGAGCCGGCCCCCGAGGGGAGGTCGCAGTCGACGGTGTACGACCCCGCCTCGTCGGTCTGGAAGGCGACGCCCACGGCGACGTCGTCGGGAATGTCCAGCCCGAAGGTCGCGGGGCTCGTCTGGACCTCCTGACCCCCGGGCCCGGTGACGCTGCAGGCGACGGAGCTGCCGGCGACCGAGGAGTCGTTGAAGTAGACGACCCGCTCCGAGTCGGCCGGGAGGTCCGCCGAGCCGCCGTTGGAGATCGACACGCTGTCGGCCAGCCCTTCGACCGATCCGACCGCCGAGCCGATGCCGATGAGGAAGCCGATGATCGGGGCGGCGATCATGAGGATCGCGGAGACCACGATGAGGACGACGGGCCCCGTGCGCTTGGGCGGCGGCCCGCTCGGGGCGCCGCCGTAGCCGTACCCGCCCTGGCCGTAGCCGGCCTGCTGCGCGTACGGAGGCTGGCCATAGCCACCCTGCTGCCCGTAGCCACCCTGCTGGCCGTAGCCACCCTGCTGGCCGTAGCCGCCCTGCTGGCCGTAGCCGCCCTGCTGCCCGTAGCCGCCCTGCTGCCCGTAGCCGCCCTGCTGATACGGATCGGGCTGTCCGGACGACGGCGTCGACGCGCTGGGCTGTGAGCCGTCAGGCAGACGGCGCCCGTAGCGCGGCTCGTCGGGTCCGGTCCCGCCGTCGGTGGTGCTCATGTCGGCTCCTTGTCGCTTCGGCTGCGCGGTGGTCCCAGCATGCCAGGTCCGGACGTCAGGAACGCCTGGGCAGCCCGGCCAGCCATCCGTTCAGCGGGCTGGTCGGCACCCACGGGACGGTCTGGGTGTAGGTGGCTCCGGGCACGACGACGGCCAGCTCCTCGAAGAACTCGAGACCGAACCGCGCGGAGATCCGCCCGAACAGGCCCCTCGGAGCCTGGCGGTAGGCACCCTCCCGCGACAGCAGGGCACGCACGACGGCCAGCGTGTGCGCCCGGGGGACGTCGAAGGTCACGGAGGTGTCGAGGTGGACGGCGTCCTCGCCGTCCTCGTGGAGGCGCACCCACAGGTTGGGCGGGCCGGGGAAGATGACGGTCACGGGGGCGCGGACGTCGAGGGGGTCCGGTTCCTCCCACGGGTCGGCCTCGGGCACCGGCTCGGGCGCGCGGCCCAGCGCGGCGCCGACCGCGTGGAGCTCACGCAGGATGTCGTCGGTCACAGCTCCCAGTGTGACCCGTCGGCGTCAGCCGCGGTACGTCGGGCGCCAGATGACCAGGGCGCCGCCCGAGCGGCGGGCACGCCGCCCCTGCGGCAGCTCGCTGACCTCACCCGAGGCGCTCGCGGCGAAGACGCGCGCGGTCGTGACGGCGCGCAGCCGCCCGAGCTCGTCACGGGCGCGGTCGAGCTCGCGCTCCAGCTCGATGATGCGCCGGATCCCGGCGAGGTTGATGCCCTCGTCCTGGGAGAGCCGCTGCACCTCGCGGAGCGACTCGACGTCCCGGCGCGAGTAGCGCCGGCCCCGCCCACGGGCGCGCTGGGGGGTGACGATCCCCAGCCGGTCGTACTGGCGCAGCGTCTGGGGGTGCATCCCCGCGAGCTCCGCCGCCACGGAGATGACGTAGATGGGTGCGTCGTCGTCGATCGGTCCCGCCATCGCCCGCTCCTCGCCTGTGTGTCAGTCGTCAGCGGCTCGCCCGGCCCCTGAGGTCCGCGCGCGGGTCCTCCCCCTTGGTCGCCTCCGCGAAGGCCTCGACGGCCTTCTTCGCGTCCGGTGGGAGGTGCGACGGCACGGCCACCTGGATGGTGACGAGCAGGTCGCCGTCGCCCTTCGGGGTGACCACGCCACGGCCCTTGACCCGCAGGGTCCGTCCCGACGGCGTCCCTGCCGGCACCTTGACCCGCACCGTCTCACCCGAGAGGGTCGGCACGTCGATCGTCGCGCCGAGGGCCGCCTCGGAGAAGGTCACCGGCACGGTCAGCCGGAGGTCGCGGCCCTCCATGGTGAAGACGGGGTGCGGCTCGACGTGGACCGTGACGACCATGTCGCCGGGCTCCCCGCCGCCGCGGCCCGGCTGGCCCTTGCCGCGCAGGCGGATCTTCTGTCCGTCGCTGACACCGGCCGGGATACGGACGTTCATCGAGCGCCCGTTCGTCGTGAGCTGGACGGTGGACCCCTCGACGGCGTTGCGGAAGGGCAACGTCGCACTGGTGACGATGTCCCCGCCGCGCTGCCCCGCCCTGCGGGAGCTGAAGCCGCCGCCGCCGGAGAACATGTCCTGGAGGATGTCCTCGAAGCCGCCGCCACCCGCCGTCGAGGTCCGCGTGCGGGGCCCGGCTCCGCCGAACATCCCGTTGAACAGGTCCTCGAAGCCGGCGCCGCCGGGCTGGCCTCCGCTGCCCGCGGAGAACCGCGCACCGCCGCCGGCCATCGCCCGGATGGCGTCGTACTGCTTGCGCTGCTCGGGGTCGGAGAGGACCGCGTAGGCCTCGCCGACGTCCTTGAAGCGGCTCTCGGAGGAGGCGTCCCCGGGGTTGCGGTCCGGGTGGAGGTCACGGGCGAGCTTGCGGTACGCCTTCTTGATCGTCGCGTCGTCGGCGTCCTTGGAGACGCCGAGAGTCTTGTAGAAGTCCTTCTCGATCCAGTCCTGCCCTGTCACCGCGCCTCACCTCCATCCGTTGTCGTTGCTGCGGCTCCGGTGCTGACGCCGGCCGCGGCCCCGGGGGCCGCGGCCGGCGTCGTGCTGCTACTGCGGGTTGGTCGCCGCGACACGAGCCGCGCGCAGCACCCTGTCACCCATCCGGTAGCCGGGCTGCATCACCTGGGCGATCGTCGTCGACGTCGCCTCGGGGTCCGGCGTGCTCATGAGCGCGTCGTGGAGCTCGGGGTCGAACGCCTCCCCGGGCTCGCCGAATCGCTCGACGCCGAAGCGCTGGGCGAGGATCCCCTCGAACTTCTCGGCGATCGCGCCCACCGGTCCGCTGAGGTCACCGTGCTGACGGGCGAGGTCGATCTCGTCGAGGATGCCGAGGAGGGCCTCGACGACCTCGGCCTGCCCGGCCGCCCGCTGCTCACCCGCGGCCGCCTTGGACCGGCGCACGTAGCCGTTGTACTCCTGCTGGAGGTTGTACAGGTCGGCGTTGCGCCGGCTCAGCTGGTCGCTGAGCTCGGCGGCCTCGGCCTTGGCGGCTGCCAGCGCCCCGGGTGCCGCGGCACCGTCCGGGTCACCGGACGCCTCGGTGTCCTGCGGGTCGTCGGCGGCCTCGCGCACCTTGCCCGTCTCGGGGTCGATGCGGCGCTTGTCCCGGACCACCGGCTGCTCGTACGCGCCCTCGGGCGGGGCCTGTGCCCTGTCGTCGGGAGTGTTCTCAGCGGTCACTTGTTCTCGTCCTCATCCACGATCTCGGCGTCGACGACGTCCTCGTCCGTGCCGGACGCCGTCTCACCGGCGTCGGCCGCGCCCTGCGGGGCGCCCTCCTGCGGGTTGGCGTACAGCGCCTCGCCGATCTTCTGGGAGGCGGTGACGAGGGCCTGCTGCTTCGCGCTGACCTCAGCGATGTCGTCGCCCTCGAGGGCCTTCTTCAGGTCGTCGACGGCGGTGCGCACCTCGCTGGAGACGTCCTCGGGGAGCTTGTCCGCGTTGTCCGTGAGCAGCTTCTCCGTGGAGTAGACGAGCTGCTCGGCGGTGTTGCGGGTCTCCGCCTCCTCGCGACGCTTCTTGTCCTCCTCGGCGTGCGCCTCGGCCTCCTTGACCATCCGGTCGATCTCGTCCTTGGGCAGGGCGGACCCTCCGGTGATCGTCATCGACTGCTCCTTGCCCGTGCCGCGGTCCTTGGCGGACACGTGGACGATGCCGTTCGCGTCGATGTCGAAGGTGACCTCGATCTGCGGCATACCGCGGGGCGCCGGTGCGATGCCGGTGAGCTCGAAGGTCCCCAGCGGCTTGTTGTCCCGGGCGAACTCCCGCTCACCCTGGAACACCTGGATGAGCACGCTGGGCTGGTTGTCCTCGGCCGTGGAGAAGACCTCGGACCGCTTGGTCGGGATCGCGGTGTTGCGCTCGATGAGCTTGGTCATCACACCGCCCTTGGTCTCGATGCCGAGGGACAGCGGGGTGACGTCGATGAGCAGGACGTCCTTGCGGTCACCGCGGATGACGCCAGCCTGCAGGGCGGCGCCGACGGCGACGACCTCGTCCGGGTTGACGCCCTTGTTCGGCTCCTTGCCACCGGTCAGCTCCTTGACCAGCTCGGTGACGGCCGGCATGCGGGTCGACCCACCGACGAGGACGACGTGGTCGATGTCGGCGACCTTGATCCCGGCGTCGTTGATGACGGCCTGGAACGGCGCCTTGGTGCGGTCCAGGAGGTCCTTGGTCATCTCCTGGAACTGCGCCCGGGTGAGCTTCTCGTCCACGTGGATGGGGCCGTTCTCGCTCATCGAGAGGTACTGCAGCGAGATGTTGGTGCTCGTCGTGGAGGACAGCTCCTTCTTCGCCTGCTCGGCGGCCTCGCGGAGGCGCTGGAGGGCGATCTTGTCCTTGGACAGGTCGATGCCGTCCTTGTTCTTCACCTGGGTGACCAGCCAGTCGACGATCTTCTGGTCCCAGTCGTCACCACCGAGGCGGTTGTCACCGTTGGTGGCGCGCACCTGAATGGTGGAGAAGTCGTCGTCGTCCTTGCCGATCTCCAGCAGGGAGACGTCGAAGGTCCCACCGCCGAGGTCGAAGACGAGGATGAGCTCGTCCTCCTTGCCGCGCTCGAGGCCGTAGGCCAGCGCTGCGGCAGTCGGCTCGTTGATGATGCGGAGCACGTTGAGACCGGCGATCTGGCCGGCGTCCTTCGTGGCCTGACGCTCGGCGTCGTTGAAGTAGGCGGGGACGGTGACGACGGCGTCGGTCACCGGCTCGCCGAGGTACTCCTCGGCGTCGCGCTTGAGCTTGCCCAGCACCCGCGCGGAGATCTCCTGCGCGGTGTAGGACTTGTCGTCGATCTGCGTCGACCAGTCGGTGCCCATGTGGCGCTTGACCGAGGTGATCGTCCGGTCGACGTTGGTGACGGCCTGCCGCTTGGCGACCTCGCCGACGAGGACCTCGCCGGACTTGCTGAAGGCGACGACCGACGGCGTCGTGCGTGCACCCTCGGCGTTCGCGATGACGGTGGGCTCTCCACCCTCGAGGACGGCGACCACCGAGTTCGTGGTGCCCAGGTCAATTCCGACCGCTCGTGCCATGTGGGTTCTCCTGTCCTGTACGCGGGTCGGAAACTTCCGGCCCTTGAGTCGTCCGCACTCAAGTCTGCGTCCCGTCGGCTCGATGTCAAACCGAGGGGGCCAGAGTTGAGTCTACTGGGCTCAACCTCACAGGCGTCGGATTATTCCCGCGACGTCGACCAGCGGTCGGGCACGACCCGCTCGTCCGTCGCTCACGTGGTCTCGGACAGGCTGGCGATCACGCTCTGCACGCGGCGCGCCCGCGTGTCCTCGTGCTTGGCCCCGTCGACGGCCTCCGCGTGGGCACGCTGCTTGCTGTAGGACAGGCGCGCCCAGGCAGCAGCCGCCACCGGGCTCGCGTCGAGTGCCGCGGCCAGCTCCGCGGGCGGGTCGACGGTGCGGGGTGCGTCGTCGACCTCGAGGGTCACCTCGACCTCGTCACCGGCGGCGCGACCGGTGGCGGCGCGGGTCTGGGCGTTGAACGAGATGAGGAACCGGCCCCCCATCGAGGCGATCGTGGTGCGGTAGGTGTACCCGCCGTCGATGGTGACGACGACGGGGACGCGCTTGCCGCGGCCGAACCCGAGAACGATCTCCTCGGGCACGACGATGCCGACGTTGTTGCCTCCGGCCGCCCAGAGCGTGGTTCGGAAGCTGACCATGGCGACTCCTCCATCGGGGATGTGGTGACGCCGGATGCTCTCACCGACGGGCGACGTCGAGGAACGGTACGGCAGGCGTGGACGCGTACGCCCGCCGCCCGGGGCGAGGGCCTCGCGGGCACCAGCGCGTCGTCGCCCGAACGGCGCGAGCGCCCGCGAGGGGACCGCGCGCTACCCCGTGTAGATGTCCACCACCATCCGCACCGGGTCCCGCAGCCACGTCACGCGGTAGGGCCGGACCTGGTCGAGCCCGATGCCGATGTCACTGATCCCCTCGAACCCGCCGAGCAGGCGGGCCTCGCGGAGTGCACGGAAGCCGTCCGGCACGATGCGCCGCGGCCCGGAAAACGGCGGCTCCCCCGCGGGCTCCCCCGTCTCCCACGCGGCGTAGTGGATGTGGATGAAGGCCCCTCCGGTGAACGGCGGGTGGACCCCCTCCCCCGTCTCCTCGTTGCGGACGAGGTCGACATAGGCCGCCTGCCAGCCGGGGACCGGGCCCGCACCGTTGAACTCGAGCACCACCCGCTCGTAGCACGCCGCGCTGCCGACCCTCATCGAGTCGCCGGTGACGGTGCTGAGGTTGCGCAGCGGGTTGCTCCCGGAGGCCTGGTTCGAGGTCGTCCCGAGGGCCGGGCAGGTGCCACGCCGCACACCGAGGGTGTCGACCGTGTCACCGTCCCAGTCCCCGACGAAGACCGCATCGCCCTCCCGGCCGAACACGGCCTGACGGTCGGCCGGCCCGCCGCCCAGCGTGTCCTTGAACAGGTAGAGCGCACCGCGGCGCACCGCCAGGGAGTCGTCGGAGTCCCCGTCCCAGTCGCCGACGAGGACCCTGTCGGAGACGTGCCCGTAGGCCAGGACGTGCTCGGCGGGTCCGGAGCTGGTCGCGTTCGACACGTAGTAGTGGTTGCCGCGCCGCACGGCGAGGGAGTCCATGCCGTCGCCGTCCCAGTCCCCCACCAGGGTGACGTCGTTGGCGGTGCCGTAGGCGAACGTGTGGTCGGCGCTGCCACCGCTCAGGCTGTTGCTCACCAGGTAGAGGTTCCCGCGGCGCACGGCGAGGGTGTCCATACCGTCGCCGTCCCAGTCACCGACGAGGACCTCGTCATCCGCGCGCCCGTACGCGACGGTGTGATCCGCCGGACCGCCCGAGTGGGAGTCGTGGAGGTAGTACTGGTTCCCACGGCGCACCGCGAGGGAGTCGACACCGTCGCCGTCCCAGTCACCCGAGTACGCGCGGTCGCCCGGCCGTCCGAAGAAGAGGTGGTGGTTGGCCGTGCCGGACAGGGCGTCGTTGAGGAAGTACTCGCGACCCGAGCCGCCGATCTCGCCGCCCTTGGCGTGAGCCGTGCCCGTCATGCCGACCGCGCCGAGAAGCACGACGACGGTGGCGGCTACGAGATGGGATGTGGTCGTCTGACCTGTCGAGGAGCGCATCGCCGCTTCCCCTCTCAGTTGAGGTGGCCGCGGCCCTCCGATGGGCACGGGCCCACGGACGCCATGGTATGACCGCGCACATCGCCTGCGGAAGGCCTGAGGACGTCGGGCCGACGGCCCCGTCCGCTCGTCCGCCCTAGACGTCGGCCGGCAGGTGGTCCTTGGCGTCGTCGTAGCCGACCGTGCCCGGCGCGCTCGTCGGCGCGTAGACCACCCGGATGACACCCGTCGGGAACACCTCGGTCGACAGCACCTGGAGGTGGTAGGGCGTCGCGCCGTCGTCGAACAGCCTGCGGCCCTTGCGTGCGGCGACCGGGTGGACGAGCAGGTGCAGCTCGTCGACCAGGCCGGCGTGGAGCAGCTGCTGGACCACGGAGATCGATCCCGGGATGAGCACCTTCGAGATGCCCCGGTCCGCCCCGAGCGCCGTGACGGCGGGGACGAGCTCGCCCTCGAGCAGCTCGGAGTTCCGCCAGGAGAACTCGAGGGGCTGACGTGAGACGACGACCTTGCGCGTGTCACCGAGCTGCTTGGCGAACGACGCGTCCTCCTCGCCCGCGGTCTCGCGCTCGGGCCACGCCCCGGCGAAGCTGTCGTACGTCTCGCGACCGAGGAGCAGGACGTCGCAGCCGCTGTAGTCCTCGTCGACCGCACGCCCCATGTGCTCGTCGAAGTACGGGAAGTGCCAGTCGGGATCCACCTCGGCCACTCCGTCGGCCGAGATGAACAGCGTCGAGACGATCCGTGCCATGGTGCGCACCTTTCCGGTCAGTGGTGATGGGCACGCCTATGGACCTCGCCCACGCCGGAACATCATCGACCGCGCTGCCCGCGAGCTACTCCTCGAGGCGGAACCCGACCTTGAGACCGACCTGCACGTGCCGGACCGCACCCTCCTCGATGTGTCCCCTGATCTCGGTCACCTCGAACCAGTCGAGGTTCCTCAGGCTCTGCGACGCTCGCTCGACGCCGTTGCGAATCGCCTGGTCGACACCCTCCGAGGAGGTGCCGACGATCTCCGTCACGCGGTACACGTTGTCATCCATGACCCTATCGTGACGCAGATCACACCCGGCGTCGAGTCCCGGGCTCACTCGTCGCCGAGCACCTCGTCGAGGGTGTGTCGCCCGATGGCGCGGATGACCTCGTCGTCGTCGGACATCACGACCATGGCGGTGGCGATGCTCAACGCCCAGCCCTTGGCGCGCCGCCACGTCGCCTCGTCGTAACGGTTCGCGAGCAGGGTGCGGAACCGCGCCCGTCCGACGGCGTCGAACGTCATCCAGGCGGTGGCGAGGTCGGTGGCCGGGTCACCGGCGGTGAGGTCCCCGAAGTCGATGACCGCCGCCAGCGCGCCGTCGTCGTCGACGACGAGGTTGTGCGGGTGCAGGTCCCCGTGGATCCACGTCGCCGGTCCTTCCCAGGGGGAGGTGGTGGACAGCTCGCCCCACAGCGCACCCACCTCGTCCCGGCGTGGCAGGCTCGCCGCCGCGAGCCGTCCCCGCACGGCGTCGTCCCTGCCGGCCAGCGGCATGGAGCGCACCGGGTTGTCCGGTGCGTCGGGCGGGGCGGGCACGTGGAGGGCGCGGACGACGACGGCGACCGCGTCGGCGAGTCCGGTGCGGGCCGCGGGTGCGACGGTCGCGGCGGACCGGCCGGCGACCCAGGGGACGACGGACCACGGCCACGGGTACCCGGCCGCCGGCCGCCCGACCCGGACGGGCACGGGGAGCACGACGTCCGACACCGCGCCCACCCGCTCGGCGAGGGTCGGGAGCCACCGCTGCTCCTTCTCGACGAGCCGCGCCGCGACGGTCCGACGCGGGAGCCGCACGGCCAGGTGGTCACCGAGTCGCCACACCGTGTTGTCCCAGCCGTTGCTCTTCGGCCGGAGCGGCAGGCGGGCGAGGTCGGGGTGCTGGTCCACGAGCAGCCGCCGGACGAGGTCCTCACCGACGTCGACCTCGGCAGCCGGCGTGTCTGGCATGGCGTGCAGGCTATCCGTGGGTGGCCGCGTGGCCGGCACTTGCCGGGAGGTCCGGGGAGACGGTTCGATGCACACCCCACCACCGCCGAAGGAGGGCACCCGTGCCCGTCACGAGGTCCGGCATCGCCTACGACCTGACCGCGGGCGCGCGTCCGGCGGTGCTCTTCCTGCACGCCGGCGTCGCCGAGGACGTCAGACGCATGCAGCGGCGTGCGTTCGAGGTGGCCGAGATGCTCGGCGACCTCGAGGAGCTCGAGCTCGACCCGCCGGCCCTGGAACGGCCCGGCGAGGTGCTGGCCCCGACTCTCCTGCTCGTGGGCGGGCACGACCTCGAGACGACGACCGACGCTGCGGCCCGGGTCGCCGCCGAGATCCCGGATACCCCGGCGATGACGTGGGAGGACGTCGCCCACCTGCCGAGCCTGGAGCAGCCGGAGAGGTTCACCGCGCTGCTCCGGCAGTGGTTGCGTGACCGGACGGACGGCTGAACGGCGCGCCGCTAGCCGGGGAGCGTCTCGGAGGGACTCGTGGCCACATGCTCGCCTCGACGGCGCAGCGCGTACCCCAGGGCCGCCACCGCCAGGGCCACACCCCACAGCGGCCACAGGAAGGTCGGTCCGAAGGCGGCCCAGTCGGCGATGGCGTCGATTTGGGCGGCCTCGCCGAGCACCTGGCGGATCATCGAGAGACCGGCGGGGACGAGCACGGCCGCGACGAGCCCCGCAGGGACCACCGCTGCGGCCACCGGGACCGGCCGACCGGCCAGCCTGGGCACCCACCGCGGGAAGACCTCGCCCCACCGCTGAACCAGTCCGAGCGTGAGCACGGCCCCGATCAGCGCGAAGGTGCCGAGCCAGACCCCGGCGAGCAGCTGCCCGGAGCTGCGTGCCACCTCCCAGTCGGCGCGGTCGAAGCCGAGCGGGTGGACCATCCAGGTGTAGCGCGTGAGGGCGTAGGCGACGGGCGGGACGACGGCGACGACGACGGCGGCGCGGCCCCAGCGCGCCGCTGCCTCGGGACGCGCCCAGGCGGGGACCCGGACGGGCCGGCCGCGGAGGTACTGGCGCACCGCACCGCCCCACAGCAGGACGCCGAGGACGACGAGCGCCTCGACCAGGACCCCGACGTCGAGCGCGGCGACCAGACTCCCCCGGATCTCGTCGTCGAACGGCGCGAGGACGAGGAGGAGTGGCAGGTAGCCGATGAGCGCGAGGAGCTCCGTGCTGAGGGTCAGCAGCACGGCGGTAACCGCGGCGACGGCACCGGGGACGATGAGCACACGTCGTGCGGCTGTGGCCCTCTCCCGGTCGGCATCCGCCATGAGCGCGGCGGTGGCGGCGAGGACGAGGGCGAGCCCCGCGACGACGACGAGGAAGACCGACCGCGGCAGCACCCCCGCGAGGGTGTGCTCGGGGACGGGGTGCCGGTCGGCAACGGCGAGGTCGACCCCCGCGACGACCACGGCCAGGGAGCCGAGAGCGACGAGGGTCCAGTACAGGGCGGCTGTGATGGTGGTGCGCATCCCTCCACGGTGCTCGCCGTCGAGCAGCCGCGGATCCCCTGCCGGGGGGAACGCGCCCGTCGGCACTCCCCCGGGCGAGGGAGCGCCGCCTCAGCCCCGCCCGGGCCGGACGAATCCCGACTCGTAGGCCAGCACGACGGCCTGGGTGCGGTCGCGGACGCCGAGCTTGGCGAGGAGGTTCCCGACGTGGGTCTTGACCGTCTCGCGGCCCAGGAAGAGCTCGGCCCCGATCTCGGAGTTCGAGCGGCCGGCCGCCATGAGCCGCAGGACCTCCGCCTCACGCGCGGTGAGCCCGGCCCGTCCGACGCGGTCGTCACCGGTGCGGCCCGGCGCCGCGGCGACCAGCCGGCGCAGCGCGTCGGGGAAGAGCAGGGCGTCACCACGGGCGACGATCCGGATCGCGTGGAGCAGCTGGTCGGGGTGGGACCGCTTGAGCACGAAGCCCGCGGCCCCTGCCCGCAGCGCCTCGAGCACGTAGTCGTCGTTCTCGAAGGTGGTGACGACGAGGACCCGCGGCGGGCGCGTGCCCGCCCGGTCCGACCGGGTGAGCAGGGCGCGGGTGGCCGAGATGCCGTCGAGCCCCGGCATGCGGACGTCCATGAGGACGACGTCGGGCCGGGTCGCGGCGACGGCGTGCGGGACGTCCGCACCGTCGGCGACCTCGCCGACCACCTCGAGGTCGGGCTCGCCGTCGACGATGACCCGCAGGCCGCTGCGCACCAGCGCCTCGTCGTCGACGAGGAGTACCCGCACCGTCATGACGGTTCCAGCGGGAGGTGACCACGAAGGCGCCACCACCCGTCCTCGTCGTCCCACGTCAACGAGCCACCGAGCACCTCTGCTCGCTCACGCATGCCGGTCAGGCCCCGGCCCGTCCGGCCTCGGGTCTCACCGGCGAGCGCGTTGGTGACGCCGAGCGAGAGCCCGTCCGCCTCCTGCGCCACGGCGATCTCGACGGGTCCCGCCCCGTGGCGCAGCGCGTTGGTCAGCCCCTCACGCAGGATCGCGTACGCCGCGCGCGACACGGTGCCCGGGACGGCGTCCGGGACGTCCGCGGGGAGCACGGAGATCTCGACGCCGGCGGCCCGTACCTCCTCGACGAGTGCGGGGACGTCGTCCAGGGTGCGGTCCCGGGCAGCCGCCGCGGAGGGTGGCGGCGGTCCTTCCGTCCGCAGTGCGCCCAGCACCCTGTCGAGCTCGGCGACGGCGCCCCGGCCGGTCGCGGCGATCGCCGCGAGCGCGGACCGGACGAACTCGGGGTCGCGGTCCAGGGCGCGCTGCGCCGCCGCGGCCTGGAGGGTCGTCACGGTGAGTGCGTGGCCCACGCTGTCGTGGAGGTCGCGGGCGAGGGCGTTGCGAGCGGCGAGCTCGCGCTTGTCCGCCTCGAGGCGGGCGATCCGCTCCCGGGGTGACGGGCCGAGCAAGGGAGCGGCGCAGGCTCGGAGCAGTGCGCGCAGTCCCCACATGACGTAGGGCGGCACGAGCACGAGGAGAGCCGCCAGCACGACCGCGAGCACCGCGGGCACGTCGATGAGCGGGCCGAGGGCGCCGTCCAGCCGCGTCGCGCCCAGGTGCCAGGCGACGAGGCTGACGGCGAGCGGGATCGCGACGAGGAGCGCGAGCGTCGCGACGGTACCGGCCGCCAGGTGGAGCACGAACCACGCCGCGCCGCGTGCGGTGGCGCCCACTCCACGTCCCGGGTCCTGCGGGAGGTCGACGTCGAGCAGGGTCCTGGCCGCGGTGGCCTCGAGCAGCCGGACCGGGTGGAGGAACGGGGGCAGGAGGACGATCCCGGCCGTGACGACGACGAGCGCGGTGACCACCGGCACCGAGATCTGCGGGTCGCGGTACATCTGCGCGAAGCCCGTGGCGAGCAGCCCGTAGGCAGCGGCCACGACGCCGCCGACGACGAGGTGGACCCCACAGCGCAACGTCGCTGCGCTCGCCAGGGGCCGCAGGGGCGCGGGCAGGGCCATGACGGCAGTGTGCCAGCAGGGCACGCCACCACCGTGGGCACTGTGGGTGCGCGTCAGCCGAGCCGGGCGCCCGTGGAGACGACGACGTCACGCGCCGGGGCGAGGCGTTCGACGGTGCTCATCCGGTTGAGGAGGCGAGCGAGGCGGACGGTCCGGTTCGCGGACCGCCGGCGCCGCACGTCGTACCGGTGCAGCGCGGCGGGCAGGTCGGTGGCGTCGGCGACCGCCTCCGTCAGGGCGACGGCGTCGAGCAGGCTCTCGCACGCGCCTCGCCCGAGGTTGGGCGCCATGGCGTGCGCGGCGTCACCGACGAGGGCGACGTTGCCGCTCACGTAGGACGTGAGCGGGGGCAGGTCGAGGAGGCGGCGCTCGTCGACGGCCTCGCCGTCGAGCGCGTCGAGCACGGCCCGGACCTCGCGGTGCCAGCTCCCGTAGAGCGCCCGCAGCACGGCGACCTCGCCGGCATCCCGGCCGAGCTCGGTGAGGACGGACGAACGGACGGCGGCGAACCAGTTGGTCCTGCCGCCGTGCTGCGGCGTGATCCCGAAGAGGCGTGAGCGCCCCCACGTCTCGGTGACACCGCCGACCTCACCCGGCACCGTCCCACGGAAGGCGACGGTCCCCAGCGGACGGGGCGCGACTCCGAACAGGGCGGTGCGGACCGTGCTGTGGACGCCGTCGGCAGCGACGACGAGGTCCACGCCGCGCAGCTCGCGCGCATCCCGGACGGGCGTGTCCCACCGCAGCGTCCCGGGTGGCAGGCCCCCGCGAAGGGCCGTGAGCAGGTGGGGCCGCGAGACGAGACGGGCGCCGCGGCGGGTGGAGATGCGGGCGATCTCCCGGCCGTCGGGGCGCAGGATGCGTCCACCGCGCTGCTCGACGGACGCGGCCCGGACCGTCTCGCCGGCCCCGAGCCGGTCGAGCGCGAGCATCGCCTCGGGCCACATGCCCAGGGCGGTCCCGCTGGTGGGGTGGGCGGCCGAGCGCTCGCGCACCTCCACCGCCCATCCCGCGGACAGGAGTCCACGAGCGACCGCGAGGCCGGCGATGCCGCCTCCGACGACGACGGCAGCTCCGCGCACGGCGCCTCCTCGGTCACATGGGTCGGGACCAGGAGGACGCTACGCCGGTGCCCGCGCCGCGCACAGCCGTCAGCAGTCGTCGTCCGCGGTCGCGTCCCGCGCCGCGCACAGCCGACGGTGGGTGTCCCGCGCCGTCAGCCGCAAGCGATCTCCGGGTCGCAGCACGGTGCGCGCACGGGCGCGTACGCTCGACCCACAGCGAGGAGGCACCGATGCGAGCGACCCGCACGACGATCATCCTGCTGACCGGCCTGCTGCTCCTCACCGGCTGCTCGTGGCCGACGCTCGGCCCGTCCGTCCAGACCCTCGCGAAGGTCGAGGGGTGGCGCCCCGGCCTCGAGGAGGACGCGTTCGCGGTCCTCGAGATCGCCTACGACGACGCCACCGCGCGAGCCCTGTGGGAGGAGAACGTCCCCGCGGACCTCCCGAGGCGTGAGGGCACACCCCTCGAGGCCGGCGTGTTCGGCGAGCTCGGAGACGTCGACTTCGCGGAGCAGGTCGTGGCCCTCTACTCCTCGGGCCAGTCCGGCAGCTGCCCGGGATGGGTGAGGGACGTCGACCACGACGGCGCCGGCACGGTCGACGTCACGCGGGCGGAGGACATGCGCGGGGGCGACGGGTGCACCGACGACTACAACGCCTTCCGGGTCGTCGTCGCGCTCGACCGGGAGGACGTCCCCGACAGCGCCGACCTCCCGGGGGTCACCGGCACGGTGGACGGACTGGCCGTCCTCACCCTGGTGGTCGGCGAGTACCCCGTGGCCCCGTAGGTCCGGGTGCTCACGGCCCCGGCACCGAGAGCCTGACCAGCTCGGTGTCCTCCGCCGCCTCGACGTACCCGGGGGTGTTCTCCGGCACGTGCACCGCCTCAGTGGCCCCGACACCCCGTGCAGTCGCCCACCGGACGACTCGTGCCACATCCGCCGCACCGTCATCGGGCAGTGCCTCGACCTGATGCGGGCACCGTCATCGACACCCGAGGGACTTCGCGGCGGGGCGATGAGAATCGCCCTCGTCCCCGGTCGGTACGGGTGCTGGTCGACGCCCCCGAAGGAGACACCCATGCCCGGCCTCCAGGTGAAGTCACCTGCGGCGCTCATGGCGCACACGCGCGCCCAGCGCACCGCGATGGCGCAGCTCCTCACCGACCTCACCGAGACGCAGTGGCAGTCCCCGTCGCTGTGCCGCGGCTGGACCGTCGGGCACGTCGCCGCACACCTCACCATGCCGTTCCGGGTGACGGCCACCCGGCTCGGACGCGAGCTCCTCCGGGCGCGGTGCACGGTCGACCGCGCCCTCGACCGGATCGCCAGGGAGGACCTCGCCGAGCTGGGGCGGGAGGGAGTCCTCGCGAGCCTGTGGGCCAACATCGACCACGCGTGGACACCGCCCGGGGGTGGCCCCGTCGGCTCACTTGCCCACGACGTCATCCACGGGCTCGACATCACCGACGCCCTCGGCCTGCCGCCCGTGTCACCGCCGGAGCGGGTCGCGGTCGTCGTCGAGGAGTCACGCGACAGGCTCGCCCGGTTCGGCGTCGACCTGGCCGGTTACCGGCTCGAGGCCAGCGACGTGGACGTCACGGTCGGGCAGGGCGGGACGCGGTGCCTGCTCCCGGCGGCGCAGATCCTGCTCGTGTGCACGGGGCGCCGCTCGGTGGCCGAGGCCGTGGCCCGGGCACGTCACGAGAGCGTCTGACGTCACGCGCTACGGCCGTCGGCGAGCGTCTCCCGGGCGACGAGCCAGGCCCCACCGGCCAGGAGCGTGATGACGCCCGAGACCCCGAAGGCGACACCGAAGCCGAACGTGTCCGCGAGCGCGCCGGCGAGGACCGGGCCGAGGATCGCTCCGGCGTCCTGGGCCATTTGGAAGCCGGCGAGCACCTTGCCCCCGCTGCGGTCGTTGCCGACGACGTCCGCGACCGTCGCCTGCTGGGCCGGGTTGAGCAGACCCGCCCCCATGCCGGCGAGGGCCGAGACGACGAGCACCACCACGATGTTCCCCGAGAGCCCGAGGGCCGCGGTGAAGACGCCGTTGACGAGCAGTCCCGCCATGACGAGGGGCCGCCGACCGCGGACGTCGGCCTGGCGCCCGGCGACGTTCAGCGCCAGCGCGTTCCCGACGGCGAAGACGGCGAGCGCGGCTCCCGCTGCCCAGGGCCCCGCGTCGAGCGCCGCGGCCGCGAACAGCGGCAGCAGCGCCACCCGCACCCCGAAGTTCGACCAGCCGTTGGCGAAGCCGGAGACGAGCGCCGCACGGAAGGCGCTGTCGCGCAGTGCCTCGGCCAGCTGCATCGGGGGACTCTCGTCGTCGCGGCCACGGACCGGTCGCGCGCCCGCGTCCGGGAGCAGCCGCCACACGACGCCGGCGGCGAGCAGCAAGGCACCGGCGTAGACGAAGAACGGCACCCGGAGCCCGAGCTCGGCGAGCAGCCCTCCGATGACCGGTCCCCCGATGTTGCCGACGAGGAAGGCCGTCGCGTAGAGCGAGGAGGCCCGCCCTCGCGCCGTCGGTGGCGCGAGCCTCACGATGAGGCCCATGGCCGAGACGGTGAACATCGTGGAGCCGATGCCGCCGAGCCCGCGGAGGACGATGAGCTGGCCGTAGCTCTGCGCGAGTGCCGTGGCGACGCTCGAGGCCGCCACGACGAGCAGCCCCGCGAGGTAGATGCGTCGCTCCCCGAGGCGGGTGACGAGCGCGCCGCCGGCGGGGGCGAACAGCAGGCGGCACACCGAGAACGCGCTGACGACGAACGCGGCGGCGGCGACGGAGACGTCGAAGGAGCGGGCGAACTGCGGCAGGACCGGCGCGACCAGTCCGTACCCGAGGGCGATGAGCAGCGCCGCCCCGGCGAGCACCCAGATCTCCCGCGGCAGGGCTGGACGAGGTGAGGACGGTGGGGACATTGCCCGCCCAGTATCTCCCGCCGCCGACCGGGCTCAGGTCCGCGGCTCGCACCCCTCGGGCTGCGTGGGCTCGGCGCGCAGCGGTGCCGGGTCGCGCAGCGGCACCCGGACCGCCTCGGTGCCGACGTCCACCCGGGCGCCGTCGACGACGACGGCGACGGGCCCGGTGCCGTCGAGCAGCGTCAGCACGGTGCCCGCGCGCGTCGTCTCCACCCGGAGTAGCGCACCCCGCCAGGTCACGTGGTAGCTCGTCCGGGTGATCCCGGTGGGAAGGAGCGGTGCGAGCTCGAGGAGGTCGCCGTCCTCACGGAGACCGCCGAGTCCCGCGACCAGACCGAGCCAGGAACCGGCGATGGAGGCGAGGTGCAGGCCCTCGGCAGTGTCGTCCTGGACGTCGCGCAGGTCCACGAGCGCGGCCTCCCGCAGGTAGCGCAGGGCGAGGTCCGGATGCTGAGCCTGCGCGCAGACGACTGCCTGCGCCGCTGCCGACAGGGAGGAGTCACGCACGGTGCGGGCCTCGTAGTACTCCAGGTCCGCGGCGACCTCCTCGTCTGTGAAGTCCTCGCGGCACCACCACAGCGCCAGGACGAGGTCGGCCTGCTTGACGACCTGGCGGCGGTAGAACTTGGCGTAGTGCTGGTGCTCCTCCACAGGGTAGGAGTCGGTCTTGTCGGCGAAGCGCCACTCCCGGTACGCCGTGAAGTTCTCGTTCGCGGGGTGCACGCCGCGGTGCGCGTCCCACGGGACGTGGACGGCGTCGGCGGCCGCACGCCACGCCGCCAGCTCGTCGTCGGTGACCCCCATGGCGCGGGCGGCCTCGGGGGCGGAGTCGCACGCGTCAGCGGCCCGGATGAGGTTGCGCCGGGCCATGAGGTTGGTGAAGACGTTGTCGTCGACGACGCCCGTGTACTCGTCCGGCCCGGTGACTCCGAACAGGTGCCAACCGCCGTCGGCGTCCTCGTGCCCGATCGACATCCACAGCCGCGCGGTCTCGACGAGCACCTCCCGTCCACCGAGGGTGTCCAGGCTCTGCCCGGTGACGTTGGACCACAGCCAGAAGGCGCGTGAGACGTCCGCGTTGACGTGCACGGCCGCGGTGCTCGCCGGCCAGTACGCGGACGTCTCCTGACCGTCGATCGTGCGCCAGGCGAAGGTCGCGCCCAGCCACCCCAGCACGTCGGCCCGCGCTCGTGCCGCGTCGAGGGTCGACGCCCGCCAGCGCAGCATCCGCGCGGCGGACTCGGGAGCGAGCAGCGTGAGGAGCGGCAGGACGAAGCCCTCGATGTCCCAGAAGGTGTGGCCGTTGTACCCGGCGCCGGTCAGCCCCTTCGCGCCGGTCGGTGCGCCGCTGATCTGTGCGGACGCGCAGAAGAGCTGGAAGAGGTTGTACCGCAGTGCCTGCTGCAGCTCGTCGTCGCCGTCGACCTCGACGTCGGCCCGCGACCAGAACTCCTCGAGGACCCGTCGCTGGTCGCCGAGGAGCCGCTCCCAGCCGCCGTCGCGTCCCGACCGCACCACGGCGACGGCACGCTCCACCATCGTGTCGGCCGTGGCGTCCAGCGACCAGGTGTAGCCGAGGGTCTTGGTGAGCGTGAGGGACCCGCCCGCGTCGAGCGAGGCGACGGCGGTGGTGACCACCCGGTCCTCCTCGCTCTCGGTCTCCACCGCCGTCGCGCCGTCGACGTCGTGCTCCACGGAGGCGCCCACCGTGATCCCGCTGCGTCTGGTCCGCACCGCCAGCGTCCCGCCGGTCGGCCCGGCGTGGCAGGCGAGCACCGCGAAGGGACGGTCCAGCGCCTCGGCGACCCGGGGGTCGTCGCTCTCGACCTCGGGTGGACGGACGCCGAGCGCGAGCTCGGAGCGCACGACGACGTGGGCGGGCCCGTCCAGCGCGCGCACCTCGTAGCTGATCGCGCACACCGACCGCTCGGTCAACGAGACCAGCCGGCGGGAGCGCAGCTCGAGCATCGTCCCCGAGGGCGCCCGCCACCGCATCAGCCGGTCCAGTGTCCCGGTGCGCAGGTCGAGCACCCGCTCGTGGAGCTCGGCACGCACCTGCCGGACGTCGAGCGGGGCGCCGTCGACGACCAGCTGCACCGGCGTGCCGTCGGGCACCGCGACGATCGACTGTCCATCCCGGGGATGCCCGTAACCCCCCTCGGGGTAGACCAGCGGGTGCGTCTCGAAGACCCCGGAGAGGAAGGTGCCGCGCTCGACGCGCGGGTCGACCTCGTCCAGGGTGCCGCGGATGCCGACGTAGCCGTTGGAGACGCTGAAGATCGCCTCCGCGGCACCGAACGTGTCCGGGTCGACGCGGGGCTCCCGCACCGTCCAGGGCGCGACGTCGAGGTCGGGTGCGCTCATCGCCGTGCAGCGGGCCGCCGGGGAGTCACGGGGTGGGCGAGCCGCCGGTGACGGCGAGCGTCTCCCCGACGACGTAGCTGGACTCCGGCGAGGCGAGGAACACGTAGGCCGGGGCACACTCGGTGGGCTGGCCGGCGCGTCCCAGCGGGGTCGCCTTGCCGAACTCGGGCAGGTCCTCCGTCGGCTGGCCGTGCGAGGGCTGCAGCGGGGTCCAGAACGGGCCCGGCGCGACGGCGTTGACCCGGATGCCCCGGGGAGCCAGCTCCTGGGCGAGCCCCTTGGAGAAGTTGTTGATCGCCGCCTTGGTGGAGGCGTAGTCGAGCAGCGGCGGGGACGGCTGGTATGCCTGCACCGAGGTCGTGTTGATGATCGTCGAGCCCGCCGGCAGGTGCGTGACGGCGGCCTTGGTCACCCGGAACATCGCGAGCACGTTCGCGTGGAAGGTCTCGACGATCTGCTCGTCGGGGGTCTCCTCGAGACTGTCGTTGGCGATCTGCTTGGCGGCGTTGTTGACGAGGATGTCCAACCCGCCCAGCTCCGCGACGGCGCGCTCGACGATCTCGCGGCACACCGCCGGGTCGGTGAGGTCGCCCGGCAGCTGCAGCGCGCGGCGCCCGGACTCGGTGATGATGCGGGCCACCTTCGCCGCGTCCTCCTCCTCGGCGGGCAGGTAGTTGATGGCGACGTCGGCCCCCTCCCGGGCGAAGGCGACGGCGACCGCTGCCCCGATGCCGGAGTCGCCACCGGTGATCAGCGCCCTGCGACCCTCGAGCCGGCCGGTGCCCCGGTAGGAGAACTCCCCGATGTCCGGCTGCGGCGTGATCTCCGCCTGCAGACCCGGCTCCTCCTGGGTCTGCTCGGGCGGGGTGACCTCCGGGTAGCGGGTGACCGGGTTCTGGAACGTCAGCTGGTCGGTCCGGGTGGTGTCGGCGTCGTCGGAAGCCACAGGTCTCTCCTTCGCTGCTGCGTGGTGGGGCCCGTCCAAGTCTGCGAAGCCATCACCGGACCCGCATCCCGGCGGACTCCTCGACCCGGGCCCTTGGTCACTGAGCGGGCGCCGCGCGCGGATCTACCGTGGGACGACAGCGGCAGAGTCGTCGCACAGCAGTGGCGACCTCGCCGTCGGTCCGAGGTGACGAGGTCTGCCATGAACGGGAACCGACGCCCAGTACTCCGTGCCACCGTCCTGACCGCGGTCGCGGCGCTCCTCCTGACGGTGCTGGTCCCGGCGGCGGCCCACGCCTCCGGTGAGAGCCGCGGGGAGATCGACCTCGTCCTGCCGGAGCTCGCGTCGACGACAGTGCTCGGTGGGATGGCCGGGACCACGCTCCTCGCGGTCGGACTCGTCGTCTGCGCCATGGGCATGGCCTTCGGCGCGGTCGTCTACCTGCAACTGCGCCGCCTGCCCGACCACCCCTCGATGGGGCAGGTCGCCGCGCTCATCTACGACACGTGCAAGGCCTACCTCGTCCAGCAGGGCAGGTTCCTGCTGCTGCTGTGGAGCTTCATCGCCACCGTCATCATCGTCTACTTCGGGGTGCTGGCGGACCTGGCGTGGGGCAGGGTCGCCGTCGTCGTCGCCTTCAGCCTCGTCGGGATGGCCGGCTCGTACTCCGTGGCCTGGTTCGGGATCCGGGTCAACACCCTGGCGAACTCCCGCACCGCCTTCGCCGCGCTCGGCGGGCGCCCGCTGCCGGTGCACCGCATCCCCATGATGTCCGGCATGTCGATCGGCATGGTGCTCATCAGCCTCGAGCTCATGATGATGCTCGTCATCCTCCTCCTCCTGCCTCGCGACATCGCGGGGGCGTGCTTCATCGGCTTCGCCATCGGTGAGTCGCTCGGCGCGGCTGCCCTGCGGATCGCCGGTGGCATCTTCACCAAGATCGCCGACATCGGCTCCGACCTCATGAAGATCGCCTTCCGGATCAAGGAGGACGACGCCCGCAACCCCGGTGTCATCGCGGACTGCACCGGCGACAACGCCGGCGACTCCGTCGGACCCAGTGCCGACGGCTTCGAGACCTACGGCGTCACCGGTGTCGCGCTCGTCACCTTCGTCCTCCTGGCCGTCACGGAGCCGGGGATGCAGGCCGCCCTCCTCGTGTGGATCTTCGCGGTGCGGATCACGATGATCCTCACCTCCGCGCTGAGCTACCTCCTCAACGACGCGGCCGTGCGAGCGCGGTACTCCCACACGGACCGGTTCGACTTCGAGCGACCGCTCACCTCGCTCGTGCGGCTCACCTCGGTGCTCTCCATCACCGCGACGTTCGCGATCAGCTGGGTGGTCCTCGCCCCGCTCGGCGCCGGTGCGCTGTGGTGGCAGCTCGCCCTCATCGTCTCGCTCGGCACCTTCGCCGGTGCGCTCATCCCCGACATCGTCCGCGTCTTCACCTCGACCCGCTCCCGCCACGTCCGCGAGGTCGTCAAGAGCTCGCGGCAGGGTGGGGCCTCGCTCAACATCCTCTCCGGGCTGGTGGCCGGGAACTTCTCCGCATACTGGCTGGGGATGACGGTGGTCGGACTCATGGGCGGCGCCTACCTCGTGGCGGAGCAGGGCCTGGCCGCCCACATGGTGGCGCCGGCCGTGTTCGCCTTCGGTCTCGTCGCCTTCGGCCTCCTGTCCCTCGGCCCCGTGACGATCGCCGTGGACTCCTACGGGCCGGTCACCGACAACGCCCAGAGCGTCTACGAGCTGTCCATGATCGAGGACCTGCCCGGTGTGGAGGAGGAGATCCGGCGCGACCTCGGCGTCGTCGTCCGCTGGGAACGGGCCAAGGAGATGCTCGAGGAGAACGACGGCGCCGGCAACACCTTCAAGGCGACGGCCAAGCCGGTGCTCATCGGCACCGCCGTCATCGGCGCCACGACGATGATCTTCTCCATCATCATGGCGCTCACCGACGGCCTCACCACGGGGCTGGGCAACCTCTCGCTGCTGCACCCACCGTTCCTCCTCGGGCTCGTCGCGGGCGGGGCCGTCATCTTCTGGTTCACCGGGGCCTCGATCCAGGCCGTGACCACCGGCGCCTACCGGGCGCTGGAGTTCATCCGCCAGACCATCCGGCTGGAGCCCGGTGCCACCCGCGCCAGCAACGAGGACTCCCGCAGGGTGGTGGAGATCTGCACCCAGTACGCGCAGAAGGGCATGCTCACCATGTTCCTCGGCGTCTTCTTCGCCACCCTCTCCTTCGCCTTCCTCGAGCCCTACTTCTTCATCGGCTACCTCATCTCCATCGCCGTCTTCGGGCTCTACCAGGCGATCTTCATGGCCAACGCCGGCGGCGCCTGGGACAACGCGAAGAAGATCGTCGAGGTCGACCTGCACGCCAAGGGCACCGCCCTGCACGACGCGACGGTCGTCGGGGACACCGTCGGCGACCCGTACAAGGACACGTCCTCGGTCGCGCTCAACCCGGTCATCAAGTTCACCACCCTGTTCGGGCTGCTCGCCGTCGAGCTGGCCGTCTCGCTCGCGGCGCAGGGGCACCGCACCCTGGTCCTCGTCCTCGCCGGCGTCTTCTTCGCCGCGGCGACGTACTTCGTCCTCCGGTCCTTCTACGGCATGCGGATCGGCCGGTCGCTGACCGACGAGGGCGCCGCGCTGGAGGAGGTCCCGCCCCCGCCGGACGAGCTCGGCGAGGCCCTGGACACCGTCGACCTGGACCTCCTCGAGCTGACCGAGGACGTCCCGGTCCCGGGCAGGTGAGCCGTGATGACCGTGGCCGTCCGCCTGAGCGGCACCGAGATCACCGACGACGGTCGCGTCGGGGGTCACGACGCGGGCGCCACCCTCGTACGGCGGCTGCTGCGGGTCTTCCCCGGCAGCCAGGTCGTCGGTGAGCAGGCCCGCGAGGGCCAGGGCTTCACGGTCGTGCCGCTGGAGGAGGTGCGGGGCGCCGTCGTCGTCAACATGGACGTGCTCGACTCACCGTCGCTGTGGCACACGCTGCACCGGCACGACCCCGAGCCGAGGTTGATGAACTTCGTCTGGTGGCACCCCTCGATGTACGACCACCCCGTCGAGCTGTCCTCCCTCGCCCTGTCCTGCGCGCTCTTCCCCACCTTCTGCAACTCCGAGCGCACGGCCACGGAGGTCCGCGAGACGGTGGCCGCCTGGACGGCCCCGCACCTGTACGAGCGGACCCGCACCGCGTGGGTCAACCTCGGCGTGCGGCTCGAGCACGCGCAGCCGCGCCGGGAGCCGCCGGTGCCCGTCGTCCTCTACCCGGCGATCTCCCTGGCGGAGCGCAAGCGGCCCGAGCTCTTCCTCCGGGTGGTGGAGCGGGTCGCCGCCCGCACCCCGATCCGCGTCGAGGCCCGGCTGGTGGAGGCGCACCTGGTGAGCGAGGGCGCGATGGCGCTGTCCCGGCACGACTGGTCGTGGGTCGGCCCACTGACGGCGAGCCGCCAGACCTACTGGGAGCACCTCTCCCGCACGACGGCGTTCCTCGCGACCGCGTGGGAGGAGTCCTACGGCCTGGAGTACGTCGAGGCGCTCGTCGCGGGCGCGGTCGGGGTGTTCCCCGACCGCCCGTGGGTCTGGGCGATCGTCCCGCCGAGCTACCCGTTCGTCTACCGGGACGCCGACGAGGCCGAGGCGATGCTGCACCGGGCCGTCACCGACACCGCCGCATGCCGCCGGGAGATGGACCGCGCGGCGGGTGGTGACCTCCAGGCCTGGCTGTGGGCCCGGCACGACGACGACGTCTTCGACCGCGCGGTCCGGCACTGGGTCGCGGAGTGGTTCCCTGCCCCCTAGTCCGTCGCGGCCCGGATCGCGTCGGCGGCACGGATGAGGCCGAGGTGGCTGAAGGCCTGCGGGAAGTTGCCCGCGAGCCTCCCCGCCGTCGGGTCGTACTCCTCGGCCAGCAGTCCGAGGTCGCTGGCATAGCCGACGAGCTGGTCCATCAGCTGCTGCGCCTCCTCCACCCGGTTGCTGTGCGCGTACTGCTCGACCAGCCAGAAGGCGCACAGGAGGAAGGGGTACTCCTCCCCCTCCAGCCCGTCCATGCCCGCCTCGGTGCGGTAGCGGTGGACCAGTCCGTGCTCGTCGACGAGGTCCTGCTCGATGCGCGCCACGGTGCCGAGCATGCGGGGGTCGTCGTAGGCGAGGTACCCCGTGTGCGGGAGCTGCAGCAGCGAGGCGTCGACCTCCGTGGTGTCGTAGGTCTGGGTGTAGGAGCCCAGCTCCGCGTCGAAGCCGTGCTCCTCGATCTCCTCCTCCAGCTGGGCGCGCAGCTCGCGCCACCGCTCGACCGGTCCGTCGTGGCCGTGCTCCTCGACCGCGCGGACACCACGGTCGAACGCCGCCCACATCATGGCCCGGCCGTGGGTGAAGTAGTGCGGGTCACCGCGCATCTCCCAGATGCCGTGGTCCTTGCGCTCGAGGTTGACCTCGCAGTACTGCAGGAGGCTCTTCTGCAGCCCCCAGCTGTACTCGTCCTCCGGGACGCCGGCCGCCCGGAGCTCGTGGAGGGCGATCATCACCTCACCGACGACGTCCGCCTGGTACTGGTCGGCTGCGCCGTTGCCGATCCGCACCGGGCGCGAAGCCTCGTAGCCGGCGAGGTGGTCCAGCTCGAGCTCGGTGAGCTCACGCTCGCCACCGAGGCCGTACATGATCTTGATGTCGTCGGCGTCGCCCGCGACGGCGCGCAGCAGCCAGTCCCGCCACAGCGACGCCCCCCTCGTGAGGCCGTGGCTGAGCGCCACCTCGATGGTGAAGGCCGCGTCCCGCAGCCAGGTGTAGCGGTAGTCCCAGTTGCGCACCCCGCCGAAGTCCTCCGGGAGCGACGCGGTGGGGGCCGCGACGATTCCTCCGGTGTCGATGTGGGTGAGGGCGCGCAGCACGAGCAGGGAGCGCAGCACGACCGGTCGGTGGTCGGTGTGCACCTCCAGCGCGGAGGCCCAGTCGGACCAGAACTCGATCGCCTCGGCCAGCGCCTGGTCCGCGTCCGGCGGCTCGGGCGGCTCCTCGTAGGACGGGAACCAGGTGAGGTCCCAGTCGAGGGACTCGCCCTCGCGGAGCACGAAGGTGCCCGCCAGCCGTGGTGCACGTCCCCCCTCACCCTGACCGTCCCGGTGGGCGCCGGGCTGCGCGGAGGAGGCGTCCGCGTCCTCCGGGGACCGGTCCCGGACGTCGTCGTCTTCTTCCGACCCGTCCGGCCAGTGGAGCATCGGCCCGGTGACGAGGATGCCGTCCGGGCCTGCCAGTGAGAGCAGCGCGGTCGTGCCGTCCTCGCGCTCGATGCGCCGCGTCCACGGCGTGGCACGCGCGTAGTCGAAACGCAGGCGCAGGTCGTGCTCGACGGTCACCTCCCCGTCGAGGCACTCGACACGCCGGACGAGGTCCCCCTGGCTGGTGCTCGGCGGAAGGAAGTCGGTGACCCGGGCCCTTCCTGTCGGGGTCTGCCAGGTGGTCTCCAGCACGAAGGTCTGGGGCAGGTACCGCCGCTCGACGACCTCCCCGTCGACGGCCCGCAGGAGCCAGCGACCGTCATCCTCGTCACCGAGCAGGGCACAGAACACCGCCGGGGAGTCGAACCGCGGGAGGCAGAGCCAGTCGATGCTCCCGTCCCGGGAGACGAGGGGCCCGGTACGGAGGTCGGACAGGAGGGCGTACTGCTCGAGGGGGGTGCTCATCGCCACCCATTCCAGCCGAGAACCGGACGTCCCGCACGCGCAGTCAGCGGCCCAGGACGTCCCTGAGTGCGCCGAGCACGAGCGTGACGGAGGAGTCGTCCGCGTTGGGACCCATGAGCCCGATCCGCCACACCGACCCCGCGTACGGCCCGACGCCCGCCCCGATCTCGATGTCGTACCGCTCGAGCAGCTCGGCGCGCACGGCCGTCGAGTCCACGCCGTCGGGGACGCGAACGGTGGTGAGCTCGGGAAGCCGGTACCCCTCCGCCGCGAAGAGCTCCAGCCCCAGCTCCTGCAGGCCCTCCTGCAGCCGGCGGCCGGCCCTCGCGTGCCGCTCCCACACGGCGGGCAGTCCCTCGTCGAGGATCCGGCGCAGGCCCGCGTGGAGGCTGGCGACCATCGCCGTCGGCGCGGTGTGGTGGTAGGTGCGCTGCGCGCCGGTGGCGCCTCCGACGTAACCGCCGAGGAGCCCCAGGTCGAGGTACCAGGAGCGCGGCGTCTCGACCCGGCGGGCGAAGGCCCGCTCGCTGATCGTGAAGGGCGCCAGGCCCGGTGGGACGCCGAGGCACTTCTGTGTGCCGGCGTAGCCGATGTCGACGCCCCACTCGTCGGCGCGCAGCTCGATGCCGCCGATGGAGGTCACGGCGTCGACGACCAGCAGGGCCTCGCCCTTGAGCTCCCCGAGCGCGGCGATGTCCGAACGCACGCCCGTGGAGGTCTCGGCGTGGACGGCCGCGATGACCTTGGGGCTCGGGTGGGCGGCCGCGACCCGCTCGGGGTCGACCGGCTCGCCCCACTCGTGCTCCACCCGGACGACCTCGGCCCCGTTCCGGCGAGCCACCTCGCACATCCGCTCACCGAACAGGCCGTTGACCGCCACGACGACGACGTCGCCCTCCTCGACCGTGTTGACGAAGGCCGCCTCCATGCCGGCCGAGCCCGTGGCGGACAGCGGGAGCGTGCGGGGGTTCTGCGTCTGCCAGACCTCGCGGAGCATGACGCACGTCTCGTCCATGAGCCGGATGAAGGCCGGGTCGAGGTGGCCGAGCAGCGGCGCCGCCAGCCCGGCGGTCGCCTCGGGGTAGACGTTGGTGGGGCCGGGGCCGAAGAGGCGGCGCGTGGTGAGGGTCATGCCCCCTCCTTACTGCACGGGCCCGCGGGGCACAAGGACGCGGCATGCGTCCCGGCCGCGCCGGACCCACACTGGGGCGACCATGGCCCTCGCCGTCTGCCTCCTCCTCACGCCCGCGGACGAGCGCGCAGTGCGCGGCCTGTGGCGACGGGTGGAGGACGCCGGCGTGCCGAGCATGGTGTCCCACACGCACGGGCTCCACGCGCCCCACCTCTCCTACGCGGTGCTGCGGTCCTTCGACGTGACCGCCGTGCGCACCGCGGTCACCGCGCTGCCGGACGGTGGGCCGCTGCCCCTCCACCTGTCCGCCGTGGCCACCGCCCCGCGTGGACGTGTCTGGCTGGTCCCGGCGCCCTCCGCTGAGCTCGTCCGGCGGCAGCGGGACGTCGTGGACGCCGTGACGGCGAGCGGGGCCGACCTCCACCGGCACTACGTGCCCGGCCGGTGGGTGCCGCACGTCAGCGTGGCACCCCGGGTGCGGCTCGCGGACCTGCCCGTGGTCACCGACGTCGCCTACGCCGTCCTGCCCCTCGACGTCACCGCCTCCCGCGCGGCACTCATCGACAGCGCCACCGGGGAACGGTGGCCACTGGGGACGGTGCCCTGAGGCAGGCCGGGTGCGCGGCTACTGTGACCCCCGGAGGTGAGCGACGTGGAGGAGCACGAGGAGCGCGCGTACTACCGCGCGATGCTCGTCATCACGGTGACGCTGGCGGTGCTGGCCTCCGTGGTCGCCGTGCTCGTGGCGGTGGTCGGCGGCGACGACGAGCCCGCCCCACCCGCGCCCTCGACGACGGCACAGGCGGCGTCACCGACAGCGGGGACGCAGCCAAGGTGACCGCGCACCCTCAGCCGCCGGCGGCGTTGACGGCGGCCGCGAAGACCCGCGGCAGGCGCTGCGCCGCCGGGACGAGCAGCGGCCGCGTCGGAGAGCCGCCGACGGCCAGCAGCGCCCGGGTGAGCAGGCGGTGGCGGCGCACGATCTGCCGCCAGGAGCGCTCGTAGCCCGCGAGGTCGCCGGCAGTGATGTGGGCGACCGCGGCCTGCGCCTGCGCGAGGGCCAGGCTGATCCCCTCCCCCGTGAGCGCGTCGACGTAGCCGGAGGCGTCCCCGACGAGGACCGCCCGGCCCTCCACCCGCCGGCGGGACTGCTGGCGCAGCGGGCCGGCACCCCGGACGCCGGAGGCGGGCTCCGCACCTGCCAGCCGGGCGAGCAGCTCGGGGAACTCGGCGAGCTGCTCGTCGTAGGGGCCGCGGCGCGAGGTGAGGATCGCGACGCCGACCTCGTCGTCCGCGACGGGCGTCACGTAGGCCTCGCTGTGGCGCGCCCAGTGGACCTCCACGTAGTCGGTCCACGGAGCCAGCCGGACGTGGCGGCGCAGGCCGTAGCGCACGGGTCCGCGGGCCGGGACGTCGAGCCCGAGCGAGCGCCGCAGCGGCGAGTGGAGGCCGTCGGCGACGACGACGTGGCCGGCAGGGACGCCGTCGACGACGACGCCCCCGGGCTGCTGCTCGACCTCCCCGACCCGCCGCGCCTCGATGGGCACGCCCGCCGCCAGGACGGCCTCCCGCAGCGCGCGGTGCAGCTCCGTGCGGCGCACGCCCCGGCCCGGCCGGCCGCGGAAGGAGGTCTGCGCCTGACGGCCGGGGGCGCAGTAGCGGATGCCCACGAGCTCCCGGCCGGCGGGACGCACCCCGAGCGCCTCGAGGTGCGCGACGCCGGCGGGCATGACGCCCTCCCCGCAGGCCTTGTCGACCACACCGGCTCGCGGGTCCCGGACGACCACCGTGAGCCCGGCGGCGACGGCGTGCAGCGCGGTCGCGAGCCCGGCCGGCCCGCCCCCTGCGACGACGAGGTCCACGGTCAGGGCCCCGGCGGCACGGCACCCGCGAGCGCCCGGTTCTCGGTCCGGATCCGCACGCTGAGCAGGGCCGCGTTGGCGACGGTGAAGACGAGGGCTGTCAACCATGCCGAGTGCACGAGCGGGAGGGCGAAGCCCTCGACGACGACGGCGACGTAGTTGGGGTGGCTCAACCACCGGTAGGGGCCACGGGCGACAAGCGGCAGGCCGGGGACGACGATGACCCGCGTGTTCCACCGCGGGCCGAGCGTGGCGATGCACCACCACCGCAGCGCCTGGGAGCCGAGGGCGAGCGCGAGCATCGTCCAGCCGAGGGCCGGCACGAACGGTCGGTCGGCCAGCCACGCCTCGGTGAGGCAGCCGACGAGCAGCCCGGTGTGGAGCACGACCATGACGGGGTAGTGGCCCGCGCCCGTCTCCCGGCCGCCGCGCGCGAACGCCCACCGCGCGTTCCGCCGGGCGACGACGAGCTCGGCGAGCCGCTCCAGGGCGACCGCCGCGACGAGGACGGTGAACAGGGTCTGTGACGTCATCACGCCTCCAGCAGGACGAGCTCGAGACTGAAGCCGGGCCCCATGGCCATCATGAGCCCGTGGGTGCCGGGGGCGGGCCCGGCGTCCAGGACGGTGCGCAGGATGTGCAGCACGGAGGCCGAGGACAGGTTCCCGACGGTCCGCAGCGACTCGGTGGTGACCGCGAGCGCCTCGAGGGGCAGGCCGAGCGTCCCCGCGAGCGAGTCGATGACCTTGGGGCCACCGGGGTGGCACACCCACCAGTCGATGTCGGCGAGGGTGAGGCCGTGCCGCGCGAGGAAGGCCGCGACGTCCGTGCCCACGTTGTCCCGGACCAGGTCGGGGACCTCGGCGCCGAGGACGATGCGCAGACCGCTGGACCGCACGTCCCAGCCCATGGCCGCCTCGGTGCCGGCGTAGAGCCGGCTCGTGGTCGCGACGACGCGCGGGGCCGCGCCGTCGTCCGACGACGCACGCGGGTGCTCGCGGCCCACGGCGACCACGGCGCCGGCACCGTCACCGAACAGGCCGCTCGCGACGAGGTTCGCGCCCGAGGAGTCACCCCGCTGCACGGTGAGGGAGCACAGCTCGACGCTGACGAGGGCCCCGACGTCCCCGGGACGGCCGGCGAGGAGGTCGTGGAGCCGGGCCGTGCCGGCCGCACCGGCCATGCAGCCGAGCCCGAACATCGGCACGCGCACGACGTCGGACCGGAGCCCCACCCGTTCGGCGATGCGCGCCTCCAGGGACGGCACGGCCAGCCCGGTGATGGTCGTCGAGACGACGAGGTCCAGCTCCTCCGGCCGCACCCCGGCGTTGTCGAGGGCCGCGGTGAGGGCCTGCGCACCGAGCTCGACCGCGGCGGCGATGAACGCGTCGTTCGCCAGCCCGAAGTCGACGAGAGCGGCGTAGCGCTCGAGCGGCAGCGCGATGTGGCGGGTGTCGACACCGCAGCCCGCGTGGATACGGCGGATGAGACGCTCCCCGCGCTCGTCCAGACCGATGATGTCGACAAGAGCGTCGGTGAGCTCCTCCTGGCTGTAGCGGTGCGCGGGCAGCACCGGCTCGACGGCGAGGAGGTCGGTCATCTTCCCGAGACTACGGGCAGCACCGGCACGCCGCGCTGGAACCGGCCCGCGCTAGCCTCCACGGGTGCGCACCCTCCTCGCCCTCGCGCGGGCCTCCCACGCGGCACCGACCGTGGTCGTCACCGGGCTGGCGGTGCTGCTGGGCGTCGAGGCGGGGCTCGCTGCGGCACGGGTTCTCCTGGTCGGCCTCGCCGTGCTCTGCGGCCAGCTCACCATCGGGTGGTCGAACGACCTGCTGGACGCCGGGCGGGACCGCGCCGTGGGACGCACGGACAAGCCGCTGGCCACCGGGCAGCTGGCCACCCGGGTGGTGACGGCCGCACTGGCCGGCGCCGTGGTCGCCTGCGCGGCGCTGTCCCTGGCGCTGGGGTGGCGTGCGGCGCTCGCCCACCTCGTCGTCGTCGCCGCGGGGTGGGCCTACAACCTCGGGGCCAAGTCGACGGTGCTGTCGTGGCTGCCCTACGTGGTCGCCTTCGGCACGCTCCCCGCCGTCCCGTGGCTGGCGCTCTCACCCCCCGCGCTGCCGCCGTGGTGGATGCTCGCCGTCGGTGCGCTGCTCGGGGCCGGCGCGCACGTCGTCAACGTGCTCCCGGACCTGGCGGAGGACGCCGTCACCGGCGTGCGGGGCCTGCCGCACCGGCTCGGCGCACGGGCGTCCGGGGTGCTCGCCGTCGTCGTGCTCCTCGCGGGCACGGCCACCGGCGTCCTCGGCCCGGGAGGTGCCGTCCCGCCGTGGGCGTGGAGCGTCCTGCTCGCGGCGGGCGCGCTCGCCGTCGTCTCCCTCGGCCGTCCGGGACGCACGCCGTTCTACGCGGCAATGGCCATCGCGGTGGTCAACGTCGTCGTGCTGCTCGTGCGGGCGTAGCTCAGCCTCCGACGTCGTGCAGGTGGTGGAGGACGTCGTGGGCGAAGTACTGGCTCAGCGTCCGCACGGTGAACACCGAGCCGTTGCTCCGCAGCCCGCCCCGCTCCCACCGGTCCTGCGGCACGGCGGCGAAGGCGTCCGCCACGGCGCGGGCGTTCGCGGCCAGTGCCTCCGCGACGCTCCCCGCGTCCTGCTCGGCGTACCGGCCGGCGACGGCGGCGGCGTCCTGGTCCCAGTCGGCGAAGGTCGGGTCGTCCTCGGCGAGCATGAGCTCCAGGCGCCCCCGGAAGACCTCGCAGACGTCGCGTACGTGTGCCGCGTACTCCAGCGGCGACCACGTCGAGTCGTCGGGCCTGCGGGCGGCGTCCGGCCGGCGCAGCACCGCCTCCCAGCGCACGACGGCGTCGCGCAGGACGTCGGGGAGGGTCGCCGGTGAGTGGGCGGTCGCGTCCGTCCCGCACTCGGGGCAGGGGCGGTGCAGCACCCAGGTCCAGTCCTTGGTGTCCGGCTCGATCGGCATGCCCGGATCGTCCCGCACGACGGGTCACGGGGTCCACCCCCCGCCGGTCGCCGAGCCGGTGGGACACCGGCCTCGGCGGGCCGGCGGGTTTAGTAACCTCGGCACGATCCGACGTGCGCCTGTAGGAAGGACCCCGATGACGCGCTCATCCCTCCGGCTCGCCGGAACCGCCCTGGCTGCCTCCACCCTCGTGCTCGCGGCGTGCGGGAACGGGGACGGCGCCACCGGTGAGGGCACCGACGAGGAGCGGACCTACTCGATCGGTATCACGCAGATCGCCGCGCACCCGTCCCTCGACGCCTCCCGCGAGGGGTTCAAGGCAGCCCTGGCCGACGCGGGCCTCGACGTCGACTACGACGAGCAGAACGCCAGCGGCGACCAGGCGACGGCGACCTCCATCGCCACCACCTTCGCCGGGGCGGGCCACGATCTCATCCTGGCCATCGCCACGCCGACGGCGCAGGCCACCGCGCAGGCGGTCACCGACACCCCGATCCTCATCACGGCCGTGACGGAGCCGCAGGAGGCGGGGCTCGTCGACAGCTGGGAGTCCCCCGGCGGCAACCTCACCGGCACGAGCGACCTCAACCCGGTGGAGGACCAGCTCGGCCTCCTCGTCGAGCTCGCCCCCGACATCGAGACGGTCGGCATCGTCTACAGCTCGGGCGAGGTGAACTCGGAGATCCAGGTGGAGCTCGCCCGTGAGGCCGCGGACTCCCTCGGCGTCGAGATCGAGGTCGCCGCGGTGACGAACTCCAGCGAGGTGCAGCAGGCCGCCGCCTCCCTGGACGTCGACGCCTACTTCATGCCGACCGACAACACCGTCGTCGCGGCCTTCGAGTCCCTGCTCCAGGTGGCCGAGGAACGGTCGGTCCCGCTCGTCACGGCCGACGGTGAGAGCGTCGAGCGCGGTGCGATCGCGACCTACGGCGTCGACTACGAGAAGCTCGGCTACCAGACCGGGCAGATGGCGCTGCGGATCCTCCAGGACGGCGCCGACCCGGCCGAGATGCCCATCGAGACCTTCGCGGACCTCGTGCTCATCGTCAACCCGGCCGCCGCCGAGCGGATGGGCGTGGAGATCCCCGCCGACCTCCTGGAGCGCGCCGACGTCGTCGTCGAGTGACCCCGGCCCCGGCGCTCCGGGACCGGTGCCCCTCGGGCCGGCCCGCGTCCCTGGGAGTCCGCGGCTAGCTCGGCCGGCCCGCCGGGACGTTCGTCAGCGACGGGTCACGGACGACGGAGTCGCCGAGGATCTCGTCGATGCGGGAAAGCACCTCGGCCGGCAGCTCCACGCCGGAGGCGGCGACGTTCTCCTCGACCTGCTCGGGGCGGGAGGCCCCGATGATCGCCGCGGAGACGTTGTCGTTCTGGAGCACCCACGCCACCGCCAGCTGCGCCATCGACAGCCCGAGCTCCTCGGCCACGGGCCGCAGCTCCTGGACACGGGTGAGCAGGGCGTCGTCGTGCACGTCGCGGTCGATCATCCGCGCGCCGCCCTTCGTGTCCGCCGCCCGCGAGCCCTCCGGGACGGCCTGGCCCGGCAGGTACTTGCCGGTGAGGATGCCCTGCGCCACCGGCGAGAAGACGATCTGGCCGATGCCGAGCTCCCGGGAGGCGGGCACGATCTCGCCCTCAATGACGCGCCACAGCATCGAGTACTTCGGCTGGTTGGAGACGAGCTGGAACCCCAGCTCGCGGGCCATCGCGTGGCCCTCGCGCAGCTTGTCGGCCGGCCACTCCGAGACGCCGATGTACAGCGCCTTGCCCTGGCGCACGATGTCGGCGAAGGCCTGCATCGTCTCCTCGAGCGGCGTCTCCACGTCGTAGCGGTGTGCCTGATAGAGGTCGACGTAGTCGGTGCGCAGTCGGCGCAGCGACCCGTCGATGCCCTCGCGGATGTGCTTGCGGGAGAGCCCCGAGTCGTTCGGCCCCTTGCGGCCGATCGGCCAGTAGACCTTGGTGAAGATCTCCAGCTCGTGGCGTGGCACCCCGGTGAGGGCGTCGGCCAGCACCTCCTCCGCCCGGGTGTTGGCGTAGACGTCGGCGGTGTCGAAGCTGGAGATGCCGGCGTCGAGCGCGGCGTGGACGCACCGCACCGCGACGTCGTTCTCCACCTGGGAGCCGTGCGTCAGCCAGTTCCCGTAGACGATCTCGGAGATCTTGAGCCCGCTGTTGCCGAGGTACCTGTACGCGACCATGACGAGAAACCTACCGTCACCGGCCGGGGAGGGCCGCCTCGTGCGAGGCCGGGGCCCGGCCAGGCGCTGAGATGTCGCGCCCGACTGGCGGACGAGTCCAGTACCCTCGGACTCTCGCGACGTGCGCCTGTAGGAAGGACCCCCAATGAAGCGCTCATCCCTCCGGCTGGCCGGTGCCCTCGCCGCCTCCGCCCTCGTCCTCACGGCGTGCGGCGACACCGACGGCGGTGGCGCGGACGACGCCACGGCCGGCTCCGGCGACGACGCCCAGAGCTACTCGATCGGTGTCACCCAGATCGTCTCCCACCCCTCGCTCGACGCGGCACTCGACGGCTTCAAGGCCGCCCTCGCGGACGCGGGCCTCGAGGCGGAGTACGACGAGCAGAACGCCCAGGGCGACCAGGCCACCGCGACCTCCATCGCGAACACCTTCGCCACGGCCGACCACGACCTCATCCTCGCCATCGCGACCCCGACGGCACAGGCGACGGCGCAGGCCATCACCGACGTGCCGATCCTCATCACCGCCGTCACCGACCCGCTCGAGGCGGGCCTCGTCGACAGCTGGGAGGCACCCGGCGGCAACCTCACCGGGACGAGCGACCTCAACCCGGTGGAGGAGCAGCTCGCCCTCCTCGAGGAGATCGCCCCCGAAGCCGAGACTGTCGGGATCGTGTACTCCTCGGGCGAGGTGAACTCCGAGATCCAGGTCGAGCTCGCCCGCGAGGCGGCCGAGGCACTGGGCGTCACCATCGAGGTCGCCACCGTGACGAACTCCGGTGAGGTCCAGCAGGCCGCCGACTCCCTGGACGTCGACGCCTTCTACGTCCCGACCGACAACACCGTGGTCTCGGCCCTCGAGTCGCTCCTCCAGGTTGCCGAGTCCAAGTCCCTGCCGGTCATCGGCGCCGAGGGCGACACGGTCGAGCGCGGCGCGATCGCCACCTACGGCATCGACTACGAGCAGCTCGGCTACCAGACCGGTGAGATGGCGGTGCGGGTGCTCGAGGAGGGCGCCGACCCGGCGGAGATGCCCATCGAGACGCAGACCGAGCTCATGCTGATCGTCAACCCGGCCGCCGCCGAGCGGATGGGCGTCGAGGTCCCCGCCGAGCTGCTGGACCGCGCCGACACGGTCATCGAGTAACGCAGCCGCCGTCATGATCGGAGCAGTCGAGCTCGGCCTCATCTACGCGGTGATGGCGCTGGGGGTCTACCTGACCTTCCGGATCCTCAACTTCCCGGACCTCACCGTCGACGGCAGCTTCACGACCGGCGCCGCGACGGCCGCGATCCTCATCACCGCGGGGACCCACCCTGCCCTCGCCACGCTCGCCGGTGGCGTGGCAGGGCTTGCCGCCGGGGTCATCACCGGGCTGCTCCACACCAAGGGAGGGATCAACCCGCTGCTCGCGGGCATCCTCACCCAGATCGGTCTGTACTCGGTCAACCTGCGGATCATGGGCGGCGCGAACGTGCCGCTGCTGCGTGAGGACACCCTGCTGACGCCGCTGCGGGACAACGGGCTGCTCGGCGGGGCGGTGTCGATCGCGATCTTCGGGGCACTGGCACTGGTCGTCAAGGTGGTGCTGGACTGGTTCCTCCACACCGACACCGGGCTCGCCCTGCAGGCGACCGGCGACAACGAGGAGATGATCCGCAGCTTCGGCGTCAACACCGACCGGACGAAGATCCTCGGGCTGGCGCTGTCCAACGGGCTCGTCGGGCTGGCGGGTGCGCTGATCGCGCAGTACCAGGGCTTCGCCGACATCTCGATGGGGATCGGGCTCATCATCGCCGGCCTCGCCTCGGTGATCCTCGGGCAGGCGGTGTTCGGCTCGCGCGTCATCCTCATCTCCACCCTGGCCGTCGTGCTCGGCTCGATCCTCTACCGGGTGACCATCCAGGTCGCCCTCCAGGCGGGCCTGGACCCGAACGACATGAAGCTCATCTCGGCCGTGCTCGTCGTCGTCGCCCTCGTGTTGCCGAAGTGGGGCGTCTTCCGGCGGGTCAGCGCGCTGCGCTCGCTGCGGCGTACCGCGGCGACGTCCTCGACGACGGGAGGTGCGTGAGGTGCTCGAGCTCGACTCCGTGAGCAAGACCTTCTTCGCCGGCACGGTCAACGAGCGGCTCGCCCTGCAGGCGATCTCGCTGCGGCTCGCCCCCGGTGAGTTCACCACCGTCATCGGCTCCAACGGCGCGGGCAAGTCGACGATGCTCAACGTCGTCGCCGGCAAGCTCTCGCCGGACACCGGCAGGGTTGTCGTCGACGGCGAGGACGTCACGCGGCTGCCCGACCACCGGCGCGCTGCCCACGTCGGCCGGGTGTTCCAGGACCCGCTCGCCGGGACCGCACCGGACATGACGATCGAGGAGAACCTCGCGATCGCCTACTCCCGCGGCAAGCCGCGCGGGCTGCGCCTGGGGGTGACCAAGGCGAAGCGCGACTTCTTCCGGACCGAGCTCGCGTCGCTCGAGCTGGGCCTGGAGAACCGGCTGAAGATGAAGGTCGGGCTGCTCTCCGGTGGTCAGCGCCAGGCGCTGTCGCTGCTCATGGCGACCTTCAGCGAGCCCAAGATCTTGCTCCTGGACGAGCACACCGCCGCCCTGGACCCCCAGCGCGCCGAGCTCATCACCCGGCTGACGACCGAGGCCGTCGAGCGGCACCACCTCACGACGCTCATGGTCACCCACAACATGGAGCAGGCCCTGCGGGTCGGCTCGCGCCTCATCATGATGCACGAGGGCAAGGTCGTCGTCGACGTCGCCGGGGAGCGCAAGCAGCGGGCGACGGTCCGGGACCTCCTCAAGGCCTTCGAGCAGGTCAAGGGCGCGGAGCTGGACGACCGCACCCTCCTCCAGTAGCGCGCGCCGCCCTCAGCGAGGGGGCGTCTGCGCGTGCACCCGGCGGCCGCTCACCGTGGTCATCGGCACGCCGATGGCCACGGTCCGGATGGCACCGGCCCACACGTCCGCGGCAGGCAGTCCCGGGTTCACCAGCTCGTCGCCGAGGAGGTGCGCCGTGCCGGTGACCGTGACCGACCACCCTGTCCGTGTCGCCGGGTCGAAGGAGCCCGCTCCGAACGTCATGAGGCGTCCGGCGACGACGGCGCCGAGCGAGCCCCCGTAGGCGCTGCGGACGACGATCTCCGAGCCGTGCACGGCGAAGTTCACCGGCACCATGTGCACGCCACGGTCCGCGCAGTGGGCGAGCCAGCCGACGGGCACCTCCTCCAGGAGGAGGCGGCACTCCCGTGGGCTCAGGACCTCGAGCGACATCGCTCCTCCGATCACGGGCTTCCAGCATCCCACCGCTGCTTCCCCGCCGGGTGGGTTATCGCCCTGCCGGAGCGGGACCCGGGTGGTGGCCGGGTGGCTGGGACGGCGCTGGCGATCCGCCGAGACGAGCCGGTCAGGCCGGGTCGGTGACGTCGGCGACCTGGGCGTCGAGCGCCCGGACGAGCTGCGCGCCGTCGACGGTCGCGGCGACGCCGTGCGCGCCGGCGCCGATGGAGACCGTCCCCTGCACACGCGTGTCGGCGATGACGGGCCACGCGCGCACCGCCCCGAAAGGGGTGATGGTGCCGCGCTCGTACCCGGTGACCTCCTTCGCCGTCGCGGCGTCCGGCATGGACAGCCGGCTCACCCCGAGCAGTGCCCGCAGCTTGGGCCAGGAGATGGCTCGGTCGCCCGGGACGAGGACGAAGAGGTAGTCGTCCTCGCGCCGGCGCACGACGATGGTCTTGATGACCGCCGCCGGCTCCACGCCGCGGGCCGCGGCCGCCTCCGCGAGGCTGCCGACCCGCCCGTGCCGGGTGATCGTGTGGTCCAGGCCGGCCGCGGTCATCGCGGCGGCGGCCGCCTCCTCCCCGGGCATCACTCGGCGCTCGGGGCGAAGGTCAGCGGGCCCCGGCCGGGCGGCCGCGGCGCCCGCCCGGGAGGCTGCGGCGGGGCGGGCAGCAGCGGCTCGGGGTCGCGCATCGGGCGGGTGACGGGCTCGTCGGCCCGCAGCACGACCTCCTCGTCGTAGAGCCGCAGCACCAGCTCCGCCCCGTTCTCGCCGAGCAGCCGGCACGTGACGTCGGTGTGGGTGGCCTCCACCTGAAGAGCCATCCCCCACCACAGCACCCGGAACGACAGCCGGTCGACGGACCCGGGGAGCGCGGGGGCGATCCGCAGCTGGCCGTCGACCTCCCGCATCCCGCCGAACCCGTCGACGAGCGCCGTCCACGCCCCGGCGAGCGAGGCCATGTGCACGCCCTGGTTGGTGTTGCCCTGGAGGTTGCGCAGGTCCACCAGCGCCGCCTCGTGGAGGTAGGCGTGGGCGAGGTCGAGGTGCCCGACCTCCGCGCACAGCACCGCCTGGGTGCACGCCGAGAGCGAGGAGTCGCGCACGGTGCGCCGCTCGTAGTAGTCGAGGTTCCAGGCCTTCTCCTTCGCGGTGAACTCCTCGCTGCACCAGTGCATCGCGAGCACGAGGTCGGCCTGCTTGACCACCTGCTTGCGGTAGAGCTGGAAGTAGGGCGCGTGGAGCATGAGCGGGTACTGGCTGTTCTGCTCGAAGTCCCACTCGCCGTACACCGTGAACCCGCCGCACTGGGGATGGACGCCCAGCTCCTCGTCGTAGGGAACGTGGACGGCGGTCCCGGCGGCGCACCACGCCGCGCGCTCGTCGTCCGTGACCCCGTAGGAGTCGGCGATGTCGGGGTTGCGGGCGCACGCCTGGTCGGCGGCACGCAGGTTGCGCGCCGCCATGAGGTTGGTGAAGACGTTGCAGTCGACGACGGCCGTGTACTCGTCCGGCCCGGTCACCCCCTGGACGTGCCAGACCCCGCCGCGGTCGTGGTGCCCGAGCGACATCCACAGCCGGGCCGTCTCGATGAGCACCGCGGCACCGCACTCACGTTCCAGGGTGTGGTCCCCGGTCGTCAGCCGGTAGTACTCGAATGCCCGGGCGATGTCGGCGTTGACGTGGAAGGCCGCGGTCCCCGCCGGCCAGTAGGCCGACGTCTCCTCCCCGTTGATCGTCCGCCACGGAAAGGCGGCGCCGGCCAGCCCGAGGGTCCGAGCACGAGCCCTGGCCAGGTCGAGGGTGGAGGCCCGCCAGCGCAGGGCGTCGGCGGCGGCGTCCGGCGCCGTCATGACGAGCACGGGCACGACGAAGCCCTCGATGTCCCAGAACGTGTGCCCGTTGTACCCGGTACCGGTGAGGCCCTTGGCACCGATCGCCCGCCGCTCGGCGCGGGCACCGGCCTGGAGGACGTGGAACAGCCCGAAGCGCACCGCCTGCTGGAGGATGGGGTCGCCGTCGACCTCGACGTCGGCCGAGCTCCAGAAGTTCTCGAGGTACCGCGTCTGGTCGCGGCACAGGCTGTCCCAGCCGGCGTACCGGGCGCTGGTGAGCGCGGCGGCCACCTGGTCGCGCACGGCGTCCACGCTCCGCGCCGCGGACCAGCCGTAGCCGATGTACTTGACGATGCGCAGCGTCTGCCCCGGCTCCAGGACCGTCACCACGGTGGTGCGCGCCCAGCTCTCGCGTGCCTCGTGCTCGACGTCGTACTGGTTGGGGCACTCGATGTCGTGGTCGGTGCCGGCGCCCACGAGCAGCCCGCTCATGCGGGTCCGGTGCAGGAGGATCGCGCCGCCGTCCTCGACGTCCTGCCCCACGGGGACCAGCGGGTCCTCCAAGGCCGCCGCCACCCGCGGGTCGTCGTCGTCGACCTCGGGGGCCTCCTCCTCGGCAACGAGCTGGGACTGGACGATGACCCGGATCGGGCCGTCCACCGGCTCGACCTCGTACTCGACGGCGGCCACCGACCGGTGGGTGAAGGACACCAGCCGCGTCGAGCGCACGACGACCTGCCGGCCGGCCGGGGAGACCCACTCGGTGCGTCGCCGCAGCGTGCCGTCGCGCAGGTCGAGCACCCGTTCGTGGTCGAGCACCTCGCCGTAGCGCATGTCGAAGGGCTCGTCGTCGACGAGGAGGCGGATGAGCTGGCCGTTGGTGACGTTGACGATCGTCTGACCGGACTCCGGGTAGCCGTAGCCGCCCTCCGCGTAGGGCAGCGGGTGGTGCTCGAAGAAGCCCGAGAGGTAGCTCCCGCGCTGGGCGGCGGGCTCTCCCTCGTCGAGGTTCCCCCGCAGCCCGAGGTGGCCGTTGGACAGCGCGAACAGCGACTCCACCTGCCCGAGCGTCGCCAGGTCGAGGCCACGCTCCCGCAGGCACCACGGCTCGACCGGCAGGGTCGGTCCGGTCACAGCAAGTCCTCGAGGTCGGCGACGACGACGTCGGCACCGTGCTCCCGGAGCGCGTCCGCCTGCCCGAGCCGGTCGACCCCGACGACGTGGCCGAAGCCGCCGGCGCGCCCCGCGGCGACCCCGGCGAGGGCGTCCTCGAAGACGGCAGCTTCCCGCGGGCTGACCCCGAGCCTGCGGGTGGCCTCGAGGAACGTGTCCGGGGCCGGCTTGCCGGGCAGGTCGAGGGCGTGGGCCAGCGAGCCGTCGACGAGCACGTCGACCTGCGACTCGAGGCCGGTGACGTCCAGCACGAGTGCAGCGTTCGCGCTGGAGGAGACGACGGCGCAGGGCAGCCCCTGCGCACGAGCCGCCTCGAGGTAGCGGAGCGATCCGGGGAAGACCGCGACCCCCTCGTCGGTCATCAGCGTGAGGACGCGTTCGTTCTTCCGGTTGCCGATGCCGTTGAGGGTCTCCCGCTCCGGGCTGTCGGTGTGGCTGCCGTACGGCAGGGTGATGTCGCGACTGCCGAGGAAGTCCCGCACACCGTCGATCCGGCGCTTGCCGTCGACGTACGCGGCGTAGTCCGCCACCGGGTCGAAGGGGACGTAGGGCTCGCCCGTGCGTTCGGAGTGGCCGCGGAGGAACGCGTCGAAGGTCTCCTTCCACGCGCGGGTGTGGAGGCTCGCTGTCTCGGTCAGCACGCCGTCGAGATCGAACAGCAGCACGCGCACGCCGTCGGGTAGTCCCAGCACCACGTCTCCCTTCGTCGGTCGTGCCCCAGCCTGGCAGGGTTCGGTCCGGCGTGCGTTGCGGGCGCACCGAGGAGCCCGCGGTTCCTCCGTGACGGGTCCTGCGGCGGGCGGGCTCAGCCCAGCCGCAACGGCGCCGCCGAGAAGCCCCCGACCGGGGGCAGCCCACGCTGCCGTGGCCGGCCCGGGTCGGGCTCGACCACGGCCGTCGCGTCGAGGACGGCACGGGTCAGCGCCCGCAGCTCGAGCGTCGCGAGCGGACGCCCGGGGCACACGTGCTTCCCCGCACCCCACACGAGGTTGTACGGCGCGTTGCCGACCGGGTCGAACGCGTCGGGGTCGCCGAACACCTTCGGGTCCCGGTTGGCGGAGGTCCAGTTGAGGAAGACCGTGTCGCCGGCCGCCAGCTGCCGGCCGCCGACCCTGACGGGCTCGGTGGTGACGCGGCGGTTCGCGACGAACGGGTCGTCGATCCGCAGGATCTCGTCGAGGACCGCGTCGAGCTCCCGGTCGGACACGCCTGCGCGCAGCCGGTCCTGGAGGTCAGGGTGGTCGGCGAGGTAGGTGAGGACCACACCCGTGCACAGGGCCATCGACCCCAGGTCCCCACCGGTCCAGTTGCGCAGGATGGAGACGATCTCCTCGTCGGTGAGCTCCCGCCCCTCCACCCGGTCCCGCACCAGCTCGGTGGTGACGTCGTCGGGCGCGTGCTCACCGGCCACGCGACGCGCCGCGGTGAGGGACCGGATGATCGCGTCGAAACGCTCGGCGACCTGCGCCGTGCGGGCCCGGTCACGGGACCGGGTGGCGGCGTGGTTGTCCGCCATCCACCGCAGCAGCTCGTCCTCGAGGTCCGCGGGCCACCCGAGCCAGGCGCACTGCGCGCGCACCGCGAAGCGGGAGCCGACGGCGACCGCGTCGATGCGCCCGGGGACGTCCAGCTCCGCCACGAGCTCGCGGGCCACACGCTGCACGACGGGCTCGACGGCGGTCATCCGCTCGCGGGTGAAGTAGCGGTCCACGAGGGCGCGGTAGGAGGTGTGGGTGGGACCGTCCAGGCCGTTGGGCACCTGCAGGTAGCGCGAGACGGCGTTGGAGTAGGTCTGGCTGTCGCGTGCCGCGCCGGTGACGTCGGCGTGCGCGAACAGCGTCCAGGCGCCGCTCACGCCGCGGGCGACAGGGCAGTAGGACCGCATCCCGTCGTACGCCGCGAGCGGGTCGCGACGCACGGACGGTCCCCGCGGGTTCCAGTCCGCCGTGACGTCACCGGCAGCGGGAGTCCGCGCGGTGTCGGCGGAGGCGTCGGGGTCGATCTCGTCGCTCGGCGTGTGCTCGGTCATGGCCCCATCCTGACCGATGCGGCCGGGCACGTGCGCGACCGGGCCGGTCAGCCGCCGAGCCGCTCCAGGCGCTCCGCGACGTCCACGAGGACGTCGAGGTAGCGGTCGAGCTCGGTGAGGAGGGGCTCGCCGGGGAGCCACCCGACGAGGACGCCGCGCTCCACCCGCAGGGACAGGCCCGCCGGGGCGCGCTCGCGCAGCCACCCGCCACCGGGAGCGCCGAGCGCGTCCGCCGGTTCGCCGTCCGTCATCACCTGGACCACCGGCAGCGTCACGTCCAGGGCGACGGTGAACATGTGGACGACGTGCCGGGGCTCGGCGGTCTCCAGTCGCAGTGACGTCGCCTCCCGGCCGCGGTGCTCACCGACGACGGCGTCCTCGACGCGCCGCTCGCCCGCGGTGAAGGGCGGGACCTGCCAGCGGCCCACCATCTCCGGAGCGGCCCCGCGCACCCGCCAGCCGCGCGGTGCGGCCCACAGCTCGAGGCGCTCGACCCTGCGCGGCCCCCGCCCGAGCCGTCTCGTCGACCGCGCCACCAGCACGGCGGGCACGAGGAGGACGACGACGAGCAGCAGCATCATCACCGCCTCGTTCACCGCGCCTCCCCCGGGACCACGGCGACCTGGTCCGGTGCGAGGCCGACCGTCACCGTGTCGGCGACGGCGGCGTCGGGACTGCCGGGGACGCGCAGCACGGCGCTCTGCCCGTCGGGCAGGGTGACGTCGAGCTCCCGCTCACCGCGACGCACCCGCCACCCGCACACGGGCAGCCGGGTGCCGTCGGCGTCGGGCACCAGCGCCCGGGGGCCGAGGGCCAGGCGGACGGCTCCGTCGGCGACCACCGGGAGCTCCACCACGCCGAGCGGGGTCCGCACGCCGGGCCCCGCGGCGACGGCGTCGACCACCGGCCCGTAGCCGAGGAAGCGGGCGACCTGCTCGCTCGCCGGCGCGTGCCACAGCCGTTCCGGGGTGTCCGCCTGGAGGATCCGCCCGCCGGACATGACAGCGATGCGGGAGGCGACGGTGAACGCCTCGTCGTGGTCGTGGGTCACGTAGATCGCGGTGGTCCCCGCCGCGTGGACGATGTCGCGGAGCTCCCCGGCGAGGTGCTCGCGCAGCGACCGGTCGAGCGAGGACAGCGGCTCGTCGAGCAGGAGCAGCCGCGGTCGGGGAGCGAGCGAACGAGCCAGCGCGACCCGCTGCTGCTCGCCGCCGGACAGGGTCGTCACGGCACGGGTTCCGTACCCGGTGAGGCCGACGAGCTCGAGCAGCTCGGCCACCCGGCGCTCACGGTCGGCACGGGTGAGTGACGCGAGCCCGTAGGCGATGTTGCCGGTGACGTCCCGGTGGGGGAAGAGCTGCCCGTCCTGGAACATCAGACCGAAGCCGCGGCGGTGGACGGGCAGGTCGGAGACGTCCGCGCCGTCCCAGCGCAGCGCCCCCGCCGCGACCGGCTCGAGGCCCGCGACGGCCCGCAGCAGGGAGGACTTGCCGCAGCCGGAGGGCCCGAGGAGGGCGAGGACCTCGCCGGTGGGGACGTCCAGCGTCACCCCGTCCACCGCAGTCGGGCCCCCCGGGTAGGTGACGACGAGGTCGCGGATCTCCAGGCCACGCGTGCTCACCACGTGCCCATCCTGTCGCCTCGGAGCCGTTCGGCCAGCATCATCACGGACGCGGTGAGGGCCGCGAGGACGACCGCCGCCGCGAGCGCCATCCCGTAGTTCTCCGCACCCGGCCGTCCGATGAGCCGGAAGATCACCACCGGCAGCGTCGGCGTGTCCGGCCGCGCAAGGAACGACGTCGCCCCGAACTCCCCCAGGGACACCGCGAAGGCGAAGCCCACCGCGAGCCCCAGCCCGCGGACGAGGAACGGCCCGTCGACGGTGAGCAGCACCCGTGCGGGGGCTGCGCCGAGCGCCGCGGCGGCCTCGCGCAGGCGGGGGTCGACGGCCCGCAGGACCGGCAGCACGGTGCGCACGACGATCGGGGTCGCGACCACTGCCTGGGCGATCGGGACGATGACCGGTGACGCGCGCAGGTCCAGCGGCGGGGAGTCGAGGGTGATGAGGAAGCCGAAGCCCACGGTCACCGCCGAGACCCCGAGCGGGAGCATGAAGACGGCGTCCAGGACCCCGAGTGCACGCCGGCCCCCGGGTGACCGCGGCCGGCGGGAGACGACGACCGCGACGAGGGTGCCGACGACGACGGCGATGACGGTCGCGTCGACAGCCGCGCGCAGGGAGTTGAGCGTCGCGTCCCACACGGTGACGGTGAGCGCGTTGGTCCCCCCGGTCGTGGCCAGCCGCCGGTAGTTGCCCAGGCCCCACCCCTCGGGGGCCCGCAGCGAGCCGACGGCGAGGTAGGCGAGGGGAAGCACGAGGAGACCGACCACGACGACGGCGGTGACGGCGGCCGGCAGGAGGTCCGTCCCGGGGTGTCCGGCGCGGCGGCGCAGCCGCAGCGGGCGGGTGGCCGACCGGTCGGCCCGCAGGTGCAGGGAGGTGTCGTACCGGCGCCGCGCACGCGCGGCGAGCAGCAGCGCGGCACCCACGACGACGAGCTGGAGCACCGACAGCACCGCCGCCGCACGCAGGTCGAGGAACTGGGTGGTCTGGATCCACACCTCGGTCTCGATGGTCCCGTAGCGCAGGCCGCCCATGGTGAGGACGACCCCGAAGGACGTGGCGCAGAAGAGGAAGACGACCGCGCCCGCCGAGACGATCGCCGGCGCGAGCGCAGGAAGGGTGACGGTGCGGAAGGCACGCCACGGGGAGGCGCCGAGGCTGCGGGCCGCCTCCTCGGCCCGCGGGTCCAGGCGCTCCCACAGCGCGCCGACGGTCCGCACGACGAGGGCGTAGTTGAAGAACACGAGGGCGGCGACGACCGCGGCGAAGGTCCCGTCGATCCCCAGGAAGCCCAGCGGCCCCGTCTCGACGAGCAGCGAGCGGAACGCGACGCCGACGACGACCGTCGGCAGCACGAACGGCACGGTGATGAAGCCGCGGACCAGCCGACGACCGCGGAACCGGCACCGGTACAGGACGTAGGCCCCGGGGACGCCGAGCAGCACGGCGGCGACGCTGGCGGTGACCGACTGGCCCACCGTGATGCCGATGACCCGCCACGTCCGCCGTCGGGCGAAGACCTCGGCGATACCGCCGAGGTCGACCTCGCCGCCGGGCAGGAACCCGCGCCCCACCATCGTGGCCACCGGCCACAGGAAGAAGACGGACAGGAAGACCAGGGGGACCCCGGCGGCCAGCACCCAGGCGAGGGCCGCCGTCGTCGTCGACCCGCGCCGCCTCGGACCGTCGGCGCTCACCCGACCACGATCTCGGTCCACGTCTCGATCCACCGGTCACGGTTGTCGGTGATCACCTGCGGGTCCACCTCGTGCGGCGCGTCGCTCGCCGGCGCGTGCTCCGACCAGGCCTCCGGCAGGGCGATGCCCTCGAGGACGGGGTACATGTACATCTGGCCGGGGATGTCGGCCTGGACCTCCGGGGAGAGGAGGAAGTCGACGAACTCGCGCGCGCCCTCGACGTTCTGCGCACCGGTCAGTACGCCGGCGTACTCGGTCTGCCGGAAGCAGGTGTCGAGCAGCGCCGCGGTGGGCGGCGCCGAGCCGTCCGCGGGGACCTCGGCGGCCGGCGAGGAGGAGTAGGACAGGACGAGCGGGCGGGGGCCCTCGCCCTCCGAGCCGGAGAAGTCGACGTAGTAGGCGTCGGACCAGCCCTCGACGACGCGTACGCCGTTGGCGGTGAGGTCGCGCCAGTAGTCCTCCCACCCGTCCTGCCCGAACGCGCCGACCGTCGCGAGCAGGAAGGCCAGCCCGGGTGACGACGTCGCGGGGTTGGTGACGACGAGCAGGTCGGCGTAGGCGGGGTCGGTGAGGTCCTCCAAGGTCTGCGGCTCGGGGACGCCCTGCTCGGCGAACCACTCGTGGTCGACGTTGATGCAGACGTCACCGAAGTCGATCGCGGTCAGCGTGTCCGCGAAGGCGGTCTGGACGGCGTCCGGCGAGCGGTAGGGGTCCAGGACTCCCTCCTCGGCGGCGCGCGCTGCGAAGGAGTTGTCGATGCCGTAGACGACGTCGCCCAGCGGGTTGTCCCGCGTGAGGACGAGCTGGTTGACCAGGGCGCCGGCGTCACCGGGGGTGATGTGCTCGATGGAGTAGCCGGTGCGCTCCTCGAACTCGGCGAGCAGCGTCTCGCTCACGGCGAAGGAGTCGTGGGTGACGACGCGCAGGACGTCGTCCTCGGCCTCGTCCCCCGCGCCGGTCCCCGTGGCGCTGCACGCCCCCAGGGCGAGTGTCGCGGCGAGCGCGACGGACGTGCCGCGGGCACGGCGGGTGGTGGTCATGCTGGTCCTCCTCAGGTGCAAGGAGGGGCCCCGGGCGCACGCCCGGGAGAGACGTCCCGACTTCCTTCGCCGGTGCTAGCCGGAGCAGGTTCGAGGGTCTGCGGCCGCTGCCGCACTCTCAGCACCGTCCGGTGCTCCCCTGTCGTTCGCACCCGATCCTACCCGCCGCCCGCCCACGGGAGCACACCGGGCGGCCGCGAACGGGTGTGCGCCCCGCGGCGGCCGCCGCTAGGTTGGACCCAGCCTACGGACGGAGTGACATGGACATCGGGTGGAAGATCGTCAGCACGGGATCGGCGGTCCTCGCCGGCATCCTGGCCAACAAGGTCCTCGACGTCGGGTGGAAGGCGGTCACCGGGCACGAGCCGCCGCACGAGGACCCCAACGACCCGAGCATCAGCACGCTCGAGATCGTCGTCTTCGCGGCCGTGAGCGGCGCGGTCATCGGGATCATCCGGCAGTTCGCCCAGGTCGGGGCCGCCAAGTGGTACGGCGGTCCGGTCGAGAAGAAGGGCTGAGCCCGGCACCCTAGCGGTCCGGGGCGCCACCCTCGCGCTGCTCCCGCTCGACGGCGTCGCGGTGCAGCCGCTCCAGCTCCAGCCGGTCGAGCTCGTCGAGCTTCTCGGCCCGCTCGAGGTCCTGGGTGAGCTCGTCGACGATCATCAGCTCCGGGTGCACCTTCCCGGTCCGGTACCCGGCCCGGCTGAGCATGTGCGCCGAGATCGGCCCGGTGACGAGCTGGAACGCGACGACGAGGACCAGCGTGATCCCCACGGTGAGGTTGCGCAGCTCGACCGCCAGCCCGGCCATGAGGAGCATGAGCCCGAGCACCTGAGGCTTGGTGGCGGCGTGCATCCGGGAGAGCAGGTCGGGGAACCGGACGATGCCCAGGCCGGCGATGAACGCGAGCAGCGCTCCGCCGATGAGCAGCGTGCCGGCGACGATGTCGAGTGCGAGGGTCATCGGCCCTCCCCCCGGTCCTCGGCCTCGTCGTCGACGGAGACGATGACCGGACCGCTCTCGTCGTCGTGGACGGCGGGCGCGTCGTCGTCCTGCGCCTGACGCTCGGCGAGGATCATCGCCAGCTCCTCCTTGGTGAGGATGCGACCTTCCTCGGCGGACTCGGCGGCGGCGAACCGGGCGATGGCGGTCGAGCCGATGAAGCCGACGATCGACAGCGCGACGAGCACCGGGACGAGGTCGCTGCGCTTGGTGACGGCGGCGATGACGGTGACCGTCCCGATGAGCACGGCGGTCATGACGTCCAGCCCGATGATGCGGTCGAACATGCTCGGTCCCCGCTCGATCCGGCTCAGTGCGAGGAGCGCGGCGGCCAGCAGGATGACGAAGCAGACGACGTAGACGACGCTCATGACTCGGCCTCCCGACGTGCGTCCATGTCGGCCTCGACGCGGTCCCCCGAGGCGCTCCGCAGCTTGCCCGCCCGGGGGGAGCTGCCCGGTACGAGCCCGGCGGCGAGCAGCTCCTCCCGTGAGCCGAAGGCCCGCAGGATGCGCTCCTCCTGCTCGAGGACGGCCTCGTGGGCCCGCTCGAGGCCGCCGTGCATCTCGACGTCGAGGATGTGGTGGTACAGGGTCCCGGTGATGCGGTGCGCCTCGATGACCACGGAGCCGGGGACGAGCGTCGTCATCCCCGCGACCATCGTGAGGTAGACGTCGTTGTGGCTGCGCAGCCGGACCCGGATGACCGCGCCGCGGGGCGGCTCGCGCCGGAGCGCGATCGCCGCGACCTCGACGGAGGCCTTGACGACGTCCCAGAGGAAGTAGACCACCAGGAGGATGACGCCCCACGGGCGGAAGCGCCCGTCGAAGGGCGTGTCCGGCAGGGCGAGGACAGTCGTGGTGACGACGGCGACGAGCGCGCCGATGACGACGTTCGCGAGCGTGAGCTGGCCCCAGAGGAAGACCCACACGACGGTGAGCCACAGGAGCACGCCCCAGTTCGCCCGGGGTCGGAGGCGTCGCCTCCGACGCTGCTCGGCCGGTCGTTGCTCGGCTGCCTCCCGGCTCATGGCACCTCCTCCCCGGTCTCCTGCTCCTCGACGTCCCCGACGTCCTCGCCCCCGGGGCCGGTGACCTCCGGGGACTGGCCCGAGCCACGGTGCCCGTCGGGAAGCACCGTGCTGATGTAGGGAGTCTGGGCGCGCAGGTCGCGGGCGGCACGGTCGGTGTAGGCGAACAGGGGGCCGGCGATGAACGTGAACGCGAGCGACATGGCCACGAGGGCCGCCGTCGGGCCCACCATCGACCGCGGGATCACGGTGTCCGGCAGGGGGTCGGGGGCCTCCTGCCAGAACGCCTGGTTCCACGCCTTGCTCACGGCGTAGAGGGTGAGGAGGCTGGTGACGAGCGAGGCGGCGATGAGAGTCCAGTCCAGCGCACCACCGCGTGCAGCGCCGGCCTCGATGAGGCCCACCTTGCCGAGGAACCCGGACATGGGCGGGATGCCGGCGAGGTTCATCGCCGGGAGGAAGTAGAGGAAGGCGAGCAGCGGTGCGACGCGCGCCAGCGACCCGAGCCGCGCGAGGGACGTCGTCCCGCCCCGGCGCTCGATGAGTCCCGCGACGAGGAAGAGGGCCGTCTGCACCGTGATGTGGTGGACGACGTAGAAGATCGCCGCGGACAGGCCGTCCTCCGAGGACGTCGCGACGCCCCACACCATGTAGCCGATGTGGCTGACCAGGGTGAAGGACAGCAGCCGCTTGATGTCCTGCTGCGCGACGGCGCCGAGGATCGCGATGACCATGGTGACGAGCGCGACGACCATGAGGAGGTCGTCGAGCCGCCCGCCGGGGAACAGCAGCGTCTGCGTGCGGATGATGCCGTAGACGCCGACCTTGGTGAGGAGGCCGGCGAACACCGCGGTGACCGGTGCCGGCGCCGTCGGGTAGGAGTCGGGCAGCCACGCGTGGAGGGGGAACACGGCGGCCTTGATCCCGAACGCGACGAGCAGCATGAGCTGGAGGACCAGCTGTGTGCCGGGGTCGATCTCACCCATGCGCTGGGCCAGCTGGGCGAGGTTGACCGTGCCGGTGGCCGCGTACACGAGTGCGATCGCCGCGAGGAACAGGAGCGAGGAGAGGATCGAGACGACGACGTAGACGGTCCCCGCCCGCACCCGCTCGCGCGACCCACCGAGGGTGATGAGCACGAAGCTGGAGACGAGGAGCATCTCGAAGCCGACGTAGAGGTTGAACAGGTCCCCGGTGAGGAAGGCGTTGGACACGCCGGCGGACAGGACCAGGTACGTCGGGTGGTAGATCGCCACGGGTGCGCCCTCGTCGCCGTCGGCGTTGCCCTGTGCCAGCGAGTAGAGGAGGACGCCGAGCGTCACGGCGACCGACACGACGAGGAGCAGCGAGGAGAGCCGGTCCGCGACCAGTGCGATGCCCACCGGCGCCGCCCAGCCGCCGATGTCCACGGCCATGGGGCCGTCGTTGACGAGGACGAGCAGGGTGATGGCGATGCCGAGGACGGCGGACAGCGCCGTGACGGTGACGATGCGCTGGACGTGCGGGTACCGGGCGAGCGCAAGGGCGAGCCCGGCCCCGATGAGCGGGATGAGGACGGGCAGCGGCAGGAGGAAGCTCACCGCAGCTCCTCGTCGTCCAGGCCCATCCCGGGGCCGCGTCGGCCCCGCGTCCCGCGTCCCGGCACGACGAACGTCTCGTCACGGGCGAGGGCCGCCTCCTCGGCGAGGGTGGTGCCGGCGTCGTCCGTGCTGCGCGCCGGGACCTCGTTGCTCTCGGCCAGCCGGGCGATCCGGCGGTCCTCGAGGTCGTCCTGGACCTCGTCGTGCCCGTTGAGCTGCCAGGCGCGGTAGGCGAGCGACAGCAGGAAGGCGGTGAGGCCGAGCGTGATGACGATCGCGGTGAGCACCATGGCCTGCGGGAGCGGGTCGCTCATCTCCTCGGGCGCCGTCGAGCCGACGAGCGGCGGCCCGCCCGCACGTCCACCGGCGATGAGGAACATGACGTTGACGCCGTTGGAGATCATCGAGATCCCGATGATCACGCGCGTGAGGCTGCGCTCGAGCAGGAGGTAGACCCCCGCCCCCACGAGAAACCCGACGAGCAGCACGAGCGCGAGGCTCGGTGAGGTGTCGATCATCGCGTGCCTCCGTCCGTGGGCCGTGGACCGCCCGGCCAGCCGGCCGGTGCGGCCTCGGGTGCGGCGTCGTCGGAGGTGACCTCCGGGGAGTCGAAGGGCACGTCGGGGGCGACGTCACCCTCCCGCTCGCCCTGGCGGTCGACCTCGGCGCCCAGCGTGCGGAGGATGTCGAGGACCAGCCCGACGACGACGAGGTAGACGCCGATGTCGAAGAAGATGGTGGTCACCAGCTTGAGCTCGCCCATGGGGCCGAGGTCCGCCTCGATGAGCGCGGACTGGAGGACGTCCCCACCGAACAGCAGCGGGATGGCCCCGGCACCCGCGGAGAGGAACAGGCCCGAGCCCAGCAGCCAGCCGGCCTGGACGGGGGCGGCCTCCCCGAGCTCGAAGCGCCCACCGGCGAGGTAGCGGACGGTGAGCGCGACGCCGGCGATCAGCCCACCGGCGAACCCACCACCGGGCTGGTTGTGCCCCGCGAAGAGCAGGTAGAGGGACAGCACCACCATGGTGTGGAAGATGAGCCGGGTGCCGACCTCGAAGATCACCGAGCGACGCTGCGGGGCGAGCGTGGGGACGGCACTGAGCCACTGGCGGCCGCGGCCCTCGTTCGGCTGGGACTCCTGGCTCTCGGTGAGCCGCCGGAAGAGGCTGGCGTTGCGCTCCGGGACCGGGGTGCTCCACACGCGCGCCTGCTGCGCGGGGCTCATCGTCGTGGCCCGGTCGATCTTCGAGGCGCGGGCCCGGAGGAAGATGAGGGAGGCGACGCCGGTGGCCGCCGCCAGCACGACGGAGATCTCGCCCATCGTGTCCCACGCGCGGATGTCGACCAGCGTGACGTTGACGACGTTGCGGCCGTACCCGTACTCGTAGGCCTCCTCGGCGAAGTCGACGGAGACCGGTTCGTGGATGCGCGAGCCGGCCGAGATCATCGCGAGGCCGGCGGCCATGACGCCGACGGCCGCACCGAGGGCGGCCCGCCACCACCGGGACGCGGCCAGCGGCCGGTTGGAGAAGTACGCCGGCAGGCGGCGCAGGACGAGGATGAACACGACGAGCGTGATCGTCTCGACGAGCACCTGCGTGAGGGCGAGGTCGGGGGCGCCGTGCAGCTCGTAGAGGACCGCGACGCCGTACCCGGTGACGCCGACGAGCAGCACCGCCTTGAGCCGGCGACGGGCACGCGCCGTGAGGAGGGCCGCGACGGCGACGACGACGACGACGGCGGCCTGGACCCCGCTGTCCCACAGCCGTACCTCGGCCGGGACCACCCCGTAGGCGATGGCGGACCCGCCGCCCAGGACGACGGCCACCGCGAGGATCGTCGACAGGTAGGCGGGCAGCGAGCCGCGCTGGGTGAAGGCCGTGACATCGGCGGCGAGGCGCTCGGTGCCGCGGATGACCCGGCGGTACGCGCCGGCGGCACCCTCGAGCTCCCACAGCGCGTCCTGCCAGCGCTCGACCCGTTCACGCTGGAGGAACAGGAGGACGCCGACCGCGATGACCAGCAGCGTGAGGTAGAGCGCGGGACCGAAACCGCCCCACAGGGTGAGGTGGCCCGCCTCGCCGGGATAGGTGTCGGCGTACGGGGCGAGGACGTGCTCGGTGGCGCCGGGGAACGCGCCGACGACGACGCCCCCGACGGCGAGGATGAGGGCCGGCGTGACGATGAGCCGGGAGGTGCGCTGCGCCGGCGGTGGCTCGACGTCCCGTTTCGAGGCGAAGGCGCCCCACATGAACCGCAGGCCGTAGGCGAAGGTGAGCACCGAGCCGAGGACGACGATCACGAGGGCGACCGTCCCGGACCCGTCCTCGACGTGGAGCAACGCCTCGATTGCACCCTCCTTGGCCACGTAGCCGACCGTGACCGGCAGCCCGACCATGGACGCCGTTGCGAGCCCCGCACTCACCGCGGTGAGTGGCATACGACGGGCCATGCCGGTGAGCTCGCGCAGGTCCCGGGTGCCGACGGACCAGTCGATGGTGCCGACGACGAGGAAGAGGCAGGCCTTGAACAGCGCGTGCGCACCGAGCAGCGCCAGACCGGCGAGCGCGACCGCCCGGGAGCCGAACCCGACGAGCAGGATGATGAACCCCAGCTGGCTCACGGTACCGAAGGCGAGGAGCAGCTTGAGGTCGTGCTGCCGCAGCGAGCGGTAGCCACCGAGCAGCAGCGTGCCCCCGCCCAGCACGACCACCGCCCACCGCCACAGCGGCACGTCCGCGAAGCCGGGCGCGAGCCGGGCGACGAGGTAGACACCGGCCTTGACCATCGCAGCGGCGTGCAGATAGGCGCTCACCGGGGTGGGTGCCGCCATCGCCGCGGGGAGCCAGAAGTGGAAGGGCAGCAGCGCGGACTTCGTCACCGCGCCGAGGAGGATGAGGACCACCGCGGCGGAGACCACGCTGCCGGCCGGCGGGTTCGCCACGAGCTCACGCAGGGAGTAGCTGCCGCCCTCGGTCTCGCCGAGGGCGATGAAGCCGGCGAGCATCGCGAGGCCACCGAAGGTGGTGAGCACCAGCGCCTGGATCGCGGCACGCCGCGAGTTCTGCCGGTCGTAGTAGTGACCGATCAGCAGGAAGGACGTGATCGTCGTCAGCTCCCAGAAGACGTACAGCAGCAGCGTGTTGTCCGTCGTCACCAGCCCGAGCATGGATCCGGCGAAGGCGATGAACACCCCGCCGAAGCGTCCCAGTCCCTGGGCGGTCCCCGAGAAGTAGGCGGCGCAGTAGACGAGCACCAGCGACCCGATGCCGCCGACGAGCAGCACCATGAGCCACGACAGCGTGTCGAGGCGGAACGCCAGGTGCAGATCCAGGGCCGGCACCCAGGAGACGTCGACCGCCGGGTGGTCACCGGCCAGCACTGCCGAGGTCTGGGCGATCGCCCAGGCGGCCGCCGACGCGGGGACGAGGGCGAGCGCGAGGAAGAACCGGCGGCCCCACAGCTTCATGCATGCAGGCGCGACCACAGCCACCACCAGGTGGAGGATCAGCAGCTGCAGCACCGGCGGCTCCGAGTATGTCGACGGTCGTGTGAGCCCACGCCGGCACACCGCCCGCGCTGGACGCGTCCCCGCGCACGCAGTGACGCGTACCGGAACGGGACACCCGCAGCCTACCAACGAGTGGGGTCGCTGCTCGCTCCGGGGCCGTAACTGCTACGCATCTCACACCGTGGGGCGACGCGCTTGTGACGCGATTGTGGACAAGGGTGTGTTTCCGCTCTTCTGGGCGGCATACCGCCGATGTGGTTCCCACCAAGCCGACCGGTCGCCACGTTTCTGAGAAGCGCGCTGAAGCGATCAGGAGCACCCTGGTCCAGTGACCCGGCGACGAGCCGGGCCCGGATCAGCACCGAAGGGACTGAACCAGATGACTGAGGACTTCACCCGCCCCGCGGGAGACCCCCGCACGCTCGGCCAGGAACCGGGGGCCCCCGCCCGACCGCCGGTCAGCCCGCCGCCGCCCGTCACGCCGCCGCCGACGGGCGCCCCGGCCCCGGTGTCCAACGCCCCCACCGAGGGCGGCGGCGCCAAGGACGCCGCCAAGGAGGAGGCGTCCAAGGTGGCCGGCAACGCGAAGGAGCAGGCCTCCAAGGTCGCCGGCACCGCCAAGGAGGAGACCCAGCGGGCGGTCGGTGAGGCCAAGCGCCAGGCGCAGGACCTCCTCCGCCAGAGCCAGTCCGAGCTCTCCTCGCAGGCCGGGACGCAGCAGCAGCGTCTCGCGAGCGGCCTGCGCTCCTTCTCCACCGAGATGAACCAGATGGCCGAGGGGACCGAGGAGCCGGGCATCGCCACGCACGTCGCCCGCTGGGCCTCCGAGGTCGCGGACGACGCGGGCCGCTGGCTCGAGAACCGGGACCCCTCCTCGGTGCTCGACGAGGTGCAGCGTTACGCCCGCCGCAACCCGGGCACCTTCATGCTCATCGCCGGTGGTCTCGGGCTCGCCGTCGGGCGCGTAGCCCGCAGCCTCAAGGACGCCAACGACGAGCCGGACACCTCCGACCTCGCCGCCGGACGCGGCTACGCCAGCGGGTACGGCACCGGCCAGGCCTCCACCGGTACCGGCACCTCCGTGGGCGGCACCGCGGGCGGCGACCCGCTCGGGACCACCGGGGCCGGCACCGCCCCCGGGGGGCCGCCCCCCGGTCGGACGTACGGCGCCCCCGGCACCACGGGCGGTTACGACCAGCCGGGCGGCCTGCGATGACCACACCTCCCGACCCACACGGGTCTCACGTGCCACCCTCCACGCCGCCGGGCGGTCCGCCGCCTGCGGCCGCCGGTCCTCCACCCGTCCCGGCGAACGCCGCTCCGCCGCGGACCGACGCCGGCCCTTCCCAGGACGCGAGCATCGGTGAGCTCATCGGCAACATCAGCCAGGACTTCTCCACGCTCGTGCGGCAGGAGATGGAGCTCGCCAAGGCGGAGATCTCCCAGACCGTCTCGAAAGCGGGCAAGGGGGCCGGCATGTTCGGCGGCGCAGGACTGGCCGGGTACTTCACCCTGCTCTTCCTGTCCCTCGCCCTCTGGTGGGCGCTCGGCGCGCTTATCGGGGACGGCGATGCGCAGCCAGCACTCGGGTGGTCAGCGCTCATCGTCGCCGTCATCTGGGGCATCGTGGCCGCCGTGCTCGCAGTCACCGGCCGCAAGGAGATGAAGGAGGCCGAGGGCCTTCCTCGGACCACGCAGACCGTCAAGAAGATCCCGGACGCAATGAAAGGACAGGACCACTGATGGCCACCAACGATCCGGACGCGATCCGGCGCGACATCGAGAACACCCGTAGCGACCTCAGCGAGAACGTCGACGCGCTCAGCGACAAGATGAGCCCGAGCCAGATCGCGGACCGTCAGAAGGACAAGGTCCGCGATGCCGTCTCCGGCGCCAAGGACAAGGTCTTCGGCTCGGCGCACGACACCGCGGGGTCGGTCCGCGGCCAGGCGGACCGGGCGACCGACATGGCCAAGGACGCTCCGCACCGCGCGAAGGCCAAGGCCGAGGGCAACCCGCTCGCCGCCGGCCTCATCGCGTTCGGCGCCGGCCTCCTCGCGGCCGGACTCATCCCCTCCTCGCGCAAGGAGCGCGAGCTGGTGGACGAGGCGCGCAACAGCGACGCCCTCGCCAGGGCGACCGACGAGGTGAAGTCCGCGGCCAAGGAGTCCGCCGAGCACCTCAAGGAGCCCGCTCAGCAGGCGGTCCAGGACGTCAAGGAGACCGCCACCGAGGGCGTCCAGCACGTCCGGGAGGAGGGAACCGGCGCTGCCCAGGACGTCCAGTCGCAGGCCAAGGACTCGGCGGACAACGTCCGCGACTCCCGCTGACGACCAGACCCACACCGACGGGCCCCGCCGCACTCGCGGAGGGGCCCATCGGCCTGTGGACGCGCCGAGCGGCCCGCATCGGCCGGGCTCGGCGCACCACCCTGCGGCTGCACCACCTCCGGTAGCCGACCCTCGTCAGGGTGTGAGGCTCTCGACGGCGACGAGGAAGGCGTCGTCGTCCACGATCTGGCCACCCACCACCGCATGGAGCGCCGCGGCCACACCTTCGACGATCCCCCGCACCTCCTCACGGTCCCGCCGCACCGCCAGCGGCGGCCGCGGGCCCAGGGCGAGGCCGGGGTCGTCCGGACGCCAGCGCACCTCGTAGCTGATGACGCCGCCACGGGCCCAGGGCAGGGCCCGCAGGACGCGGGGCGTGTGCTCGTCACCTGCCACGCTGACCTCCAGCGCACCGCCGGGGACGGCCGCGACGTGGGCATACCCGTCGAGCACCTGCGGCCGGGACAGGACCGCGTCGTCGAGCGCGTCGGCCTCGGCGTGCAGCCACGCCCGCTCCCCCTCGTCCAGCTCCGCGGCCGCCCGCGCCCGCAGGGGGTGCACGTCCACGGCGACGCGGTCCCCGGGGGACGACGCCTCCGGCACGTCCACGGGCGCCAGCCCGGGCAGGACCGGCGCCAGCACGCGGCCGCACGCCTCCGGCTCCAACCAGACCGTGGTGTGCACCGTGAGGTCGACGGCGGAGGCCGGGTCGGGGACGAGGACGGTTCCCGTGCCGGCCACTCGGAGGGCTCCACCCAGGCGGCGGGCCTGGGCGAGCAGATGGTCGAGCACCACCCGCTCCAGTCCGACCGGCTCCCCCTCGGGGAACGCGTCGAGCAGCCCGCCCATGCCCCGGAGCTCGGGGGGGACGGGGGCCGAGCGCTGCACCGGGCAGCGGAGCAGCATGGCGGCGACCGCCCACGCCGGGAGGTCGAGGCCGGAGCGGACGGCGTCGTCCACCTGCCAGGGCCCGGTCAGCTGCGCCTCGCCAGTGACCCGCAAGGTGGCCAAACCGGTCCAGCCGGCGTCGTCGAAGTGGGAGACGGCCAGCGCCTCGACCTCCTCGGGGAGCACCTCCGCAGCGAGGACGAGCAGGTGCCGCGGCTCGGCGAGAGCACGGTCCAGGCGGGGCAGCGTGGTGTCCATCAGCGCAGGGGGATACGACTGAAGTTCAGGTGCGACCGGGAGGCGGTCGGGCCGCGCTGGCCCTGGTAGCGCGAGCCGTGCGCCCCGGTGCCGTAGGGGTGCTCGGCGGGGCTGGAGAGCCGGAAGAAGCACAGCTGCCCGATCTTCATCCCGGGCCACAGGGTGATCGGGAGCGTCGCCGTGTTCGACAGCTCGAGCGTGACGTGCCCGGTGAAGCCGGGGTCGATGAAGCCGGCGGTCGAGTGAGTGAGCAGCCCGAGCCGGCCGAGGGAGGACTTGCCCTCGAGGCGCGCGGCGACGTCGTCGGGCAGCGTGACGAGCTCGTACGTGGCGCCGAGCGCGAACTCACCGGGGTGCAGCACGAACGGCTCGTCGGGCTCCACCTCGACGAGCCGGGTGAGGTCGGACTGGTCCTGCGCCGGGTCGATGACCGCGTACCGGTGGTTGTCGAAGAGGCGGAACCAGCGGTCGAGCCGGACGTCGATGCTCGCCGGCTGGATCATCGCCGGGTCGTAGGGGTCGAGCTGCACGCGCCCCGTGTCGATCTGGGCCTGGATGTCGCGGTCGGAGAGAAGCACGCTGCGATTGTGCCTCACGACGTGGCGAACGGCCGGACCCCGTCGGGACCGGCCGTCTGAGCGGGTGACGGGAATCGAACCCGCGCCGTCAGCTTGGGAAGCTGAAGTTCTACCATTGAACTACACCCGCGTGGCAGCGAACTGCCGGGCCCCACTATAGCCACCGCCCGCCCGGGTGTGGAAACCACGGGCCCGCGGCGCGGCGTGGCACACGCCTCGGCGTGTCCGGCGGGGGCGCCACGGGGACGCCGACCCCCGTGGCGCGGCACGATTTCTCCGAGGGTGGAACACACCGCGGTCCCGTACCGTTACCCACTTGTGAGCACTCAGCAGGACGATCCCCCACTCATGCCTCCCGTGGCCCTGGACGTCGACGACGAGCACGGCACGGTCGAACGGGTCCGCCGGGCGCTTCGCAGCACGACACCAGGATCAGGCATGGCGACCATCCTGGAGCTCGACGGCGATCCCGGGCAGCTGGAGCAGACACGGCGCCTCATCGTCGGTGGCGTGGAGGAGCTCACGGGCCTGCGCCTGGGTGAGCTGCAGTCGCTCACCGCGGTCTCCGAGGGGGCCGACCACTACCGGACCATCGCCCGGCTCACCGGGCAGGCGGATGCCGCCGCGGCGGCCACCGTCGAGGGCCTCGTGCGCAAGGGCCTGCTCGACCAGCACCACCATCCCGCGGAGACCAACGCCCACGCCAAGCCGACCCTCGTGCACCTCACCCCCCGGGGCGAGGCCGTGCTCGGCCAGTCGGAGGCCATCCGCATCCGGCTCCTCGACACGGTCGCGCAGTCGCTCGACGACGTGGCGATCGAGCAGGTGCGGGCCGCCGCCGACGCCCTGCGGCTCGGCCGGCGCCTGGACGACCGGCGGCAGATCGGCGGGACCGCCGCCGCCTGCTGAACCGGCGCTCAGCTGCTGTCGGCTCCCACGCCGCGTCCCGCCCGTGGGCGCTGGCCGGGCGGCCTGATGCGCTCGAGCGCGGGCCGCAGGATCCGGGCAAGGGCGGGGACGTCGTCGTCGGCGATGACGTCGAAGATGAGCTCGCGGACGTCCTCGACGTGCGCCGGCGCCGTCTCCTGAACCTTCGTCAGGCCGGCGGCGGTGAGCGTGGCGATCCGGGCACGGGGGTTGCGCGGGGACCGCTCACGCACCACCCACCCGTGCCGCTCCAGCCGCGTGAGCACGTGGGACAGCCGGGACAGCGAGCCGGACGTGAGCTCGGCCAGCTCGCTGAGCTGGAGGGTGCGGTCTTGCTGTTCGGAGAGCATGGCCATCACCATGTACTCGTAGAAGGTGATGCCCGCGTGCTGCTGGAGGCGGGTGTCGAGCGCACCGGGGAGAGTGGTGACGAGCTCGGAGATGCTCAGCCACGTCTCGCGCTCCACCGGGGTCAGCCACCGGGGGCCCTGCTCGGTCATCGGACTCACCTTTCATAGTTGACGGTTCAAGTATGAGGCCCCGTCGCCCCGGTGTCAACGGCCGAGCAGCAGCAGGATCCGCTCCACCGCCAGCCCGCTCGCCCCCGCGAGGACGAGGACGAACGTCGCCACCCACACGACACGCGGCACCCGGGTGATGCGGGCGAGGACGGCCGGGTCCGACCCGGGGTCCCGCGACCGGAGCGCCGCCCCGAGGTGCCGCCACGCACCGAGCAGGAGCACCAGCCCGACGGCGAGCAGCACCAGGCCCTGGACGCGCGCGGCGCCGGCCCACCACAGCCATCCCGCACCACCGACCGTGACGACGAGGACCGCCACCGTGTAGACCGAGCGCGCGCGGAGCAGTCCGCCGAGGAGCAGCACGGTGACCACGAGCAGCACGGGAGCCGCCCAGCCCGCCGCCGCGGCGAGCACGAGCCCGGCGCCGACCAGCGCCGGAGCGGGGTAGCCGGCCCAGGTGGTCGCCACCCGCCCCGCCCCACGGGACCGGCCGACCGTCACCGCGTGGCCGGACATGTCCGCCCGGAGCACCAGGCCGGTGAACGAGCGGCCGACGAGCACGCCGACGACGGCGTGCCCCAGCTCGTGCACGACCGTCACAGCCACGCGCAGGAGTCGCCACAGCGCGGGCACCGCCACGACGAGGACCCCGGCACCGAGCGCCGCCCACAGCGCGAGGTCGGGCACACCCAGCTCCGGGAGCGGCGCGCCCGGGCGTACCCGGTCCACGATCGCATCCCACGGTCCGTCCGTCTCCAGCACCCCGTCATCGTGCCCTGCCGACCCGACCCGCGCAGTGAGCGACGCCGGGTAGCGTTCCTCCCGTGGATGCCGGACGGGTGAGCGGGGGCCTCGTCGTCGCGGCCGCCGTCGTCGACGACGTCACGGCGCCCCGTCGGCTGCTCGCCGCTCGGCGGTCCGCCCCCGACCAGCTCGCGGGCCGGTGGGAGCTGCCCGGCGGCAAGGTGGAGCCGGGCGAGGGTCCCGTCGCCGCGCTGCACCGCGAGCTGCACGAGGAGCTCGGTGTGGGGCTCGCCCTCGGCCGGGAGGTCGAGGGCCCGCTCGACGGACACTGGCCGATCACGGCGGCGCTGCGGCTACGGGTGTGGCTGGCCGTCGTCGTCAGCGGGACGCCCCGTCCGCTGCTCGACCACGACGAGCTGCGCTGGGTCGGTGCCGGCGACGCCGGTCGGCTGCCGTGGCTGCCCGCGGACCTGCCGGTCATCGCCTCGCTCGGGCTGCGGCCCTAGCCGTAACTACATGACCTCGGCGCACCAGACCTGCTGAGGCTCGTAGCGCCCCCCGCAGGTGTCGCCGAACTCCTCGTACTCCGACCCGGCCGGTGACTCCATGTACAGGGTGTCGCAGGCCTGACCGTCACCGTCCGCGCACGCGTCCCACAGGCCGTCGAGACGGGGGTCGTCACCGTAGGACCCGCCGACCGACAGGGAGCCGACGATTGTCGACGCCGCGAAGACGAGGGCGCCGACGAGCAGCACCGCACCGACGACGATGGCGACGACGAGCCCCGTCCGGCGGCCCGGCTCCGGGAGCCGGTAGCCGTAGGCGTCCCGCGGGTCCCCCACCACCGGCGCCGGGCCACCCGCCCCCGGGTACGCGCCCGGTGCCGCGTAGGGGTTGGCGTCCCAGCCGTACGGCCGGGCGGCATACGGGTCCGGCGTGGAGCCGCGCGCCGCGTACGGGTCCGGCGTGGGACGGCCGGGCGCCGCGTACGAGCCGGGCGCCGTGAACGAGCGGGGGCCGGGCTCGGCGTACGGGCCCGGCCCGACGTCGGGGCGAGGTCCGGGACCAGGTGGCACGGACGAGCCCGGCGGGGGGCCCGTCGGTGACGCCGCAGGGGCGACCGGGGACCCGACCGGCGGCGGGTAGCCGACCGGCTGCTGCCCGGCAGTCGGCGGCGCCGGCCGGCGGCGGGCGAGCGCGGCGTCCACGCCGTGGTCCCCCAGCGTCGCGAGCCACTCGACGACCGGCCGAGGGGCGGCGGGGTTCGCGGCCACGAGCGGACGCAGCTCGGGACGCGCGGCGGCCAGCCGGGCGAGGACGTCGGGGGCGGTGGCCGGGTTCGTCGCCTGGTAGGCGGTGAACTCCTCGCTCACCCCGCACCCTCCACGGGAGCGATGTGCCCGTGGACCAGCCCGACGACGTCACGCAGCCTGCCGACGTCGATCTGCCCCGGTGCGGAGGGCCGGTCGACGGCACCGAAGGTGACGGCCGAGCCGAACACCTCGCCGCACAGTCGGCTGACGAGACCGGCCGGTCCCATCGCCATGGTGACCACCGGGACGGCGAGGTCGTCGTGCGCGGTCAGCGTCGCCTCGAGGAGCGCGAGCACGTCACGCGGGCCGCGGGCCGTGACGGCGACCTTGACGATGTCGGCGCCGGTCGCCGCCATCGCGGCGAGGCGGTCGACGATCTCGGCAGCGGGAGGTGTCCCCACGACGTCGTGGCTCGAGACGAGGACCCGCACGCCCCGCTCCCGCGCACCGGCGAGGAGGTCGGGCAGCACGCTGCCGCGGGCGAGCTCGACGTCGACGGCGTCCCCAGCACCGTCCTGGAGGAGGGTCGTGACCGCCGTCGCGTACTGGTCGTCGGTGAGGTCGACCCGGCCGCCCTCCCCGGCGCTGCGCACGGTGAGCAGCAGCGGCGTGCCACCCAGCCGAGCGTGCAGCGCGGCCGGGAGGGCGCCGACCGGCGCGTCCGGGTGGACGCCGAGCAGGTGGTCCGCCCGCCACTCGGCGATGTCGACGCCGGCGGCGACGAGGTGGTCGGCCTCCTCCAGCAAGCCGGCGGGGTCGGTCGAGCACAGCGGGGCCGCGACCTTCACGCGTCCCTCACCGACGGGCACGTCGCGCAGCAGCACAACGCCACTCATCTGCTCACCTCCTGGTCCCGCCGCACCCTACCCACCGGAGGGGGCGCCCGCCCGCACCGCCCGCTTCCCGGGCCGTCGGACGGACCGGGTGCGGCGTGACGCACCGTCGCTCAGGGCGTGAGCGAGGGGACCGGCAGCCCGAAGCGCCGGCGAAGCGCACGCCGCGCGGCGTGCCAGCCGTTCATGCCGTGGACCCCGGGTGCCGGCGGTGCCGAGGACGAGCACAGGTACACGCCGGGGATGCCGAGGCCGTACGGGTCCCAGCGCCCGGTGGGCCCGACGAGGACGCGCCTCATCGTCACCGCACCGCCGGCGATGTCCCCGCCCTCGAGAGCCGCGTTGTGCTCGATCATCCGCGACGCGGGGATGCCCCGCGCGTGCACGACACGGTCGCGGAAGCCGGGTGCGAAGCGCTCGATCTGCCGGGTGACGGCCTCGGTCATGTCGACGTCCGAGCCCACGGGCACGTGGGCGTAGGTCCACAGCGGCCGCAGGCCGCCGTGCTCCCGGCCGGGGTCGGCGACGGACGGGTCGGAGAGCAGGACGCTCGGCCGCTCGGGCATCCTGCCGTGCGCGACGTCCGCCTCCGCCGCCGCCAGCTGCTCGCGCGTGCCCCCGACGTGGACGGTGAACGCCTTGCCGATCTCCGGGACGGCCCACGGGACCGGGCCGTCGAGGACGAAGTCGACCTTCGCCGCGCCACCACCCCGAGGCGCGTCGCGCAGCCGCCGTGCCAGCCGTGCCGGCATCCGGTCGCCCCAGATCTCGGCGGCCGCGCGCGGCGAGGTGTCGAGCAGGTAGCTGCGCGCCCGCGGCAGCTCGCGCCAGGATCGCACCCGGACACCGGTGCGGATCTCCCCGCCGTGGGCACGGAGGTCGGCGACGAGGGCGTCGGTGATCGCCTGTGAGCCGCCCACGGGGATCCGCCAGCCGACGACGTGCGCGAGCGTCCCGAGCATGAGGGCCACCCCGGCGGGCGCGAGCGCCGGAAGGGGGGAGATGGCGTGACCGGCGACGCCGGTGAGCATCGCGGGCGCGACCTCACCGCGGAAGGGCAGGTTCCACAGCGGCGTGCCCTGGATCAGGACGCGGGACCCGAAGGTGACGGCGCCGCGGAGCCCGCTCGGTGAGCGCAGCTGCGGGGGGACTCGGCGCATGTCCGCGAGCGAGAGCCCGACGACGGCGTCGACGTCCCGCATCAGGGGCTCGAAGACGCGGCGCCACACCGCGCCGTCGGGTCCGAGCCCCTCGACGGTGCGGTCGAGGTCGAGCCAGGCGAGGCCGCCGCGGGCGCCGTCGAGCGGGTGGGCGTAGGACAGCTCCGGGGTGACGAGCTTGACACCGCGGGCGGTGAGGTCGAACTCGGCGAGGAACGGGCTGGCGGTTGCGAGGGGGTGGACCGCGGAGCAGACGTCGTGCCGCAGGCCGTCGGCCAGCCCGAGGTCGAGCGTCCGGGCGCCGCCCCCGATCGTCGTCTCCGCCTCGAGGACGACCACACCCAGGCCGGCGCGTGCCATCGTCACCGCGGCGGCGAGGCCGTTGGGCCCGGAGCCCACGACGACGACGTCGGTCGTCTCCCTGGCTGTCGGCATCACCTCATTGTGTGGCCTGCGCCCGTCACCCGCAGCCCAGGGTGGACGTCACCAGTTCTGACCGCCGCCGAACCCACCGCCGCCGCGCTCCTGCTGCTCCTGGCGCTCGCGCTCCGCCTCCCGGTTGCGCTCCTCGAGCTCCTCCCGCTGCGGGTCGCCCGAGGGCTCGTCGGTCGGCTCGTCGGTGGGCTCGTCGGTGGGCTCGTCGGTCGGCTCGTCGGTCGGCCCCTCGGTCGGTCCGTCCGTCGGGTCGTCCCCGGGCTCGTCCGTCGGCTCGTCGGTGGGCTGGTCCGTCGGCTCGTCGGTCGGGGCGTCGTCCGGCTGCTGCTGCTCGCGGCGCGCCTCCTCCTCCTTGTCCTGCTGCCGCTCCGAGCTCTCCTCGTTCGCCTGGGAGGTCGTGCACGGGGCGATGACCTCCTGCGCCTCGGAGTAGTAGACCTCGGCGACACCCGGGTCCTCGTCGTCGGTGGCGGCGACGTCGCCCATCGCCTCGAGTGCGAGCGAGAGGTTCGTGCGCACGCGGCACTCGGGCGACCCCGGCGCCTTGCTGCCCTCCGGCCCGTCGGGCAGCGGGCCGGCCTCGGGGACCCGGTCGAGCGCGACGCGCAGGTCCTCGACGGCCAGGAAGTGCTCCTCGGCCCGGTAGAGCGCGGTCCCGCTGTTGAACCACGCCTTCCACTGCTCGGCGAACCCGGTCCACCGCTGCTGCGCCTCATACTGCCGCGCGGCGTCGGGGAAGCGCAGGGCGTCGTACTCGCGGGTACCCAGGAGGTTGCCGAGCCACGTCCCGAGGAGGAGCGACCCGGCGGCCAGGAAGGCCAGCACCACCGGCGCGGACCACGCCAGCAGCCGCCGGCGGCGGCGCCGGTGCTCGGGCAGCTCGGGTCGGTCGGCGCGTGCGGTCTCGTCGGTCGTCATCCCCCACTCCCCTCGGGACGGGCCGTCCGTGTCCGGGTGGCGTACGGGCGCGGGAACCGCCGTGCCTGGTACCAGGCCTCCCAGGCGAGCAGGGCCGCGAGGAGGGCGGCCGCCGGCCAGTACACGTCCTCGTAGACCGACACGTCGCGGCGTCCGTCAGCGGCGATCGTCTCGGCGTCGATGCCTGCGACCAGACCGTCGACGGGCGAGGGCTCGGTGCGGTGCGTGTAGTCGACGCCGAGCTGCTCGGCGACGCGACGCAGCTGCGTCTCGTCGAGCCGGGAGACCGCCGGCGGCGAGCCCGGCTGCGTCTCGTCGAGGATCCACGGGGCGTCGGTCCCTGCCCCGGTCTCCTCCGTCCCGTCGTAGACCCGCATCTGGCCGCCCTGCGGCGTCCCGTACCCGAGCACCGCCCCGCCGTCGACGAGGGGTGCGAGCTCGGCGAAGGACTGCGGCTCCGTCTCACCGGTTCCGTCACCGCGGGTGTTCTCGCCGTCGGACAGGAGGTAGACGATGCGCACGTTCTCGGGGTTGCGCTCAGCGGCACCCTCGAGGGCGGCCGTCAGCGCCGGCAGCGGCCGGTCGATGGCCGAGCCCGCGGAGTAGTGGGTGATCTCCTGGACCAGGGTGTCCGCCCAGGTCCGGACCGCTCGCGCGTCGGTGGTCAGGGGGAGCTGACGCGCCGCCTGGGAGTCGAACGTGATGACGGAGTAGCGCGCGCCGGGCATCGCCTCGACGAGCGCCGTGACGTCGTGGCGCACCCCCTCGAGCCGGGGCCGGTCGCCGTCGTAGTCCTCCGCGGCCATCGACCCGGTGCGGTCGACGACGAAGAACATCTCGACGTTGGTCGCGACCGTCGTCGTCGTGCTCGGGACGGCGGGCGCGAGGGCGACGACCGCGAGCGCGAGGACCATCCCGCCACGCCGCAGCCAGGCCGCGAAGGACCCGTCCTCGGTGCGCCGGGCCCGGACCGCCGCGAGGACGCAGATGACGAGCAGCGGGAGCAGGACGACGGCGGTGACCCACAGCGGCCAGGCGAGACGCAGGATCATGAGCGCAGCCTCCAGCCCACGAGGATGATGCCGGCGACCCCTGCCACGGCGATCCACAGCACGGTCTCGGGCCGGTCGGTGATGACGACCTCGGGGTCGGCGTCGAGCTCGACGGCCTGCTGGGAGGCGATGTCCTCGATGATCGCGTCGACGGCCGCGGGGTCGTCCGCGTTGTAGAAGAGCCCGCCGTGGCCCGTGACGACCTGCCGGTAGGCCTCCTCGTTGGCCGGCGAGTAGGACTCCTCCGAGGCGGCGAACAAGCCGTAGAGGCGGATGTCCCGCTCGGCGACGAGGTCGGCGGCCTCCTGGAGGCTGTAGATCGGCTCCCCGAGCACCTGGTTGTCCGTCGCGAGGATGATCGACCGGGACCGCTCGGTGTCGGAGTCGTCGAAGGCGTAGGCACAGGTCGCCAGCCCGTCGCCCACCAGCGAGGACGAGTTCGGGTCCAGCGACATGGTGCCGGCGACGAACTCCTCGAGCCGGTCGAGCGCCTCGGGCGAGTGGAACAGGGCGTCGAGGTCGAAGTCGAGCGCCCGGGCGGCCGACTCCAGCTCCTCGGTGACGAGCGCGTAGTCGTCGGTCAGCGGGAAGACCGTGCGGGAGGTGGAGTTCCACACCGACAGGGCGATCCGCTCGCCGTCGAAGCTCTCCACGAGCCGTGAGAAGGTCTGCACGATCTCGGTGTCGAACTCGATCATCGAGCCCGACACGTCGAGGCACAGCACGATGTCCCGGGTGGCGAGCACCTCGGCGCGCACGTCCCGGTCGGCCGGGCGGGCGAGCAGCAGGGAGGTGCCGAGCGCCGCGACGAGGCCGAAGACGCCCAGCCCCCCGAGTGCCACCTGGAAGAGCCGCATCCGCCTGCGGTAGGTGGGCAGCCGGGTGAGGTAGGAGGTGTTGGCGACCCAGCGCACCTCCCGCGTCTCGCGCGGCGAGCGCGGCAGGAACCAGCCGACGACGGCCGCGACGAGCACGAGACCCAGCACCACGGGGATGAGCCAGGACATGAGCATCACCACTGGCGGATCACCTCCCGGGCACGCTGGGCGGCCGTCTCGGCCTCGGCGTCGCTGCGCCGCGCGAAGGACGGCTCCTCCCACAGGCGCAGCAGGTCACCGAGCCGGGTGGTCGGGTCGAAGTCGGCGATCTCGCCGGCCGTCCACGAGCTCACGTCACGGCCGATCCGCTCGGAGGCGAAGGAACGCATGACCCGGGCCAGCTCAAGGTGCAGCCCGCGGAGGTCCTCCTCCCCGCGCCGGTAGGAGGAGATCGCCTCGTCGACCTCCTCCTCGAACCGCGCCCGCCCGTCACGGGACAGCGGTCCCGGCTCCCGCGGCCGGGCCGGGTGACGGGTGGAGAGCAGCACGAAGGCGTACCACCCGGCGACGGCGAGCAGCAGCAGGCCGCCGACGACCGGCACCCACGTGGAGTAGGCCTCGGGCGGCAGGAGGGACTCAACGCCGGACACGTCGTTGCCTCCGGAACAGGTCGATGAGCGCGTCCACGACGTCGTCGGAGCTCGTCGCGACGACGTGCTCGACGCCACGGCGCCGCAGCATGTCACGCACCCGCTTCTTGCGGTTCGCGACGGCGGTGGTGGCCGCCGCGTGGAGCCGGCGGTCGCGCTGGAGGAACGGCGGGAGCACGAGCCCGCCCTCGACGTCCGCGACGGGGCCCAGGCCCGGCGTCGTCGGGACCGCGTCGGCGACCGAGATGACCATGATGTCGTGGCGGGTGCGCAGGCGACGCAGGGCGTCCTCGTCGGTGAGCGCGGGCCGGGCCTCGTCGGTGATGAGCACGACGAGGGTGCGCCGGCTGGCCGAGGTGAGGATCCGGTCGAGCACCCGGGACAGGTCCGACGACGGCGCCTCCCGGGTGAGGTCACGCTCGAGGATCCGCAGCAGCATCTCCATGTGGCCCGCGCCCCCGCGGGCAGGGACCTGGGTGATGCGCCGGGAGTCACCGGCGACGAGCCCGACGAGGTCACCGCGCGCGCGGGCGAGGTAGGCGACGACGTCGGCGGCGAAGAGCGCGATCTCCGACTTCCGCTCCCCGCTCGGGGCCGTCGCGGCCATCGAGCGTCCCGTGTCGACGGCGAGCACCATGGCGAGGTTCGACTCGTGGACGAACCGGCGGATGACCGGGTGACCGGTGCGGGCGGAGGCCTTCCAGTCGATGTCCCCGACGTCGTCGCCGGGGTGGTACTCGACCATGTCGTCGAAGTCCTGACCGTGGCCGGTGAAGATCGAGCGGTGGTGCCCGTCGAGCAGGCCCGAGGCACGCCGGACCGTGGGAAGGTCCAGCCGTGCCCGGACTTTGGCCAGCCGTGAGGCGCTCGACATCCGTGACCTACGGCGCGGGGACGGCAGCGAAGACGGCGTCGACCAGGGCCTCGGGGGCGACGTTGTTCGCCAGGGCGTCGTAGGTCCGCACGAGCCGGTGCCGCAGCACGCTGTGGCTCAGCGCCTTGACGTCGTCGGGAACGACGTAGGTGCGCCCCTGCTGCAGTGCGTGGGCCTGCGCGACCCGCATGAGCGCGATGGCGCCGCGGGGGCTCGCACCGACGCGCACGTGCTGGGAGAACTTGGGCAGCGGTCGGGGACCGCCGCCGCGGGTGGTGTTGACGATCGCGACGATGTACTGCTTGATCGAGGCGTCGACGTACACCTGGCCCGAGAGGTGCTGGAGGAACACGACGTCGTCCAGCGTGATCGGCCGGCTGCGCAGCGGCGCGTCGAACGCGCCGCTGCTGATCCCGTCGAGGACCGAGATCTCCTCGGTGGGCGTGGGGTAGGTGAGCACCTCCTTGACGAGGAACCGGTCCATCTGGGCCTCGGGCAACACGTAGGTGCCCTCCTCCTCGATGGGGTTCTGCGTGGCGAGCACCATGAACGGCCTGGGCAGCGGGTAGACCTCGCCACCGATGGAGGTCTGCTTCTCCTGCATCGCCTCGAGCATCGCGGACTGCGTCTTGGCGCTGGACCGGTTGATCTCGTCGAGCAGCACGAGGTTGGCGTGCACGGGACCGAGCTGCGTGGAGAACTGGCCCGTCGCGTAGTTGAAGATCTGCGTGCCGACGATGTCGTTCGGCATGAGGTCGGGCGTGCACTGGATGCGGTGGAAGGAGCCCGACACCGACGACGCCAGGGTCTGCGCCGCCGTCGTCTTGGCCAGTCCCGGCACCGACTCCAGCAGGATGTGCCCACCGGCCAGCAGGGTGGAGACCAGCGCCGTCCGCAGCGCCTCCTGCCCGACGACCCGCTGGCCGAAGATCTCGTTGACCCGGCCGAGGAGGTCCGCGGACCGCTGGAGGTCGCCGTGCTCGATCGTCGCCGTGCTGGGCGCCAGGCCCGCGCCGCTCGGAATGGTCATCGTTCCCCTGTCCTCAGGTCGGCGGAGCCCGACCCGCGTCGCGCCGTGTACCCGCGCGAGTATGCCACCCGCGCCTGGGACCACCCTCAACGGGTGCCCGGCCACACAGCGGCAGGACTCCCGGCGGATCTACCCTGGTGGGGTGACCACCTCCCCCTCCCGCCTGCTCCGGCCCGCTCTCGGGGTGCCGCTGGCGGTGGCAGCCGCGGGAGCAGCGCTCGTCCTCGGGCTGGTCCTCTCCGGTGCCGTCGCGCCCACCGGCGTGCTCGACCCCGGCGCCCTCGTGCGCTGGGGCGTCCCGGTGGTGACGGTGCTCGCCGACGGCGCCGCCGCCGTGACCATCGGGGCGCTCGCGCTGTGCGCGGTCGTGCTGCCGGCCGCGGGCCGCACGGCGCCGACCCGCCGCGAGCGGCGCGCCCGGGTAGCCGTCGACGGAACCGCCTGGCGCCTGGCGGCACGCACGGCCGCCGTCGCCTCGGTCGTCTGGACGCTGGCCGGCGTCCTTCGCATCGTGCTCAGCTACTCGCGCACCTCCGGCCGTCGGCTCGACGAGCCGGCCTTCGGCAGCGAGCTGGCCTACTTCATCACCGACATCCCGCTCGGACGCGCGTACCTCGTCGCCGCTCTCCTCACCGCCCTGCTCGCGACCGTCTGCGTCGCGGTCGCGACCCCGACCGGCGCCGCGCTCGCCTGCCTCCTCGCGCTGGCCTCCCTCGTGCCCATCGCGCTCACCGGCCACGCGGCCGGCGCCGCCGACCACGGGCTGGCCGTCTCGTCGCTGTGGCTCCACATCGGCTCGATGTCCCTGTGGGTGGGAGGGCTCGGGGTGCTGTGCCTCGTGGGCAGCCGCCTCGGTGTCGACCGCGTGCCGGCCGTCGTGCGCTACTCGACGCTGGCGGGCTGGGCCTTCGCCCTGGTCGGCGTCTCGGGCCTGGCCAACGGCTGGGTGCGCGTCGGCTCGCTCGCCGGGCTCGCCACGCCCTACGGCCAGCTGGTGCTCGTCAAGGCCGCAGCGTTCGCCGCCCTGGCCGTCGTCGGTTGGCTGCACCGCCGCCGCACCGTCCCCCGGGTCGGCGAGCGTCCGGGGCTGTTCTGGCGCGTCGCGCTCGGTGAGGTGGTCCTCATGGCCGCCGTCATCGGTGTCTCGGTGGCACTGGCGTCGAGCCCGCCCCCCGTCCCTCAGGAGCCACCGGCCCGGCCGACGCCGGTCCAGGAGGTCACCGGGTACCCGGCGCCCCCGGAGCCCACGTTCGCCACCTGGTTCACCGAGTGGCGGATCGACATCCTGTTCGCGCTCGCCGCGGTCGCCGCGGTCGCCGTCTACGTCTCCTGGGTGGTGCGCCTGCGTCGCCGGGGGGACCACTGGTCGGTGCCTCGGACCGCGTCGTGGGTGGCCGGCGCCGTGCTCTTCGGCTGGGTCACCTCCGGCGGACCGGCCGTGTACGGCCTCGTGCTGTTCAGCGCGCACATGGTCCAGCACATGCTGCTCGCCATGGTCATCCCACTGTTCTTCGTCGTCGGGGCGCCGATCACCCTGGCGATGCGGGCCCTGCCCGCCCGCAGCGACGGGTCGCGCGGGCCGCGCGAGTGGCTGCTCGCCCTGGTGCACTCCCGGTGGGCGCAGTTCTTCGCCAGGCCGGGGGTGGCGGCGATCAACTTCGCCGGCTCGATGGTCGTCTTCTACTACTCACCGCTGTTCGCGTTCTCGCTGAACATGGACGTCCACATCGGGCACGTCCTCATGGTCGTGCACTTCACCCTCGCCGGGTACCTCTTCGCCAACGCCCTCATCGGCATCGACCCGGGGCCCACGCGCCCGTCCTACCCCCTGCGTCTGGTCCTGCTCTTCGCGACGATGGCCTTCCACGCGTTCTTCGGGATCTCCATCCTCCAGTCGACCACCCTCTTCGCGGCCGACCACTTCGGCCGGCTGGGGCTGCCGTGGTGGGTCGACGCACTCGCCGACCAGGAGGTCGGTGGCGCCGTCACCTGGGGCATCGGCGAGCTGCCGACCCTCGCGCTCGCGGTGGCCGTGGCCATCGCGTGGGCGCGGGACGAGGACCGCACGGCGCGCCGCGAGGACCGGCAGGCCGACCGCGACGACGACGCCGCGCTGGCCGCGTACAACGCGCGCCTCGCCCAGCTCGCCGACCACGACGGCGCCCGCTAGCGCACCCCCCCCCGCCCCCTGCGCCGACAGCGGAGTTGTTGCGCCACGTCACCCACCCGACGTGCGCCGACAGCGGAGTTGTTGCGCGCCGTCACCCCATCCAGGCGCCGAGCTCGACGTCGGTGCCCGCGAGCCGGACCTCGAGCCCGTCCGCGCCGACCGCGAGCCGGGTGGGCACGAGTCCGTCGGGCAGGCCTGGGATCTCCAGCCGCACGTCACCGAGCTGGTCGGCGAGGGCGTCGACGACGGGCCGCGGGACGCTCGCTCCCGCGACCATGACCTCCCCGAGCTCCAGCGCGACCGCGCCGCCCACGACCACCGGGTCGACCAGGGCGGTGAGCTCGAGCCCCGCGACGTCGACGCCGAGCTGCATGACGCCGTCGGCGACGTCGAGACTCAGGGGGTCACCGGGCAGGTCGACGGCGTCAGCGAGCGCCGAGCGCAGGGTGGCGACCGGGACCTCGGCGTTGATCTCGACCGTCTCCGCGCGGTACGGCTCCTCCGGTTGGACACCGCGGGCGGTGACCCGGACGTCACGCAGCTCCATCCCCTCCGTGACGAGTGCCGTCGACTCACCCCGGACCTCGGCGAGCCGTCCGGCGAGCACCTGGGTGAGGAAGGGGAAGCCGTCGATGACGACGTCCGCGTCGTCGGCCAGCTCGACGTGCTCACGCGCCGTCGCGAGCAGCTCGTCCTCCGTGCGCGCGACCATGAGCCGGTCGAGCACCACCCCGCCGACGACGAGGACGACGATGAGGACGAGGATCACGGTGGCAGCGCGGCGCATGCGACCACGGTACGGCCCAGCCCGCGCAGGTCCCCGCCGCACCAGGGTGGGCGGTCGGCCACCGATCGACCGGGCGCCCAGGAGTGGGTTCCTCCGGACGGGGACCTGGCGGCCCTCCGGTACGCGGCTCCTGTCTCGTCCCCCTCGGTGCCACCGCAGCCCGGGCGGTCCTGGACCGCGACGTGAAGATCGGCGATGTCCGCGGCGAGGTCCTGGCGGAGGAGGAGACCCCGGTGCTACCGGGCCGCCGGCGGCTGACTGCTACCGTCGGGCCACGGCTCGACGACGGAGGTCCCGATGTCCCACCGCGCGCGGTTCGCGCTCGTCCCGTTCAGCACGCTCGTCCTCGTGTGCCTCGTCGCACCCGGCGCGACGGCAACGGACGGCCGCCTCGCGGCCACCGGTGTCGACGTCCTCTGGGTCGTCGTGGGCGCCGTCGCGGTCGTCGTCGTCGGTGTCGTCGCCGTCCTGCTCGGCCGCCGCGGCCGCAAGTAGCGACTCACGGCCGTCGCGGCGGGCGTCCCGCTGCCGGCACGGCGCTGAGGGACCCGGTCAGCCGCCGGACCAGGCTCGGCGCAAGGGCGAGGCGTCGAGGTCGCTGAGCAGCTCGGCGACCGACTCGAAGACGGCCACCGCTCCTGCCTCGGTGAGCTCGGCGGCGCTGATGCCACCGGTGAGCACCCCGACGCACGGCACGTTCGCGCGTGCTGCGGCCTTGACGTCCCACACGGTGTCCCCGACGAACACGGCGTGCTCGGGAGTGGCGTCGACGGTGTCGAGGGCGGTCTGGACGAGGTCGGGGTCCGGCTTGGCGTCCTCGACGTCCTGCGCGGAGGTGATCGCGTCGACGACGTCCGAGATGCCGAGGACACGCTCGAGGATGGCCATCTCGTCGGGCGAGGCCGAGGACGCGAGCACGACGCGGGCACCTCGCGTCCTGATCGCGTCGACGAGCTCGGGCACGCCGTCGAACCGGTGGATCTCCTCGGCCGCCTGCGCGTAGTACTGCGAGTGGCGCTCCTTGACGGCCGCGCCGAGCTCCTCCAGGCGGTCACCGAGCAGCTCGGCGAGGAGCAGCTCCCCACCCATCCCGATCCGGCGGTGGATGCGCCACGCGTCCACCGGGTGACCCGTCTCCCGGAAGGCGCGCGCCCAGGTGAAGGTGTGGATGTAGTTGGTCTCCGCGAGCGTCCCGTCGATGTCGAGCAGGACGGCACCGGGTGTGGAGGTAGGCATGCGCCGTTCGTACCCCACGCCGGGGCTGGGCGCATCCGGTGCGGCTACGGCGCCGGGTCGGGGTCCGCGGCGTCGAGACGGTTGCTCATCTCCGAGTACCAGGCGAGCGCGTCCATGCCGGTGAGGCCGAGCTCGGCGGCGACGGCGAGGAGCACCTGCTCCCGCTCCGCCTGGAGCGCGTCACCGAGCGTGACGTCCGGCTCGGCGAGCGCCTGCTGAAGGCGGCGGGTGAACCACTCCGCCACCTCGACCGCGACGGGTGAGGAGTGCTGGTTGGCCATGTGCTCGCCCTCGACGACCACGAGCTCGACGGCCTGCACCGCCCGCCGGGTGAGCTCGTAGTCGCTCATCCGGGCGCTCAGCTCCTCGGACACCTCCTGCACGGCCCGGGCGCGGCTCTCGGCGCGCACGTGGTCCAGCAGCCCGACGAGGTCACCCTCCGGTGGCAGTCCCAGCCGCAGCTGGGCGCGACGGACCTCCCCGAGGCCGGGGATGGCGGCGATCGCCGCGTCGAACAGCGGCACCACGGCGTCGACGGCCGCCCGGGCGCGGGAGAGGTACATCTGCCGCACGTCCTCGGTGAGGCGCTCCCACGTGTCCGTGCCCGCCGCCTCGCGCAGGGCCAACCGACGGGCCGCCTCGGGCACGGCCCGCTCGACGACGGAGTCCAGGCTGCGCGACGCGTCCCCGACCGGCTCGTCGGGCAGCTCGGCGCCCTCGTCGAGCAGCTCGGCCCGCAACCGGTCCCGCTCCTCGCGCAGCCAGTGGATCTGTCGCTGCGCCGCCGAGAGGGCGCGCGCCAGCTCGACCTCGACGGAGCCCTCGGCCGCGGCGAGCAGCTCCTCCGGCTCCGGTGTCACGTCGTCGGCACCCACGCGCTCCACGCTAGCGCTGCCGCACCACTGCGCCGCAGCGCACGCGGGGCGAGTCGCACGGCCGGTGGACCGGCCAGCAGAACCCCGCGCGTCGTGCCGGTGTCGTGACTACCCTCGGGGAGCACGCGAACTTCGTCGGCTGCGGCGTCGCTGCCGCAGCCCTCAACCAGGGGGAGCACTGTCATGGACGCCCAAGAGATCATGGACCAGTGGACGCAGACCCTGGGGGCAGGGCCGCTGCTTCTCATCGCGGCGGGCGCCATCGCGCTCATCCTCGTCCTCGTCATCGTCTTCAAGCTGCACGCCTTCCTCACCCTCATCCTCGTCTCGCTGCTGACGGCGTTCGTCACGGGTATCCCCGTCGCCGCGCTCGTCCCCTCGCTCATCACCGCGTTCGGCGGGACCCTCGGCTCGGTCGCGCTCCTCATCGCGCTCGGCGCGATGCTCGGCAAGCTCATCGAGCACAGCGGTGGGGCACGCGTGCTGTCCGAGAGGATGGTCGACATCTTCGGCGAGAAACGAGCACCGCTGGGCCTGGGCCTCGCCTCTCTGGCGTTCGGCTTCCCGATCTTCTTCGACGCCGGGCTCATCGTCATGCTCCCGATCATCTTCGCCGTCGCGCGTCGGCTCGGGAACAACGTGCTGCTCTACGGCCTGCCCGCGGCCACCGCCTTCTCGGTCATGCACGTCTTCGTGCCGCCGCACCCGGGGCCTGTCGCGGCCTCCGAGCTCTACGACGCCAACATCGGCCTCGTGCTGCTCGTCGCGATCATCCTCGCCTTCCCCATCTGGTACCTCACCGGTTACCTGTGGGGCACGTTCGTCGGAAAGCGGTTCATCCTGCCCGTCCCCGCCCTGTTCGGCAGCGTCGACGACGACACGCAGGTCAACCCACCCAGTGTCGCCACCGTCGTCGGCATCCTGCTCCTGCCGCTCCTCCTCATCTTCCTCAACACCGGGCTCGACTTCCTCGGCTCCGCGGGGGTCGTGGACGACACCCAGACCTGGGTCCAGGTGCTTGCCGCGATCGGGACCGCTCCCGTCGCGCTACTCATCTCGGTCATCGTCGCGCTGTTCGTCCTCGGTCACCGCCGTGGCGAGAACGGCACCGCCCTGGAGAAGATCGTCGACTCCTCGCTCGGCCCGGTCGCGTCGGTCATCCTCATCACCGGGGCGGGTGGCATGTTCGGCGGCGTCCTGCGGCTCTCGGGAATCGGCGACGCCCTGTCCGACGTGCTCGGTGACATCGGCGTGCCGGTGATCGTCGCGGCCTGGCTCATCGCCGTCATCCTGCGCGTCGCCCAGGGTTCGGCGACCGTTGCGCTTGTCACCGCGGCCGGTCTGATGGCCCCCGCCGTCGCGGCCGGGGACTTCAGTGAGCTGCAGATCGTCGCAATCACACTTGCGACGGCGGCCGGCTCGGTCTTCGCCAGCCACGTCAACGACTCCGGCTTCTGGCTGGTCGGCCGGCTCATGGGGATGGACGTCAAGACCACCCTCAAGACCTGGACCGTCCAGCAGACCCTGCAGTCGGTCGTCGGCTTCGTCTTCGCCTTCGCCGTCTTCGCGATCTTCTGATGACCGCGTCGCTGTTCGACCTCACCGGGCGCCTCGCGCTCGTCACCGGTTCCTCGCGCGGCCTCGGGCTCGCGCTGGCGACCGGGCTGGCCGAGCACGGGGCGCGCGTGGTGCTGCACGGCCGTGACACCGGGGCGCTGGCTCGGGCACGGGAGCAGGTGGCCGCGGCGGGTGGCGGCACAGAGGTCGTCGCCGTCACCTTCGACGTCACCGACCCCGCCGCCGTCCGGAGCGGTATCGGCGCCCTCGTCGCCGAGCACGGGGTGCCCGACGTCCTGGTCAACAACGCGGGGATCCAGCGGCGTGCCCCCTTCAACGACTTCGACCCGCAGGACTGGGACGACATCGTGGCCGCCAACCTCAGCAGCGCCTTCTACGTCTCCCAGCAGGTCACCCGCGGGATGGCCGAGCGAGGGTCGGGCAAGGTCGTCAACATCGGCTCGGTGCAGTCCCAGCTGGCGCGGCAGACCATCGCCCCCTACTCGGCGACGAAGGGCGGCCTGGTCATGCTCACGAAGGGCATGGCCGCCGACCTCGCCCGGTTCAACATTCAGGTCAACGCGATCTCCCCCGGCTACTTCGCCACCGAGCTCAACCGCGCCCTCGTCGAGGACGAGGAGTTCAACGCGTGGGTCGTAGCCCGGACGCCCGCGGGCCGCTGGGGCAGGTTCGAGGAGCTCATCGGCACCCTGGTCTTCCTCAGCTCCGCGGCGTCGAGCTTCGTCTCGGGCCAGAACATCTTCGTCGACGGCGGGATGACGGCGGTCGTCTGACCGCACGCCACCCGCGGGGAGGGCAGCCATGAGGGCCGTCGTCATCAACGGCAAGGAGGACATCGAGCTCGCCGAGGTCCCCACCCCCGTGCCGGCCGCCGGGCAGGTGCGTCTCCGGGTCGCCTACGCGGGCATCTGCGGGTCGGACCTGCACTACTACTACGACGGCGCGAACGGTGCCTTCGTCGTGCGGGAGCCGCTCGTCCCGGGTCACGAGGTCTCCGGGACCGTCGACCTCGACCCCGACGGCGAGCTGGCGCCGGGAACGCCCGTGGCGGTCCACCCGGCGACCTTCGGCCAGGCGCAGCACGGCGTCGAGGACCGCCCCCACCTGTGGCCCGGCGGCGCGTATCTCGGCAGCGCGTCGACCTGGCCGCACACGCAGGGCGGGATGAGCGAGCTGCTCCTCGTCGACCGGTCGATGGTCCGGGTGCTGCCCGCCTCGCTCCCGCTGCGGCGTGCTGCGCTGGCCGAGCCGCTCGCGGTGGGCCTGCACGGCGTCGCGGTGGCGGGCGGCGTCGAGGGCCGCCGGGTGCTCGTCACGGGGGCCGGTCCGATCGGGCTGCTCACCGTCGCGGCCGCTCTCGCCCGGGGCGCGGACACGGTGACGGCCACGGACGTCCTGCCCGCGCCCCTCGAGCGGGCGGCCGCCCTGGGGGCGCACCACACGATCGACGTGACCCGGGACGAGGTGCCCGCGGAGTCCTTCGACGTCGTCCTCGAGTGCTCCGGCGTCCCCGCCTCGATCACCAGCGCCTTCGTCGCCGCCAGGCGGGCCGGCGTCCACGTCCAGCTGGGGATGGTCCCCGACGAGCCGAGGGGCATCAACCTCGCACCGGTCATCGCCAAGGAGCTGACCGTCCACGGGTCCTTCCGCTTCCGCGACGAGATCGACGCAGCCGTGTCGCTGCTCGACGCGGAGCCGAGGATCGAGCGGGTCATCACCCACGAGCTGCCTGCGGAGCGGGCGGTGGAGGCCTTCGCCCTCGCCCGCGACTCCCAGGCCTCGGGGAAGGTGCTCGTCGCGCTGGGGAGGACCCACGACGCGTGATAGGACAGGCAGGTGAGCCACACCCCCTTCCACGACCTCGACGACTACGTCGCCCTGCCCCGCCTCGGCGGCCTCGCCCTGTCCCCCGACGGGCGGCGGCTGGTCACCACCGTCAGCACCCTCGACGAGGATCGCACCGGGTACCGGTCCGCGCTGTGGGAGGTGGACCCGGCCGGTGACCGGCCCGCCCGCCGCCTCACGCACGGGCCCACGGGCGAGTCGCAGCCGACCTTCACGGGCGACGGTGACCTCCTCTTCGTCGCCAAGCGGGGCACCGACGACGACGCCAAGCCCGCCGTGTGGTCGCTGCCCGCGGCCGGCGGGGAGGCCACGCTGCTGGCCGCCCACCCGGGTGGGGTCTCCGGGCTCAGCGCCGCTGCCCGCGCCGCCGTCGTCACCGTCGTGGCGAACAGCCTGCCGTCCGCGACCAGCCCGGACGAGGACCACCGGCTGCGCAAGGCCCGCACCGAGCAGAAGGTCAGCGCGATCCTCCACACCGGCTACCCGGTGCGGTACTGGGACCACGACCTCGGCCCCGCCCTGCCGCGGATCTACGCGGCCGAGCCCGCCGACGACGACGCCGCGTCGTCCTTCGACGCGGCCCGGACCGCCGTCGGGACGGACGACGACGCGACGGCACCGCGTGGCAGCCACGAGCTGCGCGACCTCACCCCGGGTGCCGGCGGGGCGCTGACCGAGGCGGACGTCGACCTCGCCCCGGACGGCAGCTTCGTCGTCTCCACGTGGAACGTCCCCGAGGCGCGCGGCTCGGTGCGCACCCAGCTGCGTCGCACCGACCTGGCCGACGGCTCCCAGTCCGTGCTCGTCGACGACACCGAGGCGGAGGTCGCCGGACCGCGGATCAGCCCGGACGGCCGCCGGGTCGCGTACGTGCGCGAGACGCGCAGCACCGCAGAGTGGGCCCCCCGCATGTCGCTGGAGGTGGTCGACACCGCCGGTGGTGAGCCCCGTGCCGTGGCAGCCGAGTGGGACCGCTGGCCCGCTCAGGTCCGCTGGCTGCCGGACGGCTCGGGGCTGCTCGTCGTCGCGGACGACGACGGCCGCTCCCGCCTGTTCCACGTCGGGCTCGAGGGGGGCACCGTCACCCGGCTGACCGGCGAGGGTGCGCTCACCGACATCGTCGTCGCACCGGACGGGAGCGCCGCCTACGCCCTGCGCTCCTCCTACGCCTACCCCGCGGAGGTCGTGCGCATCGACCTGGGCACGCTGTCCGAGGGCGATGCCGAGGTCACCGTCCTGCGCGGCCCGGCGCAGCGCCCCGCGCTCCCGGGCACGCTCACCGAGGTCGAGACGACGGCCGAGGACGGCTCACGGGTCCGCGCCTGGCTCGCGCTGCCCGAGGGCGCCGGTGCCGCCGCCCCCGCGCCATTGCTGCTGTGGATCCATGGCGGGCCGCTCGGCTCGTGGAACGCGTGGTCCTGGCGCTGGAACCCGTGGATCATGGTCGCCCGCGGCTACGCGGTGCTGCTGCCGGACCCAGCCCTGTCCACCGGCTACGGGCAGGACTTCATCCAGCGCGGCTGGGGCGCCTGGGGAGGCGCCCCCTACACCGACCTCATCGCCGTCACCGACGCCGTCGAGCAGCGCCAGGACGTCGACGCCTCACGCACCGCCGCGATGGGCGGCTCCTTCGGCGGGTACATGGCCAACTGGGTCGCCGGGCACACCGACCGCTTCCGGGCGGTCGTCACCCACGCGAGCCTGTGGGCCCTGGACTCCTTTGGCCCGACGACGGACGCGGCCTGGTACTGGGGCCGGGAGATGTCACCGGAGATGGCCCTGGCCAACTCCCCGCACCTGCACGTGGGCAGCATCCGCACGCCGATGCTCGTCATCCACGGGGACAAGGACTACCGCGTGCCGATCGGCGAGGGCCTGCGCCTCTGGTACGAGCTGCTCTCGAGGTCCGGGCTCCCGGCCGACGACGAGGGACGCAGCCCGCACCGGTTCCTCTACTTCCCCGACGAGAACCACTGGATCCTCACCCCGCAGAACGCCAAGGTCTGGTACGAGGTCAACCTCGCGTTCCTCGCGGAGCACGTCCTGGGTGAGGGACCGGGCGAGCTGCCGGCGACGCTGGGCTGACCGACCCCGACCGGTCGGCTGACACCGTGTGGGGTTCGGGTCTCCAGCGGACCTGAACCCCACACGGTGACGGCGGGAGCCGGCTCGCACCGTGTCCGCGGGGCTTCTTCCCGCTCAGCTCCAGACGAGGCCCATGTCGGGGTTCTCGAGCAGGCGGGCGACGTCCGCGAGGACGCGCGCGCCCAGCTCGCCGTCCACCAGGCGGTGGTCGAATGACAGCGCCAGCTGGGTGACCCACCGCGGCTTGACCTTGTCCTTGTGCACCCACGGCTGCTTGCGGATGGCACCGAAGGCGAGGATCGCGGACTCGCCCGGGTTGAGGATCGGCGTGCCGGTGTCGATGCCGAAGACCCCGACGTTGGTGATCGTGATGGTGCCGTCGGACATCGCCTGCGGCGTCGTCCTGCCCTCCCGGGCCGTCGCGGTGAGGTCCGCGATGGCGGTGGCGAGCTCGTGCAGGTCGAGCCGGTGCGCGTCCTTGATGTTGGGGACCACGAGGCCGCGGGGCGTCGCCGCGGCGATGCCGAGGTTGATGTAGTGCTTGTAGACGATCTCCTGCGCGTCGTCGTCCCACGAGGCGTTGATCTGCGGGTGGCGGCGCACCGCCAGGACGAGGGCCTTGGCGGCCAGCAGGAGCGGGGTGACGCGCACGTCGGTGAACGCACGGTCCCCCTTGAGCCGCTCGACGAGCTTCATCGAGCGGGTGACGTCCACCGTGTGGAAGACGGTGACGTGCGGGGCGGTGAACGCCGAGTTGACCATCGCCTCGGCGGTCCGGCGACGTACCGAGCGCACCGCCACCCGCGTCCGCCGGCCGTCGCTGGACACGACGCCGTCGGAGAGCCACGGGTTGTCGTCCCCCGGGTAGGTGGCGAGCTCCTCGGCCCCGGACCGCTGGGTGTGGGCGAGCACGTCCTCCCGGGTGATGATCCCGCCGGGACCGGTCGCCGCGACCGCGGAGAGGTCGACGCCGAGGTCCTTGGCGAGCTTGCGCACCGGGGGCTTGACGAGCACCGAGGGCGAGGGGGCGCTGGTGCGCGCGGTGCCGTTGCCTCCCGGCTGCGCTGTCACCGAGCCCGGGCTCGGCGCTCCGACGGCGGCCGGTGGTGCCGGGACGCGCGCGGCAGCGGCCTCGGCTGCGCGCGCTCCGCTCACGCGGGCGGGCTCCTGCGGGGCGAGCGGCGCACCTGCCGGGGCGGGTGACCGGCTCCCCGACGCCTCCGCGGCCGGCTCGGCCGGTCGCGGGTCGGGATCCTGCGCGGCCGGTGCCGGGGAAGCCGGTGAGGTACGCCGGCGCCGCCGGGCCCCCGATGCCTCCTTCGTCCCGTAGCCGACGAGCACGTCACCGCTCGTCGTCGAGTCGGCGGCCGGGGCGCCGTCGTCGTGTGCGGGCCCGTCCGGGTCGACGTCGATGACGACGATGGGCGCGCCGACCGGGACCGTCTCACCCTCGCGGACGAGGATCTGGGTGACGACGCCCGCCCACGGGGCGGGCAGCTCGACGAGGGACTTGGCGGTCTCGATCTCCACGAGGTTCTGGTTGACCGTGACGCTGTCGCCGACGGCGACGTGCCACTCGGCGATGTCGGCCTCGGTGAGGCCCTCACCGACGTCCGGGAGCTTGAACTGCTGGTAGCTCGGCACAGGTTCTCCTTCGGGCCGCGGCTAGTACGCCAGGGCGCGGTCGACGGCGTCGAGCACCCGGTCCAGGCCGGGCAGGTACTCGTCCTCGTGGGCGGAGGCCGGGTAGGGCGTGTGGAAGCCGCCGACGCGCAGCACGGGGGCCTCGAGGCTGTAGAAGCACTCCTCGGTGACGCGGGCGGCGATCTCTGCACCGGCACCGAAGAAGGTGTGCGCCTCGTGCGCGACGACGAGCCGCCCGGTGCGCCGCACGGACTCGGCGACGGAGGGGATGTCCAGGGGCGAGACCGAGCGCAGGTCGATGACCTCCAGCTCGTGCCCCTCCGCGGCTGCGGCCTCGGCGGCGGCGAGGAGCGTCTTGACGGTCGGCCCGTAGCCGACGAGCGTGGCGTCCCGGCCGGTGCGGACCACCCGGGCGCCGTGCAGGCCCTCGGTCACGCCGGTCTCACCGAGGTCGACCGGGGCGTCGACGTCGACCTCGGCGCGGTCCCAGTACCGCGCCTTGGGCTCGAAGAACAGCACCGGGTCCGGGGAGGCGATGGCCTGCTGGATCATGGTGAACGCGTCGGCGCTGGTGGCCGGCGTGACGACGCGCAGCCCGGGGGTGTGGGCGAAGAGCGCCTCGGGCGACTCGGAGTGGTGCTCGATCGCGCCGATCCCGCCGCCGTAGGGCACGCGGATGACGACCGGCACCTGGAGCCGTCCCGCCGACCGGTAGCGCAGCTTGGCCAGCTGGGTGGTGATCTGGTCGAAGCCCGGGAAGATGAACCCGTCGAACTGGATCTCGCAGACGGGGCGGTAGCCGGCCATGGCGAGGCCGATCGCCGTCCCGATGATCCCGGACTCGGCGAGGGGGGTGTCGACGACGCGATCGCGGCCGAACTCCTCCTGCAGCCCGTCGGTCACCCGGAAGACGCCGCCGAGGGCGCCGATGTCCTCGCCCATGAGGAGCACCTTCTCGTCGCGGCGCATCGCCGCGCGCAGGCCCGCGGTGATCGCCTTGGCGAGAGGGGTGGGTGCCGCCGTGGTCGTCGCGGTCATCGGCCGGCCTCCGCGTCCTCGAAGGAGTCCCGGTAGCCGGCGAACCACTCCCGCTCGCCGGCCACCTGGGGGTGGGGCGCGCCGTAGACGTGGTCGAACATCTGCTCCGGGCCCGCCGGGGTCAGCGCCCGGCAGTAGTCGCGCGTGGCGGCGCCGAGCTCCTCGGCGGCGGCCTCGACCTCGGCGAAGAAGGCGTCGTCCGCGAGGCCCTGGTCACCGAGGTGGGCGCGCAGCCGGTCGATCGGGTCGCGGTCGCGCCAGTAGTCCTCCTCCGCGCTCGTGCGGTAGCGCGTGGGGTCGTCGGACGTCGTGTGGGCACCCATCCGGTAGGTGAAGGCCTCGATGAGGGTGGGCCCGCCGCCGCTGCGGGCGCGCTCGAGCGCCTCGGCGGTCACCGCGTAGCTCGCGAGCACGTCGTTGCCGTCGACGCGGACCGACGGGATGCCGACGCCGGCGCCGCGGCGGGCGAGCGGGACGGTGGTCTGGCCGCTGGACGGCACGGAGATCGCCCACTGGTTGTTCTGGCAGACGAAGACGACGGGCGCGTTGTTCACGGCGGCGAAGACCATCGCCTCGTGGACGTCGCCCTGCGAGGTGGCGCCGTCGCCGAAGTAGACGACGACCGCGCGGTCGCGGTCGGCGTCCCCGGTCGCGACGTCGCCGTCACGCTGGATGCCCATGGCGTAGCCGGTGGCGTGCAGCGTGTGGGAGCCGATGACGAAGGTGTAGAGGTGGAAGTTGTGGGCCAGGGGGTCCCAGCCGCCGTGCTCGATGCCGCGGAACACCCGGAGGAGCTCGCGCATGTCCATCCCCCGCGTGTGGGCCACCGCGTGCTCACGGTAGGAGGGGAAGACGAAGTCCTGCGGGCGCATCGCGCGCCCGGAACCCACCTGCGCCGCCTCCTGCCCGAGACTGGGTGGCCACAGCCCGAGCTCTCCGTGCCGCTGCAGTGCGGTCGCCTCGGTGTCGAAGCGCCGGGCCAGGACCATGTCGCGGTAGAGCTCGCGCAGCTCGGCGGGGCCCAGGCGGGCGGCCCACCGGTCGTAACGGCTGTGGTCGAGGCGGCGACCCGCGGGGTCGAGGAGCCGGACGAGCTCATCGGGATCTGCCGAGCTACTCGTCCCAGGTCGCGGTGTCAGTGTGTCCATGGTGGTGACCACCTCCATCGGTCCTGCCTCCTCACGCCGGGGGTCGGCCCCGAACCTACGCAAGCGTAGGCTACGGAAGCGTAACTTGTGGTTGTAGAGGACCCACAGAAGCTGCGCCCGTCGCTTGTCGGGGCCGGGCGTCCCGCCTGGCGCGTGGAAAAGGGCGGGCGAGGCCCACCCCTCGGAATTGCCAGTCCGGGCCCTGCCGGCCGACCCGCGCGTCGTCGCCCTGGCCCACCACCCATCTGATATGTAGTGGCTCTCTGTCAAGAGGCAGGGTGAGGCGCCCGTCCCCGGTGGTTGGGGCGGGCGCCTCTGGCT